>JAHDKO010000062.1 GCA_018436855.1 Deltaproteobacteria bacterium | reverse complement strand
TGGAGGCGGGGGGAATCGAACCCCCGTCCGAAGGCCTTCAGCACAAGGCGGCTACATGCGTAGTCTGTGTATTTGAGTCCCAGACACGGTCGGCCCGCAGACAGGCTTTCCATGTCCCGGCCCCTTTGTGTAACCCGTCAGCCCAAGAGGCGAAAGCTGCCGGGTGCGCTCATCTTTGTTTGACGTCCGTGACTGATGCCGATGAGCAGGCATCAACAGGACGTGGCTGCTTAAGCAGCCAGTGCGTAAGAATAATCGTCGGCACTTATTGGTTTTCTGCCTGTTTTACGAGGTAGCAGACCTCGGCATGCTCCTTGTACCTCAACCACCCCCGTCGAACCCATTACGCCCCCGTGGCGTGTTCGTATTGCGCAGGTGTGTTGCTGCTGTGATGAATATGACTATAGTATTGATGCATGAAGAAGTCAAACGATCCGAATCGATGCATCTTCAATCATTTCACAGAGAATGTGGCCGATGAGGATGTGAGCCTCCTGGATCCTCGGCGTGCTCTGCGATGGTACGGCGAGGGTGCAGTCCGCGTGCTCGCTGATCGTCCCGCCCTTTCCGGCGAGCGCTATCGTCGATATCCCCATCGACCTCGCCTCGTCGAGGGCATTGATGATGTTCCCTGAATTGCCGCTGGTGGATATGCCCACGAGCACGTCCCCTTCCCTGCCAAGGGCCCTGACCTGTTTGGAAAAGATCTCGTCGAACGAGAAGTCGTTGCCCACCGAGGTGATGACCGAGGTGTCGGTGGTCAGCGCAAGGCCGGCGATGGGCTGCCGGTTCTTCCGGAACCGGTTCACGAGTTCTGCGGCCAGGTGCTGGGCATCGGCCGCCGAGCCGCCGTTGCCGGCGAACATGATTTTCTTGTCCCTGGCGAGCGCGTCGATCATCATCTGTGCAGCCCTGGTTATTTCCGGAACCAGCCCCGGGAGACGGCTGTGAAGCTGTATGCTCTCCTCAATGATTTCCTCTATGCGGTCCATGGCACGCCTCACCCCTTTTGACAGTCGATTCTCTCGAATTACCAGATCATATAGGCGAGTTCGCCCCCGAACACAAGTCAATCATTGCACCTGATAAACCTGCGGGTCGATGCCGCCCGGAGCACCCGGGCCGATTTGCGGATGAGGCATCTGCCTAAAAGCATGCATACAGGCTGTACGGGCCTGTGCGATCTCGGGCCGAACGAGGGCCCGTCGCGTCCGGGGACGAGCTTTCAGGATTTATCAGGCCAGGGAAACAACATAAAACAGGAACACGGCTATACTCGAAAATGGCCGTCCTTCTGAGAGTAATCCAGATAAAAGTCTTTTTTAAAGCTCTGGAAGATGGACAGAAAATCCCTGTTGTAATCGTCGGTGTTGGAAAAACTTCTGAAGTCGTCCGCCATGGCATTCCGATCAGTGAACTGCCGAAAGTCCTGGGTGATCAGATCCGAGAGATCGATCGAGCGGAGGCTTTTTTTCTCGAAAAAGGTTAATCTGCTGACCAGCATGCCGATCAGTGTGCTGAGTATTATACGAAAGTAGCGCATCCCTGTGCTCCTTTTTATAGGTTCTTCAATAGTCTCTTTATCGGTCATACACCTTAAAGTATGAATGTCGCCCCAGTTCCGTCAAGGGTAAAGAAAGCCGCAGGACAAGCCGATAGAACAATAAATATGAAGGGCACGATAAAAGATATTCTGAAAATTTCAGGTGTTCACGGATATGTGCTCGCACGGGACAGAACCATGCAGATCAAGCTCCCGTCAAAGCACCGGTTTGCCGGGGCGAAAAAGCAGATAAAGCTGCTCTACGACGACCTGATGCAGACCCCGAAGAGACCCGGCAACACCATGGAGATATTTTTTGATGACCTGGTGCTGACCGTTTTCACCAACGGCATGACCATGCTCATGGTGCTGTCGAGCACCCGCGTGAACCTCGCCCTGGTGAGAATGACCGGGAAACTGGTCATTGCGAACCTCGTGAAGGAGAAGTTTTAAAGGAGAAGTTTTAGATGAACCAGGATATCAGCGGCGGCCTGGACACCACGCGGTGCCCGGAGATCGTCAAGATCCTTTCACTGGGGAAACGCTCAGGAAAGCTTTCTCTGAGCAACGGCTCCCAGTCGGGAAACATCTTTTTCCGCGACGGAGAGATTATCCATGCCCAGTGCGGTGCCCTGCAGGGAGCAAAGGCCGTTTACGAGCTCGCGGTATGGACCTCGGGCGAGTACCGGTTCAGTGTGGATGAGATGCCGGATGCGGTCACGGTGGAGCTCTCGGTCGACGAGATCCTTTCCGAGGCCACAAACCGCATCAGGCAGATGGACCGTGTAATCTCGCTCATACCCTCGAGCACGATCGTATATGCGTTTGACCCCGAGATAAAGGAAAAGGAGATCGTGCTCAAATCCATTCAGTGGAAGATCCTCTCCCAGATCGACGGAAAGAAAACCATTGCCGACATCGCCCAGAACACCGGCCTGGGCGTGTCCGACACCATGAAGGTGTTCTATACCCTCGTGAAGTCGGGCCTGCTCCATGAGGCATATCCCTCCGAGGGGGAATCCCCGGTCGACATGGTCGAGCTCCCGGAAACCCCTTTCATGAATGCTTTAAAAGATGACCTCACCAGAGCGATCGGCCCTGTTGCGCCCTTCATCATCAGGGAAACGGCCCAGGAGATGGGCCTTGATCTCCTGGCTGACGATCTCGAGCAGAAGGCTGCCCTCATCGAGACCATCTCGAACAGGATCCCCAGCGAGACCATGTCACTGCAGTTTCTCGACACTATGACCGACTGGATCAATACGGAGGAAATATAATCCCATGAAGATCGCATCGTTCGCAGTCGCCTTCTGCTGCTTCTTGGTGTTCCTCCTGGGTTCGGCCTTCTTTGTTCACACCCAGACGAAGGCCGTCAGCGACCTCGGGCTCTCCGTGCTGGAGGATCGACTGTACAAGGAAAATTCCAACATCCTCTCCTGGGCCATGATGAGCATGGACACCGAGAAGCTTACCGAGGCCCCGCTGCCTGCCTCGTGGGGAGAGGTCCTTATTGTGAACAACGCGAACCTGATGATCGAGAATTCCACCAACCAGGATCACGCGGGCAAGAAGATACACGCCCTCCCGCAGTTGCTCGACGAGGCGGCGCCCATCCTCGCCGCGATCAAAAAGTCATCGCGCGAGACCGTGCAGACGGAAGAATACATGGTGGCGATTGCCCCGCTTTCCCGGAACCGGACCCTCCTGGGGTTCAAGCCCAGATCGTGGGAACAGGAACTCATTTCCCAGCAGGATGCCCAGATCGGCAGGAGCGTCAAGTCTCTCAAGACCGTCCTGATGATGTACCTGGGCGGTGGGCTTGTCCTCGCGATCATCTTTCCGCTGATCATCGTCTTCATGACCTCCCGGCCCCTGAACCGGACGGCTAAGGCCTTCGAGCAGCTGAGCCTCGGCGATTTCGACGCAGAGCTCTCCCCGGCGGGTGGCAAGTCCATGGCAAGCCTCGCAGACTCGTTCTTCCGGCTGAAAACATCGCTGAAGATAGCCCTTGAGAAGCTCGGGAGCAGATAACATGCCCAAGCAGGTACTGATAGTCGACGACGAAGAAACATTGACCTGGTCATTGGCCAAGTCCCTGTCCAACGACCGCGATACCTTCGAGGTGACCACCGCCAATGATGGTGAGACCGCACTCGACCTCATGAGAAGGAGCCCCTTTGACCTGGTCGTGCTCGACATCAGGCTCCCCGGCATCAACGGCCTCGACGTGCTGCTGAAGATCAAGGATGAGAAACCGGCTACCAAGGTCATTATCATGACCGCGTACGGTTCTTCCGAGATCAAGGCAAAGGCAAAGGCAAGAGGCTCGCTCTTCTACATCGAAAAGCCCTTCGAGATCGAGCAGATGCGTGGGCTCATCCTCAAAGCCCTCAGGGAAGAGAGCGCGCGCGGGTTCGACGGAAGCATGACCGGGCTGCAACTGCCCGACCTCATCCAGATGAACTGCCTGAGCCAGGTCACCACAGCGCTCTACATCCGTAAGGATCAGCGCGAGGGATGCATCTTTTTCGAGGACGGCCAGATCACCCATGCCGAGATTGGAGCTGTCGAGGGTGAGGAGGCGCTGTTCAGCATCCTCTCATGGTCGAGCGGGAGCTTCCGGTTCATGGGCGGGATGAAGGCGCCGAGGGTCACTATCAATACCAACTGGGAGTACCTGCTCATCGAGGGCATGAGAAAGGCCGACGAGATGAGTCTGGCCCTGGAAAAGGGCGAGATCGACAACAGCGATATCACGCTCATCGACGAGCCCACGCGCATCGCGGTGAAAAACATCTCGTCGCTGCCTGAATGTACGGGCGTGGCGGTCATTACCTCCGAAAACGAGGTTCTGTACCAGAGCGGTAAGATCGCGGGCGATGTCGATCTGTCTTACGTGACCGCCTTTTTTCTCAACATCACGGAGAATCTGGGAAGCCTCACCTCGTCCACACCGAAGAAGGTCACCTTCATCGATTTGAACCGGCTCGTGCTGGTCTATCCCTTCAAGATCTACGTGCTCGCGCTGCTTTTCGACCGGGCCGTGCTCTCACAGGAGACCCTCTCCACCATCGAGCGCGTGATCACCCGTTATCAGATTTAAGTAATTCAGCCATTCGGCTTCGAGACCCGAGCTCCGTATCAGAACCTGCTCCACCTCTGATGCATCCTCATAGTGCTTCAGAATCCGCTGCATGCTCTGCTCGTTCTTTCCATAGCGGTCCATGAGATCGAGAAACCTCTTCTGTAGCGATACCACCCGGTCGTGCATGACCCTCTTGTCTGCGTAGTTGACCACCATGGCCTCGTTCACCTCCAGGGACTCGAGCCGGACGTGCTGGCCCACGATCTCTCCGATGCGCGGATACCCGAGTTCCTCCATGAGCCGCCTTCCCATAAGGGCATGGTCCCCGCCGTTGAGCAGGCTGTCGGCCTTGCAGATGTCGTGCAGAAGGGCTGCCCGGTCCACCAGGCGCATGTCGATCTCGAACCCGGCCTTCTCAAGCGTGACTGCCACGCTGACCGCCACCAGCCGGACCGCGTGGCTGTGGCGGATGATGTGCGGGGGCATGCCCCGGTTATGCATGAGCTCAGATGTCCATTCGCGGGAAGGTATCACCGGCCTGCCTCGAACTCCTGCTCCGCACTGAGAATCTGCCCGAATCCCAGGAGATTGACGAGCAGGCTGATGGTCGTCTCCCGGGGCCGCTCGCCTTCGCTCGGCTCCACCTCCCGGTAGAGGTCCACGCTCCAGCACTGGGACGCATATGAAAGGCCCTGCCGGGAGTGTTCATATCTCCGGTCGAGAAAGTCATACTCGATCTCATAGCGGGCCGAGAACCCGCCGATAAGTTTGGCGTTCACGCCCGCGTAGGCCGACTTGGTCGCGTCTCCGGACCGCTCCCGATCGTTGACGGCAGGCCGGACATACTCCTCGGCGGCATACAGCTCGTCGCCCCGGGCATCCCTGAGCGTGAGCCTGCTCCAGTGCTCGTGCGTGGCATAGGGGCGAAACGGCTCCCTGCCGAACCTGTTGGTGTGCTCTGCGCTGAACCAGGAAACCGGGTTCAGCCGCGCTCTGGCCTCGAAGAATTTCCAGTCGTCGTCGATGTAGCTGTAGCTTCGACTTACGGTGAGCTCGGCCAGCGATCTTCCGGACGGATTGCGCAGGTAGTTTTCCAGGGAGAGGTTCATGTCGAATTCCTTTTCCCAGTCGTCGTTCCCCAGGAGATCGGGAAAGATATCCTGGGGATCGTTCCGGTCATAGTTGCCGCCGTAACGGCTCAGGTAGACCCACGAGACGCTGGGCACCGCCTGGTGATACAGGCCGCCGGCAAACCTCTCGCTGTAGAGCGCGGTGGTCAGGAGGATGCTGCGCTCCTGCCAGTGCTCGCGGAAAGTGTCGTCTTCAAACACCTCCCGGTGATCGGTGATAAAGGTGTCCCGGTAGATCTCGGCAAACGAGGGCAGGACCGTAAGGTAGGGATACAGGCTTATGGGCCACGAAAGCTCGATCTCTCCGTTGTTCTTGACCGCCTCGATCCAGTCACGGGAATACACGCGCACCGTGGTCAGATCCGAGGTGAGCAGGACCGGGGTATGGGAGATCTTCTGCGGTCTCATGCGCGCCCTGAGCCGGGGCAGCTCCTGCAGGGTCCTGTCGTTGTCCTCGACCGTGAGGTCCTGTTTCCACTGGCCCGAGAGGTTCGCGCTGAACTTCCGGTTGGAGATGTTCCACTGGACCCGGGACACCAGCTCTTCCAGGTCGTCGTCATCTTCAAACCCCGCTGTTGTGGCGGAATCCTTCCACTCCTGCTCGTCTCCATAGAACGGGCCGATGTCGCGCAGATAGTCCGCATGGCTGACGAGGTTAATGTCCCACGTGAGGCTTCCGCCTGTCTGCCGGGCCTTCAATAGCCACCGGTGATCCGGGATCGTGGCCTCGACCCCGCCTTGCATCACCTCGCCGCCCCGTTTGTCGAACAGGCTCTCCCCGTATATGAAGCCTTCTCTCTCCTCGTCGAGACGGTAGCGGAACTCTCCCGCCCACAGGAGACCGCGGTCGCTGAGATGTGTCGGGGTGATCGTCGCATCCATGCTCCTGCCGAGCACGATATACAGGGGGATCTCCGTCCGGTAGCCGGTGTCGGTGGAATGGCCGAACCCGGGGAACAGGAGCCCGGACTGGCGCTCGAGCTTGAGAGGGAACAGGAGGTAGGGCACGTAGAGGATGGGAATGTTCCTCACTCTGAACCGGGCGTTGTACACGCTCCCGTAGCCTTCCAGCGGGGCATTGAGGGTGCCGGCGGCAATGGACCAGTCCGGCGGTCTGCCCAGGCACGGCGTATAGGTGATGTCCTCGCCCTCGTACACATCCTCCCCGTAGCGGACAATGGTCCGGCCGGATATGACGATGGGATCGGCATAGACAAAGACCGTGCCCTGCTCAAGGCGGAGGTCCTTCCTGCGGTTGTTGTAATAGAGGATATGGGCGTCCATCTCCCCGCCCTCTTCCTCCAGATGACAGTCGCCCGCGGCCCACAAATCCTCGGTCACGGTGTCGAACACCACGTAGTTCGCCCTGAGCAGGATGCCCTCGCCCCGGACCACGACCCTGCCCGAAGCCTCGATCCTGTCCCCGCGCCGCACAACCTTCTCGGCCTCCACGTCGAGAACCTGTGCAAGGATATGGGCAGGCAGGAATACGCCGGCGAGAAATAGGATCAGAAACCTGTGCATACCAGGGCTTCCCTGACTTCGCCGACCGTGTAGAACGACCCGGTGACCACGACCGCTTCACCCGTGCCAAGAGCCTGATGAAAGGCCCGGGTAACGGTCTCGCACCGCACCGCCCGCTCTCCGTCGAGGCACCTGGCCATCTCGGCAGGCCCCCACGACCGGTCCGATCGGACCGGAGCGATGTAGATACGGCTGCAGGTCTTTTTCAGCATCTCCATCATTGACTGAAAATCCTTATCCGCAAGCACTCCGAACACCCCTACCCCATGAAAGCCCTTTTGTTCAAGATATTCCATGAGAACCGCCATGGCTGCAGGGTTATGGGCCACATCCAGCGTCACCCTGTCTCCGATCTCCTCGATCCGCCCCGGAAGAAATGCGGTGTTCAGCGCATAGGCGACCTGCTCCCCGCCGGGACAAAACCCGAGCTCGCGGGCGGCTTGCAGGGCGAGGGCAGCGTTCATGGCCTGGCCCGAACCCTTGAGAGAGGTCCGCTCTTCGCAGGGTGTATCCACCACGTGGAGGACCGCGCCGATCTCTCCGGCATAGTTCCTGATCACCTCCAGTGCGGTACCGGTCGCGGTCGTGACCAGGGGCCTTCCCGCGCGGGCTATCCGGGCCTTTTCTCCTGCTATCTCCTCCACCGTGGGGCCCAGATACCCGGTATGATCCAGGGCTATGGGGGTGATGAGCGAAACGGCCGGGTCCATGACATTGGCGGCATCATACCTCCCCCCGAGCCCGATCTCGAATATGCCGTAGTCGACCTTCTCCTGGGCGAACACGGTGGCGGCAAGAATAACGCACCACTCGAAATAGGTCAGGCCGATGTCCGCCACCTTGGGCTCGATCCGCTCCCGCACCCTTGTAAGCACGCCGCTGCCCACGTTGCGGCTGTCGATGCGGAAGCGCTCCGTGAAATCCGTCACGTGGGGTGACATGGTGGTGCCGACCGAGAGACCCATGCTCCTGAGGATGCGCTCGAGAAAGACACAGGTGGAGCCCTTGCCGTTGGTCCCGGCCACGAGCACGTGCCGGTAAGACCGCTCGGGATGACCCAGCCGGTCCAGGGCCTGCCTCACGCGGTCCAGGCCCAAGGACCACACGTTCTGCGGGATGTCTTTCAGAACCATCTCAGGAAAAAGGAAAGGGTGTCTCTCAGGTCGCGGCGCGGAACGATCCGGTCGATCAGACCGTTGGCGTGCAGGGTCTCGGCGTTCTGAAAATCCTCCGGGAGTTCCGAGCGCAGCACGGTCTGGATCACCCGCGGGCCGGCAAAGCCGATGCGCGCTTTCGGCTCGGCCAGGAGAACATCGGCCAGGGCGGCAAAGCTCGCCGTGACGCCGCCGGTGGTGGGATCAGTGAACACCGTGATCACGGGTGAACGGGTTATGCGGTCGCGCGCATGCACGGTTCTGAGCATCTGGAGCAGGCCCCAGATCCCCTCGTGAATGCGGACGCCGCCCGAGGCGGTGAAAAAAACGAGCGGCAGGCCGGTCTCCCGCGCTGCATTCATGAGCTGAACGATCTTCTGTCCCAGCGCGACCCCCATGGAACCGCCCTTGTGAGAAAAATCCATGACACCCAGCAGGCACGGCCTGCCGCTGATTGCGGCCTTCCCTGTCCTGATGGCGTCATCGGAATCCTCATCACCGATGCGATCATTCGCGGCAAGATCCTCGAAGCTTCCCTCGTCGCAGAGCATGCCGATCCTGTCGCGCGCGCCGAGCCTGAAGTGATGATTGCAGTGGTGGCAGACCCAGAGGTTTTCCTGGAGCTTCCTGGTGATGATGATTTCGGCGCAGGAGGGGCACTCCACCCATCTCCCGTCTTTTTTCGCTACATCGAGAACTTCGCTCAAAACTCGAACACCTCCCCGCCGACTATATATGCAACATTCGGGGGGAGTTCTGCAACAACTTCGTCAAGGTACTTGGGTTTGATGTGATAGGCGATGATGCGGGCCGACGGGTCCAAGCGGCCGTCGATCCCCTGTTTCAGGAGCAGGGGCGTGAGATGACGCGACAGCCGGGCGATCTCCTCCATCCGGTCGGGGAAAGAGACATCCACGAAAAACGCCTTGAGCCCTGCACCCCGTGAAAGCACCAGGTCGAAGAGTGCCGGGTCGAATCCGGCATCTCCGCTGAAAATCACCGTGGATCCGCCTTCCGACACTTCGTAACAGAGCGAACCCGGGATATGGTCCACCGGATGTCCCGTTATGCTCAAGTCTCCGACGACGAATTCCCCGAGCGGGACTTCGCTGAGCGTGATAAAGTCCTTATGGGCGTTGATGTCACGGATCTCCGGCCAGATCATGCCGTTGAACACATTGCAGGTAAGGGCTTCCAGGGTCTGCCTGCTCGCCCAGATGACCACCCCGTGCGCGCTGCTGGAAAACAGGGTGTCCAAGACAAAGGGAAGCTCCTTGATATGATCGACGTGGGGATGCGTGATGAGGATATGCCGGATGGCGCACACCGCGTCTTCGGAAAGGACCGAAGACACCGACCCGGCATCGATGAGGGTGTCGTGGTTGAGCAGGATGCTCGTGGTGTTGTATCCCGGCATCACCGAGCCGCTGCAACCGAGGATCTCTACTTTCATGGACATCCCACGTTTTCCCTTCCTTGTCCGTAGATTACACAAACGCAAATTATCTTATCTCATCGGTAAGCCTCTTTCGAAACTGTAATGCATTCTCGTGCAATGAACGCCCCTTTGCTCAGGTTTTTCCCCGGTCTCCGGAGGCGAGCCTGGCGAGGCGGCTGATGTCCTGCGACCTCGTTCTCGGGCACACCAGAATCGCGTCCCTGCCCTCGACCACCACGAGGTCGTCCACTCCCAGGAGCACGACCTTTTTCCGGGTTGCCCACACCACGTTGCCGGACGCGTCTTCCAGCAGGGTGTCTCCGCTGACCGTGTTGCCTTGCGCATCGCCGGGCACGATTCTGCCCAGGGCGTCCCACGATCCGATATCGTTCCACCCGAATTCGGCCGGAATCACGCCCGCATCAGCGGCCTTTTCCATCACGCCGTAATCGATGGAAACGGCCTCGACCCTGTCATAGAACTCCCGGACGTCCTCGTCACGGATCTCCGGCCTCTCGTTCATGGCCGAGAGAAGGGCATGCATCCCGGGCAGATGGACCCTGAACGCGTCGAGAATGGTATCCACCCGCCAGAGAAACATCCCGGCGTTCCACAGAAAGCCCTTTTCGATGTATGTCTCCGCGGTCTTGAGATCGGGCTTTTCCCGGAAGGTGAGCACCCGGTGAAGACGGTGAGACGCACCCCGGGCCGCAACCTCTCCCGGTGCGATATAGCCGTACCCGGTCTCGGGGTGGTCCGGCACCATGCCCAGGGTGATGAGGAGGCGGGGATGCTCTCTCAATGCCTCGATCCCGAAGCCGATGGCAGCGGTAAACCCCAGCCTGTCCGATATCCAGTGGTCGGCCGGAAAGACCGCCATGACCGCATCAGGGTCTTTCCGCGCGATGGTCAGGGCCGCATAGGCTATGCAGGGAGCAGTGTTGCGGCCCACGGGCTCGGCGAGGACGTTTTCTCCGGGTATCTCGGGCAGGTGCTCGCGGACCCTGGCCGCGATCTGCTCGTTCGTGACGACATAGACCCGAGAGCTGTCCGCGATCCCGCGGGTGCGCTCGAAGGTGCTCCGCAGCAGGCTCCCTGCGGTGCCGAAGGAGTGGAGCTGCTTGGGATTGTCCGGTGTCGAGAGCGGCCACAGGCGCTCTCCCCTTCCCCCTGCCATGATGACTGCGTGAACCGCCATGTGATCACCTCTTTCAATCTTTATCATAAGGAACAGCACAACCTCCCCTTTTGTAATATACCTCAATTACCGGGTCAACCGGGCAAATCCCTGAAAAAGCATTGACACCGGCCCTCCAGGTGTCCTAGAAAGTATCATCACATATGGCTTCCATCGTACAGTTCACCCAGGATTATCGAATTGCGATCTCGAGGGCTTGCGGCGCCCTCATCATCCTGCTGATTCTTTTCTCCGGCCCGTCGTCTCCGTACAGCGGACTGTCGTATCTCGACCTGGCCGTGGACTTCTTCGCCTTCATCCTCGTCATCACAGCCGCCTTCGGGCGGCTCTGGGCGCTTGCCTATATCAGCGGCCACAAGACAAAGGACCTCATCACCGAGGGCCCCTATTCCATGGTGCGAAACCCCCTGTATTTCTTCAGTCTCATCGGCGCCGTGGGCATCGGGATCATGACAAACAACGTGCTGGTCTTCGGGCTCATCGTGATTCTGTTCGGCCTGTACTACCCCTTCGTCATCCGGGCCGAAGAGAACCACCTGCGCGAGGTCCATGGAGAGGAATTCGACGAGTACCGGGAGAAGACCCCCATGTTTTTCCCCAGGCCTTCCCTGTTCCGGGAGCCGTCCCATTACACCATCGACACCCGGCTTTTCAGGCGGGCGTTCTTCAGCGTCATGTGGTTCCCGCTCCTGTTCATGGTGCTCATCGTGATCGAGCGCCTCCACCACACCGGCTTCCTTCCGGTTCTTCTCACCTTTCCCTAGCTTGCATTGTCCCGCTACAATTTATATATAATCTTCAGTGAAGGATCAGAACAATACGCATTGAAAGGGAGGATATGATGTTTCCCGAGCAGAGAGCCCGAAGACTGCGGATAAATCCCGCAATACGAAGAATGGTGAGGGAGACCGGCGTTTCGGTTGACGACCTCATCTACCCCCTCTTCATCAAGGAGGGCGAGTCCATCAAGGAACCTATCGACGCCATGCCGGGGCAGTTCCGGTATTCGCCCGACCGGCTCTCCGACGTGATCGGCGAGGTGGTGTCGCGGGAGATACCGGCGGTTCTGCTCTTCGGCATCCCCCGGACAAAAGACAAGTTCGGCACCGAGGCGCACAAAAAAGACGGGGTGGTGCAGCAGGCAATCCGCAGGATCAAGGACGCGGCGCCCGATCTGCTGGTGATCACCGATGTCTGCCTGTGCGAGTACACGAGCCACGGTCACTGCGGCATCCTGGACAGAGAGGGCGCCGTGGAGAACGACGAGACCCTGGAGGTGCTCTCAAAGGTGGCGCTGTCACACGCCAAGGCGGGCGCGGACATCATCGCTCCCTCCGACATGATGGACGGCCGGGTGGGCATCATCCGCGAGGCACTGGACGAGAGCGGGTTTGAATACACCCCCATCATGAGCTACTCGGCCAAGTATGCCTCGTCCTTCTACGGCCCGTTCCGCGAGGCGGCCGGCTCGGCCCCCGCGTTCGGCGACCGGAAGGGGTATCAGATGGACCCGGCCAACGTGCGTGAAGCCCTGCGGGAGATACGCCTCGACGTGGACGAAGGGGCGGATATCATCATGGTCAAGCCCGCGATGCCCTATCTCGACGTGATCCGCCTGGCGGCCGACGAGTTCGACGAGCCGCTGTGCGCCTATCAGGTCTCGGGCGAGTACGCCATGATCAAGGCCGCTTCCGCAAACGGATGGCTCGCGGAAGACGCCTGCATCATGGAGAGCGTGCTCTCCATCAAGAGGGCCGGGGCGGATATGCTCATCACCTATTTCGCGTGCCGGGTCGCAGAGCTCCTCACATGAGTGCACCGCGCATCCTCGCATGGGAGACGACCACCTCCTGCAATCTCGACTGCCGTCACTGCCGGGCATCGGCAACCGCCGAACCCAGGCCCGGCGAGCTGACCACGGACGAAGGGCTCTCCCTCCTGCGCGAGGTCGGCGCCGCGGGCACGAGGATGGTGATCCTCTCCGGGGGCGAGTCGCTGATGCGCCCCGACGTGTACGAACTCGCCCGGTACGGCACCTCCCTGGGCATGAGGATGACCCTTGCCACCAACGGCTCCCTGGTCACCTCCGAGGTTGCCGGGCGGATACAAGAGTCGGGAATCGTTCGGGTGTCCGTGAGCCTCGACGGCGTCACTCCGGACATGCACGACCGGTTCCGGGGCCGTGAAGGGGCTTTCGAACTCGCGCTGTCCGGCATCCATAGCCTCATCGAGCAGGGGGTGCCGGTTCAGGTCAACACCACGGTCGCCGCGATGAACGTGAGCCAGATGGAGGCATTCCCCTCCTTTCTGGAGCCGCTCGGTGTCATGGCGTGGCACGTCTTCTTCCTCGTGCCCACGGGCCGGGGGCACGACATGGAACCCGCCACCGTCAAGGAGTACCGCTCCATGCTCGAGGATTTTCACCGCGTGTACCAGACCTCCCGGATCGAGTGCAAGGCCACCTGCGCCCCGCAGTTCTACCGCATCCTGGCCGAGCACGGAGAGCCTGTGCACACCCGGGGCTGCCTTGCCGGAAGCGGGTTCGGCTTTGTCTCGTCCACGGGCGTGCTGCAGCCGTGCGGGTTTCTCCAGATTCCCTGCGGCAATGTCAGGGACCGCGGATTCTGCGCCGCCTGGGAGGAGTCCGATACCCTTCGCGTCCTGCGGGACACCGCATCGCTCAAGGGAAAATGCGGCACATGCGGCTACAAAGAGGTATGCGGCGGCTGCAGGGCCCGCGCGCATGAAGTGATCGGCGATCTCACGCAGAGGGACCCCATATGCTGGTTCAAAAGCTGAGCGCGGTCTGCGCGGCGACGGCACGCGAGGTATGGTGGATGCGCCCCGATGCATCGGGAGCTTCAGGTGCAAGGAGGCACGCGTCGCATGGATAACACAGGCAACGGCAAAACGGGCAAGCATGCCCCTGATACGGATGCCACGGGCTGCATGGATCATATCGACCGGAAGATCCTCACCTTCATCAGCAGGTCTTTTCCGCTAACGGAACGCCCGTTCCGCTCGATCGGGGAGCGGACCGGGATCACGGAGGACGAGGCCATGGAGAGGATCCGCAGGCTCAAGGAAACCGGCGCGATCCGGAGAATCGGTGCCGTCATCAGCCCCCGGAACCTGGGATGGTACTCCACGCTCTGCGCCGCGGAGGTGCCCCAGGAAAGAATCGACGAGTTCGCCTCGCTGGTCAACGCCTACGGCCAGGTGACCCACAACTACGTGCGCACCGGCCACCCCAACTGCTGGTTCACCCTGATCACGCCGGACAAGGCGCAGGCGGAAAGGATCATCCGCGAGATCGGGCAGCGGCTCGGGACAGACATCCTCGATCTCCCTGCCCGGCGCGTCTTCAAGATAAACGTTTCATTTGATTTCAGCGAAAAAGAAGAAATCCCGCCCGGGAGCGGCTGAACACTGTAGGGAAGGGTTGCTCCGCTCGGAAAGCGCCCCTCTCGCGCGAGGGCACGCGCGGTTCTCTTTTCAGGGAGTGATCACCTCTTTCTCAGCAGCCGGGAGAAGAGGCCGTTGTCGGCCCCTGCCGATTTGGCCAGCTCTTCCTCATAGCCGATGATGGTGAAATAGATTGCCCGGTCGAAGAACAGGACGACCTTGTTGTTCATCTCAAGTGCCTGGTAGCACTCGTAGGTCGAATCGAAGAACTGATTCTCCCTGACATAGAGCCAGAGGTACCGCTTGATGATCATCAGGGCCATGACCACTTCATGCAGGGGGATCCCTTCTCCGAACCTTCTCTTTCCCAGGTCGCTGTAGTACTTCTGTACCTCGCCGGTGTGCTTCTTCTTGTTGAGCCACGAGTCGAGCCTGCTGTATACATCGTAAATCCGGTCACGGACAAGGTCCTCCGGAAGCGTCCGGTAGCTCTTGGTTTCCTCCCTGGTGAGCAGGTCCTTGCATACCCTGTTGGTCAGCTCGCTCGCGTTATCCTCGATCAGCTTGATCAGTCTGGAATAGATCATCCTCTCTCCCCTTCCTTTTTCAATCTTTCAAAAAAACGGCCACACTGTGCCCGATCACCCATTTATATTATAAAAATCATCATTCCCAATTGCAATATCCCATCTGATATTTCCGTTATCCGCAAGGAGCCGAGCGGCTTGATATCCCGCTTGTGAGCAGTATCCTTTACCCATATCAATGGCGGACTATTTCATTTTCACAAGGTTATTCGCGTGCACCGGAGAGCATTGGCAGCTCCGCGGGTGATCGGCCGGAAAGAATAATGGAACCGGGCAGCGTTTTTCTCGTATTGTGCGCACTGATCATTGTCGGGGTGGCGGGAGGATGGCTGGCGGTCCATCTCAATCTGCCCGCCATACTCGGCGAGCTCGCGGCAGGTGCTCTCCTTGCACTGATGGTCAGTCGCGGAATACCTTTCTGGCAGGAGTACGAGGAAATTCTCGAAGTGCTGGGGCAAGTGGGCTTGAGCGCCCTGCTCTTTTCCGTGGGCCTGGAGATCCGGATGCGGGATATCGTCAGTGTAGGGCCCGCCTCTGCGGGGGTGGCACTTCTGGGGATCATCGCGCCTTTTCTCCTTGGATACGGGGTGTCGATGCTCTTTGGCCTGACACCGATCGTAGCCCTCTTCATCGGGGCATCCCTGACCGCCACGAGCGTTGGCATAACCGCCGAGGTGCTCAACGAGCTGGAGATCATCGGATCGAAGGGGAGCAAGATCATCCTCAATGCCGCTGTTCTCGATGACGTGATCGGGCTCTTCATTATCACGGTCATTTCGAGCATCGCGTTCGGTGAGGAGATCTCGATAGGCAACATCGCCATGCTCATGACAATGGTGATCGCATTTTTTCTCGCTGTCCTCATTGTCGTGCGCCCCGTCATTTCCCGCATCATGTGGTTCATCGAACGGACATACGGCGACAACGGCACGGCCATGACGAGCTTTGCCTATCTCATGTTCCTCTCTTTTGGAGCGGCGGCCATCGGGCTCGATGTCATCGTGGGTGCATTCATTGCCGGATTGTCCCTCTCCGAGTCGAAAGTCAGAAGTCATATCTCGGCCTCGCTCAGGCCCTTTATCAGTGTGTTCGCGTCCCTGTTTTTCGTGCTCATCGGCACGAGGATGGACCTTTCGCTTCTGAACCCGTTTGTCCCGGAGAATATTCCAATCCTCGTCCTGAGCATGGCCCTGCTCGTTGTCGCGGTCGCGGGCAAGCTCATGAGTGGCCTTGCCATTGTCCGGGACACGGAAAACCGGTTGATCGTAGGCGCGGGGATGATACCGCGGGGCGAGGTGGGACTCATCTGCGGCAATATCGGCCTATTGTGCGGGGCCCTGCCCGGAGACATCTTTTCTTCCCTGCTCCTGGTGGTCATGTTCACCACCTTTATCGGGCCCGTGTTCCTCAGATTCATTGTGCCGAGAAGACTCAGTTATTATCCGAGAATACCCACCGACTCGGAGGTCGAGGACGAGGAAGAATAAGAGCCTATCCAAAAACTCCCACGCGGGATGGCTCGTCTTGAGAGACACAGGCGAACCTTGTGCAGTTTCATTGCTGCAGGTTTCTGTAGAATGTCTTCCTCGCTGCATGTATCAACGAAAAATCTATTTTTCTGCGGTAAGATTTGCATACCGGGACAAGCTGTGGTATAGATATAAAATATCAATTATTTTTTCCTGCGACGTTCAGCCGGGGCACGTCTTCAGGCTGATCTCATTTTGGTGATCGAAAGATTGAAAAGATGGGGGCCATTGTCAGGATGGTCATTGCCATAAGACATAAAGATAAAGAGAGGTGTTTTCAATGACTTGGGAGATAGAATTGAGAGAAAGCATTAGATCGATACAGCAGGCGTCGTCTGCGATCAACATTCCGGCCAGAGAAAGAAAACGGCTCGAGCATGTTGTTGAGCGGCATCCCATGTGTGTCCCCCCCTATTATCTCTCTCTCATCGACCCCAATGACCCGAACGACCCGGTGAGGGCAATGGCGGTGCCCAGTGTGGACGAACTCAATCTCATGGGCTCCTACGATACCAGCGGCGAGAAGAACAACACCAAGATGCCCGGCCTTCAGCACAAATATCCGCAGACCGCGCTCATTCTCTCCACCAACCGGTGCGCCATGTACTGCAGGCACTGCTTCAGGAAACGGCTGGTCGGCCTGCCCAACCACGAGCTTCTCCAGCGGTTCGATGATGCAGCAGCCTATGTGAGAAAGCACCGGGAGATCAACAACGTCCTCATCACGGGAGGCGACCCATTTGTTCTGGACACCTCTATCATCGCCAGCTTCCTCGAGATGCTCTCGGACATCGGACATCTCTCGTTCATCAGGTTCGGCACGCGGATACCCGTTTCCCTTCCCCAGCGGATCACGCACGATCCGGATCTTATCAGGCTCCTGAAGAAGCACTCCCGCCCGCAGAGGAGGATCTATGTGGTGACCCAGTTCAATCATCCCCGGGAGATCACCGAAGAAGCCGTGGCCGCAGTGGACTGCCTCATCCGGGCCGGCATCATGGTGAACAACCAGACCGTACTCCTCAACGGGGTGAATGACGACCCGGCAACCCTGGCCGCCCTGCAGAACGATCTGGCGGGTATCGGCGTTAACCCGTATTACGTGTTCCAGTGCAGGCCGGTCAAACGGGTCCAGCACCATTTCCAGGTCCCGCTCCACCGGGGGTATGACATTGTCGAGACGGCAAAGGGAATGCTCAACGGCCACAGCAAGCGGTTCCGCTTCGTCATGTCCCACAAGAGGGGCAAGATCGAGATCGTGGGCAGAAAGCGAGACGAGATATTCTTCAAGTTTCACCAGGCCAGAAACCCCGCCAACGCGGGCAAGTTTTTCAGCAGACACATCAACCACCAGCAGGGATGGCTCATCGACACCGAAGATATCGTTCCCGACCGGATATACGGAGCCGCAGGCTGAGTTCTTTCCCTGTTCCCGCGGACGATCGGCGCCCTTCCTCTGTCGGCGGCCGGCGTGTTCCGGGGCGATGTGCAATTTCATAGCCTCCCTGAGAATACGCCCTGCCGGAGCGGAAACGGCCGGCGGCTTCCGTATTTTTCGGTGAATCCATGGCGTAGTATTGCGCTACCCGGGCGCTGTCTCCGGGCAAAGGCCGTGTTCCGTCTCGCTGCGTCTCCTTTCCACCTCACGGGAATATAATTCGATTTTCTTATCCGGTCCACATTGACTTTGATTCCCTGCCAGTTATTATTCAACAGCATGACAGTGGACAGATCATTATGTGCAATCTGCGCCTGGCGGGGTGACTGCAAGAAAAAATTCATGCAGGGAGAAGGGTTGTACTGTCCGGATTACAGCAGAGACATCTCTATCCGAGCACGAAAAGCGGACAAGGAAGAAAAGCAGCCCAAGAGGTTGAAAGGCAAGAAAGGGAAGAAGGTTCCCAGGGGGTTCGATTTTATCTGACTCCCCCGTCCTGCCGGTCTTCTTCGAGGTGAACGATCATCCGGGACCCGAGCATCGAGAACACATCTCAAAGGAAAACCCGACCTCACACCATGCTTCCGAGATGCACCAACTGCAGAGCAGACCATTGCTGCCGAATGCCTGTGAGAAAGACAGGCAGGGAATTCTCCGGGGCCAGGCAATGTGCTCTTTCGAACATCCCTGTCTCACCGGCCCCGTTTTTCACCAGACGGCTCAATTTCTCTCACTGTTCAATCCGAAATCCTCGGCCCCCTGCCCGCACCGCCTGCTTTGCGAGAAAAAACGCATTGCGAGAATTTTTCCCGTATCCCGGTCAGCGCCGATGTCATGGATATCTTTCTCATTTATCTTATCGAAACACGAGATTCCCTCCGGTCGGTTCTCAGTTTTTTCTCACCCTGCCCTTGACAGGGTTATTACCGCCCTTAATTTAACATCCCATGTTTCATATGTGATTTTTTCGATGTGCAGTGTCATGAGTTATTTTTTCTCACACCTGTTTTTGAGGGTATGCCGCGATGAATGAGAACGACAATGTGGGCACAGTAGTTTCCGTTCGGGGCAGTGTTGTGGACGCCCGTTTCCCTTCCCGCCTTCCCGGTATCTACAGCGTGCTGCGCGCCGGTGATACAAGGGATATCGTGATCGAGGTCAACACCCACCTGAGCGACAGCATGGTGAGGGGCGTGGCCCTGACCCCCACCCAGGGTCTTGCCCGGGGGTCCGATGTCATCGATACCGGGGACCCGCTCCAGGTTCCGGTGGGCAAGGATCTCCTGGGCAGGGTGGTCAACGTCATGGGTCGTCCCATCGACATGGGGGAGGACATCGGCGGGGCCATGCGCGCCATACACCAGAAGCCCATCCCGCTGACCGACCAGTCCACGGTGTCCGAGATCTTCACCACCGGGATCAAGGCCATCGACGTGCTGGCCCCGCTCGAGCGCGGCGGCAAGGCGGGCCTGTTCGGCGGGGCGGGCGTGGGCAAGACCGTGCTCATCACCGAGATGATCAATAATACCGTGAAGCAGCACCACGGGGTGAGCATCTTCTGCGGCATCGGCGAGCGCTGCCGCGAGGGCGAGGAGTTTTATCGCGACATGCAGGACGCCGGCGTGCTGAGCAACACCGTGATGGTGTTCGGCCAGATGAACGAGCCGCCCGGGGCCAGGTTCCGGGTGGGCCATGCCGCGCTCACCGTGGCCGAGTTTTTCCGTGATGAGATGCACCAGGACGTGCTCCTCATGATGGACAACATCTTCCGGTTCATCCAGGCGGGATCCGAGGTGTCGGGCCTCATGGGGCAGCTCCCCTCGCGGCTCGGGTACCAGCCCACCCTGGGCACCGAGCTGGCCGAGCTGGAGGAGCGCATCTGCAACACCGCCTCAGGGGCCATCACGTCCATCCAGGCCGTCTACGTCCCGGCGGACGACTTCACCGACCCGTCGGCCGTGCACACCTTCGGGCACCTGAGCGCCTCCATCGTGCTTTCGCGCAAGCGGGCGAGCGAGGGGCTCTATCCAGCCGTGGACCTGCTGCAGTCCACCTCCAAGATGCTGCTCCCCCACATCGCGGGTGATCGGCACTACCGGATAGCGCAGGAGATCCGCCGTACCCTCACCATCTACGAAGACCTCAAGGACATCATCGCCATGCTCGGGATCTCGGAGCTCTCCCGCGAGGATCAACGCATCGTGTACCGGGCACGGAGGCTCGAGCGGTTTTTCACCCAGCCCTTCTTCACCACCGAGCAGTTCACCGGCATCGAAGGCCGGATGGTGGCGGTGGAAGACGCATTGAACGGCTGCGAGCGCATCCTCAATGACGAATACGCACAATGCCCCGAGTCAAAGCTCTGCATGATCGGCACCATCGACGAGGTGGACTGGGATGAGGTTTAAGATCCTGCTCCCCTACGAGGTCTTTGTGCACAAGGATGTTGACAAGGTGCGAGCCGAGGCGGTCAACGGCGGCTTCTGCCTGCTGCCACGGCACATCGACTTCGTTGCGGCCCTGGTGCCTGGCCTGCTCTCGATTCAGAAGGCCGGCGGCCCCGAGGAGTTTTTTGCCACGGACGACGGCATCCTGGTGAAAAAGGGCGACGAGGTGCTCGTGTCGACCCGCAATGCCGTGAGCATTCCCGACCTGGGGCAGCTCAAGGGGATCGTGGAGGAACAGTTCAAGACCCTGGACGACAGGGAAAAGAAGGCCCGCACAGCCGCAGCCAGGCTCGAGGCGGACATTGTCCGCAGATTTATGGAGATAAACAGGCATGGATAAGAAGCCCCCCTCTTCCCAGGAACGCAGGCAGGTGATCAAGCGCAGGTTCACCCGTCAGGTGGTCAGGAAGGAGGCCCGGCGGATCAAGGGAATCAACGACCCGGACCAGACGGTCTGGTTCGGGCTGGGCATGTTCGGCGTGGTGGGGTGGTCGGTGGCGATCCCCACCCTCATCGGCACCGCGCTGGGGATATGGATCGACCACACCTGGCCGAGCCAGTTCTCGTGGACGCTCATGCTGTTGATCGGCGGGGTCATGGTGGGCTGTCTGAACGCCTGGTACTGGGTCCGGAAAGGGGGGATATGGAAATGACAGCGGAACACAGCCGGCAGCCTGCCTGCAGGGAGATCGATCATGCCCGTGAACATTGACTCGTCGCTTCCGGTCATCGTCTTCGCGCTCGTATCCGGCATGGGCCTGGGACTGGTCTATTTTCTCATCCTGTGGTTCACGGTCCAGCAGCTCTGCTCGTCACCCACGCCCGGCAGGCTCATGATCTTCAGCTATGTGGCGCGTCTGGCCCTGGTGCTGGCAGGCTTTTACTTCATCATGGACCACCGGTGGGAGCGGATTGCAGCGGCTTTGGCGGGCTTCATCATCATGCGGGCCATACTTACCCGCCTGCTGGGCAGGCAGGGAACCATAGCGGGAGCAGCGCATGGAAATACTCCGGCTGAACCAGATAAGCCCTGATCAGGTCATTCTCTGGCAGTGGGGCTTTGTCAAGATCACGGCCACGCTCATCTACACCTGGCTCGTGATGGCGATTTTGGTGCTGGGTGCCTGGCTCGTGACGCGCCGCCTCTCCACCGGCCCGAGGCGCTCCCTGTGGCAGGGCGTCCTGGAGGTCGTGGTCATCTCCATCAGGGATCAGATCTGTGAGATCTGCCATGAAGACCCGGGCCCCTATACCGCCTTCGTGGGTTCGCTTTTTCTCTTCATCGGCATGTCGAACTTCCTCATCATCTTCCCCGGCTACGTGGCCCCTACCTCGTCGCTGGCCACCACGTCTGCCTTGGCGATCTGCGTGTTCCTGGCCGTCCCCATCTACGGAATATCACGCCAGGGCATCGGGCCTTATGTGAAGGAATACTTCCAGCCCACGTTCATCTTTTTTCCGTTTCACGTCATGGGCGAGTTCACCCGGACGCTCGCGCTGGCCATACGGCTCTTCGGCAACATCATGAGCCACGACAAGATCATCGGCATCCTGCTGGCAGTCACCCCGTTGTTCTTTCCCATTGTCATGCATGCGCTGGGCCTGCTCATTGGAATGGTCCAGGCCTACATCTTCTCGATACTCGCCATGGTGTACATCGCATCTGCCGTGCAGGCCCACGAGGAAGGCGAACCAGCAAATAAAGGTTCCACATAAGAAAAGGGGGAATATGATATGGACAATGCTACTCTCGTTGCAGTCGCGTCGGTGATCACCGCGGGCATCACCATGGCCATCGGCTCCATCGGGCCGGCGCTGGGGGAAGGAAGGGCCACACAACAGGCCTTGAGCGCCATCGCCCAGCAGCCCGACGAACGGAGCTCCATCACCCGGACCCTGTTCGTGGCCCTGGCCATGATCGAGTCGATCGCGATCTACTGTTTCGTGATCTCCATGATCCTGATCTTCGCCAATCCGTTCTGGGATCACTTTATCTCATAAGGACAGGCTCTGATGCATATCGATCCGTTTATTCTCATAGCGCAGATCATCAATTTCCTTGTCCTGGTGTATCTTCTCAAGCGCTTCCTGTACGACAGGATCGTTGAAACCATGAACATCCGGGAAAACGGGATCGCCGAACGTATGAGCGAGATCGAGCGCCTGAAGGACGAGGCCCTGGCATCGGTGGCGACTTGCGAGGCCCGGAAGCACGACATCGAGGAGCACGCGGACGAGATGCTCAACCAGGCAAAGCTTGCCGCAGAAAAGGAAAAGGCCCGGCTCATGGAACAGGTGCGCGAGGAGGTCGCGCACGCCCAGCACCGCTGGCTCGAGACCCTTGACCGCGAAAAGGCCGCCTTTCTCGAGGATCTGAGAAAGCGCGCCGGGACGTATGTCTTCGAGACCATCCGGCAGGTGCTCGCGGACCTGGCCGACGAGGAGCTCGAAAACAGGATCGTGCAGAGCTTTGTCCGGCGACTGTCGAGCCTTGAGCCGCAAGAGAAGGCGCTCCTTAAGAAGGCTCTTGACATGCCCGAGCCCGTGATCAGGGTGAAGTCGGCCTTCGAGCTGGACCAGGGGCTGAAGCGGCCCATCGAGGAGGCCCTGCGGCCTTTGCTGGGCGTGGAAGGCGAGATCGTCTACGAGCTCAATGGGCACACCGGGGCCGGGATCGAGCTGATGGCGCACGGCTACAAGCTCTCCTGGAGCATTGACGACTATATTGAGAGCCTCCAGGAAAAGTTTTTGCAGATACTGTAAGGAGGAGATCGGCACATCCGGGGTCGATGAAGCGACGGTCTGAGAGAGAACAGACACCGGACGCCCGTAAATTTCTTGTACAGGAAAAGGGGGATTACTCATGGAGAACAAGCACGATGAGGTGACACTGGACACCTGCCTTGAAGACACGTTCCAGAAGCTCGATCGCGTCCGCGCGGAGCACACGGCCGAGCTGAAACCCCAGGAGGTGGGGGTCGTGAACTATGTCGGGCGGGGCATCGCCCGGGTGAGCGGCATGGACAGTGTCCGGTCCGAGGAGCTCGTGCGCTTCCCCGGCGACCTCTACGGGCTCGTGTTCAACATCGATCCCGACGAGGTGGGCATCATCATGCTGGACCCTTCGGAAGACATCAGTGCCGGCACCGAGGTGATCAGGACCGGGAAGGTCCTGGACGTGCCGGTGGGCGACGCGCTCCTTTCCCGGGTGGTCGACGCGCTGGGGCGCCCGCTGGACAAGCGGGGCGACATCCACACCACCGAGCGCCTGCCCGTGGAGCGCGAAGCGCCCCCCATCATGCACCGCGACCCGGTGACGGTTCCGCTGCAGACCGGGATCAAGGCCATCGACGCGCTCATCCCCATCGGCAGGGGCCAGCGCGAGCTGATCCTGGGCGACCGCCTCACCGGCAAGACCACCATCGCCCTGGACACCATCATCAACCAGCACGACAAGGACGTGATCTGCATCTACTGCGCCATCGGCAAGCAGAGCTCGGACGTGGCCAAGACCATCGCCATCCTCCAGGAGCACCAGGCCATGGACTACACCATCATGGTGGTGGCCGCGGGAGAGGAGCCGCCGGGGCTCCAGTTCCTCGCGCCCTATGCCGCCACCTCCATGGGCGAGCACTTCATGGCAGGCGGCCGGGACGTGCTGATCATCTACGACGACCTCACCCGGCACGCCCGGGCGTACCGCGAGCTGTCTCTCCTGCTGCGCAGGCCCCCGGGCAGAGAGGCCTATCCGGGCGACATCTTCTACATCCACTCGCGGATGCTGGAGCGCTCGACCCACATCAGGCAGGAGTACGGCGGCGGGTCGCTCACGGCCCTGCCCATCATCGAGACCGAGGCACAGGACATCTCGTCGTACATCCCCACCAACCTCATCTCCATCACCGACGGCCAGATCTACCTCTCCCCCTCCCTGTTCCAGAAGGGTATCCTGCCCGCCATCGACGTGGGCAAATCCGTGTCGCGCGTGGGAGGCAAGGCCCAGCTCCCCGCGTACCGCGCCGTTGCCGGGGACCTGCGAATCGCGTATGCCCAGTTCGAGGAGCTCGAGAGCTTCTCGCGCTTCGGCACCCGGCTCGACGACGACACCCGCAAGCGCCTGGAGCGGGGCTGGCGGGTGCGCGAGATCCTCAAACAGCCCCAGTTCAGGCCCATCAGCGTGACGAACCAGATCGCGGCCCTGCTGGCCGTGACCGGAGGCGCATTCGACGG
Source organism: Deltaproteobacteria bacterium (assembly GCA_018436855.1). Taxonomy (GTDB): domain Bacteria; phylum Desulfobacterota; class Desulfomonilia; order UBA1062; family UBA1062; genus Phosphitivorax. The sequence goes on along the minus strand of JAHDKO010000062.1, from coordinate 8,417 downwards.
CATACCGGTCGGCGAGGTGTTCCGGGCCGAGCAGAAGATTCAGCAGCAGATCGCCTCCGCGGCCCCCAAGCTCTGCTCCATGATCCAGTCGGGCGAGCGGCTCAGCGTCGATGACTACTCCAGTCTCCTGGAGGCCACCCGGAAGGTGGTGAACGTGACGGCGGCACAGGTTCATGCAGACCACTGATTCCTTAAAACGAAAGATCAAGAGCACCCAGGACCTGCTCTCGGTCGTGAAGACCATGAAGGCACTGGCCGCGGTGAGCATCAGGCAGTATCAGCGTGCGGTCGAGTCGCTCATGGACTATAACCGGACCGTGGAGATGGGGCTCCAGGTAGTTCTGCAGTCGCGCGAGGAGTCAGAGATCCAGCTCGGCGTCATGCCCATGAACCAGGCGGGCGCCATCGTCTTCGGGTCGGATCAGGGGCTGTGCGGCCAGTTCAACACCCAGGTCGTGGCCCATGCCGTCTCGGAGCTGGACAGCCTGAACGTCCCGGCGCCCAACCGGGTCATGCTCGCCGTCGGAGAGCGGGTGAAAGACCATCTGGAACGCGCTGACCACGCCATCTACGACACGCTCTTCACCCCGAGCTCGACGGTTGGCGTTACCCCCATGGTCCAGGAAATCATGATGATCCTGGAAGAATGGCACTTCACCCGGCAGATTCAGCACATCTACCTGTTCTACAACCACTATATCTCCGGGGCCACCTTCGCCCCCAGGACCATGCGGCTCCTGCCCATCGACCGCACCTGGCTCAACGACATCCGCTCGCGCCCCTGGGAATCGGGCACCCTGCCCATGTATACCATGGACTTCGACCCCCTCTTCCTCTCGCTCTTAAGAGAATACTTCTTCGTGTCCCTGTTCCAGGCCTTCACCGAGTCCCTTGCAAGCGAAAACGCGAGCAGGCTCGCGGCCATGCAGAACGCGGAGAAGAACATCGAGGACCACCTGGAGGAAATCTTCGCCGCCTTCCACCGCCAGCGCCAGATGACCATCACCGAGGAGCTCCTGGACATCGTCTCGGGCTACGAGGCCCTGGAGGCGGACACGCGGGTCATGAAAAAGGCGCCAAAGGGGAGCCGGAGATAGACAACGCCAAAATGCGAGCCACCTGTTGAAGTGCTGTTCAGTGCAGGGGCCTCTTTTCTCATCCGGCTCGTCATGGGCATGCCCAATAAGGCGCGTCAGCCAACCGGGACCGTGCTATACCCTCCCTTCTTGAACACATAAATCGCCCACCCCAGCGTTTCCCGTCCCCATCTCAGATACGCTGTCTTACTCTCACGCACTTGCTTCAGCACGGTCTCCACATCTGGATCATCCCGATGATCACTCGCCCAGGTTTCCGCAGCATACCACTGTAACCCTTCATATCTATCCCAGTCATCCTGGCTGCTTACGAGCGTGTAGACCGCCTCCAATCCGCACTCTCGACCGGCCTCTACATTCTGATAATGTGTCCCGATGTCGTTCCGTGCCACTCCGATCGCTTCTAAATACTCTCGTTCCGGTTCATGCCGCCAGTACGGCTCTCCCACAACGATCCAGCTTTCCGGGGCTGCCATCTTCTGCAGCGCGTTCAACGTCGCTGCGTGCCCGCCATAAACCCAACTCGCACCGATGCAGGCTGCCAGATCAAAGCTCTCCAAGGTCTCTGGCACATACTTGGCCCCGTCCATCTCCAAGAAATGGAGTCGGGCATCCGGAGCACGTTCCTGATGCTTCTTGCGGACATCAGCAATGCAGTAGGGGGAGAAATCAACTCCTGTCCCTGTCATCTGCCGGTGCCGCTCTGCAAGCCTGATGAGAAACTCGCCCTTTCCAGTGGCGATATCAAGCACGCGTGCCCCAGGTTTCAGAGGCAGAAGCGTGATAAGCTGTTCAAGTTTCTCAAGACTCATCGGATTGCAGAGAATGTGCTCCCGGTGCGTGATGTTAAAGAACTTCCACATGTCCATTCGTATACCTCCTTTATCAATGCCAGCCGAACAAGTGGGTATATCGAATCAATTCGGCGTATGTGGATATTAGACTGCAAATGCCGACATACTCAATAATAATTATATATTCCAATCTCCATGCTTCGTCGAGAAGAACAGGTATCACATGAATATCGAACCCGCGTGAAGAGAGAACCGAACTTAACCCGGAGCTCAGGATGAGGATTCAAGCCCTGTGTCCCTGCCCTTGGCCGGAGCATCGGAATGCAAACCGGCGCAGGGATCTCTGCACCGGATCGAACGAACCTCGACAGAGCCCGATGTCCCGGCGCTGTCACTGCAGGCCGGGAAACGCCTTCCGCAGGGCCAGAACCGATTCCTGCTTGTCTTTGACCTCGAGCATGATGTCCAGGTTTAGATCGCGGACCTCTGCGTGGAAACTGCCGAACTCGTCAATGTCCACCCGCGACGAGTGGCTTCCCAGGACCTTGCCGGGCTCCTGGTTGGAGTAGTGGATCTTCTGCCGCGTGCCTGCCCATGAAGGGGCGAATGTTTCAATGACCTCCCTGATGCTCTTTCCGGGAAAACTCGGCAATACCCGATGGTGGAACACATCCAGCACCCCGGGTATCCCGGTGGCTTCACAGATCGCGAGAATGTCCCGGGCCGTGAAGACCCGCTCGTCGTTTTCCAGCACCAGGCGCAGGCGTATCGGGCTGTCGAGCGCTGAAAGCCGATCTATGAGCACCCGGGTCGCGTTCGCCTTGTTCCCGTAGGCCCCGCCTCCGTGGATTACGATCTTGTGGTCGAAACCCAACTCCATCAGGGCGAAGACGGCCTCGTGATAGGCGAGTTCGCGCAGGGTGTTCTCGTGGGTCGCCTCGTGGGGGCTGTTGAGCACAGAATACTGCCCGGGATGCATTGAGACCCGCATGCCCTGGTTCCTGATGAAACGGCCGATGTTCGCGAACTCGTGCCGGAGAACCTGTTTCCACTCGCCCCTGTTGACCGGATGAGACCCAAAGGGGATCAGGTTGGACGTGATCCGGAACAGAAATATCCCATGATCCGCGTTCCATGCGAGAATCTGCTGAAGGGTTGCGAGGTTGTCAGATACGGTCCCGAGCATCCTCTGAAGGGAATAGCCCGCGAGCCTGAAGGTCCTGCTTGCGCTCGGCAGCTCGGTATTGACACCCACATACCCGATCCGGATCATAGATATGAAATAAGCTGTTTACCTGAGAAGCCAAGACGTACTAACAATGCCTGTCAGAATGAGGAATCAACCAAGGCGCGCATATCTCTTCGGAATCGCTACCGTGTTGCTCTGGTCCACGGTCGCATCCGCGTTCAAGCTCTCGCTCAGGCATCTGGACCCCGCCCAGCTGCTCCTCTACTCGTCGCTGTTCTCCATTGCCGCGCTGGGGGGCATCCTCGCCATCCAGGGTAGACTGGGCGCCATATTCACCTGTACGGGAAAGGAGTATGCCCGGTCCCTGGCCCTGGGCATCGTCAACCCCTTTCTCTACTACCTGGTGCTGTTCAAGGCATACGACCTCCTGCCCGCTCAGATCGCCCAGCCCATCAACTATACCTGGGCACTCACCCTCGCGTTTCTTTCCATCCCGCTGCTGGGGCAGAAGATCGGCGTGCAGGAAATCACGGCCGGGCTCATCAGCTATCTGGGCGTGGCCATCATCTCCACGAAAGGCAGCATCACGGGCCTGGCCGGCGTCAGCCTGCCGGGCGTCGCGCTCGCTCTCGGCAGCACGGTCCTGTGGGCACTATACTGGATCTACAACACCCGGGACCGCCGCGACCCGGTGGCGGGACTCCTGCTCAATTTCCTGTTCGGGCTGCCCTTTGTCTTCGTGTTCTGCCTGGTCTTCTCCGACATCCGGGTCACCTCGCTGCCCGGACTCGCCGGCGCGGCCTACGTGGGCCTGTTCGAGATGGGCATCACCTTCGTGCTGTGGCTCCACGCCTTGAAATACGCCGAGAACACCGCCCGGGTGGGCTACCTGATCTTTCTGTCTCCCTTTCTCTCACTGGTTTTCATCCGGGTGTTCGTGGGCGAAGAGATACTTGCATCCACGGTTGCGGGCCTCGTGCTCATCGTGGCCGGGCTGGTGATCCAGCACACCGGCGCTGCGCGTGAACGCAGGAACGAGCCGGAGAGCACCCCCGCAGGGGAAGAATCCCTCTGAGAAAAACAGGCGCCCTTCAGGCCGGGCCTGCCTGGTGATGCGGCGCCCTCTCGATGGCGGGACGTGACGTATCGTCCTTGAGCTCCGGCCCTATTCCCTTATGTCCCACAGGGCCAGGCCGGTTTCCCCGTCGAATACCCGCTCGAGTGCCTGCCCCTCGAAGGCCTCGATGATGCACTCGCAGGCAAAGACGATGGTGCCCTCGGCGAGATGCCCCCCGTATGCCCGTCCCGTCTCGTCCGCCAGGGTCACGTGGGCGTGCACGAACACCTGGCCGTCCTTGACCGAGACGTTCCCCGAGAGCTTGGTGATCTCCATTTCCCTGTTCAGGGCAAGATATGCATATGTCCGGGTTTGCTGATCATAAAACCCGATGTTTGCCTTTTTCACTGCACCGATGGCTTCGACGCGGCCCAGCCGGATATCGTGCTCTTTGCACACCGCGGTGATCTCTTCCAGCAGGTCGGCACCGCACCCGAGCCTGCCCATGATCTTTTTTGTCTGCTTCACCTGGATCATCTGTGCCATGTTCGTCTCTCCATTCCTGTTGTTTTCATGTCCTGCAGAAGCAGCGACAGTCCCTGCCCTCTGCCCGGGAGAGAATTTCCCCGCCGCTGCCCGGAGAAACCCATCCCGCCGGGCGTGTTTCCCGCCGCGGTCTATACCGCGACGGGCACCCCGTGGCTTCTGTCGTCGGTGAGGATTTCAAACGCCGCCCGGCTCCTGGTTTCGAGCACCTCGGACGTGCCGTCCGCCTTGTCTTCGAGCCGCATCGAGCACACCGCGAGCTTGGTGTTGAGGCAGTGCTTGGCCCCTCCCGGTGGATTGTAGTAATTGAGTCCCACGAATGCGCTCCTGGGAGCCACTATGGTACCCTGAACCGCCACGTCGCGGTTCTCGGATGCAAAGTTCCAGAAGAAATAGCCGAACCGCCCTTTCGCCGTCACCGACCGGAGCAGACCGTTGAGCGCATGCTCCCTGCCCCGGTGCCGCAGCACCAGAGGGGTTATGGGAGGAGTCCAGAGAGACCCCACCTTGAGCCGCGCCGTGGCGACCTCCAGGAAACTCTCCGGGTGTGTGTCGAACCCCGCCACCTGTCCCCAGGCATAGAGATCGGTATGCCGGGAGCCCCAGTTGTGGTTCTGGCTCCCTACCCAGTCAGAGAGCTCCACCACCTCGCCGTTGACCTCCATGCTGCCGGAATATCGCGCCAGGGGCATGCCCACCAGGCTTTTCGCGGCAGGCAGCGTGGTCCGGTACAGTGCGGCGGGAAGGAGGAGAAGCGGCCCAGACCCCTGTCCGTAGGAAAGGTCCCAGGCGATGCTGTCGTTCCCTGTGCGGGCGTCGCCCCTGAATGCCGTCTCGGTGAGCTCTGCATCGCCGATGCAGACATGGAGCCTGGTGGTGTCGAACAGGCATTCGCTCAAGTGCAGCTCTTTTTTGACCGCGGTGTGCCTCATGGTCTCGCCGTTGAAGAATACGGCCCAGAGCTCACCGACGGCATCGCCCGGGCGGTGGGCCGGGCTGAAGAGGGTGTATCTGATCCAGAAGGCGAACGGGCGCTCGGGGTGGTTGGCTCTCTGGAAGAAGCTCTCATAATGACCCTGGGGCTGGCCGCGATACCTGGCGTGATTGGCCTGTCCGTAGACGACCTGCACTTCGTCATGCATGGCAAAACCCCTCCCGACCGGTTCATTCGTACCGGGCAGGGCGCAGGAACCTCCTGCCGGTCGGGCCGTTCATCATCCCGCACCGGGTGCCCTGCCGGTATGTATCTCCGGGTCCACCGGCCGCCATGAGCGGGCAACGACCGATGATCTCCGGTTGTTCAGCCGCCTGTATCGTGTTTTCCGGACGCTTTTTCCCTGACCGTGTAATGGATGGTCATGACCCGTATAAAGCCGTCTCTCACCCAGAACGAATCGGCACCGTCTTCTATGCTTGCGCGTCCGGACTCTGCGGACCATTCAAGAAAAGCAACTTCCTCGTGCCAGAGCCTGTTGTTGTATGCATAATGCACTTTTCCCAGTTGATTGTCCAGAAGATCGGCGGCATCACGGACACCCCGATGACCCCGGAAGACACCATAACCGGTGAGGAGGACACAGTCTTGGGCAAAGTTCCGCCTGAGGTCGGTTTCCAGATCGCCTCTCCGGGCGAGATCGAGATGGTCCTCGAAGACCTCGCGGGTGGTCCGGACATTCATGACGACATTCCGATGAAGGAATACACGATGCCGCTGGTCTACTCGCTCTGGTCGGCGCTTCCGCGGGAGCAGTAGTGGTTCGATTTCAGGCCGTTTTCAGCCCATACGAGGCAGCCCGGACACAGGCAGTGCTGCACCCACCTGAGATCCTGGCAGGTCGCCTTGCCCGTTGAGCAGTAGAGGCCTGGAACCTGATCGGGACCGGGCATCCCCTGTACCTTCTGCGCCTCTGCATATTTTTCTTTGGCACAGGCGCTTTGCGCCTGGACAGGGCACTCGCCGCACAGGCACTTGCCGATATTTTCCTGGGTAAAGTCCACCTTCGGCATAATTCTTTTCTCCTTTCGGGTTGTATATGACTGAGGAACAATCCAACCTTTTTTTAACACCGGTTATTGCAGATGCTCTGCCCCGCGCCATGAATCATATCGATATCCTGCCTACTCGTTTGATGATCTCGTCGGCGCCTGCCTCGATGGTCCTCTCGGTCATGTTGAGGACAAAGAATCCGCCCTTATTGAATACCCTTCGAGCCTCGGAGATCTCTTCGTCGATCGCGGCAGGATCGGTGTACCCTGTCCGGGCCTGAGCGCCGATATGGCCCATTCTCCTGCTCCGGATGGCCAGCAGACGGTCGGGGTCGATGCTCAATCCCGCCACGCGCGACTGTTCCAGCCGGTAGAGCTCTTCGGGCATGGGCACTCCGGCAATGATGGGACAGTTGGCCGCCTTCAGCCCCAGAACCGACAGGTACACACACAAGGGAGTCTTGCCCGTCCGGGATACTCCGATGATCAGCACATCGGCTTTTGGCCAGTCTTCGGGGCTCTGGCCGTCATCGTGGGACATGGCGAAATCCATTGCGGATACCCGGTCGAAATATTCTTTGCGCAACTCGCGGTAGAGGCCGGGGCGGCCCAGAGGAGATCTGCCGAGCACGGATGCGAGCCGGTCGAGCAGCGGGCCCATCAGATCCACCTCGAAGACGCCCTGTTCTTTTGCCAGGCGGACCAAGGTGCTCCTGAGCACGGAATCCACCAGGGTGTGAACGATAGTGCCGTTGCGCTTTCTCGCCTCGTTTACCACCCGTTCGATCTGTGACCCGAGCCGGATATTCCCCTCGATCACCGCCGTCATCCCGTTGTCCGGAAACTGGGCCAGCACGGTGTTGACGAGCTGCTCCCCACTGGTCCCCGCCCCCCCGGACACGATGAATATGGGGTTGGTCATGTTCACCATGGTTCGGTCTCCGTTCCCGCGTGCCTTTCGGCTCCGGTATCCTTTGTCCGCCCTCCCTTCCCCATGACGTGTATCACGTTGTCCTGACAAGCGGACGAATACACTGATTATACGCAGGCCGCGGCTTTCAGCCCCGGCCCTCGCCCACTTCCTGCTCCGCGTTCTCCTGCTCCGATGGAGTACGGGAAATGCGCTTCCTTCCGGCCGGCGCCAGAGACCATGCCGTAAAAAGGCCGAAAGCCACGGCAACGAGCGACCACGCACGGATGAAAGCAGGTCCCCGTGCTGACCACCACGCCAGGACCGCTCGGAAGCGCTCGGGCCCGAAAAAGGGTGTGATGGCCCCTGCAGCCAGGGTGATGTCGCCCAGGGTGCGTACGGCATGGGGAATGCGTGAAACAGGGGCGGAAAGATAGAGCGCCAGGCCCATGATCAATCGTATTGCGGCAGCGGCATACACGCCTGCAGGGCTGGCGAACCTCCTGACCACGGAGATGAGCATTCCGGGTGATGCAATGCCCAGAAAGCCCATGGCGGCAATGACGAGACCGAGAAGAAATGCGATCGTTTTCATATCAGACCCCCCACCCTTTTTCGATTATTTGTCTCCCGGCCCGGAAGATAAGACCGGAGGCACAATATGGAAGCCGCTACGAATAATATTCCCGGGCGCTGAAGTGTTCTCAAGTACCGCATTCGAGGACCGACGCAAAAGGGGAACCCGTTCACCGGAGGCAAACCGGTTCTGAGGCTGGTGAAAACTCATGGACAGAAAATGGGCCTCGAAAAGCAATATCCGGAAATGTGAACCCGTCCC
>JAHDKO010000046.1 GCA_018436855.1 Deltaproteobacteria bacterium | reverse complement strand
GCGCAGTGGTGATCTTCCATGGCAGGGGGCAGGGTGTGCAACAGGCCGCGGCTGCCCGCGCCCACCTCTCCGGCGACTACGGGCACGTCCCCGATGAAGCGCGTCCGGCCGAACTCCAGGGGATCTCCAAACATGGACATGATCACCGAGAATCGGGGGTGCCCGTGGACGATGGCGTCATCGCCGGTGAGCTCGTAGGTCCGGACATGTGCCATGAGTTCCGAGGACGAGGTGATCTCGCAGGTGGAGGACCCGTCCATGAAGGCGCGGTCGATGTAGCCCGGGAGCTCGTCCAGGGAAGATCCGGTCTGGGAGATGTAGATCACCTCGGCGTCGCGGCAGGAGATGTTGCCGAAAAAGGAGTCCACGAGCCCGGCCTCCACCACCGACTTTCCGGCCTCGTCCATGGCCCGGACGATCTCGTCCTCCGGGGCGGGCAGTCTCCGGGGCAGGGGCTCGACAAGAGGCCGGGGAGCGGAACGTTCCAGGAGCTCCAGGCAGGCCGATCTTGTCGCGGGGTCGATGGGTGCGGCACCGCCGTGGCCTGCGATGGCGTTGAGGGCGTCGGTAAAGAATTTCACGAACGCGGCGAAACAGATCGAGCTCAGCGAGATGAAGGCCTGCTCCAGAGACACCGTGCCCGTGGTGACGATGCCCGTGTCCCTGACGAAGCACCCCTTGCGCCGGCTCAGGGCCCGGGCCACCGGCCCGGGATCGAGCGAGGGGACCACCGGAATGTCGTGGATGAAGGTGAGGCTCTCGCAGTCGCGCGGACGGATGAGCCCGGGGTTCTGGTCCGCGAGCAGGCCGATGATGGACCAGAGCATGGGCTCGGGCCTGGCGATGAGCAGACTGTTGATGTTCAGGAGGGAAAAGAGCTCTGACGCCTCTGTGGAGACGGAATCCCTGTTCGTGAAGATCTCGTCGTCCAGCCCGAACAGCGCCGCGTCCGCCTCGCCCGCGACAAGGCCGTGCCGGATGAGCTTTGCGAGATACTTGTCTACCTGCGCCTGCACTGTTCGATCTCCTCTCTGCGCTTCAGTGTCAGAGTGCCGTCTTTGGCGCACCCCCTGATCCGGTAGTACCGGTCCAGGGCCTCGTCGAATGCGGCCCGGTCGATGGGAGGAACCTCGATGCCCGGACCCGGGGTGCCGGGTTCGGTGAAGAAGCGGAGGGGCAGGACATCGTCCTTGCGGGTAAAGCCCCTGAGAGAGTTGATGTGGCGCTCGAGGGCCGAGATCGTGTCCCCGGCCGCCAGCAGGTCCTGGTGATCGACCTGAAGGCCGGCCACCGCAGCGAATCCCCGCGCGTATTCCTCCAAAGATGCGCCGAAAAAAGCGAACTTGCAGGCCCCGATGGAGTCGATTGCGGCGTTGAGGTCTTCGGATATCTTGATGATCCGGGCCTTGCCCGAAAAGGAAAACCGGTCCGTGGCCACCGGCTTGCGCAGGATCTCGTGCGAAACGGGATATGCCCGGAGGTGGCAGCCGCCCCGGGTCGAGGTGCAGTACGCCAGCGCCATGCCGTATGCGCCCCGGGGGTCGTAGGCCGGCAGCTCCAGGGACTTGACGCTCATGGACTTTTCCGGGGCGCCCAGCTCCCGGGCGAGCACTGCCGAGCCCAGCTTCAGCAGCTCTCCGTCTCCTGACGAGTCCGCGATCAGCCTCACCATGTCCACCAGGCGCGCGCCCGTGTAGCGCTCGTCGCGGATCTCGGCCAGGCAGGCGATGGTGGACGCGGCCGTGATGGTGTCCATACCGGCCTCGTTGCAGATGCGGTTGGCCTCGATGATGGCGTCCAGATCGGCGTTTTCGTTCAGGGCCCCGAAGTGGGACAGGGTCTCGAACTCCGGGATCTCGCTGTGGGCCTTCTGCTTGCAGGCGATGGGGCAGCCCGGGCAGGCATGGTGCTCCGGGCTGAAGCGCCGGTGGATCGCTCCGGCGCTGAACGCTCGGTATTCCTCGAAGTAGGTCCGGCGGAAGTTGGCCGTGGGCATCATGCGCCGCGAGGCCATGAGATCCACCAGCGCGGCCGTGCCGTAATGCTTGAGCCCCGGCCTGCCCGTGATCGCGGGCGAGGCGTCGAAGAGCCGGATGATGTCCCTGCGGGCGTCCTCCTCTGCCTGCCGGTCGCGGGCAGGAAATTTTCCCGAGCCCCGGACCGTCACCGCCCGTACGTTCTTCGACGCCATGACCGTTCCGAGCCCGCCCCTGCCCGATGAAAACGCGCCGTCAACCATGATGCCCGCATACCGGCATTCCCCGAAGGCGGCCTTGCCCACGGCCGCAACCGAGCCCGGGCCGGTGCGCAGCTCTCCGAACACCCCGCTCAGCGGGGCATCCAGGGGCAGGGAGAGTGTCTCGAAGCTCACGGCGCCGTCGTCGATCGCCACGACCACCGGATGTACGGCCCTTCCGGTGATGCACAGCAGGTCGATGCCGGAGCGCTTCATGGAAAGGGCGAGCCTGCCGCCCACCGAGGTGCTGCACACCGTGCCGGTCAGGGGCGAGAATCCCGAAATCGCCATCCGGCCGGACGAGGGGATGCGGGAGCCCGTGAGCGCCCCGGTGGAAAAGACGAGCGGGGCCTGCTCGTGAAGAGGATCCAGGATGGGATTGTCGCTCAGCAGCAGGGCGCCGATCCCCCTGCCGCCCAGGAAGGTTCCCGAGAGCCCGGGTGAGAGCTCGCGGAATTCGGCCTCGCGTGAACGCACGTCCACGAAGAGCGCCCGTATCCGATAGTCGTATGCGTTCATAGGCCTTCCAATGTAGACCGATTGCACCTGAATTCACAACAGGAAAACTCCAGGAGGGCCGGGACGAAAAATTCGTGGCCTGGACAGGGCATGCCTCTGCCGGGCATGAGCACGGGTTTCGCAGCCCGGCAGGTCTCCGGGGCCGAAACGGGAGGTCTATCCCCGGAGCCGGGCGGAACATGGTTCGATGGTCTACCCCGGTGCCGGCGTTCCAGGCTCATCCCTGGACCCGGACGGGATCTCGCCGTGTATCTGCTTGGGGAACGTGGACAGACCTTTGTCTGTACCTGCTGAAAAATGCCTCTTCATACCTCAATCTATCAGCCTGACTTTCCGATAGAGGCCCTATGGGTAAACGTGCGTCCACGCATCCGGGATACGGCGGTCTCTCTTGCAGGGAGAAGCAGATTTGACCGTGAACCTCTCGCATTTCTTCCCGTCCATGCTGCCTACCCTGGCGAGCCTGCTGGTCAGTGCCTCTCTGATTATTCTCGTTGCCCGGTTCGCAGAGGTGAAAAAGGAGTTCAGGCTGCTGGCTGCCTGCTGCATGGTGATTTTTTTCTGGAACCTCTCCCGCCTCTCGTTGTCACTTTTTCCAGGATCATGGACGGCCGCGCTTCTCTTCGAAATAACCCGGCCTTTGCCGGTGGTCGTCATTCCTCTTGTCCTCCACCTGGTTCACCGGTACCTGAGCATCCGGGGAAGCACCATCGCTCTGTGGGGGGCGTATATCCTCTCGTTTCTGATGGTTGGGGTTTTCTGGATCGACGGAAACGAGGAGATCCGGATGGCCCCGTTCCTCATCGCGTCGGCAGCCGCCGGATCGGCATATGTGTTCGCGCGCTTTTTTCTCTCACCCGGCCATGCCACGGGCCGGGAAAGTCCGCTGCCCGGGTGGATCATGGCGACAGGGTCTGTTCTGCTCCTGGTGCTTCCGGGCCTGGACGCGCCCGCGGGGGGGGCGTGGGGGTTCCTGGGGCTTTCCTTTGTGCCGCTCGTTCTCATCGCGTCGGCCATGACGGCCCGTACCGGCGAAGACGAGGAGAACGTTCCCACCAGGGAGGACCTGATCCATACACTCATCATCAGCTTTGTTCTCTTTCCGATCATCTGCGATCTGCTCTTTGTTCTGGCATCGGTTCATGATCTGCACGTTGGCGATTTCCTGTCCTGGCATTTCCATCACACCACAATCACCGCGGTCTCTCTCCTGGCCGCCGCCGGTTGCGCGCTGTTCTCTCTGCGCAAGGTGCCGGGCCGGGTCGATGCCCTGCTCTACATGGCGATCTGTCTCCTGGTGTGCGTCATCAACCTCCGGGACCTCATCATCACCGGACTGCCCGAGGAGTTCTCCCGGCAGATCGTCCTGATCAATGATATCTTCCTGGTGAACCTTATGGGGATCTGCGGGCACCTGGTGCTCATCGCCTGCCGGAAGGCGGAGCCGGGAAACGTCGTCCTGTTTTACGTGCCGGGCCTGCTCCTCATCACGCTGTTGCTGTACGAATCATACCTGGGCGCGAGTGTCTTTCCCTCCGGGGTCTTTGCATACGAGGGCCTGGGGCACTTCCTCTTCATCACGATGTCTCTGGGCGTGCTGCTCTGGTGCATCTTCATGCTGGTGAGCGCGTACCGGCGCGAGCGAAACCCGAGCCGAAGAAGAGGAACGGCCTTTATCGCCTCCGGGCTCGCCTTTGCCGTCCTCATCCTCATGGGCAGCATGACGACGAGCATCGGGCTGAGCACCTATCCTTTTTACAACCTCGCCTTCATCTCCCTGGTGCTCATGGGATATGGTCTGTTTTACAGCGATATCAGGCGCATGAGCGCCCAGGCCAGGAGGCAGACCCTCTCGCAGGGCCTGAGACTGCTCCTCTCCCTCCTCTATCTGGCGACCGCGCTCGGCGTCATACACATCCTCAAGGACTACCCGGTCTCCCATATCACCGGCAGTATCATCCCCTATGGGATTCCTCCCATGCTCTCGTTCCTTGGTGCGGGGTTCCTCTCCCTGTTCGTTCTGGGCCTGGAGAGAAACCGGCCCGAGAGCCAGCTCTTCAGCCTCATCAGCTTCTGCTATGCCGCATTGAATCTCGATATCTTTCTGCAGTGCATTGTCACCGACCACACGATTGCACTGATCATCTCGCGGATCGACCATTTCTTCCTGGCGCTGCTTCTTCTGGGAGTGAATATCCACCTGGTCTATCTGGTCATCGGCAAGAAGGACAGATGGTGGGCCGTCTATGCCGCATACCTCGCCGGTCTGCTCATGGCGCCCCTGACCCAGACGAACCTCTATTTCGACGGCGTTCACTCGTACTTCTTCGGACTTTTCGCCAAAAAAGCGGCCGCCTATGACGTGATGAGCGCTCTGTGGGGGGCGGGCATCTGCTACGGCATCTTCCTGCTTTTCAAGGCGTTCAGGGATCCCCGGACACGGCAGCGTACGAGGGTGCGGCACACGCTCACTGCATTCGGCATCATTGCCGTCCTGAGTATCACCAATAACCCGGCCATCTACGGATACGAGGTCTATCCCTTTGGCTCCTTTATTTTCATCGCGCTGTTCTTCCTTGCATACGGTCTTTTCAAGTTCAACCTCAAGATGGCCCTCCTGTATGTCCGCATCATTCTCTTCTGGTTCGGTCTGGCGCTCGTCATGATCATGGTGGGATTTTTACCAAGCCTTTTCCTGCCCGAAGGGCAGGATGCAGCCAGGGCATTGACGGGCATTCTCCTGGTGGTCTTCCTGTTCCAGCCGGTGAAACGCGGCTGGACCGCGGTGCTCGATCTGTTCATGGCCAAGTCGGACGACACGCTCAAAGACAGCTATTACCAGCTCACCGACAAGCTTTCCCGGATCCACCACCGGGAGACGATCCATGAGATGCTGTACTCCTGGTTTTTCGAAAACATCGAGAGCTCGAGTTTTGCCTCGCTGTTTTCGCTTCCGGATCTCTCGGGCAGACGGGTTTTCTTCGGCTGGAAGACGTGGAACGCCCAGAACGACGGGGGACTCTTCGCCGACACCATGCCCAGGGGCGTGGAAAGCAAGAGCCTGCACATCAGGGGCGACCACCCCCTCATCAAGATATGCAGGCGCGAGCAGACATTGTGCACCCAGGAGAGCCTGGTGCGGATGAACCCGAGCATCCATGCCTTCGACGGCAGTGAGGGCCTTCTCAAAGACAGCGAGGTGATCATCCCGGTGATATCCAAGGGGGAGATCCTGGGAGTCATGCTTCCCGGCAGGAAGGCAGACGGGTCGCCCTATTCGCACATTGAGTTCGATATACTCCAGAACATATCCCTGGTGCTCGGGCCGCTGATCGAGAACGCGATGCTGCTCGAGGGGCTGGAGGAAAAGGTGAACCTCCGGACCCGGGAGCTGAACCGCGCCCTGGCCGAATCCGTCCGCAAGGGCAAGGAGCTCAGGGAAAACAGCGAAATCATCGGCAGGCAGAACAAGATATTCCGCACCCTGCTGGAAACCAGCACCCGAATCCATCACCTGGACGGTCTCGACGAGCTGTTTTCCTTTATTCTCAGCCAGCTTCACACGCTGTTCGCGAACTTCCGGGGCGGCATCATCCTGGAGAACAAGAGGCGGGGCATCCTGGAGGCGATGTCGTTCCTCGGAATCAGCGAGGACGAGCAGAAGGTGATTCTGGAGCTGAGGGCGGAGATCATGACGCCCGAGTTCGGGGATACCCTCAACCAGGCATTGTCCGCCAGGGGCATACCGGCATCGGCAGGCGACGTCTGGACCGTGTTCCCCATGGAAGGCCGGGGGAACAGGATGATGGGGTACCTGATATTCAAGGGTCAGGAGCTCGACCGACTGACCAAGGAGATATTCGCGGTCTTCCTCGGACAGCTTTCCGCCGTGACCCAGAACAAGCTCCTCATGGTCCAGCTCGAACGGATGGCGAGCACGGACGGGCTCACGGGCCTGTACAACCGCGCGTTTTTGAATCAGGAGCTGAAGAAGGTGATCGAGCACGCCAGGCGGTTCAGGAATATGCACTTCTCGATCATGGTCGTGGACGTCAACGGGCTCAAGAAGATCAACGATACCTATGGCCACGAAAAGGGTGACGAGGCCATAGTCCGGACCGGAAGGCTGATCAAGTCCGTGTGCCGGCAGACCGATGTCGTGGCCCGGCTTGGCGGAGACGAGTTCGCCGTTCTCATGCCTTCTACGAGCCTGAGCCAGGCCGAGATTCTCTATCAGCGCATTCTCCAGGCTGCATCGGAGCTGAAGATCTCCGTGTCCGGTCCCGGAGGGCAGCCCGCAGCCATCCCCGTTCACATGAGCGCCGGCCTGGCCTGCTCCGACGACACGCCCCCCGACATGGTCATGAAGAAGGCCGATGCCCTGATGTACAACGTCAAAAAACAGTACTATGCCCGCCTGAAAACAGCTCGCGGCTAGAGAGGAGACAAGAGAATGCCGCCCGTACCGGCCAACCCTTCCTTTTTCCGGAAACCGGCCTTCACAGGCCTCTCCGACAGCCTGACCCTCTGCGGGAGAAGATGCTCGTCACTTCTGGCGGGGAAATTGCATTGTATTGGACGGGTGCCTGTTTCACCCGGGAGGGCTGAAAACACGGAATTACTGCTGTGCCGGCTCCTCAGTGGGGGGGGTTGAGCCTTTCCGCAGTATGGCGTATTGTCCTTCTTATGGGGTCCGGGCGCCCCACGGCAGTACGCCGCGGCAACTCTGAAGCAGGGGGCTGCGTGCCGGCAGCCTGCGCCGCAACAGGTAAGCCGCATGGAGACAGCGTATCCGGCGCCTGGCGGTGTGAGATCTCGCACGATACAGGATGGACGGATAAGGATGAAGGCGTCGGGTGTGAAAGGGAACGGACGTTTCTCAAGAAGGAGAACACGGGTATCTCTCTGCAGCAGGCCGGCACCGTCTCTCTTGCAGGGGCCGGGGCGGTGAGGGCGCGGCGCAGGGATACGGTACCCGAGAACGAGGTGTATCATGGATACTCCGATTCTTGCCACCATGTCGGACACCGAAATCGATCATTACGTGAGCAGCATCAACCTTGAAAACCTCTCGGAGGTCTGTCTGCAGATTCGCATATACTGCGAGCACATACAGCGCATTGCCAGGAAGAGGAACGATCTGTCGCCGGATGCGCGGATCATGATCGAGAATCTGGCAAAGCTG
>JAHDKO010000033.1 GCA_018436855.1 Deltaproteobacteria bacterium | reverse complement strand
TTTCTCTTTCTTGCACAATTATAGTGACTCGAGGGGATTTTCTGCAGCCAATTATGCCAAAATGATGACTTGATCCGTTCACCGTAAATCTACAGCAAAAATATTCATCAAACAGCTATTCGAGCAACAGCCCGTCAACATTCAACATTTTCAAGGATTGTTGAGAGACCTAGCACAAGTAAGGCAAAAATGTTGAACGTTGAGACCTGACCCCATAAGGTGGGAGTTATAATACACTCCTTTCTCCATCCGGCTTTTTTTGTTATTCTTTCTTTATGGACGGAGAGCAGGCATGATCGATCTCGTAAAACGCATTCTCGGCTCGGGCGAAAAATCCGTTGCCGGCGAATCACACGGGGAGCACGGCATCACGGTGGCCGCCTGCGCGCTGTTGCTGGAGATGGCGCATATCGACGGCGAGTTCAGCGAGGACGAGGAGCAGGTCATCGTTTCTGTCCTCACGCACGACTACGGGCTCGGGCAGGACGAGGCGTCCGCCGTCATGGACGATGCCCGTGAGGAGATGAAACAGAGCATCGACCTCTGGCGGTTCGCCAGGCTCATCAATCGTCACTACACCGAGGAGGAAAAGGTCCGGGTCATCGAGATGATCTGGAGGGTCATCTATGCTGACGGCAAGCTGGAAAAGCATGAAGATCACCTGGTGCACTCTCTGGGAAGGCTGCTCCGCCTCGACCACTCCCAGCTCATCGAGGCAAAGCTCAAGGTGAAGGATGCCCTGATCTGAAATAGGGCGTGTATGGAGAACTTCCGCAAGATCATCCACATCGACATGGACGCCTTCTATGCCTCGGTCGAGCAGCGCGACAATCCCCGCCTGCGAGGAAGGCCGGTCATCGTGGGCGGCGATCCAGGCAGCCGGGGCGTTGTTGCAGCGTGCTCGTACGAGGCCAGAAAATTCGGCGTCCATTCCGCCATGCCCTCCTCCCGAGCCAGGAGACTCTGCCCGGGCGCGATTTTCGTCCACCCCCGGTTCGATGCATACCGGCAGGCCTCACGACAGATCATGGAGATCTTTCATGAGTACACCGATCTGGTGGAGCCCCTTTCCCTGGATGAGGCGTTTCTGGACGTGACCCAGAACCGTAAGGCCCTTGTATCCGCTACCGAGGCGGCACGCCTGCTGCGCGCGGAAATTCGGAAGCAAACGGGCCTCACGGCCTCGGCAGGGGTCTCGTATAACAAGTTCCTGGCAAAGGCAGCCTCGGATTACCGCAAGCCGGACGGGCTCACGGTGGTGACTCCCAGGCAGGCTCAGGATTTCATCGATCAGCTCCCCATCGGCAAGTTCTTCGGCGTGGGCAGGGTTACCGAGCAGAAGATGCGTTCCCTGGGCATCACTTGCGGAGCCGAGCTCAGGCAGGTCCCGCAGGAGCGGCTCGTCAGGATCTTCGGCAAGGTGGGACTTTTTTTTCACAGCATCGCACATGGTATCGACGAGAGGCCTGTCATATCCGAGCGGATACGAAAATCCCTGGGCAAAGAGATCACCCTGCTTGAGGATATCGACGACACGGATGAGATGATCGCCCTGCTCTCAGAGCTCGCCGGCTCGGTCGGCTCACTGCTCAGGGACAAGGGGCTCAAGGGAAGGACCGTGGTGCTCAAGCTCAAGTATCACGACTTTCAGAGCATCACCAGGAGCATCACGCTCGGCCGCAGGCTCGACGATCCAGAGGAGATCCTCGACCAGGTTCTCCTGCTGCTCAAGGAGACAGAGGCGGGCGCCAGAAAGGTGAGGCTCCTGGGGATCACGGTATCGAACTTCGACCGTGCGGAAGACAGCCCGTCACGGCCTCTACAGCTTCTGCTCCCCTTCTGCAGCAGCCCCGGGCGAAAGGATATGTTCTGAGGCAGTGCCCTGGCGCGCACCACGGTGCGCATGTCCTGTAAACTTTCAGGAGGAGCTTGACCGGCAGATATGGTTACGCTATAGATATCACCATATTATTGTATGCATGGGATTCAACGGACATCACGGCATCCGAGAAAAAGAGGGGTTGTATTCGTTATATGTCAGACAATGCGGGCATCAAAGAGCAGAGAAGGCACGAGCGGAAAAAGGTGAAGATCACCGCGCTGCTCAAGATGGGGATATACCTGAGCGGCCGGGGGTATGCAAAGGACATCAGCAGATGCGGCATGTGCCTGGTGGCCCCCAACCTGTTCAAGTTCATCAAGTCATCGCAGATCGGTGATTATATCGGGGCGCACATCAGGATCATGTTCCCGGCCCACTCGCTCACGGTAAACGGCACCATCGTAAGAATCGACACCCTCCGGGGAGAGGGTGCGCTCTCCATCACGGGCACCTCCGACGACGCGTCCTGGGAACGGATCTGCTCCGGATAGACACCGCCGGGCTCCCCTTTTTCAGTTGTGCCGTTTTCGGGCGCCTGTCCCGCCGGGGCAATCCTGCCGATGTACCGGACGCACCTGACGAAACCGGCAGCAGCGCTCGCGGTCCTCTACCGATCGACCGTGGATCAGCCGGGTTTTTTGTGAAAAGCCCGTGATTTTCAGAATAGATCCCGCGAAGAGATGTCGATGTGGACCCTCTGCCTGCCCGCCCAGCTCCTGATCTTCTTCAGGAGCTGTTTGCGCACGACTGCCCTGCCCATGGGAAGGAGAAGCACGATGCCGGCCGTGTCGGTGATGAAGCCGGGCGTCAGGAGCAGGATCCCTGCCACGAGAATCAGCACGGCGTCCATGAGCTCCCGGGAGGGTATCTTCCGCTGCTGAAGGCTCGTACGAATCTTATACAGGGTGTGTATGCCCTGCACACGGGCGAGGGTTGCTCCGACGACCCCGGTGAGCACGACCATCGCCACGGTATTGAGCGCGCCGATATACTCGCCGACCCTGACCAGGAGATAAATCTCTGCAATGGGTATGAGAGTGAAGGCCAGAAAAAGTTTAAGCAGCATGCTCTTTACCATAGGCATATTTTCAGAGAGTGCAAGGGCAATAGTGCCTCCGGTGCAAATCCGCCATAAGTCGCCCGGAAACGATCCCTTCTATCATTTTTCCTGCCAGGCCGGCAATCAGGTTAATTTTGTAATTATTGCATTTATTTGTTTGACAAAAACCATATTCCGTGATTTAACTCCACCACTTAAATTCCTTTCGAGTTTTTTCACTATTGGGGTGCTGGCTTAAGAAGATCGATACCATCATAATTTCTTGATTGTCGATTTCAATCAGGAGGCAGTTTGCAATGGGTAAAGTAGTGGCGTTTGTATCTGTATGTGCGGCTTGGTTTGCGTTATGCACGCAGGCTTCGCCTGCGTTCGGCATGAAGGCCGATCCTCTTGCCGAGATCTCTCCCATCGGATGGGAGCACTCCTCGGTGCCCGTCGACCCGGATGCCCCGGCACCTTTTCACGGAACCGCCTGTCTGCCCGGCATCCCGGATCTCATTCTGCAGGCTGACGGCAATGATGCCTATCGGGCGGATCAAGACGGATGGAGCCATCCGTTTCTTTCCCGGGTGGGCGCCGAGCTTTTCATCGGAGCTTCCCGCGAGGGAGGCGGCCTGATCTTTTCGATCGATCCCCACACCATGTGCGTGTCGGTCCTCTGCGACAGACACAGCGCCTCAATACGGGAGGAATGGACCGTGGCGGCCGGCTCTTTTCCCGGACCCCGTTCCGAACAGGCCCGGAGCTTATCATCCGGTTCTCAGTCAGGGTTCATGGCCGTTGCAGGCCTGACCCTGATCGGCCTGTCCGGTCTGCGCAGAAACAAGGTTGGCCGAGCCGCGGTCCGCGTATACGAAGCGCAGGAACATCCCCAGTCCTGGAAGACAAGGGTCTGGAAAAATTACTCCGCGGAGAAGGAACCCGCCTATCAGACCAGGGCGGCTTGATGTATCCGACGGGGGCCTAAAACAACGTGGGCTGGTTCACCCCGGTCTCGCCCTTCTCAAAGGCGTGATCTGGGGGAAGATCAGGGCGAAGCGCCGCCTGTTTTGCCAGTGCGTCGCACCGCTCATTCTCAACGATGCCCGCATGACCCTTCACCCATACGAATCGTGGCTGATAACGCTCGGAAAGGTCCAGCAGCACTGACCAGAGGTCGATGTTCTCCGCCCGGTGGCGGGCATCCCGCATCCAGCCCTGTCTCTTCCACCTCTTTGCCCACCCCCGGCTGATGCCGTCAACCACGTAGCGGGAGTCGGTGTATACGCTCACCGGCCGGTCCGGGCCTCCCTCGAGGGATTTCAACCCCTCGATGACAGCCGTGAGCTCCATCCGGTTGTTGGTGGTGAAACGGAAACCGCCCGACAGCTCGCGCCGCCGGTTCCCCTCCTTAATGACCACGCCATAGCCGCCCGGCCCCGGATTGTTGATGCTGCCTCCATCGGCGTAGATCACCACCCCGTGTTCAGGTGTGCTTGGCTCTTCCCGGCTTTCCCGGCGCACCGGGGCCTTCGCCCGGGGCTGCAACGCCTCCGGGTGCCTCCCGGTGGTACGGTCGGGCAGGTCAGGATATCCTGACCGGGCTGCATATTCCCCGGCCTCTTCCCGGGTGGAGAACCCCTTATATACTGCGCCGGGAAAGGACTTCACCTGCTCCTCGGCCCCTCCCTGACCGGCCCAGAGGTCGTAGATGCCCGGATTCAGTCCTTTGAGAACAGCGTAGAATCGTTTTCCGGTCTTTGCCATGGCGTCTTTCTCTTGAAAATTCCTTTCTGGGGACGGGAAGAGACCTGCTCGCCGCCTCCCGGGCAAAGGGCGGGACAGCTCAGGGAGATCCTGCTACCTCTCGGACACCGAATTTTTCGTCATCTTCTCGATGATCGCCCGAGCCCCGTTGTGACCTTGATCCGCTGCGCGTTTGAACCATTGCATGGACTGGGCGTGGTCTTTCTTTACACCCTCGCCCCGACCATACATGAAACCCAGGTTGTACTGGGCATCGGGGTCGTCCTGCTCCGCAGCCTTGAGGAACCAGACATAGGCCTGATCGAAATCCCTGGGCATCCCCTCGCCGTGGTAGAAGATCACCCCGAGATTGTACTGGGCATCGACATCGCCCTCCTCTGCCTTTCGGAGATACTCGTCAACCTGCTCCCTGGTCACTTCCGGGGTGTTGCCGCCCGCATCCGGAGCATCCGGCCTCTCTCCGGGATCGTCCCTCTCCTGCGTCTTCGCATCGAGATACAGGAGCCACTTGTCCGATTCGAGCAGGGTTCTCGCCCGGGGGTGACCCTGCTGAGCAGCCGTGGAGATCCACTGGTATGCCTGATCGTCGTCCCTGTCGACCCCGTCGCCCCGCTCGTGCATGATGCCCAGGATGAACTGGGCTTCGACGTGGCCCTGCCGGGCGGCCTTGACATACCATCTGGCCGCCTCCTCGCTGTTCGGCTGCACGCCCTTGCCTTCGTAATACATGGAGGCGAGCTTGTACTGAGCAAACACGTCTCCGCTCTGGGCCGCCTTGGTGACTCCGGGGATGATATGCTCGCCCTCTTCTCCCCTCGCTCTGTGTGAAAGGTACCAGATCCCTGCGGCGATGAGTGCAAGCACGACAATGGCTATCATATACTCCATGGAACGCTCCTTATCATATATGTGCCTATTTTCCTATATGAAACAACGAGATTCAAAGGCATTCATCTCATGGAATTGAAATCTATCCGGAAAATTGATATGATCAGTTGCATATCCGATGCAGGAAGGTGACATGGAATCGGTCAAGAGAGAGTATATTCGCAGGCAGAGGAAGATCAGGGCAATGATCACCATAGAGCTCGAGCACCCGGAAGGGGCGCGCCTGAGCCTGAGCACCAGGGACAGGAACGTCAGGCTCGTTGCCGAAACCAGGGACATCAGCTGGGGAGGGCTCTGCCTGCAGTTCCCTGTCCTTCCCCGGGACCGGGAAAATCGATTCACACCGCCCAAGGCACACACCGTTGTGGGGAGTCCGGTCACCGTGAACCTCTCGTCGCCCGTGCTCACGCTCCATGGCGAGGTGATCCGCTTCGATTCCCGGAACAAGGTGATGGCCGTGATCATTACCAAGGTATCCGATTACGATCTCTGGCAGGAGCTGTGCAACCAGGAACCTGACTGACCGCTATCGCTCCGCCTTTTACGCGCCTGAAAAAACAGGGGCGGGCCTTCCTGCAGGGCGCCCTCGTTCAGATCCTGCCGATGGTCTCTGCAAAGTCCGGGTTGTTGAGCAGCATTTTTGCGAACTTCAGATACTTCGAGACAATGGACCTCACCGCGAGCTGCAGCGCATAGGGCCTCACCGGCTTTTCCAGAAGATGGCTCACCCCCGAAGCCACGCACATGTCCACCACGTCTTCGTTGGCGTTGCCGGTGATCATGATGGCGTCGTGATAGGCGTTGGGATATTTGTCAGAGATGGCATCCAGGAGATAGAACCCGTTGCTCGAGCCCACGAAAACATCCAGAATGAACAGCATGATGCTCCCGTCACGATTCCGGCAGTATTCGATCGCCTTTTCCACATCGGTGATGGTGACGATCTCGCCCCAGGTGTAAAACTTCCGGATATGTCCGGACAGGACATCGCACACTTCCTGTTCGTCGTCGATAATGAGAATGTCCAAGCCTTCAGACATAACGCAGCACCCCCTCTTTGTGTCTGATACATTCAACATGACTTCATAATGTGTACAGGGTGTTATAACGAAATTCAGGAAAAAGTACAAACGATAATCACCCGGGATGTTCGAGATTCGTCATTGCCGGTTCCCCCGGGCGGGAACCACAGGGGCCTGTCGATGCAGGGGCACCGGCACGGCTCGTTTCACGGGCTTCACTCCGGGCTCCCGGCGCTTTCATGCAGGATTGCGGCTCTCGTCATTTTTCCAGGGCGTTGATGATCTTCTGCAAAATTTCCTTGCGCTGCCTGATCATCTCCCTGAAATCCTGGCGATCGGTGTCCGCTATCTCCATGCGGAGGTCCGAGACATAGTTGCTCAGCATATTATGGAGGACATCCCTCTCCTCTGCTGTGAGGTCTACTCGGATCATGTGTCTCCCTTTCCTGATTGTTTGTCTCTCTATAATTTCATAATAGGCCGTTATGGGGCAAAGGCAATTCCCGGGCCGGTTCCTGGAGAACGGTCGAGATTGCCGGCAGTGCTACCGGACGGAATCCCGGGCGATGATCTTCATGGTGTTCTGGACTCCCAGATGGGGATAGGTCTCTCTCCGGACCAGGATAAAGGCCTCGTTTTCCCGGACGAACCCGTTGTCGCGCAGGTAGGAGATGATGTCTTCGTCCGAGGAGAGCCCGCCCTTGGCCACCGGATGCACCCCCGAGGAGAGGCTCAGGGTCCTGAGCACGGAATCGTCGCGGCACAGGGCCACGACCCACGCGTCTCCCTTGAGCCGGGAGATCAGCCTTGCGGTGAGACCGCTGCGCGAGGGTACCGCCACACAGCGGATGCCGAGTGATACGATGGACCTGATGACGTTCAGGGAAAGGGCTTCCTTGATCGTCGTGCCCGAGAGCTCGATCTTCCTCTTGATGGTCTCGGGCACGATGGTGCCGGAGACCACCCGCGATCTTCCGGCCTCTGCCGCGGCTGCGATCCTGGCAAGCATCCGGCACGCCTTGAGCGGGTATTTTCCGATCGCGGTCTCCTCGGAGAGCATCACGGCGTCGGTGCCATCGAAAATGGCATTGGCGACATCCGTGGCCTCGGCCCGGGTGGGACGGGTGTTGCCGGTCATGGACTCGAGCATCTGGGTCGCCGTGATGACCGGCTTCGCGGCCAGATTCGCCTGCAGTATGAGCTGCTTCTGGACAAGGGGGACCTCCTCGATGGGTATCTCCACCCCGAGATCGCCCCTGGCGACCATGACCGCGTCAGCCGCCCGGATGATCTCCTCGCTGTTCTTCACGGCCTCCCTGCGCTCCATCTTGGCCACCACGAAAACCTCGCGCCCCTTTGCCTGCGCGAACTCCCTGACCCGGATTATATCGTCGGGTCCTCCCACAAAGGAAAGGCCGAACATGTCGATGCCCTGCTCCATGCCGAAGGTGATGAATCTCAGATCGTCATCGGTGGCCGCGGACATGGTGAGACGTGCATCCGGGAGGTTCATCCCCTTGTTCGACAGCAGGTCGCCTCCGATGACCACCCGGCAGACGATGTCCTCCCCCTTAATTTCCAGGACCTTGAGCTCGATGAAGCCGTCGTTCAGGAATACCCTGTCACCCGGTTCCACGCTCCGGGCGAGATCAGGAAACTGTACCGGGATGATCCCGGACGTGCCCTCCGCTCGCCGGGTGGTGAGCACTGTCTTGTCGCCCTGATGCAGGGTGCACGATCCGCCCTTGAGAGTGCCGACGCGGATCTTGGGACCGGGAAGATCCCCCAGGACGGCCACGGTCATGCCGAGCTCCCGGGAAACCCCGCGAATGGTCTCGATGTCCCGGGCATGCTGCTCGATGGTTCCATGGCTGAAATTGAGCCGTGCCACGTTCATGCCTCCCAAAACGAGCCCTTTCAGCACTGCTTTTTTCCGTGACGCCGGCCCGATGGTGCACACGATCTTGGTTTTGTGCCTGGGAAACGGGTTACCCATGTGCGCTCCTTTTTACGTGCGGGCAAAAGACCTCTGCACCGCGGCCCGTAAAAAGACGACCCCTTGCCCGGGCGGGCCGCCTTTTCGCTAAATCCTCGGCGCTCTGATTCTTCGCAGCCGTTCCATATAGGTAAATATGACCGGGATAAAAAACATGGTGAACAGCGTGGACACGATGATACCGCCGATGGTGGGGAGTGCCAGCGCCACCCTGAAGCTCGCTCCGGAACCGCCGAAGGCCTGGGGCAGGAGCCCACAGATGATGGCAATGTTGGACATGATGATGGGCCTGAACTTCTCCGAGCACGCCTCCTTGACCGAAGTGATGGGGTCCGTGCCCCCCCTCCTCATGGACATTGCGCCGTCGATGATCAGGATGGCGCCGTTGACCACGATGCCCACGAGCATGACCATGGACATCATGGCCAGCATGTTCATGGTAATACCTGAAAAAAACAGCGTGTAGAACACGCCGGCAAGGCCCAGCGGCACGGTGAGCAGGATGGTGAATGGGTGGACGAACGAGTTGAGGATCGCGGCCAGCAGCATGAAGGTGAGGATTGTGGCGATGATGAAGGCCTCGGAGACCGCCTCGCTCGCCTCCTGGTTGAGCTCCACGTCGCCGGCGAACTCGATCCGGTAGCCGGGCTCGAGATCGAGGGAATCGAACTTTTCCTTGAGGATGGCCATATTCTCGGTCAGGCTCAGCCGGCTCAGGTAGCTCGTCAGGGTGATCTTGCGCTCTTTGTCCTTGCGCTCGATGCTCGCCTCGGCGCGGGCCGGCACGAACTCGCCCACCTTGTTGATGGGATAGAGGTCCTTGTCTTTGCCCAGGGGAACCAGGATAGCGCCCAGGAGATTGATGGAGCCGGTGTACTTCTCGTCCAGGGCCACGTTGATGTCATACTCCTGCCCGCCCTGGCGGAAGAGCGATGAGCTGTCGCCCTCGATCGCCGTGCGCAGCGTTCCTCCCAGCCCGGCGTTCCTGCCGCCGTAGACCGTGGACTTGAACGGGTCGGAGACAAAGCGCATCTCTCTTCTCGGTGTCTTGTACGAGCTGATGATGCTCTGATAGTTGCCTGTGTCGTACATGATTTTTTCAATCCTGGCCGAGACTCTTACCAGCTCGGGGTAATCGGGGCCGTAGAGCTCGATGTCCATGTCGCCCTCGTTGCCGTGGGACCTCCCGGCGGTGACGCTGAAGTCGAGGTCAGGGATCGTGCACAGGGGCTCCACGAGGCTCTCGGAGATCTCCTTGTCGCCCCGGGAGCGCTCATCGACATCCACGAGCCTGGCGTGGATGCGCAGCTCGTTGATGCCGCGGTTTTTTCCTCCCACGGTGGAGGAGTAGTCCTTGAGCTCTGGGATGGTCTTCACCGTCTCTTCGATCCGGCGCATCACCATGGTGCTCGCCTCGATGGATGCATCCTCGGGAAGCTCGGCATTGATGGTGATCTCCGAGCTGTCGGCGGCCGGGAACGGCTCGCCTCCCACGTACCTCATGACCATAACCGACCCGGCGAATATCAGCAGGGTGAAGACAATGGTGAGCTTGCGCCACCTCAGGCAGACGTCCAGTAGATTGAGATACTCCTCCCTGACCTTCTCCACCCCCCGGGCGAAGAACCTCAGCTTCGGCCCGATGACGCCCCACCCTTTTTCCGGGTCTTTGGTGCTCCTCATGGCAAAGTACGAGAGCATGGGCGTGAGCGAGAACGAGGCGATGATGGAAAACACCGTAGCAGCGACGACCGTGATACCGAAGGGAAAGAACACCTGGCCGAATACGCCCTTCGTGAAGGCTATGGGGATGAACACCACGATGTTGGTGCCCGCGGAGGCCAGCACCGCCACCAGCACCTCCCAGGTTCCTCTGACCGTGCCTTCCTTAGGATCGTCGTGGCCGAGGATGTGCTTGTAGATGTTTTCGATGATCACGATGGCGTTTGCCACCAGTGCCCCGATGGACACTCCCAGCGCCATGAGCGTGACAATGTTCAGGGTGAAGCCCATGGCCTGCATGACGATGAATGACGAGACGATCGAGGTCGGGATGACCACCGCGGCCACCATGGCCATCCGGAAATCGCCCAGGAACAGAAAGAGCACGAGAGCCGTGAGCACCACGCCGAGAAAAATGCTGGAGAGCGCATCGCTGATAGACTCACGGATAAAGTCGGTGTTGTCCCAGGAAAGCTCGGCCATCAGACCTGCAGGAAGGCTCGACTTGATCTCGTCGAGCACCGTATAGACGCCGTCCGCAGTCTCGACCACGTTGCTGTCGGTCTGTTTGAAAATATCGAGGATGACCGCTTCGCGGCCGTTGAACCGGGCGGCCGAGGTGATGTCCTTGAACCCGTCTTCGACCCTGGCCACATCCTTGAGCTGGAAGATGCCCCGTTTCTCCACGGACAAGTGCATGTCCGCGATCTCCTGGACGGTCTGGAACTGGCCCTTGAGCCTCACCCCGATCTCGAAGGTCCCCCGGTCCATGGATCCGGCGGGAACATCGAGGTTCCGTGCCTTTATGGCTGCAGCCACGTCAACGAGCGAGACGCCGTAGTTCATGAGCTTCGGCAGGTCGGCGCGGACATTGATCTGCCGCTCCTTGCCGCCCACCACCTCCACGCTCGCCACGCCCCCGACCTGTGAGAACTTGTCCTTGAGCACGTCGTCGGCATACTCGTAGATCTTGTGGATGGGCACACTGTCGCTGAACAGGGCGATGCTCAGGGTCGGCTCGTCAAAGGGGTCGAACTTCTCGATGACCGGCTTGTCGGCATCCTCGGGCAGGTCCTTGGTGATGGCGTCAACCTTGTCCTTGACCTCGATGGCCTTGATGTCGGGGTCCACCCCGTAGTTGAACTCGATGATGGTCAGCGCGTAGTTCTCATAGATCTTCGAGTTGATATGCTTGATATCGCTGATGTTCGATACCGCGTCCTCCACCTCCTTGACGAGCTGGATCTCGATCTCCTCGGGCGCGGCGCCCTCGTAGACCTGGGTGATGAGCACGATGGGCAGGTCGACATCGGGAAAGAGATCCACGTTCATCCGCAGGTAGGAGATGAACCCGAGCACCACGAACACGAGCACCATCATCATGGTGGTGACCGGCCGGTTGATGAAGAGTCTGATGATACTCATGGCTTGCGCGGCTTCATCAGAGCGCTTGGAAGAGGACCTTGCGATTGTCGGAAAGCCTGGTGAACCCGCTGATCACCACGCGGCTGTTTTCGCCGATGCCGGAGACGATTCGGACCCTCTCGTCGTTCATCCCGGATATCTCGACCGGCTTCTTGAACGCCCGGTCTCCGTCGACGACGAACATGTAGTAGGAGCCGTCCTGTTCCTGCTGCAGTGCCCTCAGGTCCGCCGAGAGTGCCTGGTCGTCACGGAGCACCTCCACCCGCGCGGTGGTGTAGGTGCCGATCCGGAGCACGGATCCGTTGTTCTCGACCTCCATCTCGATCCGGAAAAGGCCTGTGGCCGGGTTGGCGTTCAGGGAGACCTTGGTCACGCTGCCGGTGTTGGATTCTCCACCCCGGTCGTCATCCACAATGACCCGCTGGCCGGCCCGGATGTTGCGGATGTCGGACTCGCTCACCTCGGAGACGAGCCTGACGCGGTCCATCCGGGCAACCACGGCCACCGGCCGCGCCGGGGTGACGAGCTCGCCCTCGCGGGCGTTGAGGTCCAGAATCACCCCTTCGATGGGGCTGGACAGAGACACCGATTCCACCACGCTCTCAAGGTTGGCCCGGTCGACGTCGAGCTTCATCTTGATCGAATCGAGCTCGCTCTGGGAGACTGCGCCCGACTCCTTCAGCTCGAGGATGCGCTGATAATTCAGCAGGGTGGTTTCATAGACCGCCTTGAGCTGGCGATACTGGGCCGAGCTGCGGGGGTCTTCCTTGTCGAGGCTGATGATCACCTCGTCGGCCCTGACCTTATCGCCCACCTCGTGGTGGACCTTGAGGATCTTGGCGGCAACCTGCGTGACGATCTCGGTCTGCCTAAGACCGAGCACCTGGGCATTCACCCTGCAGAACACGAGGAACTCGCCCCTGCTCACCGTGCTCACCTCGACCGGGATGCCGTTGTCCCGGTAGTACTGGTCGATGCCCGGGGCCTGCTTTCCCGCCAGGGACGAGATGGCATTGATCCTCACGAAGACAGCGATCAGGAAGACGACGACAACCGACAGGTAGACGATCTTTTTCATGCTTAAGCCCTTTTGCTCAGCCCGGGTTCAGCTTCCCGCGACACCCAGCCTCATATCGGGATCAGAAATTTTCTGCACGGCGGGGCCATATCTCCGAAACGTCTTTTTAAGGCCTTGTTTTTCCGCCTCGCGTCCTTCCTTTCATTCCATAAATATAATATGAATCAAGATTATCCATAAAAGCATGGGCTTTTTGTTTTGTCAATTCTCTCGTTGGTTCCCCGGCAGGTCCCGGGCCGGCTCCATGCTGCCTCCACCACTATGACGCCTTATCCGGATTATTCTACATTGCACATTACGATCATGACTGTGGCATCGGTTTTCCTTTATAAAGGGTATCATTGTGCGATTGATCTTCAAGGAAGTGATGCTAAATTGCACGATGACATATTTATTTCAAGTCGTTCACCCGGTTTTCCGAGAAAACGGATATGGACTCATATTTTGTTATGCAAAAGGTGATCATTCTCAGACAATTCATACTACATCTTCCAAACAATATCAGCAATACACCAGAATAATTGGTGAGGAGACGATATATGATCAATTTACTTGATTCCTTCAACAAGATGAAACTCAATGCAAAGCTCAAATACGGATTCGGCATTGTGATTTGCCTGCTGCTGGGGATAATGATCATCTATCAGTTCAGCGTAGAAACCTCATCGAGACAGTTCGGCAATCTCATGAATGTCGAGCTCAAACTTGCTGACCACGCTACCCAGGTCAAGGCCCTCATGTATGCATGCAGAAGCAACGAGAAAGACTTCCTCATGTACCACGATAAAAAGCATGTCGCTGATCTGCGGGATAACGTCGGATTGCTCAAGCAGAAGGCCTCGTCCATGGAGAAACTAGCGAGAAGAACCGGCTATGACGAAGAATCGCGTAAGGCCGCATCGATCGCCTCGCTGGCGGATAATTACGAAGACACCTTCGCCCGGATCGTCGAATCGTGGGAACGCAAGGGTTTCACCGGAGCCACCGGGCTGCAGGGTGATTTCGGCTCCGCCGCTGCACAGCTCGCTGAGAAGATGAAGGAACACCAGGTCGATGATC
Organism: Deltaproteobacteria bacterium; assembly: GCA_018436855.1. GTDB lineage: Bacteria > Desulfobacterota > Desulfomonilia > UBA1062 > UBA1062 > Phosphitivorax. Next base: position 1,797 of record JAHDKO010000033.1, on the reverse strand, counting down.
TGTACCAGGCGTTTCTCCGGATGTGGGTCTGTGAAGGGGAATACCGGAGAACCGAGTATGCCGACGCCAAAGAAGACTTCTATGCCAGTATGGATCATTACGCCGCACTGGTATCGCAGACCACCTGTAACCAGGAGTCCAAGGAAAAGCAGCTCAATGCCCTGAAGGAGTATCGGGTGGCCTATGAGCAGTACCTTGAAGAGGAATTCTTTTTCAGCGTCATGAGGGTTGCCCTGGAGGACATGGAGCGTGCGCTCAAGGAGGTATATGTCCCGAAGGCCGGCGAACTCATGCTGAATATCCGCAAGGACGAGAAGGACTACCTCATCACCGGCAACGAGACGTATGTCTCGGATCTCCACAGCTCCATCGATACCCTGCTCGACGAATTCACCAAGGCAGGGATTCTTGAAGAGCACACCGAATCTGCGAGAATCCTGCTGGACCAGTACAGAAATGCCTTTGACCTCCTCGTCGAAGAGGACAACAAGATAAAGGTATACAAGACCTCTTTGGAGGAAGTGGCCCGGTCTATCGAGAAACAGGTGGACGAGATCTATACCTCGGTTACTTCCATGGCGAACACGGAGAGCGGCAGAACCGTATCCTCCGCGAAAAGGCTCTCGTGGATCGCCATCGTCATCGGCATTGCCGTGATCGGGTTCGGTATATGGCTTGCCTATATCATCACCAACTCGATCACCAGGCCCATCTATCAGGTCATCGAGGGTATCACAGGCTCTTCGGGACAGGTCGAAAAATCGGCCTCACAAATCGCCGCAGCCTCCGGATCGCTCTCCCAAGGTACTGCCGAGCAGGCGGCGGCCCTTGAAGAGACCTCTTCTACGCTCGAAGAAATATCTTCCATGACGCAGCACAATGCCGATAACGCAGCCGAGGCCGATTCTCTGATGGCGCAGAACAGGCAGGTCGTGGAGATGGCAAACGAATCCATGGGACAGCTGTCGAACTCCATGGACGAGATCGCTCAGGCCCGCGAGGAAAACCAGAAGATCATCCAGACGATCGAGGAGATGAAAGAGGTCATCGATACCATCAACCAGATTGCGTTCCAGACGAACCTCCTGGCGCTCAATGCAGCGGTCGAGGCGGCAAGGGCCGGAGAGGCCGGTGCCGGCTTTGCGGTGGTCGCCGATGAGGTGAGGAACCTTGCAAGCAGGTCTGCCGAGGCGGCAAAAAATACGGCGGAGCTGATCGAGAGCACGATCACCAGGGTCAAGAAGGGCTCGGAGATGGTAAGCAGAACCTCTGAGGTGTTTCAGGAGCTCGTCAGCAAGACCGCCCAGCATTTCGCGGATGCCACGGAGAGCACCAGAAAGGTCAGCGAGCTGATCAACGACATCGCGGTTGCATCGTCTGAACAGGCCAAGGGGGTCGAGCAGGTCAATACCGCCATGATCGACATAGACAAGGTCATCCAGCAGACCGCCGCACAGGCCGAGGAGTTTGCCAGCTCGTCGCATGATCTGAAAAACTTGTCCGATTCCGTGAAGGCATTCGTGAAAAAGCTCGTGGACGTGGTGGGGGAAAACCCCGAGAAGACTTTCGGATACATCGGCCAATCCCGGGGCAGAAAGAACAGGAAATAAGGAGCCCTCCGGTACGGGCTCACCCCCTGTCCGAAACCTGCCGGCCGGGGCGGACAGGAATTCTGAGAGGCGCCGGCTTCAATGGACAAAAAAATGTACCTGTCTGAATAGATGAGGGTCATTTTCTCATTTTCACCCCGGGCCTTGACAAATAAATCTTCAAGGGTTATGGTTTTGTAAATTTTAT
>JAHDKO010000152.1 GCA_018436855.1 Deltaproteobacteria bacterium | reverse complement strand
CTTGACTGAAAAGGCTGCTGCAACGTACCATCTGCTCAATCCTCCTTCTGGGTTTTGGTGTTTCTTGCTAAAAACAACTCTACCCTCCAGGAGGATTTTCACAAACTTTTTCTTCTTATGCTATTTTGGACAAGTGTGATTAACCATATAATCTTTTATATTCACTTAACGCAAAGTCATCTGTCATACCAGCTATATGGTCACAAATACCTCTTAGCAGAGCTATTTGAAATCTTGGGTCAGCCTTCTTAGTTGGTGAGTCAATATGCACTCTCAAGCTCCCTAATTCGCTTTCATCAATCTTGAAATAGTCTTTATTATCAGGATCATATATTTTGAATACAAATTTTATCGTTATATCATGAAGTTGACGAGGATTTGTAAGATAAGCCTTGAATAATCTTCTTATTATAAATCTTCCCTTACCATCCATTCTCTGGACTTCAAAAGAGTTAAGTACTCTATCCTTAAGAAATTTATGAAAGACATCTTCTTTCCTGGCAAGCTCTGGAGGCAAACTAATAATATTATTTATTTCATCGTATTTTATCTTCGGATAAATATCCGTAAAATCTTTTTCAGTTTTTATATCATATTCCCTGATAAAGTTTAATAAGTTCTCCTTTGAATTCTCTATTAAGCTTCTATTTAAAAAGTGAACTATTAGTTTTGATGCATATGGTAAATATATTGTTGGGCTATCCTTATTTTCAAGTAATCTATTATATATTTTCTTTTCGTCCTTATTAAAGAATTCTTGGAATATTTCGATATTATTATTTAATTCATCAGTTGTAATTATCCCCATTCTAATAGCATCTTCAATATCATGATGCCTTTGAGCAATCTCATCAGTTATTTTTACGATTTCTCCCTCAAAAGACCAAGCCTCATCATCACTTTCTCTTAGGTATATGTTTTTATTATATCTATTATAGAATTCAACCGAAGCTTTACCGTTACTGTTACAAGGACTGGGATCTCGATGTAAATAGCATTGCTTATCAGCGTCATTGAAGTAATAACAATCTGACCACTTTCTTTTGGTATGATTTGCAAAACCCCACATAGTGAAATTTGTTAAGTTTAAACCTATTTTCCCATATAATTGTTCAAGGTCGCATACAACTCTTATACTCTGATAATTATGCTTAAATCCCCTATCTTCATTTTTCATTTCCTCTTGAAACTTTGCAATCTTATCACAACCATTCATTAGAAGACTGAGAACATTTTCACCAACGTGACCAAAAGGAGTGTGTCCAACATCGTGACCTAATGATATAGCCTCAGCAAGGGTAGCATCTAAATTAAGCTTTGTAGCAGTAATTCTTGATATTTGTGCAACCTCTAGAGTATGCGTCAATCTTGTCCTGATTTGATCATTAGATGTTGATAAAAATACCTGCGTTTTCCCACTTAATCGTCGAAATTCCTTTGAGTATAAGATCCTGTCTCTATCTCTTTCAAACTCATTCCTATAAGGGGCTGCATCCAAGACCTCTCCTGAAAGACGATAAATATATTGTAATGGTGCAGAAATTAAATTGTTTTTCAATTCAGGCATGTATTTTATCCTTCCAAACAATTAAACTACCATGTTGTAATTTAATCAATATAATTATTTGCTTACACAGTATATATCACTCTCTTATTTTACTCATAGACTATGTGGTCTTCCCGGTCAATAAATAGATTAGTAACCATGAATAGAAAACGGTCGCTTTCATGTCATCATTTTTGAATAATGAAACGCCTTCTTTTTTGTATGTATTTCTGTAAATATTAATACCGATAACGCCTTTTCTTTTTCACCCACTCTGTATCACTCTGTTTTATCATAGGTTTTACTTCGTCAAAAACGACCAGCAGGCCCCCCTTCGGGGGTTTTCAGTTGCTGTATCTTAACGATATCTACCATTCCTGATCCACATGTTTACCAGGAGTAATATTTTTATTTTCCCCAAGAATTAACATTATCATAACTCATTGATTTAATTGATTCTCGATCTCATCAAAATTTTTCACTTCGGTAGAATATACTAAGTATGAAGAACTTGTCGGGATCAAATCACCGGTGTAATATTCCCCCTAAAAATAATGAGGGAAGTGTTTGTATGAAAGGATCGATTTATCTTCGGAAAGATGTTCGAATACCTTACTGGTTCGTTCAATGGTACATGAATCGTAAATCCTATAAGATATCAAAATATATCGGTGAACGAGAACCGATGTACCAGACTCACCCTGTCAAGGAGCGTGATGCCGGGTATAGAAAGGCGCAAAAGCTCCTTGCGCTCATCCAGGGCGATTGGGAGAGACATGAGAGAGGAGAGATCATATTCCAAATAGAGAAGTACACCCGAGAGTTCTATACCGATGTTATTCCTTATCTTCAGGAATGGCTCGATGCCAAGGAGCCCGAGCTGACACCTGGTGGTTTTGACAAGTATAAGAGAGATGTGAAAAATTATCTCGTTCCCTTCTTCACGGAGCATCCGGTAATGCTACATGAGATCCGGTACGATACCTTGATTAAGCTGGTCAACTTTATCGATGGCAGCGGAAAGCAAAGAAAAAATGTGGTTGATACCCTCCGGTGTTGTTTGAAATACGCTCATAAGTCGGAACGAATCAATGCCCTGCCGCCTTTCCCTGAAAAGAGAGTGTACGATATCCACGATAAACCGCCCGTATGGTTGCCAAGGGAACGTTTTGACAATGTTATGAAGTACATACCGGACGAGCACAAGCCGTTCTTTATGTGGCTGTATTTGCACCTGAGAAGACCAGGAGAAGCGATGGCCCTGCTCCGCGAGGATTACGATGCCGAGCGTGACATATTCGTTATTAAAAGAGGCGTAAGCAAAGGTCATTTGATCGAGAGGACAAAGACCGGGGATTGCCATGAAATACCTTGCGTGTCGGAGTTCAAACCCTACATGAAGAAGCTGCCGCACATCAGCAAATACTTCTTCACTTGTAAGGAATCCAAATCCGATGGAAATCGATACACTGGAAAGATCTACCGAAGGATATGGAATGAAGCCTGCAAAAAGGCGGGAGAGAAGATAGACGTTTACCGGGGAACAAAGACCACCAGGGCAAGCCAAATGGTCAATGAAGAAGATATGTCCCTGCATGACCTTCAGATCGCCGGGGATTGGGCATCGTTTGAGTCAGTCAAACATTATGCCAGAGCGAACATTGCAAAGAAAAGAGCTGTCCTTGAGAGAAAGGTGCTGCCGCTGAAAAAAGCACGGGACAGCCACGGGACAGAGTAAGAAAATATTAAACCTGTTATTCCAATAAGTTAGTGGTCGGGAAGCGGGGATTTGAACCCCGGACCCCAGCGTCCCGAACGCTGTGCTCTACCAGGCTGAGCCACTTCCCGTTACCGTCGTACTCTATAGAGGAGAATCGCCCGTGAAGTCAAGTCCCAACCCTGGGTGTCAGGG
>JAHDKO010000176.1 GCA_018436855.1 Deltaproteobacteria bacterium | reverse complement strand
GTAATAGGATGATATACTTAGACTTGAATGTTTTGAGAAATTGCCTGAAAACTTCTTTATCAGGAACTACTTTTACAGCTCTTCGGCTGCTCAATGATCAAATTAATTGATCAAGGATATGTTATGAATGAAGTATAAGCATAATTGAAGAGAAATGTCAAGAAGAAAATAAGGATATTCTGTGATTAAAGCAAAAGAGCCGATCCAAAAAGGACCGGCTCTTTTTATCTATAACTCATAGGCCGAATGATTTTGCTGTGTATTCAGCCAATTCAGGATCGAGATGTTTTGAACACTCGGCAGCAGAGATGACTTCATGGTCAAAGAACTCTGGAGATAAAGAATCCAAAGTTCCATTATTCATTCTCATGATACCCTCCACATGCCTGGGATCGGTTTGGAAATCGATTGTGGATAATTGTGGAGAGGTGATAGGTCTTGCAGTCGCATGCATAGGCATGTGTCCGGGTTTTTCATATTAGTCCTTCTCCTTATTTTTGTCTTTTAGGGTAGAGTGTAAACATATACTTCCTGATCCATAAGTTTTTCCTGAATGATCTGTTCGATAACAGGCCAATCTCCCCCTGCCAATCCTGCGCCTATTTTGGGCATGTGAATAGTGGCTTCAGGATAGCGATCTTTGATGAACAGATCGATTTTTTCGAGACAGGTTTCCAAAGCGTCATACCTGATCGGTGAGTGATTTCCTTGTTTTCTGATACCGTGTTGAGCAATCATGTTGACAACTATGATTTCGCTATCCACCTGGACAAGCTGAACCCTTCCCAATTTTATGGTTCCCAAAATATACCATGATTTGTAATTCATTTCGGGCTCATCCCATCTCCGAGAAAGGGCAAGAACAAATCCCTTGCCCCACTTGCCAATGTCATTACACACATGCACAATGAACTTGATGCCGGCATGATCAGGTTGTGTTGCATCACCTTTGAGATAGTGAATCATGTTTTTCTCCATAAAGAAAAAGCCGATCCACAAAGGACCGGCTTTTTGATCTAATATTACTCAGTTATAGCCCTTATTGCATGCTGAATAATATCTCCTGATGTCCTTCGATGTCCTGTGACCCAACTTTTGAAATATTTGTGCTCATCAGTTGTGATCACATACCCATGAATGATCTTCTTTCTTCCCCTGAAATGTCGAAACTCGTATACGATGAATCGCTGGCTTCTCCCGTTTCTTCGAATACACTCTTTTACGCATTCAGGGAGAGTGCTGGAAAAAGAATTGAGATCGACTTTCTGAAGATATCCTGGGGGAAAATAGAAACCGTTGCAATCAGTCTGATTGAACGGCCTGACAAACCAGGAAAATTGAACGTTTGATATAACGTTTCCTGTCATAATACATCCTTCAGATTTTTTATCAAAAGTTTTATGACCTGTTACCACATTCTTCATGATATGTCTCCTTAATCAACAAAAATTGGTTTTTACTGCACATGCTTAGGAGCAATATAGGATAAAGCTTCGATCAATTTCTTGTGATCATTTTTTTTGAATTCTTCCCTCGTGAAGTTTCTGAACGTATGCCCTATACAGGCAATGGCTGTCCGAATGGTTTCATCGGGGGAGAAAGCTGGTATCCTGGTAGAAAATCTACCATGCTCGATATAGTCCCATTTAACACCATTGAATATCTGAATGTCACATTTCAGAAAGTTGATGTCATCAGGATCGTGCGGATCGTATTCGCCAAAAACTCCCTCTTTGGAATTAACCAACATTACCCGAAGCCATGACTTGACTTGAGCAATGATTACCGGATTACCCAGTACGTTCCCATATGAATCTCTGTTGAATGATACTTCTTTGATATTCACGATATGCCTCCTTAAATTGTTTGCCAGATATAACCTTTGATATTGTCACGAATTACGGTGTTAAATCCTAGTAACAGGTAGTACATGGACTGACTACGCGCAAATGCGAGTGCCTTGCTGTACATTTTATCGAAGGTCTTACCCGTGATTTTGGTTTCTTCGTAAGATGCCCTTACCGAAGTAATGAATCTTGAACCATTTTCATCTTTTTCAAAATCTTTGATAATTATCTCAATCATGGTGTTATCTCTCCTTGTACGGTTTGATATCTCCACCACAAAAACGACAGTGGTAGCGAATACCCCGAAGATATCGATTGTGGAGGACCGCAGAAATGTGGTGAGTTCTGCAGCTACAGACATAAACATACGACTTAGAAACCTTTTTCCGGGGTTTCAACTTCATGTATTTATGTGCATCAGGAAAATCGTAACAGCGATCAGGTTTGGCTCCGAGAAGAACCATAACCATTTTCCATTCCTTTCCATGAGGCTTGGTTCTTGGGCCATAAAGCTGATGGGTTATCAGATGGGCCATTTCATGAACCACAGTTATTTGACAGAATTTGCCGGGATCGCTTTTTAAAGCAGCCATATTAAAACGAATAAGGTGTTTTTCTGGGGTAGCTTCGCCCCAGATGTTTCGGGATTTGATATCGAATCGAATCTCAGGTGTGCAAAAACTTTTTAAATAATCACCCCAGATGCCCTTTGCTTCCAGGACAATAGCGGCTACCTTAGTTCTCACTATGTATTCCAACTCAAATATTGAACTATTTTGTGATTGTACGCACATTTTCATACCCTTTCTTTTGTAATGAAAAAGCCGATCCCGAAGGACCGGCTTTTTCCTCTAAGGTTTTATGCGAAAGGCTTCCTGCGGTTTTATTTACTCGCAAGAACCTCATCCATGTGATGCCAGCCTTTCCTCCAAGCTGCTTCCTTGTGTGCTGCTGCACTCGCAACTATGGGTGTGGAGAAAGTTGCAGGCCGAAAGTATGCATGGATTGGTGTGCCTGCAAGACGCGCACGTTGTCCTTCTTCATACATCAATTCAGAAATGCTCTTCCGGGGAGCAGACTGTTTCTTTCCTAAAATCTTTCGAATGCTTTCAAACATATTATCCTCCTATATGGTTTCTTTTTTGTTTTCTTGGGACAAACGAACCACCGTCTATAAACCAACGAATTAACTGGCCTAAAACGCAAATGGTCAGCTTTATGAATAATTGATATCACCAGTAAACGCACAAAGAGATGCGAAACAATGTGATAATTGACTTGAAATGTTTTTAGGAATTCTCTGGAAATTTCTTTATCAGGAAACTACTTTTACCGTTCAGCGACGGCTCAATGATCAAATTAATTGATCAAGGATATGTTATGTTTCGTATATAAGCATATTTTAAATGATATGTCAAGGAAATTCTGAGATTAAAGCAAAAATGAACCGCTCCCCGAGTGATCAACGGGTGCATCTACGTTTTTGATATAGTCAATAATCTTTTGATCAGTTATCTCCCGGTTAAGGTAACATAATAATAACTCTTATCTTCTCCGAACCGTAAGCAATTTTTATTATTTTTCATCTTACACCTCTTAAATTTTTGGTTGAACATTTGCCAATTTCCATGCGGGGTGATCTGCAGGAGGAACCCATGCGATTTTACTGCGTTCACACCATCTCAGATATGACGCAAGGCGACGTTCCATTGCTTGCTGCATCGGTTGTGTCCACTCAATCGCATTTCTTATGGCCCATTCCCAGGCTTGCACTTCTTTTTCAAGTCGTTTTCCCGAACGAACACCAAGGATATGACCAATCTCATGAAGAGCGAGGGCATACGTGATACTTGTTTTGACTTGCGAAATTCTGATCGTGCGAGATTTTGTCCATGATCTTCCTTCTCTACCAGGGGAAATAATTATCTTGATATCATGATTTCTGCAGATTGATTCAACGTGATTTCGATAACGAATAGACATTGGTGTTTTACTTGATGGTTTTGGAATGATTTTATTTTCCATAAAATGAAAAGATGGTTTCTGATCAACAAGTGGATCACAAAGATTGGGTTCAGGAGTAATATGAGACAGGATCGCATCCCTGAGTATGTGGGCTGTTCTATCGCTTATGTCTTTCCAATTCCATGCTTCAGTGTTCACATTGAAGTAAAAACGCCCGTCTAAATCGCGATAAAGAAGCTCTGCATCTGCAATGGGAATGATTTCGCCATTCAGGGAGGCACTACTGATATTGCCGGAATTGTAGAATGTCAAATCCAGATTAATAAGTTTTAAAAGAACTTCTTTATTGAAATAGATTCTGTGCAGATTGTCCTTGACCCATTCCTTGCCGCCAAGTTCAATAAATTTATGAAGATTGTTCATGATCTTTTCTCCCGCCAAGATGTTCGCATAACCTTGTGTATCGGATTTGTTTTTTTGTATTATTAATGGCTGTTGCGATTGCTTTTTTAGACCCTACCAATACTACAATGCGTTTGCCACGAGTGACCGCCGTGTAAAGAAGGTTTCGCTGCAAAAGCATGTAGTGTTCATTCTGTAAGGAAACAATCACTGCGGGATATTCAGAGCCTTGTGATTTGTGAATGGAAACAGCATAAGCAAGCATGAGTTCATCGAGATCGGAGAAGCCATTTGCACAGTCATACTCAACATTCTTGTTATCGAAGTTTACTACAAGTTTCTTGTTTATGGTATCGATGTGTTTAATAGTTCCAACATCCCCATTAAACACATTTTTATCGTAATTATTCTTGAGCTGAATAACTCTGTCTCCTTCGCGGAAGGTTGTTTCTCCCCGTTTCATTTCGTTACTTTTGGATGTGGGGGAAAGACTTTCCTGAATGACTTTGTTTAAATTATTAACACCAGCATGTCCTTTATACATAGGGGATAAGACCTGAATGTCACTGAACGGGTTGAATCCATATGCTTTGGGAAGTCTTTCAGTTATCAGTGATTTTATAGTCTGGGCTGCTACTTCAGGATTGTCCTCTTCGAGCACGAAGAAATCTCTATTTTTAACATCTATGTGTTTCAAGCAGATAGGCATTTGCCCGTTATTAATTCGGTGAGCATTGACTACGATCGAGCTTTCTTGAGATTGCCGATGAATCTGAGTGAGATGATATACGGGAACAATGCCCGAGTTTATGATATCACTCAATACATTACCAGGACCAACAGAAGGAAGCTGGTCAGAATCACCAACGAAAATCACAGTAGCGGAAGAGGGAAGAGCATCGAGAAGATGATATGTGAGCACGATATCCATCATCGATGTTTCATCTATGATAAGAAGATCGCAGGAAAGAGGATTGCTATGACATCTCATGAAACCACCCTCGGCAGGGTTGTACTCAAGGAGCCGATGGATTGTAGAAGCTTCATATCCTGTTGTTTCCGACATTCTTTTTGCTGCCCTGCCGGTAGGAGCTGCAAGAAGAATTTTAGCGCGGGTTTCTTCATATAACCGAATTATAGCGTTCACTGTTGTTGTTTTGCCGGTGCCAGGACCACCAGTGAGCACCATAGCTTTGTGTTTCAGGGCATTACACGCTGCAATACGCTGTTCTTCGTTTGCCGTGATGGATAAATCATTACGTATCCACTCATCAGCAGTCTCCATATCCAAGGTGTGAATGTCGCGGGAATGATTGACGAGTTTTTTTATTAATCTCGCGGATTCCTTTTCGCAGTAATAAAGGGAGGGAAGATAAATATATATCGCGTGAGGATCTGAATCATCAACAATAATTTCATTGTCGGATGCCAATGTATCAATGATGTTGCAAATATAGGTGTTGTCAACATCGAGGATTTTTTTTGCCTCTTTCACCAATACTGAACGTGGGCAGCATACATGCCCCTGTGATGTTATTACCTCGGATAAAACATGCAGGACTCCGCTGGAAATCCGTTGAGGGGAATGAGAGGGAACACCGAGTTTGGCTGCAATACGGTCTGCTGTAGGAAAACCTATACCCACGATTTCTGTGGCGAGGCGGTACGGGTTTTCCCGAATAATTTGCTCACTCTGGAGCCCGTAAACATTATAAATTTTCTTTGCCAGAGTAGAGCTTACAAACGCCTGGAGGAACGACATTGTTTCATTCAAAAAGAAATGATTAGCCCATGTGTCCTTTAAAACCTCGATTCTTTTTTTTGGAATTCCCGGCACTTCGGCTAATCGGTGTGGTTCTTCATTGAGAATTTTGCTCGTTTCAAGGCCGAACTTGTCTACAATCTTGTTCACCGTTGCTTTGCCAATTCCCTTGAATAAGGGCGATAAGAGAAAGTTCTTTAACCCCAGAATGGTGATCGGCAACTCTGTTTTATATTTCACAACCTTTAACTGATTGCCAAATTGGGGGTGATTGTCCCAGGTTCCATCAACACGTAAAATTTCACCAGGAGTGGGAGATTCAATATTTCCAACAATGGTGATCGAGGGCAGTGGCTTGGAGTCGGAGTCCTGCGGTTGAATGTCGGCAACTGTGAATCCCGTGTTGCGATCAGAGTATAAAACATTTATCACCTCTCCGACGATCTGAACTGTTTGAACACTTGAGTTCATATCCCCTCCAAATGAATATAATCTATATAACATAGATTGAACATTTTGTCAAGTAAAATAAACATTTTAATATGGGTTTCCCTTTGCGCGGGTGTATATAATGATATATTCTTTGAGCAGGAAATAAATTGAGCACAAAAAAAGAGCCAGTTCCCTTTTCAGGAAACCAGCTCTTTTGGTCTATAACTTGTCAGCAAACGAGGCTGATTCACGAAGAACCGGCTATCTGTTTCTATTTATGATCAAGACACTCTTCAGTGAAATGATTTTTGGCACTCCGAAGATTGTATTCGAAATCCACACCTTTAATTTTGCACAGGTGCATGAGATCGGCAAGAAGATCCCTGACCTGGATCTCCAGCTCTTCGTCCTCATTACCAACTGCTTTTGCGTGAGCACGTATCGCCGTTTTTGCATATTTCATGCATTCCTTGCACCTTTTGTTGGTTTCAGACATGATCGCCTCCTGGTTCTTTGAAAAAAAGGGGATCGAACCCGTAGGTCTTCTCCCCTTCCTGTTTAAAACCTTGCACCATCGGGGATATACAGCGAAATTCCATCAACATTAATTATCCGCTGCTCTGCTTCTGGCAGGGTAGTAATGTCGATCTCGGTGAATACGGGATAAACATCTGCCGGGTAAACATCACCAATGTAATAGTGTCGCTCAGGCGATGTGCCTCTTACGGCTATTATCCCGTCAAATGCAGAATAAACCCTTGTCCAATCAGTTTCCATGGCATACTGATGATATGGGTGAAAATCCTCGTATGCACCTTCATAGTTAGCGACAATGCAACTATCAATGTCATTAATGGTATAGAGTTTGCCATCCCGAATAAATGCCGCATACGAATCGGCAATAGCATAGTCCTCGGCACTCCACCCAAGCTCAAGAGGAACATAATCACCATCGGACATATCCACAATGAGTAGATTCCCGCCATTGTCTTTATAGATCGTTGCCCCAAGGGGATTTGATCCTGCGATCTTGGCTGAAAGCAGAGTAATCGGTCCCGTGTCTGTCTTCGAAACACGAGAACGATCATCAAAAGAAATGTCGTTAACATCGGACCATGTATAGGTTTCATTGAGCCAGTTTGTTGCAATAACATAAATTTCACCGGCATCAACCGTAGCCCACATATCGTTATCCAGGATAACCGGAGTAGAAGTAAACCCTTCACCCCATACCCAGATATTGCCGTTCAGATCAGTGGCATAAGCGGTGTTGTCATGGAAGGCAACCGAATACCACCTCTTATCCGTAAGATCGGGCAATACTCGCTGTGGTGTTGCTCGATCCGTGGTGTCACCAAGACCAAGTTGACCATGAGTGTTTACCCCCCAGGTATAGAGATGATTGGTAATCGGCGTGATCACGGCAAAAAAGCCATCACCAGAACATCCCCTTACTGCCTCGATATCAGCGGGATCGGTTTCATCCGGTTCACCAATGCTGATAATGCATGAGTCAGTATCGGTGTCTGTCCTGTTGTCCGTTGCCGTACATGTGGCAACAACACTGACCAAAACGTCTTCGGCTTCGGTATCAAAATTGACCGTGATCTGTTGACCGCTATATTCATCACCATCGATTGTCCAGACCACTTCCGTCCTATTCGGATACGTGGTTGTAACTGATGCGATAAATGTATATTCCCCGAGAGGAATAACTATTTCGTCCTGGTTTGTGTTGGGCGAAGTTATCGCAACAATCACACTCGGGTCAGGGCAGGGGCCTGTTACATCACCACCGTTGTCGTTGTTGATAGGACCCAAGTCACCTGAGCCGTTTGAATTGCTTGAACTTGTGCATGCCGATGCAAAAGCAACCAGGACCACTAATATCAATGATACAAATAAATTTTTCACCTTCATGATACTCTCCTTTTAGATTCCCATCCGTATTTTTGGGCATGATAGAACAAGGTTCCGATGCCGATTTTGGAGGGGGTTTTTAATAGACTGTCGAATTTGCGATCTATGGCGCGGGGAGAATCACTATAGGAGGGGTTTTCGCTCAGGGCTCTGAAAATATCCCTTGCCCCTTCTCCTAAAGAAGCCAACGCCATTCCACAACGTACCCATTCATCATAGCCTGTGACGTAATCCCGCAGGAAAATAGCTGCATCCTTGGCGAGATCTAAATCACGATCAGCATCATAATCAGAAGGCTGATTTTCGCGTGACTCAAAGTATGACTTGTATTGCTCGTAATACATGCCTACAAGGTCATCTTCTCGCGGTAACCACAATGGTTTGGGTTGTTGATTCACAAAAATATCAGGATCATGAGGCATCAAACATCCACGGCAACAATCGCATGTTGACGGATCAGGTGATGCTTCAACAATTTCCCCGATATTTTTTGCGTATCTTTTGTATACAAACGTGTATATGTCTGGGTCCGTGATAGACCGGGAAAGCAGAAATACCGCCTTCAGCCCATCACCAGACGGTGAGCGGAACGAAAAAACCAGTGATTTGATCTTGTTAATCCGAGATTTAATGACCTCAACATCAACATGATCAAAATCAAGGATTAATAGCTGCGACGAAATTAACCCTGCTCTGTTTTTCTCAACCAAGGAAGAGGGAGTAAAAAACGGCAGCTCCTTCTTGATCCTGTTTTTTTCCGTTTCATCCCCAGACAATAAACATGTCCGTAATGCTTCTGTTTTTTTCTTTAAGACCGGATCTCCTGAAATTTCATTGATGATTTCCAGGAGGGTTTTGTTATCTAGTTCCTGCGGATTAAAAAGACTTTCACCGCAAGATACGGTCATTTCAAAAATATTCATGATTGATTCTCCTGGAAAAAAAAGGTCTGGACGGTTATCAACCAAATCCAGACCTTTCCTGTTTTTTTTGAGCAAACGATTTATGCAAATCCCCAGACACAATTACCGACCTCTTTGAGACTGCAACCCTTGGGGGCGATGGAGTTCATAAGGTCGATGACCTCTTTTCTTGCATTATGACCATAGTGAGGGTCATGAATTGCCGTAAAAAGATGGTCATAAGTGCTGCCCAACTTGATACCGTGTTTCTCAAGATATGTTGAGAGGAACAACAGGGATTCTTGAGCTACATCCATCTCATCAAACGCGAGAAGGATAGGCTCCCCGACATAATCGTTGCCAAGCCGTTTGACTTTTTTCATATCGATAACCTCATTGTTTTTCCGGGCTTCATCTTTCATTGAGCCCATGAGACAGGCCACGCTAAAAACGATGGCGATGATCTCGGCTGCAACAATCCATAACCAGATTTCTGGAGCCGAGAAGAGAAAGGGAATGAAAACGAGCGCGAGAAAAACCCCGGCAAAGAAAAGCCCGAATGCCTGATTTTTCCTTACTGTAATCATATCCCCCTCCCTACCTAAGCCCGAGCCTGCGGCTTTCGTTGCGCTCATAATAATCCAAGACATCCAGGTCGGAGTTCTCCGAAGCGATAGCCGCACGGCGAAATCTTTCCTCTCTGTCCAGAATTCGGCGCATAATTCTTTCGCCCCGGTCCAGGTTTTCGTGAACTGATTTACCGTTGTTTTTCTTGTCAACTCTTTCCGCTGCCATGATAATTCCTCCTATATGGTTTGTTGTTTAAAGGATCGACACATTGATATCTGCCGCATTTGCAAGCCCGGTCATGGACTTGTAATCTCCCGATGCGATGGTTTCCCACGATCCAAAATTCATCTGGAAAACATAGCCCCGGTTAATGCGGATTACCCTTACCTCTGTTCCGTCATTGAAAGTTGTCGTTACAGTGATCATATGCTTACCTCCCGCATATTAGACTGATATTCTTCGATAATATCTTGGAGCACGATTTCATGTTTGTGCTGCCATACATGTTCGTCGTGCATTTTAAGTAGTTTGGCCTTGATCCGCTTTAATTGGTGAAACGTGAACGGACCTATAAATGGCTGCGTAATATAATTCATTTAAGCCTCCAGAATTATTTGTGTTGGCACACGTTTTGGGCACAAAAAAACCGGGGATGGATAAACCATTCCCGGCATTCTGAACACAAAATGCGATCTAAAATTGGCTATTGACTAAGATATTGATTGACTTTATATGGATGTAGATGCCCATTACGCAGGAATCCAGGCTTTAAAAAAGGTATTAAAACCTGTGTCGAAATGGACACCTTTTACCGTTCAGCGACGGCTCAATGATCAAATAAATTGATCAAGGATATGTTATGAATGAAGTATAGGCATAATTAAAGGGAAATGTCAAGAAGTATTTTGACAATAAAGAAAATACCTCGCAACTATTTGATTAAATTAATTTATTAAGATTCATTGTCAATATTTAGTCAAAATAAAGTCAAATCGCGTCGATACTTTCGCATTGTGATTGTCACCGGCAGGGAACTGTTTTTTGTCGCACCGAAGAAAAGATGCATGGTTTTATGGTCTAACTAATATTGGCTAATATTAGCAACTTACACGAAGTAAGATTAATCAGGGCAGATCGGGAATTTTGACTTTATTTTGACCCACACCCCGCAAAAGGGGGCTAAATCAGGGTAAAAACGGCTATTTTGGAACAGTAATTTAAGGCGTAACAGATCGGCAGCTATTGGCTGTAACTATTTAATTATATGAAGTTTTAAGATGGTGCCGGGAACAGGACTTGAACCTGCACGAGCCTGCGCCCACCAGAACCTGAATCT
>JAHDKO010000121.1 GCA_018436855.1 Deltaproteobacteria bacterium | reverse complement strand
TGTTCTCATCCTCGCTCTATGATTAATGCTAATTATCAATATGTTACACTTTGAGCATAGCAGATTTTATCGCATTCCCCAACAATATTTCACCGCTTATCTGACTTATTTCAATAGGTTATACTTTCCGGATGGACACTAATTAATCAAATCAAGTTTTCAAAGGACGGGATACTTGACGCATAGCGTGGTACTACCCCTGAATGAGAGTGCGTATGAACGCTTTTCCCCTTTAAGCCTGTTATAAGACAGGGAGCAGAAGAAGGGCTTGGGTGTCAAGGCCGAGCGGAGCGAGCCCGGAGGGCTTGGCCTTGATAGCCAAGCCCTTCTTCTGCTATGCTTTTGAGCCAAGGCGAGAAGAGTTAAGTTTTAAATCAAGAATGAATTATGCCGAATAAAGATATCGATGAGCGATATACGACAGTGGCAAAAAGATAAGCCTTCCTACTATCGTGCAGCAATTCTTATGCCTCTCTATTTATCCGATATAATGTTCGATGCGCTCAAAGATCATTATACAAAACTCTACAAACATGGCTGGAACAACGTTCCTAATATTAAAGAATGGATAAGTTATTATACAGATCCCGATATCGTAATTCGAAAATATCAAGAAATTATCATAGAGTATCTAGAGAAAGATGAGTTCTTTTTTGAAGCTATCCTGATTATCATCAAAGGCATCTTTGAAAATGAAAAACAGGATTTTCAATTATTTATCAATAAATATTTTGATTTAGTCCCGATTAATAAAAGGTTAGAAATATATGAAAAGTACAAAGATTATAAATGTGACGACAAGTACGCGATAATATTTGATCAAAATATATTGCCCAATGATATAATGAAAATATGGCATATTCCCGAGATTGTCTTTCTCGTAAGAGTATGCATGCCTTGTATATTTATTCTTGGAAAGAAACCACATATACTTTTCAAAGAAGCAAAAAGTGGTAATTTAAACAGCTTATGTAATTTGCTGAGAATGGATAAAGGAATCATTTATGATCCTGATATAGCAGGAATCATACATGAAAGCAGTCTGGATATTAGTTCATCTAAATTTAAGAAGATCAAGAATGCATTTTCATCAACAGTTACATCCAAGCAGTACAGCAAGACCGCTATGATTTCTCGAATTGGGGCATTCATAGAAGTTATTTCAGAGAAATATGGTTCGCCATTAAGCCGACAACAGATAGAAGACATGTACAATGATTTGGCCGAATTTGGTACAGGGCGGAGAAAGCATACTGATATTCAATCAGGTGAGGCTTTATCCAAGGGTATCCAAAGAACTCGGAAGAACCTTTTCTAACTGGACACAAAAAGTACCGTTTTTATGTCCCGAGACAAACCCCCTATCATGAGCTATCACCTAGCCCATGAAGGTAATAACAAGATCAACCCAAAAGACAGTCAAGAGAGAGGTTCAGTTTCACCAGGGCATCCAATTCAAGGATGAGCTTTCCTATTGGTTATACAAGGAATGCATTGAATCCTCGATAATCACGAAAGATATCAAGATTTCCGTGGTTTCAGACAGAGCCGAGGAATCAGGGAAGGGGGGCAAATGACTATCAGCCCCCCTTCAAAGGTGAAAAGCCCTCCCGGTAACGTTGTCAGGGTCTTGGCTTCGGGAGTTGATTCCCTGGTGCTTTCGATTGATGTCTATTGGCATAAAAAGGGCTTCTTGAATTACCTCAAAAGAAGAAAGGCGGAAGCTCAGTTAAAAGGGAAAGAAATCCAAGGAGCCATAAAAGGCAAGGACAATGAAATCATCTGGCCTTTTACGGTAAAGCCTCACGGCTCAAGAGGCTATGAATGGATCTTGAGCAGCAAGGAATACACGCTCCTGGTTGGCAACTGGCACGCTCCCAAAACAAAGCCAAGCATCCTGGCAGAAATACGCTCAGAAACTCTCTGGCTTCATGGAGTGGAACAGGCAGTTGAGCACCTGTTCCATATCGTGAAGAGCACAGGGGCATCATTTCAAGCCATGAAGCTAAGCAGAGTTGATCTCTGCATGGATCTCCTTCTGCCTGAGAAGATCTGGAATCAACGTATCATGCGGTATCAAGTCACCAGGGCAACCAGGGCAAGCCAGCATTATACCCATAAAGACCTTGAGGGCATCAGCATAGGGAAGGGCAGCATCCAGGCAAGGATCTATAACAAAGAGCTAGAGATCAAACAGCAGTCAAAGAAGTTCTGGTTATACAATATCTGGGGAATCAGCAAAGCCCCAAGAGACCATAAGATCATCCGGGTAGAGTTCCAGCTCAGAAGGGAAGTCATCAAGGAATTGGGCTTGGATACATCCGATGACCTGTTCGAGAAAATGGGAGATCTCTGGGCTTACTGTACGGAGAAGTGGCTCAAGTTCCAGACAAGGCCGGGAAAGCACCATACTCAGAGAAAAACCCTTGCCTGGTGGGAGACCGTTCAGCAGGGCTTTAAGGGAGACCAGCAATCCAGTCCCTTGATCCGCACAAAGTCACTACGGATTAATACGGACCAGCATATCAGCCAGATCATGGGGAATCTCGTTTCGCTTCAAGCCTTGAGGCGTGAAGCATCAAAAGATGCCAGAGAAGAAAACATCAGCATCTATACCATGATCAATGGCTTCATCGATGAAGCTCAATTAAGGGGAATGGATTCTTGGGATCTCGATGAAGCGGTAAGAACCAGAAGAGCCAAGTTTCATCACCACATAACCCAAAAGAAAACCAAATCAGGGGAGAAGGGCAGATGCAGAGATTAGAAGATTCCCTTGGAAAACGCATGAGCGTCAAAGAGGTTGCCGAATATCTTGGACTTGACAAGGAAACCGTGCGCCGTCATCATGAGGATCTTGGCGGAATAAGACTGGGCAACCGAATTTTGTTCTTTGAAAACCTAATAGTGGAATCAGTACGGAGGAAGTGTAATGCCATACAGACGCAAGAGAAAGAACAAAATCGAATGGATAGCCGAGGTGATGCGCCAAGGGAAGAGGTTTTACAAGGTCTGCGCGACCAAGAAAGAGGCCTTGGATTGGGAATCAGAAACAAGATCAAAGCCTCTGGAGGAACTCGAGACCCCTTTGGTCTTACTGACCCTGCTTGAATGGGCAACTCAATATCTGGAGTTCTCAAACACTCGCTATGCAGATAGGGTGTTTCGAGAGAAGAAAGCGGCCTTTAGGGTGTTCTTCCAGAGCGTTGATTCATCCCTTACAGTGAACCAACTGAAGCCTGGAATGGTGCTCAAGCACCTTCAGGTTCAAGCAAAGAAACGCTCAGGCTATGCAGCGAATAAAGAGCGCAAGAACCTTATGGCGGCATGGAACTGGGGCATGAAATACTTAGGCCTTCCATCTCCTAATCCATGCATGGTGGAGCGGTTTCCAGAAGAAAGGCACGCTCGTTACATCCCACCTGAGGAAGACTTCTGGAAGGTCTATGAGACCACAGAAGGGCAGGATCAGGTTATGCTCCTTGCCTGTCTGCATCTGGCAGCGAGAAGGTCTGAATTGTTCCGTCTGAAATGGGACGATATCGACTTTGCCAACCAGAGAGTGAGAATAGGGACCAGGAAGCGGCAAGGCGGAAGCCTTGAGTATGACTATCTGCCCATGACCGAAGATCTCTATAACGCCCTGCTTGAGCACAAAGAGCTTGCCCATGATGAATGGGTGTTTGTCGATACACTGACAAGTAAGCCCTTCTCGGCAAGAAGGCGATTCATGAGAGGCTTATGTGAGAGAGCAGAAGTAAAGCCATTTGGTTTCCATGCAATCAGGCATCTGACCGCAAGCATCTTAGCTCAAGCAGATGTTCCCATGATCACCATCCAGAGGATCTTGAGACACAAGAATCTTATGACCACTGAAAGGTATGTCAGGGGGCTTGAGCCCGTGAGGCCGGCACTGGAGATCCTTTCAGGAAGGCATTTACGACCACAGTCCCGACCAGTGGCAATCGGACACTAGGCAAAAGAAAAGGAGCGGCTTAACCGCCCCTTTTCATTGGTAAAATTTGGTAGTCCCAAGGGGAGTCGAACCCCTGTCTCCGGCGTGAGAGGCCGGTGTCCTGGGCCACTAGACGATGGGACCGCATCTTTTAAAAACATTGTTGGCTGGGGGACTAGGATTCGAACCT
>JAHDKO010000044.1 GCA_018436855.1 Deltaproteobacteria bacterium | reverse complement strand
GAAAGGTTGGTGCCGGAGAAGGGACTTGAACCCCCACGAGCTTGCGCTCATCGGATTTTGAGTCCGACGCGTCTACCACTTCCACCACTCCGGCAGTGATTTTTCAATATCAGAGCTCTTCATGGTTTGCAAGCTTTGCATGAGGTCACGGGGCACAGGCGGAAATAAAGCATCCCCCTGATGAAGACGAGGCAGAGTCGCTCTCCATGGCACCATCCGGCTGGGGATAGATCTTGAAGCGTCCCAGAGACTGGGCCGAGAAGACCACCGTTCCACCCTCAACCCGGACGTCTTCGACGGGCACCCACTGCTTCATGCCTTCGTCGAAATATTCTACAACGGCATTGTCGGGCCCGTCATAGAGCACCCTCACCTCTGCCGGCTCCGAGAGTACGAGCCCGAGGGGGGCTATGGCGAACTCCACGAGATGGGTGGTGTCAATGAAAACGAGGCCTGCGCCGTTGGGCCCTGAGGTGCTCCATCCGATGCCGATGGGGAACCCTGCTTCCGTAGCCCAAGAAGACAGCTCGAGAGTTATACCGAGCCCCTGATCTTCGAACACTGTGCTCCCGCCGCTGACGTACTCGGTGGAGAGGGAGAGAACGTCAAGCGCTGAAACCCTCAGAAGATGGATCAGGTCACCTGAGGCATCCGCCACCATGAAGAGATATACACCCGCTTCCCGGCAGGAGAGATATCCATTCTCGATAACCGCGGTGTTTCCGGTGAGAGGGAGAAAATAGTAGATCCCTTGCAGATAGAGGGAAAACAGATCCACCTGCCGGCCCACCTCGGTGATGACATCCCGGATCTCACAACCGGCCGGATCACCCATGCCGACATCGTATGCATCCGTTGGCCCGGAACCTTCGAGGGTACCGAGCCGAACCACGGCCACTGAACCGGCAATATCCGCCGGCCCGGCTGCCGAGAAATCGCAGATGTCATATTGAAATATTTCCTGGTTGCCGCCTGTCCCGCCGATCATATCGAAGAGCCAGTCCATGAGTGAAGTGAGGATCCCTCCGTCCTGCTCCAGCGGAACGGCGACGCTCACCTCGCGGGAGAAGGGACTCTCATTACCCGCATAATCATAGGCAGTGACTGCGATATAATAGACCTGCCCCTCCAAAAAACCGCCGACTCTCACGCTGTTGGTGTTTCCGACATCGAGGGTGCACTGATAACTGCCCGGCACGTTTCCGTAATATATACGGTAGCCGCTCAAATCGCTTTCCGTATTGTGATTCCAGGAGATCTCCAGGGTCGCGGCACACAGAAACCCCGGAATACAGAAGAGATACAGCACCAGTATGGTAATTAACGCCCCAATAGGCCTTCTCATTATAAAATTAGCACAACACCGTAAGTTTTTTCTCTTGTGCTTGAAATATCGCATTATGTCAAGTGATAAATGGCTCTTTTGAGCATTGTGTGTCATATTTTCTGCTATTTCGGAAAACAGGCTGAAAAAATTGAATCCGGCCCGGATGCATTCCGTCGATCACTGCCCGGTCACTTTGCCCGGGAAGAAGCCGGCGCCTCCGGTTCCCTCGCTTGCGGATATCCTCCCGCCCCAAAGCAATAATCCCTCCCCGCCAGGGAGAGGGCGCGAAGAATGATGCAGAACGCCGTGCAGGGGTACCCCTGCACGGCGAAGGAGTCTCTAGTCTTCAGCCGGATATCCGATGATCTGCGCGATCCTGCGGTTCAGCGGCTCGATGGTCTTGTAGGTCTTCAGGTACACGTCGTTGTACAGGTCGCTGTAGATTCTGCAATTCGGTGTGTGCGGTTCGAAGGTCCTGCCCTTCTTGACCATAACCTTGACCGCATCTTCGAAGTTCGCGTGCATCCCGGTGGCGACGGCCGTGTCGATGGCGGCGCCCAGGGCCGATATCTCGGAGGTGGCCATGCGCGAAACCGGAAGGCTGAACATGTCGGCAGCCACCTGGACCGCCACATCGCTCTTTGAACCCCCTCCGCCGACCCGGATCTCGCGGAAGGGGATTCCGGTCTTATGCTGGACGATCTCCGAGAGCCTCCTCAGCTCGAAGCCGATCCCCTCGAGGATGGCGCGGTAGATGTGGGCGCGGGTGTGCACGTCGCTGAAGCCGATGATGGAACCCTTTGCATATTTGTTGTAGACCATGGGAGACCAGTAGGGCTGGAGCATGAGCCCCATGGACCCCGCGGGTATGTTCCTCACTACTTCGTCGAATATCACCTCGGGCGCGATACCGCGCTCTTTCGCCTCGAGGGCCTCCCGGTGGCCGAACTCCTGCTTGAACCAGGTGACCATCCAGAAGCCCCGGAATATGAACATCTCGATGTCCCAGGTGTTGGGGATGGCAGCAGGCCAGGTGAAGAACTTCATGTCTTTTTCCTTGATATATTTCCGGGTCATGACATGCATTGCCGTGGCGGTTCCGAAGCTGATCTCCGCGACATGCGGGTCGAGCGCGCCCGCTCCCAGGAGCTCGCTCTGCTTGTCGCCCGCGCCCACCACCACGGGCAGCCCTTCCGGCAGCCCGGTCTCCTGCGCCGCCTGTCTGGTGACCCGCCCCAGGACCTCGTCCGGAGAAAACAGGCTGACGCACTGGTCCTGGGTGATTCCCAGCGGGCTATAGGCAATGCTGATGGGATACCATTTCAGCTTCTTGTAGTCGAAGGGCCAGATCCCGGTGACCATGCCCGTGGAGTCGTGAAACTCACCGGTGAGCTTCCGGACGAAGAACCCGGACGCCTGGACGAACTTGTGCGTCTTCTCGTAAATCCAGGGCTCGTTCTGCTGGATCCACAGGAACTTGGAATGCTTCTGCGCATACCGGATGGCGTCGAGCAGGCCGGCTGCGCCGAAGAGCGCCTTGCCGGCGAGACCCAGAGGAGGGAGCTGGGAAACCACACGCTGATCGAGCCAGATAATGGCCGGCCTCAAGGCGTTGCCCTCCTTGTCCATGGGGATTACGGTATTGCGCTGGGTGGTTACGCCGAGTCCGGCGATTGCCCCGGGGTCGATGGAGACCTTGGCCATGAGTCCTTTTGTGACCTGGCAGAACTTCGACCAGTAATCTTCCGTTCGCTGCTCCGCCCACCCGGGCTGCATCGAGAAATAAGGGTCGTACTGGGCCTGCTCTATTGCCAGCTCATTACCCTGGGCATCGAAGAGCACCGCCCGGATGCTCTGCGTGCCCGAATCGACCGCCAGGACATATTCTTTCTCCGCCATGGTCCCTCCTCATATTGAACTCTTATTGTATTATTTTCATACCACGTTTCCGGTCCTTTCACAAAGGACAGAACACGGGGGTGAAATGCGCGGCCCGAAAAGGCACAGCTCCCTGTTCTCCGGACAGCGGCATGGACGGATCAGCGCCCCGCCGAGATCTTTCCGGCCTCGATGACCGGCGGGTCCTCTTCATCCATGATCCGGATGATGCCGGCATTCATCCTTTCCTTCTGGACCTTATAGAAGTCCCGGTTCTTGTTGAGTCCTTTGGCGAATTGCAGGACTTCTGGCACGAGATCCTCCATGGGCAGCGCCTTCCTGACGATATGATGCTCCTGGCACTCCAGGCCGGTGAGCCGTGTGCCCAGATAGTACAGATCATCGAGGATGTACCGGGGCATCGCCTTCTTTACCATGGCCACCATACCGGGCCAGAAGGGTATGCCGATGTCCACCTCGGGAAAACAGAAGAAACCCCTGTCGGAGCGCATGAAGCGGAAGTCGAAGCAGCAGCACATGATGGCGCCTCCGGCAAAGGCGTGCCCCGTGATAGCCGCAATGGTGGGCATGGGATACATGAGGATTCTTCTGAGCAGGCCGTTGAAGGTCCGGCAGAAACGAACGACCGTCTCTGTGTCCCCGGCCTTTGCAATGGGCTCGAGCCAGGCGAGATCGATTCCGTTGCAGAAGATCTTCTCATGGGCCGATTTCACCACCAGGGCGTCGGCAGGGGTGGTATGCTCGATTTCATCGAGAATGCCGAGGAATTCGCCCAGAAAGTCGAGGTCGAACCGGTTCTCACCGCTGTTCATGGTAATGACTGCAACGCTGCCGTCAAGGGTGTGCTCGATCATGGACATGATCCGAATCTCCTCTTTCTCTGATTTGCAGGATATTATACCTATACCGTCACGATTATCCAAGAGTTGCTGTTCATCGAAACCACACCTCCATAAAAAATTCCGGCCTGATGCCACATTTCACGCCAGGGGGATATTCTTTTTGTGTTTTCGATCCCTATCTGTTACTCTTATATGAATGTCCCTACAGCAGGAGGTCTGGTTATGAATACACCGGTAAAACAAGGTGACACGGTAAAGGTACATTACACGGGCCGTTTCGAAGACGGGGTCATCTTCGACTCTTCCGTCGAAGCTGATCCTCTCGAATTCACGCTCGGTTCTCATGAGGTCATCCCCGGCTTCGAGGAAGCTGCCGAAGGCATGAACGTCGGCGAGTCCAAGACGGTTTCCATCGAGCCCGAACAGGCTTATGGCTCATATAACGACAACCTCGTGGTGGACATGCCCAAGGAGTATTTCCCTGAAGACATCGAGCCCGAGGTCGGCATGAGACTGATCATTGTCGACAACAGCGGCGAGGAACTCCCTGTGGTGGTAAGCGAGGTCCATGATGAATCCGTGCGCCTGGATGCCAATCATCCCCTTGCGGGAAAAACTCTGGTCTTTGATATCGAGCTGGTCGATATCGTCTGATTTCTGTCTCTTCCCATCGAAAGGCAGTATCTGCACCGCCGCTTGAGACAGCCGTCTGCAGGGACAAGGGTTTTGCCCTGCCTGCAGTGTGAGCATAATGCCGTCAAGGACGCTTGCATCGGCTCGACAAACGGAGTTGGGGATCGGTCTGTGAATCCGCCTCCGGGTTCTCTCCTCACGAAAGCCTTATCCTGACTCTTTCCCGCGGTTGCGGAGATTGTAATGTGAACCCGTCCCCGATTCTTATCGGATATTGAAGTACTCTACGAGCATGAGGCTCAATTGGGGAACGTAGGTGATGACGGCAAGGCCCACGAGGAGGATGATGAGGAAGGGCACCGAGGCCTTGTACAGGGTTACCACCGGCTTGTTGAAGCGGAAGCACGAGATGAAGAGGTTCATCCCCACCGGCGGCGTGGAATAGCCGATCTCCAGGTTTGTCAGAAAGATGATGCCCAGGTGGACGGGGTTGATGTCGTAGCTCACGGCAATGGGGACGATCAGGGGAACCACAACCACGAGCGCGGAATAGATGTCCATGATGCACCCGACCATGAGCAGCACCACGTTGAGCGCGATGAGAAACACGACCTTGGATGAGATGTGCCGCTGGATGAATTCGAGCATGGCATAGGGGATCTCCGCGTCGATCATGTAGGTGGTGAGTGCCAGCGCCGAGCCGAAGATGATGAAAATCCCCCCTACGAGAACCATGCTCTCGTGCATGACGCCGGGGATCCGCCTGAGCGGAATGTCCCGGTGAATCAGGGTTTCCACAATCAGGGCATAGGCCACGGTAATGGACGCCACCTCTCCCAGGGTGACGAACCCGCCGAAGATTCCCACCACGAGCATGACCGGAATAAACAGCTCCCACTTGGCCCTGCCTGCGCTCCTGGCTGCCTCGCGCAGTGAGAACTTCGTGGTCCTCACAGTGGACGTGCCTCCCTTGAATATGGAATACAGCGCAAGGAGAACGACCAGAAGCACGCCCGGGACAAAGCCGGCGGCAAAAAGCTGTGGGATGCTCACCTCGGCCACCACCCCGTAGATGATGATGGGCAGGCTCGGGAAGAAGAGCAACCCAAGGCTGCCCGAGGAAGTCAGCAGCCCCAGTGAGAATCGCTCGGGATAGAGCCCCTTGATGAGTGCAGGATAGAGAAGACCGCCCAGTGCGATGATGGTGACGCCCGATGCACCGGTAAAGGCGGTGAAAAACGCGCACGCCACCAGCGACACTATGGCGAGCCCGCCCGGCATCCAGCCGAAGAGCGCCTGGGAAAAATCCACGATCCTCACCGAGGCCTTGCTCTCGGCGAGGATGTAACCGGCAAAGGTGAAGATGGGTATGGTGTAGAGCACCGGGTTGTTGGAGAATTTCGAGTAGATATCCACGATCAATACCGCGAACTGGATGTCCGTGAGATAAAACCCCAGGATGGCGAACGAGGAGAGCACCACGAACACCGGAGCGCCGAGAAAGGCCATGAGGATGATGAGGGCCACCAGTGCCCCGGTCATGGATTCTCTCCCTGCCCGGTCATAGATTGTCCCCCTGGATGAACCAGACCAGAGAACGCACGGTTCTTAAGCCAAATCTCGCGGTGATCACCAGATATCCGATGGGGATGATGAGCTCGAGCACCCATATGGGCAGTCCGAAAAAAGATATGGACATCTGCGCTTCAAAGTCCACCAGAAGAAAATTGACCGACGCATACGTGAGGATGGCGCATATGGCCACTGAGAAGATGCCGGTGAGGACATCGGCCCCGCACTTGAATCGGGGGCTCAGCAACCTGCCGGCAATGTCGATCCGGATGTGCTTCCCCTCACGGGCCGCCACCCCTGCCCCGAGAAAGGCGACCCATAAAACCAGATGCCGCACGATCTCGGCCCCGCCCATGATCCCGGTGGAAAAGAAATTCCTCATCACGATCTGAACGAGAACCAGCGACACCATGAGGCCGAGAAAAACAGCCAGCAGACCCTCCTCGACCTTATGGAAAGCAGATAATACCGGATGGGGGGCGGGATACGGCGTGCCGCACTCGGGACACTCGGTCAGATGGTCGTATCGCCTCAGCCCGCAGACCTTACAGCGCATGAAGGCTCCTCCAAGTTTTTGGCTATTCGATCCTGACAACGCCGGTATCTTCGGGATGCTTGCGCCGGTACTCATCGAGAAGGGCCAGGGTCCGGTCGAGGAGCTCCTGGGAATAGAGTTCTCCCACGAGATTGTTCCGGGTCTTTTCCGCGGCGTCGAAGATGAACCGAACCTCCTCTTCCTCGATATTTTCTCCCAGGCGGTACACCTGAATGCCTGCGTCCAGGAGTATTTTCAGGCATTTCTCATCCTCTTGGCGGGCCGCCTCTGCGATCTTTTCCTGTGATTCCCGGGCCAGACGGAGCATGATCTGCTGGTTCTCGGGCGATATCTTGTCCCATATCTTCTTGGATATCACCATGGCGCCCAGGAGGTTCGATGACGGGAACTCGTTGATGTATTTGAACCTCGTGTACCACTGGAACGCAACCGCCATGTAGGGGGTGGCGTTTGCACAGTCGATGAGGTTGGTGGAAAGGGATGTGGCCACGTCGGTGACGGACAGGGATATGGGGGAAATCCCCAGAGCCTTGTAAATCTCGCGCCCGATCGGCTCGCCCTCGAGGGTCCACCACTTCTGCTGGCGCGCCACCTCAAGCGAGGTGAGGGGCACCTTGGAGAAGGTGTAGAGGAATCCGATGTCACCCCAGCCGAGAACGATAAAACCCTTTTCCTCGAAGAGCCTCTCCATGGTGTCCTGCAGCCCTTTCCGCACGTAGTTGACCTCGTTGTAGTTCCTGAACACGTACGGGATCTCCGTCACCCGGACCTCGGGCACGATATCTCCGAGGCCGGCGCCGGAAAACGCGCCGCCGTGGAGCTGGCCGAGCTTGATCTTCCGGATCATGTCCTTCTCGTCGCCCTGGACACCGCCCCAGTAGATCTTGAACCCCACCTCGCCCCCAGTCTTGGCGGTTATCTCTTCGGCGAGCTTTTCATAGGTGTTCACCAGGGTGGAGCCCTTCGGGGCCAGCGTGGCCATCTTTATCGTGACCCTGGCCTCATCGGCTGCAGCAGGCCCGGAGCAGAGAAGCCCCATCACCAGAAAAACAGCCGGAATCATACCCGCAAAACGCTTCATACGGTTTCCTCCTCTTTGGTTCTCACGGATTGCATGTCATCAGAAATACGAATCCACGTCGTCCAGCAGCACCCGGGCCTTCTTCTTCGCCACTTCGTTTGCGAAGTTCTTCTGCGGGAAGTAATCCACCGGCGTGTCTATCACCTGCTGAAGGGTCTGCTCAAAGAGCGCCCTGTCCTGGATCTGATAGGCATAGTACTTGGCGTAGAGCAGGTGTATGAAAAGAAGCCTGGACTGCGAGATCGCGAACGCCCGGTCAAAGTGGTACTTTGCCTTGTCCGGATCTCCGCCGATGACCTTGGAGCGGGATGCATAATAGGCCCCCAGGGTGGCATGGGCGCTCCCGTAATAGTAGTTCCCGTCGAGCTCGATCACTTTGAGCAGCATGGCCTCGATCTTGGGGATGTCCATGAGCACCTCGGTCTTATCGAGGTTGAGTGATATCCATGCCATCCAGGAGCTTGCCGCCCAGTAAAGTGCAGGCACGTCACCCTTCCCGAACTCGTCGAGGGAGGCCCTGAACTTATCCACCGGCCGGTGAAGCGCCCCGCGGAAATCGTCGTTCAGCAGCAGGGGCTGCAGTGCATAGTCCCGTGCCTTGAGGTAGAGATAGCTCGCCCTGGCTCTGTCGACATCCTCGATAAAGGCGAACGAATACCCGAAGTTCACCTCGGCGGCCCGCAAATAAAGCTTGGCGCTCGGGGCGATGTCGATGAACCCGTCCAGCTGGACGATCGTGGTGGGAAGAGAATCGCGGATCGTGTCCACATCGGGACACCGGTTCACCGTTGTATCCATCCTGTCCATGAGCGGATCCATGGACTTGACCATGAACTCGGGAGAAGCGCACCCCGAGAGAAGCAGCACCAGAGACACAAAGCCTGCAAGGACCGCAGGATGTTTCCTTTTCGACGCCATATCCCCTCCTCTCATTCTTATAAATTCCCTCCATCGGCGAGGGATCATCCATCTCCGGAACTTCCGCCGTCTTCGAAACGCACACTGCCCGCCCGCTCCGCGTGAAAGCGACAGGCCGAACACCAGGGCTCCTCATGTGAGTGCCCTTGAAAAAACATCACGTTGCAACAACTGCAAATATGAATGGTACGGCGACTACCCGCACAACACGGTCAGAACAAATCAAAGTCTGCCGCCCTGCGATCACCCAGATCAGGAAACCCTGCTCTCTTCAGGAAATCCTGCACCTCGGGTGCGGCATAGACCTCTTTGCGAATCCTTTCCCCAAGGATCACGAACAGCCCCGTGTCCATGATCAGCTCCGTGATCCGCCTCTCGCTCAAATCCCGTATGATCGAATTGTTCAGCAGCACGGCAAGCCCATGGGTGAAGACCCACATCCTGTTGATGAGGTCTTTTTTCTGCTCCTGGGAGAAATCGTTCAGGGGCTCGAAGCCGCTGAGCTTCTCCAGAAGGGCGTCGATCACGTAATCGTTGAATCGCCTCCGGGTATTCCCGGAGGCCCCTTTTATCTCGGAGAGAAAGAGCATCCTGAACAGATGCTTCTCGGTCTTGGCGAACATGATGTAACCGATGCCCATGTCGAGAAATACATCTCCGGTCCTTACCTTGGTCTCGTAGCTGATCAGAAGGTCCAGAGCCTTCTTGATCACCGCCTTCTCCAGCTCTTTCATGGAGCTCAGGCATGAATAGATGGGCATGGTCGACGAGTTCAGCTCATGCGCTATGGCCCGGGCGGAACATTTGTCGGCCCCCTGCCTTCGGACGATGCGAAATGCCGCGTCAACGATGTCTTCAACAGCGAACTTGCTCTTTACCGGCATGAAAACCCCACTACATGATTTATAACATTGGTTATTAATAAAATCAAATTGTCTCCTCCCTGCCGCACATGAAGGCGAGGGATGACAATTCACACAGCAATCCGCCGGGGCATGCTCCGGCCTGCAGACCGTCCCCGCGAAATCGCGCCTGCCGTTCCCGGATAAGCCGGGCGGCGCGACCGGCGCACCGCCCGGCGCAGGTGCTATGAATGGAGCTTCTCGAACTCCGTCATGAAATCGGCAAGCTTCTCCACACCCTTAAGCGGCATGGCGTTGTAGATGGATGCCCGCATGCCGCCCACGGACCGGTGACCCTTGAGGCCCTTGAGGTTTCTCTTGTTTGCTTCGGCAAGGAACTCGGCCTCCAGCTCCTCGGTGGGAAGCCGGAAGGGGATGTTCATCCTGGACCGCGAATCCTTCTGCACCGTACCGCGGTAGAAGGAGCTGCTGTCCAGCACGTCGTAGATGATACCGGCCTTCTTGTCGTTCAGCTTCTCCATCTCGGGAACGCCGCCCATGTCCTTGAGCCACTTCAGGACCTCGTGGACCACGAATATGGCCAGCACCGGACAGGTGTTGAAGGTGGAGCTGCTTTCCGCGTGGGTGGAGTACTTGAGCATGGTGGGGAGGTTCTCCGGAACGTCGCCGGCAAGGTCTTTGCGGATGACCACCACCGTGACCCCGGCAGGCCCCATGTTCTTCTGGGCGCCGGCATAGACGATCCCGAACTTGCTCATGTCGAACTGCCTGGAGAGGATATCCGACGACATGTCGGCTACCAGCGGCACGTCGCCCGTGTCAGGAAAGGTCTGCCACTGGGTTCCGTAGATGGTGTTGTTGGAGGTGATGTGGCAATAGACCGCCCCCGGGGTGAGCTTGAGCTCGGGGGGCGAGGGTATCCGGGTATACTTGTCATCCTTGGTCGACGCGGCCACATTGACCTTGCCCACCTTCCGCGCCTCTTTGATGGCCTTGGAAGACCAGGAGCCGGTATCGATATAGTCGGCGGTCTTGCCGTCCAGCAGAAGATTCATGGGCACCATGGAAAACTGAAGACTCGCCCCTCCCTGGAGAAAGAGTACCTTGTAGTTCTCGGGAATCCCCATGACATCGGCGACCAGAGATTCGGTCTCTACCAGCAGTGCATCGAACTCCTTGGACCGGTGGCTTACTTCCATGACGGACATGCCGGTGTTCGCAAAGTTCAGAACAGCCTTGCTCGTGCTTTCGATAACCGGCTCAGGCAACACCGCGGGCCCGGGATTGAAATTGAATACGTCTCTCATATAAACCTCTTGCCTCCTGGACAGATATTGGGTGGAAAATATATACCAGAATGCCTCTTGATGGCAAAGGTAATTATTCTTAACCATTGAAAGACACCTGTGAATGGGCTCGTGTCAGTTTTCTTATAAAAACAGGTCCCGATCAGGGAGGGAAACGGGCGGGCAGGGATGCGAAAAGCACGACCGGAACGGCATCGGCTCAACCGGCCGGCGGGCAGGCAGGTCCCGGCGGAGCGGCGACTCCGATGGCCGCCGCCCCTTCCTTAAGGTAAAGGACGATTATATTGACAGAAAGAGCGGATAAGGATTATAGAAAATGAATATTCATTCAGCTTCGGCCTCGTGACCACCTTCGGATACTGCTCGGGAGCATGGAACCCGGGGCTGAGCAAGTGTCACTAACAATAGGAGGGTATATATGGATTTCTCGTTAAGCGACGAGCACAAGATGGTTCAGGACATGGCCAGGAAGTTTGCCGACCAGGAGCTCAAGCCCATAGCGGCCCGGATCGACCAGGAGCACCGTCATGACGACGAGGTGCTGCGGAAGATGGCCGAGAACGGCTTCATGGGGGTG
>JAHDKO010000004.1 GCA_018436855.1 Deltaproteobacteria bacterium | reverse complement strand
GTACGCTACATACTCAGACAGCCCCTTCTTCGCTAAATGCTTCGTTATCGCAGCCGTCAACGTCGTCTTACCATGATCTATGTGACCAATCGTACCCACGTTCACGTGCGGCTTGTCCCTCTTGAATGTCTCCTTAGCCATCGGCAGTCCCCCTTAATAGTTTTTTTCTCTGCACAAGCCCATAGATGAAGCCCACGCCCGGGATTGAACCGGGCACCTCTTCCTTACCAAGGAAGTGCTCTACCTACTGAGCTACGTGGGCACGTATCCTTACAAAAGAGGGGTATGGAGCGGGAAACGGGATTCGAACCCGCGACCCTCAGCTTGGAAGGCTGACGCTCTAGCCAACTGAGCTACTCCCGCATCAACAAGGAAGCGCAGTCTTTACGACTTACGTCTCCTGCGTCCCTCACATCTTTGGTGGAGGGGGGAGGATTCGAACCTCCGAAGGCTGAGCCGGCAGATTTACAGTCTGCTCCCTTTGGCCGCTCGGGAACCCCTCCCAACACTCTTCTTGGAGCTGGAGATGGGACTCGAACCCGCAACCTGCTGATTACAAATCAGCTGCTCTACCGATTGAGCTACTCCAGCCCTTTTGTGCGCACGAATAGCTTGCGCAGAAAGTGTCTGTATCTCAAGGATCACACAAAAGTCAAGGGTTAATCGCACCTGAAAAGAAATTCGCGTATGCCTCTGGCGAAGGCTTGCATTTCCGAATGTGAGAGATGTGTAACCGACCCTTTCGATGATCCACCTGCTGTTTCGATTCACGCGCGTACGTTTTTTTCATCAGACCGACCTGTGCAGGATGTGAGCTCTACATCAGCGTTCAGCATCCTGTCAAGAATCAAAATCAACCGGACCGTACACATTGTTTTCCTTACTGAAAGCTCATGGTTGACCCTCTGGATGAGCGTGTGCTAACTATGCCGCAATATGGCAAATAAGATCGATCACCTCGCGATCATCATGGACGGAAACGGCCGGTGGGCGAAAGGTCGCGGGCTTCCCCGTCTCAAGGGACACGAGGCAGGCGCTCAGGCAGCCAGGAAGGTGGTGGAGGCTGCCAAGGAGCGACAAATCAGGTTTCTCACCCTCTATGCATTTTCATCCGAGAACTGGAGGCGCCCCCGGGATGAGGTCGAAGGACTTTTCAGGCTCCTTGAGGGGTTCATCGACCGGGAGGTGGAGCGGCTCGTGGAGAGCGGCATCCGCCTGCACACCATCGGCGACCTGTCTAAATTCCCTTCCAGCCTCAGGCAGAAGATCGCCATGACCACGGAAAAAACCCAAGCCAACGGCGAGCTGCACCTGAGCGTGGCCCTGAACTACGGCGGCAGGAACGAGATCCTCCGGGGGTTCCGCCGGGCGATCCGCTCCGGGCTCTCTGCCGAGGAGCTCGACGAAGAGGCCTTTTCACGCTGTCTCGACACCTCGTTCATGCCCGACCCGGACCTGCTCGTCAGGACGGGCGGAGAGCGGCGCATCAGCAACTTTCTGCTGTGGCAGCTCGCATATACCGAGATCTATTTCTCGGACACCCTGTGGCCCGACTTCGACGAGAATGCCCTCGACTCGGCCATTTCCTGGTTCAACACCCGGCAGCGCCGCTTCGGCATGACGCCCGAGCAGATCGAGGGCATCCCGCTGCCATGACCCGCATTCTCGGCGCCCTCATCCTCCTGGTCGTCTTTGCCATCCCCGCGGTGTTCGGACCCGCGTGGGCCTTTTTCATCGTCGTGCTCATCGTCCTGCCCATCAGCCTTCACGAGCTCTACCGGGTGGGGCTGGACGCCGGCGCGCGGCCCCTGGGCCTGATCGGGCTGGTGGGCTCGTTCCCATACCTCTATACTATATACATGGGTTCCTTCACCGGAGCGCTGCTCGCCATCTGCGGAACCGGCCTGGCCATCCTGGCGGCAGGACTCTACCTGTTCGAAAAGGGCAAGTCCACTGCCCGGCAGGTTAGCTTCGCCCTGTCCGGCCTCATCTATCCCCTGGCCCTGCTGAGCTTCTGGATCCTGGTGCGGGGCGGCACCGACGGCAGATTCTGGATGATCTTCGGGCTTCTGGCAACCTTTCTGGCAGATATCGGCGCGTACTATACGGGCAAGAACCTGGGCAGACACGCCCTGGCAAAACGCCTGAGCCCCAAGAAGACCGTCGAGGGCCTGTTCGGGGGCATCGGCTTAAGCGTCCTGGGGGCAAGCCTGTTCTTCGTTCTCTACTCCCGTTTCTTCCCGCTCGCGGTGCCGTATCCCCTCTGGGTGATCCCGCTGATCGCCGGGGCCATCAGCCTGCTCGATCTCGTGGGGGACTTGAGCGCATCCATGTACAAACGGGATTTCCAGGTCAAGGATCTGGGCAGCCTCATACCCGGGCACGGCGGCATGCTCGACCGCATGGACGGCATCGTACCGGTGGGTATCTTTCTCTATTTCGTCGTGCGGGTACTGCAGTAGATGAAGAAGATCGTCGTTCTCGGCTCTACAGGCTCGATCGGGCGCTCCACCCTCGACGTCATCAGGCGCAGGCCCGATGAGCTCAGCATCGCCGGTCTCTCCGCAGGTACCGATACACAGCTCCTTGAGAAGCAGGCCCGTGAATTCGGCGTCGATCTGGTGGCGCTGAACGCCTTTTCGGGACGACCCCCGGAAGGCTTGCATGTCTTATCGGGAGAAAAGGCGGCAGCGGAGCTCGTGGCCGCGACGCGGCCCGACATCGTGGTAAACGGGATATCCGGTGCGGCAGGCTTCCTTCCCTCGTGGCAGGCCGTGCGTCAGGGGGCGGTCCTGGCCCTTGCCAACAAGGAGTCACTGGTGATCGGCGGGGACTTCATCACCCGGGAGATGGAGCGGCACGGGGCGCGCATCGTCCCCGTGGACTCCGAGCACTCCGCCATATTCCAGTGCCTTGCGGGCGAGCGTCCCGATGAGGTCAGCCGAATCCTTCTCACGGCATCCGGAGGCCCTTTCCGCACCCGGCCAAAGGAGAGCTTTGCCGGCATCACCCCCGAAGAGGCCTTGAGCCACCCGACCTGGTCCATGGGCCGCAGGATCACCATCGATTCGGCCACCATGATGAACAAGGGGCTCGAGATCATCGAGGCCTACTGGCTCTTCGGTGTGGACCTTGACCGGATCATGGTTGTGGTCCATCCTCAGAGCATCGTCCACTCCATGGTGGAGTTCCGCGATATGAGCATCAAGGCCCAGATGGGCATACCGGACATGCGTGTGGCCATCGCCTATGCGCTTTCCTGGCCCTCACGCATGGAGCTGAACCTCAAGCCCCTGGACCTTGCCGCCATGAAGACGCTCGAATTCTTCCCGCCCGACGAGGAGAAGTTCCCGGCGCTCGGCATCGCGCGGGGGGCCATGGAGCAGCCCCGCACCCTGCCCTGCGTCATGAACGCGGCCGACGAGATCGCGGTAGAGGGCTTCCTGAAGCGGCGCATCCGTTTCGATGAAATCACTGGTATCGTCCGAAAAACTATGGACAAGCTTGCCGGATCGCGGGTAAGCTCCCCCGAAGACCTGATCGAACTCGATCGTGAATCGAGAGAAATAGCGGAGAACATGATACCATGACTACTCTTTTTGCTTTCGTTATCGTGCTCGGCATCCTGATCTTCATCCACGAGCTCGGGCACTTCCTCTTTGCGAAGATCAACGGCGTGGGCGTGCTGAAGTTTTCCCTGGGATTCGGCCCCGCACTCGTCAAGAAACGCGTGGGCGAGACCGAGTACCGGATCTCGGCCATTCCCCTCGGCGGATACGTCAAGATGCTCGGGGAAGGCTCCACCCCCGAGGAGGAAGAGCTCACCCCCATGGACCCGGAGAAATCCTTCGCCAGGAAGAGCCTGGGTGCCCGTGCGCTCATCGTTGCGGCGGGGCCGGTGTTCAACCTCCTGCTCGCGATCGTGATCTACATGGTCATCGGCTGGTCCGGCATCCCCACCATCCCGCCGGTGGTGGGCGAGGTGATGGACGGAACCCCTGCAGAGGCCGCAGGGCTCTTGCCGGGAGACCGGATCGTCTCCATCCAGGGCTCCCCGGTACAGTCGTGGGAAGACATCTCGCTCATCATGCAGGAAGGCGAGGCGGGCAAGAACGTCCAGTTCGTCATCGAGCGCGACGGCACCAATTTCACGGTCAATGCAACCCCGGTCATGATCAAGGACAAAAACCTGTTCGGAGAGGAGATCGAGCGCCCCATGGTCGGCATCAGCCGGTCGGAAGAATTCGTCATGAAGCGCCTGGGATTCTTCCCGGGAATCGGCTACGGCTTTACCCAGACCTGGAGGGTCATCGAGCTCACCGGAATCGGGGTCTGGAAGATGATCGA
This sequence comes from Deltaproteobacteria bacterium, assembly GCA_018436855.1. Taxonomy (GTDB): domain Bacteria; phylum Desulfobacterota; class Desulfomonilia; order UBA1062; family UBA1062; genus Phosphitivorax. The sequence goes on along the minus strand of JAHDKO010000004.1, from coordinate 12,948 downwards.
CGGCACGCTTGACGTCAGGGAGAGCCTCGGCGGCCCCATCCTCATCGCCCAGGTCTCGGGCGAGACGTTCAGAGCGGGCATGCTCCCCTTCTTTTCCATGATCGCGTTTGTGAGCATCAACCTCTTTCTCATCAACCTGCTGCCCATACCGGTGCTGGACGGAGGGCACATCCTGCTCTTCGGCATCGAGGCGGTGATCGGGAAGCCGGTCGAAGGAAGGCCCCGGGAAATCGCCCAGCAGATCGGGCTGTTCCTGCTGATCCTGCTGATGATCCTCGCCTTTTACAACGACCTCGCCCGGTTGTTCCAGGGGGGATAGGACGTGGTGGTCCTGGCGGTCGACACCTCTACGGAAGTCTGCTCTGTTGCGCTGATGGACGAAGAGAGGCCTGCCTGTGAGATCAGCTTCCCGGTCAGGACAGGTCACGGCGGGAGCCTGCTGCCGGTGATCGACACCCTGTTTTCCCTGGGCCCGTTCTCCAAGACCGACGTGGATCTCATCGCGGTGGGCGTGGGGCCGGGCTCGTTCACGGGCATCAGGATCGCTGCGGCCACGGCCCGGGGGCTCTCCCTGGCCCTGGGATGCACACTTGCCGGTGTGAACACCCTGGACACCATCGCCATGGGCGCCCTGCCCTCTTCTGTCCCTGTCATGCCCGTGATCGACGCGAGGAAATCCGAGGTGTTCTGCCGCCTCTATGCACCGGACGGCAGTCCCCGGACACCCTCCATGAACCTCAAACCCGAGGCTGTGGGGGAGATCGTCCAGGAAGAGACGCTGTTTATAGGAAACGGTGTGAGGCTCTACCGGGAGGTGTTGAGCCGCACCCTGGGCCCGCGATTCCGCGAGGGTCCGGAGCACCTGTGGTATCCCCGTGCGTCCGTTCTGGCCCGCATGGCCCTGTCCCAGGTGTCCCGGGGGACGATCGAGCCGCCGCTGCCGCTATATGTACGGCCCTCAGATGCGGCGCTCGCGCTCGAGAGGATGAAGCCCGGGGTGTGAAATGAACTGCTCCGCGCCGCAAGCTTGAAGGGTATCACGGCATCATAAGGGGAATACGACCGCTCACGGCAAGCTGAAAGGGCATCGAGCCCCAAGTAAGAATGAAAAACCCTACCCGGACGCCCTCGGGCGCTACGGTGATGAACAACCGTCAGACGGGCCGGCAATGGGGCGTTTTGCCGGAGCATCGCCCATGATCTCCCGTCGCGGGCCTGTGACAAACGCCGGGCATCCCCGCAATGACCGGCCGAATATCCGGAAAAGAAAAAGCAGTGCTCCTTTTTAGCCATGCTAAAAAGGAGCACCTTCCGCAATGACCTTTCCGGCGCGTATGCGCCTTATGCCTCTTGCCCCTTGACCGCCTAAAGGGGCGTTGCTCTCCCGACTCCATTCCGACCAGGGGGGCAGCCGCGTCTATCCTTTCGACCTTATCCTGGCGCCGGCCAGGGCCAGGAACCCCGATCCGAACAGGATCAGCATGACGGGCTCGGGTACGGGCTCCACGGCGTCGCCCGCAGTGATTCTCCCCCACAGATAGGCGTTGTTCAGGCTGCACTCCGGAGTCTGCAGGCTGCTGACGAGATTGGATGGATCAGGCCCCAGACCGAGCAGCTCGAAGGTGTACCATGCGCTGTCCGTACCGAACACCACCGGCGCAAAGGATGTGGGGAAAACGACATAGTCGTCGCTCACGCTGTCGATGTTGGGTGTGTTGGTCAGCGAGAGGGTGAACCCGATCTGCCCTGCCAGTCCTGCGGGTTCGATGAACGACATGCTCACCAGCAGGTCGACCCCGGTGATGGAAGACCCCTGCTCCGTGGGGGCGTTGAGGTGCCTCAACCGACCGAGCTCGAAGATGTCCCCCGAGTCAAAGGCATAGGGGGTTCCCACCCCGGCGAAGCCGAGACCCGACTGCCCGCTGTTTGCAGCAACACCGAACCAGACCCGGTTCTCGATTCCGGAACCATAGGAGACTGCGCCATCGGCGTAGCTCAGCGCAGCCTGGTCCCCGCCTGCGGGGTTGGTCCACTCGCCGGTCACGCTTCCGAGAATCAGGGCGTACAACGGTGATGCCGAGAAGAGCAGAACCAGCAGACCGCTACAGAAAATCTTGAAAAGAACTCTCATACCAGACCTCCAGAAATTCAATTTTTCATCCGAACGCCCCAGGGAATGCAACATGCAGGCCAGTGGAAATTACGAAAGTGAAACAATGAGATATTGCCTCGCATCCTTGGGGAGAATATGGACTGTAAATTTTATCGACACCAGAGCAGGATAGGGAGGGCACCTAAGGGGGAGCAACCTGCTGATATGATTCGTACAGACCCCCGGGAATGCTGTAAAGTTTCCCGACACCCGGGGATACGGGCCCCGGTAGCGAGCCCTTCTTTCACGCGCATCGAAATGGCGCGAACCTGCGTCTACTCCTCTTCTTTCCTGATGGTGACGCGGACGCGGGAGATGCGGTTGCCCCGCATGCGCTCGATCCGGAACTGCATGTCCTGCCAGACCACCTTGTCCCCCTCCTCGGGGATGCGGTCGAGCAGCTCGTAGATCAGGCCCGACAGGGTGTCGTACTCCTCGGGGAACTCCCGGTCGATGTACCTGCCCAGGTCGCGCAGGCTGATGTTGCCGGTGATGATGAAGCTCCGCTCCCCCACCGGGATGACATGGGCCAGGATGATGTCGTGCTCGTCGATGATGTCGCCGGTGATCTCCTCGATGATGTCCTCCAGCGTGATGCCGCCCTTGACCGTGCCGTACTCGTCCACCACGAAGGCGATGTGCAGGTGCATCTGCTGAAAATCGATGAGCTGCTTGAGGATGGGCTTGGTCTCCGGGATGAAGTGGGCCTCGCGCAGGCAGTCCATGATCCGGAAGGACTCCGTATCGTCCACGTAGCGCCACAGATCGCGGATGTGGAGGTAGCCCACGATGTTGTCCCGCTCGCCCTCGTACACCGGATATCTGCTGTAGTTTTTTGAGGCGATGGTCCTGCGGATGTCTTCGAACGAAACGTCGATCGGGAGGAACTCCATGTCGGAAAGGGGCAGCATGATCTTCTTGACCGGCACGCTGTCCAGGTCCATGACCGCCACCAGCATCCGGGCCTTGGGCTCCTCGATGAACCCCTCCTTGTGTCCCATGGTGATGACGGACTCCACGTCCTCCTCCGTAAGCGTGTCTGCGCCCTCCTGCTTGAACCGGAACACCAACAGGAGCCCGTGCGCCGCCAGGCTCATGAGGTGCGCCAGGGGGCCCAGCACCCTGATGAGCAGGCTCACGGGGTAGGCCACGATCATGGCGATGGTGTCGGCCCGATAGGCGGCAATGGTCTTGGGCGTGATCTCGGAGAATATGAGCAGGATCACGGTCATGGCCAGGGAGGCCAGCAGGATGCCCCGGTCTCCGAAGATGGACAGGAACAGCGCCGTTGCGATGGCCGAGCCCAGGATGTTGACAAAGTTGTTGCCCAGCAGGATGACGCTGATGAGCCGGTCGGGGTTCTCCAGGATGGTCTCCACCCGCCTGGCCTCACGGTTTCCCTTCTCGGAGAGGCTCCTGATCCGGAACCGGTTCGTCCGCATGAAGGCGGTCTCGGTGCCGGAGAAGAAGCCCGAAAGGATGACGATCACCACCAGGATGATAACATACGCGATCTCTCTGGGGCCGAACATCATGTCTCCGCCGCCCTTTGTGCCCGGATCGAAAACAGCGGCCGCGAACCTGCTCTGTGTTTGCCGGATATCATCTCTTCATCATCCTTTTTCAAGCACCATCGGCAGTGTGCCCGGGAAAATATAGCCGGTTGTACCCTGAAGAAAGAGGGCGACGCGGCACAATAGCCGACTGCCCTCCTGCAGAAAGAGGGTGGTGCGGTACAATGGGTACATGCTGGCGCGAAAAGGCAATCCGGAGAAGCAGCCGATTGCCGAAGGATGGGGGCTTGGTCTCGGGAATATCGTCTTTTTTCATTATCCTCTGCACTCTTGGCTCTCAGAACAGCATAAGCTGTTCTGTCCTTTCCCTCCTCGCCTCTTCTTGGTACGCGCAGCATTCGCGAGGGATCCGCGAAAGAAAGGGAGCCGGGCCGTCGTTCGAGCAGACCAGATAGAGGAGGTCGACCGCCCGGGTCATGGCCACATAGAACAGGTTGCGCTCCTCGTCCTCGGGACAGCCCTCCAGGGGAAACACGCCCGAGGAGAGACCCGGGATGAACACGCACCCGAACTCCAGGCCCTTTGCCGCATGCGCCGTGATCACGCGCACCTTTTCCTGTGCGAGCGCGTCCTGGTCGTGGCTCAGTCGCAGGAACCGGACAAACCCGTCAGCATCATCGCCGAACATCCGTGCGTAGCGATAGAGCACATGATCGCTCTCGATCGCGGGGAGCTTGAACAGGGCCGACTCCTCCATCAGGCTCAGCCGCTCCAGGACCGAACCTCCAAGCGACGCCAGCAGTCTGTCGGCATCCTTGAGCCTCCGGGCCGCGGCCGAATCGGCCTGCCCGGAAAGAGCGGCCTTTTCGGCGGTATGCTCCCCCACCCCCCTGACCAGGGTCTGCCAATCCTTGAGCTCCAGCAGGGCGAGGCGCTCCCGGACGCCGGGCAGAGAGGCCAGTGGCCTGGCATAGGCCGTGTCGAACGGGATGGATGCACGCGCCAGGGCCTCCATGACGGGCTGGGCCTGCTGCCGGGTGCGCACAATCACGGCGATCTCGCTCAAGGGGTAGTCGGCCCGGGCCCTGCCCGTAGTCCGGTGGGAAAGGCCTCCCGCCAGGGACTCGATCTCGCGGGCCATGAACTCCGGGCCGGACGGCGTACGGACCACTGTGATGGGAGCGCCCGCGCGGGGGCTCACCACCGCTTCCCGGCCGATGAACGCATTCGATCCGGCCGCGATGCTGCCGCTGAACCGGTAGGTCTGCGTGAGGTCCAGGCAGCGGGCGTCAGGATGGTCGCTGAGAAAGTCGTCGAAGCTGGCCGGGCTGCTGCCCCGGAAGCCGTAGATGGCCTGGTTCGGGTCGCCGATGACCATCAGGCTCTTCACCCGGGGGGTGAGCGCCTTGAGGAACTCGTACTGAACCGGATTGATGTCCTGGAACTCGTCCACCATGACATGCCCCCAGGCCGGCGTGAACCTGCCCGAGCCCACCAGCCCGGCGGCCTCGCGGATCATGCCCTCGAAGGTATAATAGCCTTCCGCCTGGAGCGCGTCCATCAGGAAGGACTGCTCGGGCCCCAGGGGACGACCGGTGCTCAGGCGCAGCAGCAGGTCGCGGACGAAAGCTCCGTCGCGGCCCAGCCCCCACCGAAGGGCCGTCTCCTCGAGCATGTCTTCGTCGGCGATCTGGAACCCGACCCCGCTCTCGCGCAGGATACGCGCCGCCAGGGCATGGAAGGTCGACACCTCGATGCGCTCGTCGCCGCCCAGCCTCTCGCGGATCTCGCCTGCGGCCTTGACCGTGAAGGTGACGGCGAGCACGGGTGACTGCCCCGCGGCCAGCAGCGAGCGGGCGCGCTCAACCAGGGTGCGGGTCTTTCCGGTGCCCGGCCCTGCCCTGACCACGAGCCCTCCCTCTTTGCAGGCCGCGATCTCCTGCTGGACCGGGCTCAGCTCGAGCTCAGTGACAGGGGCCGCGTCCGCCTGCGCCTCAGCGGCGGGCCTGGCTCGCTTTCGCGGGCGCTTGAGCGGCGTGCCCAGCAGACCGCCCGAAAAGAGCAGGTCGTCTTCGTGGTCGCGGAACACGCGCACGCGCCCGAACCTGCCGTCGTAGCCGGGCTCCTTGCAGACCTCGCCGCTGCGCATCCGGGCCAGCGCCAGGGCCAGCACATCGCCTGCCACGGACCTCACCTCGTCGAGGTCGGAATCCAGGAGCAGGGGCAGCTCACCGCCCAGCCGGGAAATAAGCCGGGCATAGGCCTCCTTCACCCGCTTGGAGGCGCTGCCCGTCTGCAGGATCTCTCCCAGGATCTCGGCCAGCGGGATCAGCGAGAAAAACGGCCGCGCCGATGGAGGCATGGTGCCGTCGTGCCGGTCGGCCAGCTCCTCCACCCTGCTCAGGACCCCCACGGTGAGCTTTCTGCCGCACACCGGGCAGACGCCGCCCAGCCCGGCCGTCTCCTCGGGGCTGAGCACCACGCCGCAGTCGCGGTGGCCGTCGAGATGGTACTTGCCCTCTTCGGGAAAAAACTCCACCGTGCCCCCGAGATCCTCGCCCGTCTTCATGGCCCGGAGCATGGCGAAATAATCGAGGCCGGTCTCGAAGATCGTGGCCTCCCTGCCGAGCTTCTCGGCCGAGTGGGCGTCGGAGTTGGACACCAGGCGGTAGCCGTCCAGGGTGCCGACCATCCAGTTCATGGGCGGGTCGGAGGAAAGGCCGGTCTCAACCGCAAAGATGTGCCCGGCCAGGTCGCCGTAGCACTCGGCAATGGTGTCGAACCCGGACTTGGACCCCAGGGCCGAGAACCAGGGCGTCCAGATGTGGGCCGGGATGAGAAAGGCATGCTCGCTCGCCTGAAGCACGATCTCCAGCAGATTGCGCGAGGTGATGCCGAGGATTGGCCTGCCGTCTGAGAGGATGTTGCCCACCCGGGCGAGCGAGGTGGAGATCCTGCGGGCGCTCTGAAGATCCGGTGCCCCGATGAGGTGGTGGACCTTGCGGACCTTGTCGCCCTGCTTGTAGATGGTGCTGATCTCGGACGTGAGCATGAACCGCACCGTCTCCGTCTCACCGCCCTGTTTCATCCGGAAGAGTCCGGGCTCGGCCTCTTCGAGCTCGGTTTCGATCTCCGCGAACCACGCCGGGTGGGTGAAGTCGCCCGTGCCAAGCACGGCAATGCCCTTGTCGTGCGCGCCGCGCGCCAGGGCGTGCAAGTCGAGGCTCTTGCTCGTAGCGCGGGAGAAACGGGAGTGGATGTGGAGATCGGCAAAGAATTTCATTCTCTTACGAGTTGCTCTCTATTCTTCCTGTTTGGGGAAAATATGACGTATTGTCCTTCACGGTTCGTTCTGCTATTACGACACGACATGAACATTTTGCATCGAATCATACCATGCATAATATTGATGGCGGCTATAGTAGCATGCTCCCCGAATAATAACAAGGAGCAGATTCGGCCCGTTAAGGCATCGGCGCCGTCAGCGCCCGTTTCCGGCGACGTGCTGGTGAATTCCTCGATCGGCGACGCGTCGAACCTCATCCCCATGCTCGCCTCGGACAGCGCCTCGCACGAGGTGGCCAACTTCATCTACAACGGCCTCGTGAAGTACGACAAGGACTACACCATCGTGCCCGACCTGGCGGAAAGGTGGGACATCGAAGACGACGGCAAGCTGCTGCGCTTTCACCTGCGGAAAAACGTCTACTGGCACGACGGCGAGAAGTTCGATGCACACGACGTGATGTTTACCTACAAGGTCATGATCGATCCCGAGACCCCCACCGCCTATGCGGAGAAATACAAGCTGGTGAAGGATGCCCGGATCATCGATGACCACACCATCGAATTCACGTATGAAAAACCGCTGGCCCCGGCGCTGATCAGCTGGGGGGCGCTGCAGATGCTGCCCGAGCACCTGCTTGCGGACAAAGACATCTCCACCTCGGAGCTCACCCGCAGGCCCGTGGGCACCGGCCCCTTCAGGTTCAAGACCTGGGAGACGGGCTCGCGGATCGTGCTGGAGCGCAACGAGCGCTACTTCGACGACCCGCCGAACCTGCTGGGGGTGCTCCTGCGGGTGATCCCGGACCAGAACACCCAGTTCATGGAGCTCAGGGCCGGCAACATCGACATCATGGGGCTCTCGCCCCTGCAGTATCTGCGGCAGACGGACAACGCGGACTTCCAGAGCCGCTACACCAAGTACAAGTATCTGGCCGACGGCTACACCTTCCTGGGCTTCAACCTCGAAAGGCCGCCCTTTGACGACGTGAGGGTGAGGCAGGCCATCGCCCACGCCATCGACAAGGAAGAGATCATCAAGGGCGTGCTCATGGGCCTGGGAGAAGTCTCCACCGGCCCGTACAAGCCGGGCACCCGGTGGTACAACCCGGACGTGCAACGGTATCCCTACGATCCGGACAAGGCCCTTGCCGTCCTGAAAGAGGCCGGTTATGAAGACACCGACGGCGACGGCATCGTGGACAAGGACGGCAGGCCGTTGTCGTTCACCATCGTCACCAACCAGGGCAACCCCCTGCGCGAGAAGACCGCACAGATCATTCAGGAGCGCCTCAAGACCGTGGGCATCCAGGCCAAGATCCGGGTGATCGAGTGGACGGTGTTCCTGAAGGAATATGTGGACCGTGGCAACTTCGACGCCGTGATCCTGGGGTGGAACATCCTCCAGGACCCGGACATCCACAACGTGTGGCACTCGGACAACGCGAGGAAGGGCGGGCTCAACTTCGTGATGTACAAAAACGCCGAGGTGGACGAGCTCCTGGCACAGGGCAGGCACACCTTTGACGAGCAGGAGCGCACGCGGTGCTACTATCGCATCCAGGAGATCCTGGCCGAGGAGCAGCCCTATGTGTTTCTCTATGTGCCCCTAAGCCTGCCCGTGGTGAGCTCCCGGATTCACGGGATCGAGCCCGCGCCCGCGGGGATCGCCTATAACATGGAGAAGTGGTTTGTGCCCAGGGAGCTGCAGAGGTATCAGGTGGTGCCCTAATACCACAGTGGAGGAGTTTGGCACAGGATCGGGGTCACACAAGATCGGGGTCAGGTCTCAACATATGACACTTAGAGTGTCATATGTTGAGACCTGACCCCATGACTGACCCCATGACGAAACGGACGGCAACTTAAGAGAAAAGAACGGAAACCATGCTGAAGTATCTGCTGAAAAGACTCGCAATCCTCATACCGACCTTCATCGGGATCACCGTCGTGTGCTTCCTGGTGATTCACCTGGCGCCGGGCGAGCCCACGAGCATGCAGGCCGAGCTCAACCCGAACATCACGCCCGAGGCCATCGACCAGCTCAAGCGCCACTACGGCCTGGACAAGCCCCTGCCGGTGCAGTACCTGGTGTGGATGAAGAACCTGGCCAGGCTCGACTTCGGCCGGTCGATCTCGTCGGACGCCAGGCCCGTGTGGGACAAGATCAAGGAGCGCCTGCCCGTGACCATCTCCATCAACGTGGCCTCGATGGTGATCATCTTCCTCACGGCCATCCCGCTGGGCGTGATCTCGGCGGTGAGGCGGGGCTCGATCCTGGACCGGTCGATCACGGTGTTCGTGTTCGTGGGGTTCTCCATCCCCGGGTTCTGGCTCGCGCTGATCTGCATGGATTATCTGGGCGTGCGTCTGGGGTGGCTGCCCATCTCGGGCCTGCACTCGCAGGGATATCAGTACATGGGCTTTTTCGAGCAGGCCTGGGACCTCGCGAGGCACCTGGCGCTGCCCGTGGTCATCTCGGCCTTTGGTGCCCTTGCCGGCCTGAGCCGCTACATGCGATCGAGCATGCTCGAGATCATCCGGCAGGACTACATCCTCACGGCCCGGGCCAAGGGCCTGCCCGAGCGGACCGTGATCTACAAGCACGCCATGCGCAACGCCCTGCTGCCGGTGATCACGATCCTGGGGCTCTCCATCCCCGGGCTCATCGGCGGCAGCGTGATCTTCGAGAGCATCTTCTCCATACCGGGGCTGGGCAAGCTCTTTTATGACGGAATCATGATGCGCGACTACAACCTCATCATGGGGAGTCTCACCATCGGCGCGGTGCTCACGCTGCTGGGCAACCTCATCGCGGACATCGCCTACAGCGTGGCCGACCCCAGGATACGGACGGGCTGATCATGGGATTCTGGTCGCGCTTCTTCAGAGACAGGCTGGCAGTGGCAGGGCTCATGATCGTGCTCTCGTTTTTCGCGCTCTCGATCCTCACGCCCGTGATCGCGCCCTACGACCCGAGCGCCATCGACGTGGACAGCATCCTCTTGCCTCCTTCGGCTCAGCACCTCTTCGGCACGGACGACCTGGGCAGGGACGTGTTCACCCGGATGCTCTACGGCGCGGGCATCTCGCTGAAGGTGGGGTTCGTGGCCGTGGGCATCGCCACGATCATCGGCGTGTTCATGGGGTCGATCGCGGGCTATTACGGCGGCGTGATCGACCTGGTCATCATGCGCTTCGTGGACATCATGCTCTGCTTCCCCTCGTTCTTCCTGATCCTGGCCGTGATCGCCTTCCTGGAGCCGAGCATCTTCAACATCATGGCCGTGATCGGGCTCACCTCGTGGATGGGCATCACCCGGCTCGTGCGCGCGGAGTTTTTGAGCCTGAAAGAGCGCGACTTCGTGCTCGCGGTCAAGGCCATGGGCGCCAAGAGCCCGCGCATCATCTTCCTGCACATCCTGCCCAACGCCATGGCGCCCGTGCTGGTGGCCGCCACCTTAGGGATCGCATCGGCCGTGCTGGTGGAGTCGGCGCTCTCGTTCCTCGGCATCGGCGTCCAGCCGCCCACGCCCAGCTGGGGCAACATCCTTACCCTCGGCCAGAGCACGCTGGGCGTGGCATGGTGGCTCTCGCTGTTCCCGGGCATGGCCATCCTGATCACGGTGCTGGGCTATAACCTGCTGGGCGAAGGCATCCGCGACGCGATCGACCCGCGGCTTCGGAGCTGAGGGGCTGGAAGCCGGACGAGGCGCTTATCCCAGGGACCGCGAAATGCTGCAGCGCCCCTGTCTTGCCCCGCGATTGCGGGAAAAAGAGTCGGCCATCATCCACGATCTTGCCGTCTATGGAAGGCACCCCCCCTCAACCGATGGCGTTTCCGGTATGCGGTTCATAATATTCTGGATTTCAGCCCGTTATTACGCTATCATCGCCGGTATTGGAATGCACGCGCAGCATAATTTCCGCACCGTACCCAGGTTGAAAAGTCATGAAGTTGAAGAGGAGGAAGAACCATTCACCGACTCACCGATGTTTCACCCGCCACGGACGGAGTTTGCCCTTTGTCCACGGCCCGATGTCTGACGATGTCTGAAGGCCGCCCGTCAACCTCTCTCAGATGTCCAGAGGACTTTTCACCGCAAGGGGCCCTTTATTCATCACGTGGGTGTAGACCATGGTCGTACTGATGTCCTTATGCCCGAGCAGCTCCTGCACGGTGCGGATATCGTACCAGTTTTCGAGCAGACGGGTGGCGAAGCTGTGCCGGAAGGTATGGCAGCCGACATGCTTGTGGATGCCGGCTAAAGCGACCGCTTTCTTCACCGCCCTTTGCAGGGTGGTCGGACTGACGTGGTGCCGCATGGTTTTTCCGGTTATCGGGTCTCTTGAGACATCGTCCGAGGGAAATACGTACTGCCAGCCGAGTTTCTTAGAAGAGCCCGGGTATTTCCTTTCCAGGGCGAACGGGAGATGAACCTCTCCGCAGCCTCTTCCGAGATCGTACGCATGCATGGACCGGACAAGATCGATCTGCTCTCTCATAAATGGTTTGATCGTTTCCGGCAGCATGACGACCCGGTCTTTTTTCCCTTTGCCGTCGAATATGGTTATGCAGTTTGTCTCGAAGTCGATGTCCTTGACCCGCAGGCGAAGACATTCCATGAGCCTGAGCCCGCAGCCGTAGAGCAGCTTTATCATGGTCTGATGCACCCCCGTGATGGAGCTGATCACCTTCATGGCTTCTTTATGGCTCAGAACGACGGGTATGCGGGCCTGCTTCTTTGCACGAACGGCATTGAGGTCTTGCGTGAGGTCGATCTCCAGCACGTCGCGGTAGAGAAACAGGATGGCATTGAATGCCTGATTCTGCGTCGATGAGGCGACCTTGCGGTCAACTGCCAGATGGGTGAGGTACGATTCGATCTCATGCTTGCCCATGTCTCTCGGATGCCGCATGTGGTGATAGCCGATGAATCTTTTTATCCAGGACAGATACGACCGCTCGGTCTTGAGGGAATAGTGTTTTCTGCGCAGGACATTGACGATGACCGCAAAAAGCTTTTGATCCCCGGCGCTCTCGTTCACCATCGGGCCTCCTCATGAAATCGAAATATCAAATATTCAAGCACAATAAATTGTCACCTTACGATTTTAATGAAGAAATGATATAAAAACAACCGGGAAGAAATGATTGATGACAATCGATATTCAATTTTCAATATACTGCAGCAAAAGTTGCTATATAGCAACTTTTGCTGCAATTATGCAGTAGAGGAAGTTGTTAGGTTTATAAAATGCATACAAAGATTAATCGCAAGGTTCCCAAAATGACAGAAAAGCAACCTACTGATCCTGTACTTCGAAGATATACAGACTTACCCACCCTATTACATATTATCGAATTCAAAAAATTAACACTCTTAAGTCCATTAACCTGGGATGATAAAAATGACAGTAATTTCATGGACGCTTACGCCAGAGCGAAATTACTAAAAACTTGTGTTGCTCTATGCTTCTGTGAAAAGTCAGATACTTATCATCATTGGAAAGTTTTCTCTCCTGGTTCTGCAGGTGTTTGTGTTGAATTTTGGAAAGCACCCTTGATTTCTGCTGCAGAAGAAGTTGGGATAATTCACGGGGGCATTGAATACTTGACTATTAAAAAACTCAATTTGAGAGAAGAAGATCCAGATAAGTTGCCTTTCATGAAACGCTCCGCATTCAAAGACGAAAGAGAATATAGATTTGTATATGGTTCTACAAAAGAAATCGTGCAAACAAAAACTCTAAGCATTGATTTTGAAATGATAAGGAAAGTAATCATCAATCCATGGTCACCGCCTCCACTCTATTCTGGTATTGTAAAAACAATTAAGAAGCTAACTGATAATGACTCAAGTTTCGCACCCCTATTGGGGGGTTTTGGGGGTAAAAAGTCAATAAGAATGGCAAAGAAGATGGTGAAGGGGACTCGCATTTGTGGTATATAAGTTGTTGATAAGACAAACAAAACACCACAAAGGAGTCCCTTAT
>JAHDKO010000158.1 GCA_018436855.1 Deltaproteobacteria bacterium | reverse complement strand
CTACCCATATTGAAAGAAAAATACGGATTCGGAAAGGTAAGGGACAGCATCCGTGCTGGTGTCACATTTATCTCTGCAAGAAAACGTCTTGCAATGGCAGAGCCTTTTCTCCTTGACAGAACCTTTTAATGGGTGACCCCGGGATTTCCCCGAGACCTGACCCCGGGATTTCCCCCGGGATTTCTAGGAGATGAGCGTCTCCGACGGGAAGTCCCTGTCGAGGATATAGCCCAGGATCTTGTCGCGGTAGTGCTTTGACCCGCCGACAAACTCGATGCCCACCTGGGTCTTGTCGAGGACCTTCTCGCATCTGACCGAACGGACGATGCCCGTGGCCGTGACGCCGCCCGTGGGCAGTCCGATGCTGATTTCGGGAAGGTTCATGCCCTCGATGAGGGGGGTCTTTTCCTCGTCGAGGATCTCGATCCCCATCCCCTCGATGCTGATGTCCCACACCATGGCCCCTATCTTCTCCAGGCTGATGGGGTGCACGATGGTGGCTGTCAGGGGCTCCTGGCCCGTGACGAAATATCTCAGGACGCTGCGCCTGCTGACATGCTGAATGGTCTCGGGCCAGCTGGTCTCCATGATGTTCTTGATGACATCCTGGACCTGTGCGTGGAAGAGCATGACATTGACGCCCTTGAAGAGATAGAAGGGATAGATCGTGCCCACCTGGGGCTGAAAGGGGAGCCTGAACTCCGAGATCCTCACGATCCTCAACACCATGTTGTCGATCTGGGGCCTGAGGTAGAAGAACTCGACAGGGATGGCCTTCTGCCGGTGAATCATGAGCATGTCGCCGAACCCGCGCGACCAGCGCTTGACCTCGCTGAAGACGCGCAGGATCTCGTCTTTGTCCGTAACGAGCATGCCCGTATCGCCCCTGGTGCCGTGGAGCTTTGCATAGGCCTCGATCGGGGTCTCCGCGGGCGAGAAATCGATCCCTGCGCGGGTGGGAACACCCGGGCCGAGATAGGCGATCCGGCCGTGGATCTCGGTGGCGATCACAGTGCCCTGTTTCTCAAGGGTTTCGATATGTACCTCGGTCCCCTCCTGCAGCAGCGAGAACCCGTCGGTCACCAGCACCCCCATCCCGCCGATTGAGATATCCAGGACAGGAAGCTTGAGAGGGTGGCCGTCGATCTTCGCGTTTGCAAAGAGCTCGCCCCATGAAAGGGTCTTCTGCCGTTTGGTTCGTCTCTTTTCCATGTATGCTCTTCATCGGAAAAAACCCGTGATAAACTTTAGGCCTGGGAAATCTGTGACGTGAAAATCGAGTGGAGGAAATTGGGGACGGGTTCAATACTGTTCGGCATGGTTGTTGCGATCAGGATATTTTTGCGTATCATAATTGATAAAAGACATCATGGAGAGGCTAAGCCATGCAAGTTACAGAAGGAGCTCTCCAGGGATTCAAGTATGCCCCGG
>JAHDKO010000032.1 GCA_018436855.1 Deltaproteobacteria bacterium | reverse complement strand
TTGCCCGAGCGAAGACCACCCCGGCACCCCCTTCCTGCACAGGGAAGGCAAGTTCACCTGCGGCCTGGGTGTGTTCAACCCCGTGGACTGGACTCCACCCGCCGAGGTCCCCGACGACCAGTACCCCTTCGTCCTCTCCACAGGCAGACGACTCTACCACTACCATACACGAACACAGACGAGCCGGGCCGGGATGGATGCCATCCTTCCCGAAGAGACCGCGGACATATCCCCCCATGACGCGAAAGGACGCGATATCGCAGACGGCGATTACGTGAGGGTATGGTCCCGCAGGGGCGAGGTCGTGGTAAAGGCGCGCCTCACCGAGGAGGTGCCTCCGGGCATGGTGTGGATGGCCTTCCATTTCCGGGAAGGCTGCGCGAACTGGCTCACCAACCCGGTGTTCGACCCGGCCACGCAGACCGCCGAGTACAAGGCCTGCGCCGTCAATCTCGAGAGGAAGGCATGACGTCTCCGCATATATTCACGGTTCTCGCCCATGACCTGAAGTCACCCTTGAACGCGGTGGAATCCTATCTGGAGATCATGCAGAACCGAATCATGGGCGAGAGCCTCGACCCGTACATGCCGATACTGGAAAAATCCATCGCCCGGCTGCACCAGATGCGGGAGCTCATCACCGACGTGGTGGTCTGGTCGAGAATCCGGGATCCCTCCCTGTCCCGGGAACTCGCCACACAGGACGTCTCGAAAACAGCGCGCCTCATCCTGGACCGGTATCGGAAAGGTGACATGACCCGCAACATAACGATATCCGACGACATAGAAGACGGCATCACATGCAAGGCCGGTTCCGGGGAAATCGATCTCATTCTGGGTCATCTCATCGACAATGCCGTAAAGTACAACCGAAACAACGGCTCTGTCACCGTGACCGTCAGGAAAGAGGGCGAATGTCTTACCATAGCGGTGGCGGATACGGGCATCGGCATGACTGCTGAGGAGCAATCCCGGCTCTTCCAGGAATTCGCGCGCATGAAAAACGACAAGACCCGGAACATCCCCGGGACCGGCCTGGGGCTCGCGATCGTCAAAGGTCTCATCGAACTCTATCAGGGCACGATCAAGGTCAGGAGCGTACCCGACAGAGGGACGACCATTTCCCTCACGCTTCTCAGTGATCCATAGGCGATCAATGGTACCTTCCTCTTAAATACTATCCAAACATCTCCCAAGTGATATGGCTCGTGCCGAAGAGACACAGGCGATACATCAAGGGAGGACACCCACTTGGGTGGCGGCCGATGGAACGGCTCACCGCGTGTGAAGAGGAGATCTTCGGGTTTTTGTTGGAAGGGTATGGCCGCCTCCGACTGACCCTTCGTCTCTCGATGCGATGCGGTTGACGGGAGAAACCTTGCACGTCAATGGTGACAGAGTACGGGGAATTCCCCCGAAACAGGGCCATTACCCCAATTTGCAAAATGGGGTGGCATAAAATTGTATTATATGCTAGTTAATGCATATTAAATGAATCAGGGAAGTAACCCTCCCAAAACCCAGATGAACCGGAGGAGGCATGCAGGAACGATGGGCTGTCGCATATGAGCCTTGCGATATGGAACAGGGAAAATTCCTCTGGCTGAGGGACTCATGCGGCGAGATCGTGATATTCGATTCCAAGCGCGAAGCCGAGAAATGGGTGCTTGCCGAGATCTCGTTCGGCATGGACACGGACGACGTCATCTATATCAAATTACCCCGTAAAAACGCCTGAAAAGGTTTTTCATTCCTCTTCACCCGTCTTGCCCGAAAAATGTAAGCGGGAAGATCATATTATTTCATTGTGCATATATTGACATAATTCGTTTATAAAGGTATAGAGTCTGTTCATGGAATCAAAGCATACTGTGGCGGGCTACCCCTCCCCAGAATAATAACGAGCCTTAAGGAGAGTGGAATGGACAGCTTTGTGCTTACATTGAACGGCAAACAGGTCGAGTTCGAACCAGGTCAGACAATTCTCCAAGTTGCGGAAAACAACGGGGTGCATATCCCCACGCTGTGTCACCTGAAGGGCTGCACACCCACGGGCGCATGCCGGATCTGCCTGGTGGAGGTCGAAGGGGCGCGGTCACTGGTGGCATCGTGCTCCACACCGGCCGAGAAGGGCATGATGGTGAACACGGAGACCGAAAGGGTCCACCGGACGAGAAAACTCACTACCGAGTTCCTGATGGCAAGCGGCAATCACGACTGCATCACCTGCGAGCGATCCGGTGCCTGTACGCTCCAGGATCTGGCATACCGCTACGGAATCGACAAAGTCAGATTCGATACAACGATAAGGCCGTATGGAAAAGAGGATGTGAACCCCTTCATCATCCGGGATTTCACCAGGTGCATCCTCTGCGGCCGGTGCGTCCAGGCCTGCCAGGAGGTGCAGGTGAACCGGGCCATCAGCTTCGGGTATCGCGGCCCGCACGCCAAGATCATCGCAGGGGGCGATGTGCCCTATCACGAGAGCGACTGCGTTTTCTGCGGCCAGTGCCTGCAGGCATGCCCGGTCGGGGCCCTTGTGGAGAAAAAGGCCAGGTTCGCAGGCCGGGAAAAGGATCTGGAGAAGGTACGCACGACGTGTCCGTACTGCGGGGTCGGCTGCCAGCTGGATCTTCACGTCAGAGACGGCCGGATCGTGAAGGTCAACGCGGTGGAGGACGCTGCGCCGAACAAGGGCAGGCTCTGCGTCAAGGGCCGCTTCGGCTATGACTTCATCTACTCAGAAGACAGGCTCAAGACCCCGCTCATCAAGGAAAACGGCGAGTTCCGCGAGGCATCCTGGGACGAGGCCCTCGACCTGGTCGCAAGCAGGTTCAAGGATATCATCGCCAAGCACGGCCCGGACTCCGTGGCGGGCGTGAGCTGCGCCAGGAGCATCAATGAAGACTCCTACCAGATGCAGAAACTCTTCCGGGGGGTCTTCAAAACCAACAACATCGATCACTGCGCGCGTACTTGACACGCCCCCACCGTC
>JAHDKO010000108.1 GCA_018436855.1 Deltaproteobacteria bacterium | reverse complement strand
GGTTTCAATAAAGGAACCCCTGCTTTGACGTGGATCTGAGGATCTTCCGGAACCCTGTTGTTCGATCCTCTCTACCGTTTGCAGAGATCCTGCAGACAAGAGATGCATGGTCGAGGCGACAGGCCGGGTGTGATGGGCTACTTCCCTTTTTCCCTGGCGCCATTATTTTTGGGCTTTCTGTCCTTGCCCTTCGGCATCCCATCCTTCTCGTTTCCGCCATAGAGATCCTCACCGCGCTTCAGTGCGTGGAACTCTTTCGAACCCGGTTTCATTCCCAGGCTCTTTGCCAGGGCTCCCCAACCCGCTCCCTTTTCCGACCGATATCTTTCCACGACATGTTTCGGTGAGCGCGAAGAGATCTCACCCAGGCGCAAGACCACGTATGCGTCCGCCGGGCTTTCCATGTTGCCGAGCACGGCATCTATCTCTGCATCGCCTATCTTGAAGCGTGCAGCGAGTCTTGCCCTGAACCCCGAGGGGTCAGCCTCGGCCCTGATATTAAAATCTCTTGTCCAGTCAAAGTCGCCTGCCAATGCAAGGGATGCCCATAAAAGGGTTGCAATAATAGCGGGTAGAACAATCCTCGTCTTCTGAAATCCCATGATATTCTCCTCTGAGTTTTTTTCTTTGAGTAGCTCGAGATAGTTGTCTTATCGGATATCGTCAGATTATCGGTAGCGCTTTTCTCTGTCACTGAAACGTTCCGGCCGATCACCTTTCTTGTGCTCCATCGGGGAGATCGCCTGGAGTAATATGGGGCCTGGACTCCGTGATATCCTCTTTAAGTATCCAGCTGCAATCTGTACCGACGCTCAATCATCGAGAGCATCACGACACCGAAAGTTTCATCAGTTGACAAAAACCTTCGATCACGTACCATGATCTTGAATTCTCTTTGTAGTGCCTCTTGGTTCAGATATCTCCAGCAGATCATCAGTTTCGAGGTAGTGCTGAAAGGAATGGTTCATTACAGGTATGTGTAGAATGCCTGCCAGAGCGAGTTCTTATAGATATCGTATCTTATTAAATATATTAAACCTATTATGATATGTCTAAGGTACCTATACTCTCCGCTTCCTCTCAGCCGAGACTTTTGCCAGACTCGAAAAATAACATATTGAATACTTGAATATGCTATGATATTTTTACAAGTTGGTGATTCCATCTTGATCATGCACCTTTCAAGGGGAAGAGCCTTTGCACCTATGGATTGAATGCTTCTATGGCTACAACGTTAACTAGTGTCCATCCGGGAACCGGCATTTTGTAGGAAGAATGTAAGCGCCAATTTAACCGCATCTTGACGATGGGATATTATTCAGGATCGAGGGTTTTCTGTTTTTGCTGAGCGGCAACGAGGTCTGCCGGGCTGAGGTATTGCGGCAGCAGGGCTCTGTACTCATCTTCGGCATGGGCG
>JAHDKO010000120.1 GCA_018436855.1 Deltaproteobacteria bacterium | reverse complement strand
TACCCAGATCAATGGCAAGATCGCTGGAGAACATCCCGAAAATCCATTCGAAGAACATAGATGCCCACTCCTTTCCTTCATGCGGCGCTATTTGATAGGCCGTCTTAGCAAATACCCACCCCTTTTACAAGAGAAGAGAAGAAAGCGCTCGTCTCTTGCGCAAAGCCCCCGCTTATGATAGCAATGCAGCACGATGCAGAAGAATTGTACCATAATACTGGCCGCAGGGAAAGGCACCAGATTAAAATCTGAAACACCGAAGGTCCTGCACGAGATTCTCGGCCTTCCGCTGATCCATTATCCCCTCATCCTCGCCGCGAAACTGGGTACCGAGACCATCTGCGTGGTTGGACACGGCAGGGAGGCCGTGGGAGCATACCTCGAGCGCTTCCCTGTTCAGCAGGTCGTCCAGGACCCCCCGCTGGGGACCGGCCACGCCGTGCTCATGGCCCGGAGGGCCCTGGAAAAGGCCGGCGCGGAGGATGTCATCATTCTGCCCGGAGACATGCCCCTGGTGGAACACTCCTCGCTGAGCGCCCTCATGGAGGTATACAAGGCGTCCCATGCCCCCATCGGCGTCCTCACCGCCCGCATGCCCGACCCCACCGGCTACGGAAGGATCGTGCGTGACTGGGAGAACCGCATGATCGCCATCGTCGAGCATCACGATGCCGATGAGCGGCAGCGGATGATCGACGAGATCAATACCGGGGTCTACATCATTGACAAATCCTTTCTCCTGCACGCTGTGGCGGAGCTCTGTCCGGACAATGCAAAGCAGGAGTTCTATCTCACCGACGTGGTGCGCATGGCCAAGTTCGCGGTCTCATATCAAGCCCCGGACTACCGCGAGGCCCACGGCATCAACTCCCGCGCCCAGCTCAGCGAGGCCGCCCAAGTCATGCAGGGACGTGTCAACCGGGCGCTCATGGACGAAGGCGTGACCGTCATGGACCCGTCAAGCACCTGGATAAGCCCGCTCGCCCGCATCGGCAAAGACGTCGAGATATGGCCGAACGTCCATATCCTGGGTGAATGCCGTGTTGACTCACAGGTGCGTATCATGCCAAATACCTGGATCAGGAACTCACGTATCGGAACCAGGAGTATCATCGGAAACGGCAGCATGATTGAGGACGCAACGATCTCACCGGATTCGGATCTTCCCGCGCATTCAGTGATCGACGGGTCTCACATCGGCTGATTGACTTAAACAACAAGGAACCCTACTGATAACCCATGGAATGGATTAAGAGCATCTTCAAGAATACCGACGAACAAAAACCGGTCGCAAAGGATGAGTATCCCGAGATACTCCCCGTCCTTCCCCTCAAGGATGCCGTGCTGATCCCGGAAGGACTCCTTCCGCTGATCGTGTCGAACCCCGCGTCCATCTCCCTGGTCAAGGAGCTCTATGCAGACGACTCGCCCGTGGTGGCGGCAGGCATAAAGGACAGCGGCGAGAACGAGTCCGCACTGTGGGACAATCTCTACCGGATCGGATGCATGGCGAAGATCACCAAGATCTCCCAGACCAAAAAAGGCGAGCTTTCCATCATGATCCGGGGGATCCAGAAGACCTCTCTGGACGAGAGCATCTCCTCCGATCCGTACCTGAAGGTGCGGGTGACCTACCTGCGCGAGCATATGGAGCCGGACAAGGAGGTCTTCGCCCTGGCGCACTCCACACGGGACATCCTGAACAGCCTCGCGCGCCTCTCGTACCACAACCTGGAGACCGTGCTGGTGAATCTCTCCAAGCTCAAGGATCCCGCCATTCTCCTGAGCACGGCCACCACAAATCTTCCCATCCCGGTGGCCAGGAAACAGCAGATCCTTCAGGAGAACGACTTCCACACCAAGTACACGCTCCTCCACGAGTCCCTTCTTGACGAGCTGGAGATCCTGGAGCTCTCGTCGAAGATCTCCGAGCGGGCCAAGGGCGAGATCAACAACGCCCAGCGCGAGTACTACCTCAGGCAGCAGCTCAAGGCCATCAAGAAGGAGTTGGGCGACACTCAGGGCGATATC
>JAHDKO010000123.1 GCA_018436855.1 Deltaproteobacteria bacterium | reverse complement strand
TGCCTTCGGACAGGGCGGCTTCGGCGGAGTCTGGGGGTCGAAGAACCTCAAGGCGATCAGCGTACTGGGCACGGGCAGCGTGGAGGTGGCAAACCCCGACGAGCTCATGAAGGTCCGGATCTGGGCGGAGAAGAACTACGGTGCCAATGTGGACAACCCGAAGGTCAATGCATGGCAGGAGTTCATCACCTCCCACTTCGGCGGTCACCCCAACAGGGGATGGGCGCCCTTCGACAATCAGCGCAGGGCGAGCGGATGTACGGGCTGCCACCTGAACTGCAAGCCGAGAACCTCTTCGGGTTACGGCAACGAGTCCATCTGTGTCGATGCCCTCTACTACCAGAACTGGGACCTCGCGAAGCACGGAAAAATCACCGAGATAACCGGATATGCCGCAGATCTGGCACAGCGTCTGGGGATCAACTCGTTCGAGCTCCATACCGAGCTGGCATACCTCAAGACCCTCTATGACAAGGGCGTGCTCGGAAGAGGCAAGAAGATCGACACGGATATCCCCTTCGACAAGATGGGAGAGGTAGAGTTCATCCAGCAGCTCCTGACGCAGGTAGCGTTCCGGAAGGGGATCGGCGACGATATCGCGGAGGGCATCCCGCGGGCCGCGGAAAGATGGGGAAGGTATAAAGAGGACACCGAGTCCGGTATCATGGCTGCAATGTTCTGGGGATATCCCGTGCACTACGACACCAGGGCCGAGGTTTACTGGGGCTACGCGTCCATTGTCGGTGGCAGAGACATCAACTGTCACGACTTCAACGTACCCGCCTACTGGATGCCGAGCCTGGACATCCCGGCCAAGAAGACGCCCATCGTACCCGCAGAGCAGGTCGCCAAGTGGATCGGCGAGATGCCGCCGTTTTATGACCCGGAGATGATGAACTTCGCCACGAACAACATCTATTCGGTGCACATGGCCAGAACCACGGCATGGCTGCTCCATTATTCAACCTTCTGGAAGCAGACGTGCGGGCTGTGCGACAACGCCTTCGCTGACTTCGTGAATCCGTACGGCCCGAACAACAGGGGCATTACCCCTGAGGGCGAGCTGAAACTCTTCAAGGCCGCCACCGGCAGGAAAATCAGCTTCGAGGAATCTCTCGAAATGGGCAAAAAGATGTACAACCTGAACAAGGCGATCTGGACCCTGCAGGGCCGCGACAGGGATATGGAGGTGTTCCCGGACTACGTGTTCTCCGTCGACACGGAAGGGACATCGTACGTGCCCGGCGAACCACCTTCCTATTACATGCCTACCAAGGAAAACGGTGCGTGGGATTACCGAAACGTCGTGCCCAGGCACCTGGACAAGAAAAAGTTCGAAGAGTGGAAAACAAGCTACTACGAGCTGGAGGGCTGGGACCCGAAGACCGGATGGCAGAAGGAAAAGGTGCTCAAGGACCTCGGTCTCGACAAGGCGGCGAGCGAACTGAAGGCAAAAGGGAAGCTGAAATAACATTCAAAGACCCTCAATAATCTCGAAGCCACAGGCTTTTCGCTAAGGTGGGTGAGAGGGCTCTCACCCACCTTAGCCCCTGCATTCATGCGTTTGCCAGGTCGGGATGCCGTATTACAGCCTCTTTTCTCTTTGATCTCCGCACTTGAAACCCGGCTGCGGATCTTTTATTGTTTGTGAGATGCGAGCTTTCATACCGTATGTTTTCGGGATCGTGCTCATCCTGGGAGCGGTTTTCTTCAGAGATCACCTGTCGGCGTCTATTCAGGACAACGAGCAGTACGAAGACCGGAAGAACGGCAACGGCATGACCCTGCGCGAGATCGCCTGCAGAAAGCTCCATCACCGTGAAAACGGCTTCTCCAACCCCTGGAATCACGGAGAACACGGCAGGTTTCTGGACGTCCTCAAGTGGAAGCTCTTCAGCCGAAACGAGTTCAGGCACCTCTACCGGTACGAGCGCGTAAGCCCGGTGCACATCGACTGGGAGCCGGTAAAGACGCACCCGGGCCTGAGCGTGACCTTCATCACGCATGCAACGGTCCTGATCAAGGACGGTGATGCCTCTCTCCTGATCGACCCCGTTCTGGACGGCCTGTTCTGGCCCATCAAGAACTTCACCCCGCTCGCCTTCGATGTCTCGGACATGCCCGAACCCGACTACGTGCTCATCACCCACGGCCACTACGACCATCTGGACGCAGGCTCGATCCAGCGCTTCGGCCGGTGCTCCCGGTTCATCACACCGCACGGCTATCGGGAGCTTCTCTGGAAATACGGCGCCGAGACCGTCCATGAGCTCGACTGGTTCGACTCCTTTCCGGACGGAGCCCGAGAGATCATCCTGCTTCCGTGCAGCCACTGGACCATGCGCAACCCGGTCACCGGACCGAACACGGCCCTGTGGGGTTCCTATCTCATCCGAACGAAAACCGGGCCTGTCATCTATGTCTCCGGCGATCTGGCCTTCTTCGACCGTTTCGAAGAGATCGGACGCGAGTTCGATATCGACCTCGCGATCTTCAACCTCGGGGCGTACGAGCCCCGCTGGTTCATGAAGCACTCTCACATCAATCCGGAAGAAACCGTAAGGGCGTTCCGGGAGCTGGGCGCGAAACGGATCATGGTCGTGCACTGGGGAACGTTCAGGCTGGGCGACGAGCCTGTTTACCTGCCCCGGCGGCAGATCAGGGAAGAGATGGAACGAGCAGGCCTGTCGGAAAGGCTCGTGGATATCCGGCACGGCCAGACCCTGTTCTTTTAACGAGTGAGCAGGACATACCCCTGGCCTGCACGCACGTATTGCAGCAAAAACCTTGTTTTTTTGGTATGTGTCCCGGCCCGATTGTGATAAATGGAGAGATAACATGAAAAAGAAGGAACAATTACGCTCCTGTTCCCTCGAATGGGTCCATGGTGTTCCCCCTAGCGGAGAAATGGACCACCCCTCTGGCAATCGTGCTGATCCGGCAGATATGGCACTGAATCGAATCCCGGGAAAGGATCGCATATGATTGGGAGATGTATATGCCGGGTCAGTAAAAGGACGTGACAACATCGAACATGGAATGATCTGTTCGCGGCAGACCGGGAGAGCGTTGGTCCTTCAAGAGAGAATAAGAAAAGGAGACCTCGTCCATGAACAGGGAAAAAACGTATGCCATTGTCGGCGTGGGGTACACCCCGCAGGGAAGGGTGCCGGGGAGGACTTCGTTGAGCTTTCATCTGGAGGCGTGCGCGAACGCAATCGCCGATGCCGGTCTTTCACAGGACGACATCGACGGGCTCATCTGCTACCGGCATTTTCCGGCATCTTCAGATGAAAACGACCTCACCTCGCACCTGGTGGCGCAGCATCTGGGGATCGAGCCCGCCTATCTGAGCCAGGACGCAAACTGATCGCGCAGCCACCTCCAGCACGCGGTCGGCGTGCTCGATGCGGGATTGTGCCGGAACGTGCTCATCTCCTACGGCCACAACGCGCTCTCCAGCGACAGCCTGCTTGCCATGCTCATGGACTTTGCCGGTGACGACGCGGTGTTCGGCCACTTCGGGGCCACCGGGGGATATGCCCTTGCAGCACGCAGGGCCATGCACGAATTCAACACCGGGCCGCAGACATGGAAGCACATCGCCGTGGGCCAGCGCGCCTGGGCGAACCTGAACCCGCATGCCGTGATGCACGGCATGCCCATGTCATTCGACGATTACCTGTCCTCGAAGTACGTGGTGGAGCCGCTGCGCCTGCCGGACAACTGCCTCGTGAACGACGGCGGCAGGGCCGTCATCGTCACCACCCTGGAGCGGGCCCAAGACCTCAAACACCGGCCCGCCGTCATCCTGGGCCTCGGCCAGCACAACCCGTCCGTGCAGGTTACGCAGTCAGGAACACTGGCCGGTTCGACCGGGGCACGGAAGGCCTGCGAAACCGCGCTGTCCATGGCGGGCATCACGAGAGACGATGTCGATGCGTGTGAGATCTACGACTGCTTCACCTATACCGTGGAGGTGACCCTGCAGGATTACGGCTTCTTCGGACCGGGTGAAGGAGAAAGCTGGTTCTCAGAGGGCACGATCGGGCCGGGCGGCCGCATGCCCGTCAACACCTCGGGCGGACAGCTCTCCGAGGCATACTACATGGGGCTCACCCCCTTGAGCGAGGCGGCCATGCAGATCATGGGCAGGTGCGGAGACCGCCAGCTCGGTCCCGCGACAAACACAGCCGAGCCGAACATCGTTCTGGTGAGCGACAACGGTGGAATCCTGCAGGCTCACTCCTGCTGCGTTCTGGGGAGGATATAGCGATGGCGTATAAGAAACCGCTGCCGCGGATAAACGGCGACAACCGGGAGTTCTGGGAAGGATGCAGGAACCATGAGCTCAAATTCCAGAAGTGCGCTTCGTGCGGGCATGTCCGATTCCCCCCGTCTCTCGTCTGCCCGCGCTGCCTGTGCCGCGACGTCGAGTGGATCGCATCGGCCGGGGCCGGAAAGGTGTATACGTATGCGGTCTACCACGCGGTGTACCACGAGGGCTTCCGGGAAGACGCCCCCTATGTGGTCGCCGTGGTGGAGCTCCAGGAAGGGCCGCGCCTCCTCACGAACATCGTGGGATGTTCGCCTGATGAGGTTTCCTGCGAAATGCCAGTCTCCGTAGTATGGGAGGATGTCACACCCGATATAAGCCTGCCGCTGTTCAGGCCTTCTGTGTGACTATTCTCCGTAAGGACCGGAAGGGAGACGGGGAGACGGGAAAAGGATAGGGTTTCACTTTTCCCGAAGACCAGATCTGTCTATATCCTACCGGTGCGCCCTCTCGAACGCGCCCTCGAGATCTGCGACGATGTCGTCGGCGTCCTCCAGCCCCACCGCAAGCCTGAAGAGGGTGTCGACGATCCCCAGCTCATAGCGCTCCTCCCTGGTGTAGTCGTAGTAGCTCACGGTTGCGGGATGGGTGATGAGCGTCTCGGCCCCGCCGAAGCTCGGGCCGATAAAGATCATCTCCAGAGAATCCATGAACCGCTTGGCCTCGTCGAGACCGCCCTTCATCTCGAAGGTCACCACGCACCCTCCGCCCTTCATCTGCTCCCTGGCGATGGAGTAGTGCTGGTGACTCTCCAGCAGGGGGTAGTACACCCGCTGGACGTCCGGGTGAGCCTCCAGGAACCGTGCTACCCGCAGAGCCGTCTCGTTCTGCCTCTCCACCCGCATGGGAAAGGTCTTCAGGCCCCGCAGGAGCAGGTAGCAGCAGTGGGGGTCGATGAGCCCGCCCATGGACTTGTGGAGGTTCCGGATCGGTGCGATAAGATCCTTCCGGCCCATCACGGCCCCGGCCAGGATGTCATTGTGTCCGGAAAGGTATTTGGTGGCGCTGTGGGTGACCAGGTCGATGCCGAACTCCAGGGGCCTCTGGTTGATGGGTGTGGCGATGGTGCTGTCGATCAGGGTCATCACGCCGTGGCGGTCCGCGATCTCCTTGAGGAGCTTCAGGTCGAACACGTTGAGGTAGGGGTTGGTGGGCGACTCTGAGAAGATGAAGCGGGTGTTGCTCTTGATGGCGCCCTCGAGCGCATCGTAGTCACCAAAAGGCACGATGGTGCACTCGATCCCGAAGCGCTTCAGGTATGACCTGCAGAACTCAAGGGTCTTCTTGTAGCTGTCGTCGGTGATGACGATGTGGTCGCCGGTGCGCACCAGGGAGAGGATGGTGGTGGTGATGGCCATCATGCCCGACGAGAACACTACGCAGTCCTCTGCGCCTTCCAGGTCTGCAAGCCGGTTCTGCGCAATGAGCTCGGTGGGGTTGCCGTACCTGCCGTACTCGAAGCGCTCCTTCTTGTGCTTGGTATACTCCTCGATATCATTGCTGTTCCGGAAGACAAAGGTGGATGTCTGGAAGATGGGGGTGGTGATCGCATCAGCGTAGTGGTTCCGGGGCTCACCCGCATGGATAGCCCGCGAGGCTACCCCCAGCCTGTCTTTCTTCTCCGTGCTCATGTCAGTTCTCCTTTCCGATCCCGCGGCGCAACCACACAAAAGTGCCAGATTATCAGAACAACTGTAATGGCTAATATATCGCCACTTTCCCTGTCAAGGCCAAACACCCTATTCGGGGACGGGTTCACATTTCAGAGCCAATTCGCGAGCCAATTCGGAGCCAATTCGGGGACGGGTTCACATTTAAGCGCTTCATTCGCGTTCCGAATCCGATTTGCATTCCGTTCCTTATCTGCTCCAAGTCGCTTGGAAGGGAAATGTGAACCCGTCCCTGAATTGGCGTTCTTGAATTGGGGCGTTGATCGATTGCGGGCGGTTGTGCTATCAGCCTCTGACATGCAGAACACCATTGAATCCATCCGGGATTTTGCCCGGAACCATTTTGCCGATGCCAAGTACAGCCACGACTGGGAGCATACCGAGCGCGTATACCGGCTCTGCATGCACATCGGCCGGGTCGAGGGCGCGGACCTGGAGATCCTCGCCATAGCGGCCTATCTGCACGACATCGGCAGGGCGATCCAGGACAGATCCAAAGGCACGCTCTGCCACGCCGAGCAGGGCGCCCGCATCGCAGACGGGATCCTGGAAAAGTACCCCATGCCGCCGGAAAAAAAAGAGAACATCATCCACTGCATCATCTCCCACCGGTACCGCAACAGCCACCATCCTCAGAGCCTGGAGGCCAAGGTGCTCTTCGACGCCGACAAGCTCGATGCCATCGGCGCCGTTGGCATCGCCCGGGCCTATCTCTTCGCAGGCGAGGTGGGCGCGGTGCTCCACAACCCCGACATGGACCCGCTCACGGCAAAACCCTACAGCAGGGACGATACCGGGTACCGGGAATACCTGGTCAAGCTCTCCAAGATCAAGGACCGGATGCTCACCCCTGAGGGCAGACACATGGCGCAGGAGCGCCATGCCTTCATGGAGGAGTTCTTCAGCCGCTTTCTGAAGGAGTTCGAAGGGCAGCTCTAAGGGACGCTTTCCCGCTTCCCCAAGTTTCCGGACAGAACCGCTTGTCTATTCTTTTTCACGCACGCGGGCGTTGATTTCATGAGGCTCGCGGGATCGAATGCCTGATTGGATTGCCTTTAATTTGAACCCGTCCCCGATTGGGAATGATTGGAGCGCCTTTAATGTGAACCCGTCCCCGATTGGGAAGACGAGCTTTCGATCAGCTCGATGATGGCCAGGGCCGCCTTTTTCGCGGTCGGGCCCACCTCGAGGACCGGCCCCACGCACATGGGGCAGCCGTGCTCGCACACGCAGGATCCGATGAGTCCCTTGGCCAGGTTGAGCAGGGTTGCGTGCTGCTCGAAGAGCAGGTCGGAGAACCCCACCCCGCCCGGATAGGCGTCGAAGATGAACACCGTGGGGTCGTAGGCGTCCACCATGACCGCCCCCTCTGCCGCGCCCCCTGCGGGCAGGTCGGTGATGACCCTGCGATCCTTGCCGTGTCGCACGTACCACTGCCCGCTCTTGTCGCCGATGCAGCGGTCGATGTCCCGGGTGTCGGCCATGAGCATGATGGCGGCCAGGTGGTGCAGGGTGTAGGCCAGACCCATGAGGCCGTCGATGATCTCCTCTCTCCGGAAGTCCAGGGTGGAGAGCGCGTCCCAGGGGATGGTGAACCAGTAGCTCGTGGTGTGCATCTGCCGTTCGGGCAGGTTTACCTCGCCGTAGCCCACGTTTTCCGAGGTGTAGAACTTGATCTTCTTGAAGCCCACCACCTTGCGGACCACCTGCACCTCGCCGTGCTCCACGATGATACTGCCGGAGCGCTTCACACCGAACTCGTCCAGAACCCGGACACTGGTATAGGTCATGGCGTCGGTGTAGTAGTCGGAGTCGACCTTGTGCACATAGGCCTTCCTGCGCTCGAGGTCGAGCTTGTCCACGTGGTACTGCTGCGACTCAACCATGTAGATGGCCCCGTCGTGCACCGTGGTGAAGGCGCTGTCCCAGTCCACCTCGGCGATGATCCGGTGGGCCGAGGCATCCGTGGTGTCCACGACCACCACGTTCTCCGGATCGACCGTCCTCAAGGAAACTTCGTCGGCGGGGTAGCTCTCGGCGGCCCAGTGCCAGCGGTCGTCCACCCGGTGGAGCACCCCTTTTTCCTCCAGATAGCTCAGGAATTCCTCGAGGTCCTCGGCCCCGAACCGCTCCCCTTTCTCAAAGGGGAGCTCGAAGGCGGCGCTCTTGATGTGGTGCAGCAGGATCAGGAGGTTGTCCGGGTTGACCCGGCAGTGCTCGGGCGAGCGGGAAAAGAAGTAGTCGGTGTTCTCCACCATGAACTGGTCCATGGGCGTGCTCCGGGCGACGAGCACGGCCAGGCTCTGCCCGCTGCGGCGCCCTGCCCTGCCCGCCTGCTGCCAGGTGCTGGCGATGGAGCCCGGGTAGCCCGTGATGACGCAGGCCTCCAGATCGCCGATGTCGATCCCCAGCTCCAGGGCGCTGGTGCTCACCACGCCCATGACCTCGCGGTCCCGCAGGCCCTTTTCGATCCTGCGTCTGAGCTTCGGCAGATAGCCTCCCCGGTATCCGGTGACAAAGTGGTCGTCCACGGGCTTGTTGTCCTTGAACTGATCCTTGAGATACTTGGTGAGCACCTCCACGGTGAGCCTGCTCGTGGTGAAGACAATGGTCTGGATGCCGTTGCCTATGAGCTCGCCCGCGATGGTCCGGGCCGGGGTGAGCGCGGACTGGCGGATGCCCAGCTCCCGGTTCACGATCGGGGGGTTGTAGAGCATGAAGGTCTTGGCCGAAGACGGCGCACCGCTCTCGTCGATGAGCTCGACCTCCTTTTCCAGCAACCGCTGTGCATGCTCCCCGGGGTTGGCCACCGTGGCGGAGCAGCAGATGAACACCGGGTCCACGCCGTAGAACCGGCAGATCCGCTTGAGCCGCCTGATCACGTTGGTCAGGTGGCTGCCGAAAACCCCCCGGTAGACATGCAGCTCGTCGATGACCACATAGGCGAGGTTTGAAAAGAGCTTCTGCCACTTGGTGTGGTGGGGCATGATCCCGGCGTGGAGCATGTCCGGGTTGGTGATGACCACGTGGCCCTGCTTCCGGATGGCCTGGCGGGCGTCGTCGGGCGTGTCGCCGTCATAGGTGAAGGTGCGGATGTCCGCCTTCAGATCCGTGATGAGGCCGTGCACCTCGTGCATCTGGTCCTGGGCGAGGGCCTTGGTGGGGAACAGGTACAGGGCGCGGTTCTCGCCGTTCTCCAGGATCTTCTGGAGCACGGGCAGGTTGTAGCACAGGGTTTTGCCGCTCGCGGTCGGGGTCACGAGCACCACGTCACGCCCCTGGCGGATGAGTTCCACGGCCCGGGCCTGGTGGCTGTAGAGGCTCTTGTAGCCGCGCCTGTTCAGGACGGCGCGGATTCTCCCGTCCACCCAGGCGGGGTACGGCGCGAGCACGGCATCCTTTGCCGGCAGGTGCCTGACCGCGGTGACGTTTTCCATGAACCGCGGGTTGTTCTCAGCCCGGGCAAGCCATTCCGTGAGTGTGAGATGTGCCATATATGCCTGGCCGCCTTTCATTTAAGAATCTTACGGCGAGCCGCGCACGGCCCGCCCGGACAACAT
Source organism: Deltaproteobacteria bacterium (assembly GCA_018436855.1). Lineage (GTDB taxonomy): Bacteria > Desulfobacterota > Desulfomonilia > UBA1062 > UBA1062 > Phosphitivorax. Next base: position 13,411 of record JAHDKO010000123.1, on the reverse strand, counting down.
CGACAAGACACCCGCCCTGCCCGGAATTACGGGATTTTCAGGAATCCTCTCATCCCTCTCCCCGCCCCGTATCCCGAGAAAAGGAAAACCGCCGATGGTCTCATACGCCGCGCAGCCGGGTGTCTCTCTGCCTGAAAGACTATAAAAAGGCGGCACCCTCCTGTCAATCGCCAATCCAGGCAGGCCCCTTATCCCGAGACCTGCATGTCTTCCGGATCGTCTGTCCGTTTCCGCTCGCTCAAGGGCACATACTCGTTTTCTCCGGGCAGGGAGGTCACGTACGCGGGCCGGATGAGCTTTGCCTGGATGATCTGCTCGATCCGGTGCGCGGACCAGCCCACGACCCTGGCCATGGCAAAGATGGGGGTGAAGAGGTCGATGGGGATGCCGAGTATCTTGTAGACGAAGCCCGAGTAGAAATCCACGTTGGGGGACACGACCTGGCCCTTGCGCTCGTAGAGGAGATCGGATGCGAGCTCAGCGACCAGATCCATGAGCCTGAGCTCCTGGATCTGGTCCTTCCTGACCGCGAGCGTCTCGGCCTTTTCCCTGAGGATCGCGCACCTGGGGTCAGAGAGGGTGTAGACGGCGTGTCCCATGCCGTAGATCTTGCCCGCGCCGTCGTGGGCCTTGCCTTCGAGGATCCGGAAGAGATAGCGGCGCACCTCTTTCCGGCTCTCCCAGTCCCTCACGTTTTTGCGGATGTCCCGCATCATCATCATGACCGCCTCGTTGGCGCCCCCGTGGAGATGGCCGCTTAGAGAGGCGATGCCCGAGCAGATGGCCATGTAGGTGTTCGCGCCGCTGGACGATACCGTGCGCACCGCAAAGGTCGAGTTGTTCCCTCCCCCGTGCTCGGCGTGGAGCATCAATGCCAGATCGAACAGGAGCGCCTCTTTCCTGGCGGGCCTCTGTCCTTTCAGGAGATAGAGAAAGTTCTCTGCCGTGGACAGCTCGGGGTCGGGCTGGAGCATGATGAGATCCGACCCGTTGCGATAGCGCGAGGCCCGGTAGTTGTAGGCCACCACGGTCGAGAACTTGGCGATCAGCGAGATGCAGGTCTCGATCACGTCGCCGATGTGGGTGGACACGGGGTTGGTATCGCACCTGCTCAGGTGCGAGATGACTGCGTGCAGGGCGAACATCTGGTTGTCGTTCTGGGCTTCCTGCATGAGGATGCCCCGCTCGAGCCGGGTGAGCGACCTCTTCTTTGCCAGGAGCCTGGTGAAGTGGTCCATGTCGTCGACATTGGGAAGCTCTCCGGTGAGCAGCAGATACGCCACCTCCTCGAACCCGAACCGGTCCTCGGCCTGGATCCTCCGGGCCAGCTCGATGGCGTCGTACCCGCAGTAGAGGAGCCTGCCGTGGACGGGTTTCACCACGTACCCTCCCCCGCGTTCATCGGGCACCCGCTCATAGCCGAGCACCTCGCCCTTGGAGGTGATGCCCGCCACGACCCCCGAGCCATCTGAGTTCCTCAGGCCCAGCTTGATATCCTTGGTCTTTACCAGATCCGGTGAGACCTCGTTGTGATAGCGCGCCAACGCATCTATTTTGCTCAAGATATTCTTCATGCCCACCTCGCTTTGAAAAAGGGCTCTCTTACCCGCATCCCGTCGAATGCCCCCGGAGTCTGGCGGCCAGTATACATCCATGGGCATATGCGGCGCAAGATCCCTTGTTCATTGCCATACGCCGCACAAAATCCCTTTTCCCCGCTCTCCTGCGGGGAGCAAAAGATCGCATCGGGCAGAGGTTACATGCCGGCCGGGAAAGGATCAGGACTTGAAAGGCTCGCGTTACGGCTCGCGCGCCGGTGGAGCACTCCTGCCGCCGTAGCCGTCAAAGGACCGCACCGGGGGAGGGACAACCTGAAAAAGGGTTTCAGAACTCCACGCCATCGGCCCCGTTGATCAATGAGGGGCTAAAAGGCCGGTGTCATGGCGGCGAGACAGACAACGCCGTTCTGATCGTTCCGCTCCGCCTTGGTCGGCCCGCCGTTCATCACCTCAACCGCTAACGTCCTCAGATCGCGGGCAATGTCTTCAAGGCTTCCACCGTCGAGCACCCCGCCTGCATCGATGTCCATGTCGTCTTCCATGAGCTCGTAGAGCCTGCCGGTGCTCGCAACCTTGATCACGGGCACCAGCGGAAAACCTGCCGGGGTGCCCCGGCCCGTGGTGAAGACGATGAGCTGGCAGCCCGCAGCCGCGAGCCCTGCCAGAGACTCCATGTCATACCCCGGCCCATCCATGATCACCAGCCCCTTCTTTGCCGGCGCCTGACCGTAGTCCACCACCTGGGTGACAGCCGTGCCGCCCCCCTTGACGATGCAGCCCAGGGACTTCTCGCGGATGGAGCTTAGACCCCCGTCCATGTTTCCGGGCGCGATAACGCACGAGGCGAGCGGCCCGAGGATGTCGTGGGTGCGCCTGCGGGCCTGGGAGATGACCTGCTCCACCCTCTCGGCCACCTCGGGGCCCGCCGACCTGCGCGAGAGAATGTGCTCGGTGCCGATCATCTCGGTGGTCTCGGTGAGAACCACGGTCCCCCCGCACCCGACGAGCCAGTCCGAGGCGAGCCCTACCGCCGGGTTGGCCGTGATCCCCGAGAAGGCGTCGGAACCTCCGCACTCGAGCCCCAGCACGATGCGGCTCACAGGGCATTCACTGCGCCGCAGAGCCTGCGCATCTTTCTGGAAGCGGCTCACGATCTCGATGCCCTTTTCCGTGGTCTTCCGGGAACCGCCCTGCTCCTGGATGACGAGTAACTCGCAGGGCTTGCCGGTCTTCGCGATCTCGCCAGCCACCGATGAGGCCTGAACGGTTTCGCACCCCAGTCCCACCACGAGCGCCGCCGCCACGTTGGGGTTCCTGCCCAGACCGGCCAGCACCTGATGGTGCATGGTGATCTCGAGCGCCCTTCCGCACCCGTGTCCGTGCAGAAGGGGCACGGCCGGGGGCGCGGCCCGGGCGATATTCGCGGCCACGCCGGCCGCGCACGAGACCGTGGGAATTACGGCGATATGGTTTCTGATGCCCGCCGATCCGTCCGGACGGATAAAACCTCTGAAGGTATGCCCTGCCATGGTCATTGCTCCCCGGTCTTAAGATTGTGGGTATGGACCCAGCTCCCCCGGGGGATATCCGTCTGCGCGCGGCCGATTTCTTCGCCGTATTTGCGCACCGGCTCCCCTGCACGGATGTCTTGGAGCGCCATCTTGTGGCTGTAGGGGATGTCGTCTACCGCCTCCACCCGCTCTCCGGTGGAAATGCGAGCCTTCCCGCCCCGGGGAATATCGGCCAGGGCAACCCCGACATTGTCCTGCGGACTGATGAGCAGGATATCGTGCTTCATGTTCCCTCCTTTGAAACAGCCGTCTCTCGTCTCCGGCGGCGATGCCCCCGGGCGGCCCCGCATTTTACAATCACATGCATCATAATGAATTACCGGGCACCATGTCAGCTGAAAATCTCTTTTTTTTGCCATATGTGAAAAAGTTTCCTGGATATTTTTACCACAACCTCCTTGCAATTTTTACCGGTGAGCCTGTATAATTATTAAGAGAGTTTATCCTTACAGCGCTTCTTCAAAAGGGATGATTATTCTTCAGCAGGTTCCCTGTCCCTTGGTTCTTAAGGATGATTTCTCAATGTCGTTTCCGGATGGTGGCCGATCATGTGGAGAAAAGTCTCGATTGCTCTGGTTATTCTCTTTGTTGGGTATGCAGCCGCAGGTTTTCTGATTCTTCCCGTCTTCTTGAGGTCCTTCGTCCAGGACCGCCTCGCCGGGGCGACACACCGGGAGGTGACCATCAGGGACATGGACATCAATCCCTTCATGCTGTCCATGAAGGTGAAAGGGCTCGCGGTTTCGGAAGACCCGGACGAAGCGCCCGTCGTCTCGTTCGACGAGCTCTTCGTCAATCTCCAGATCAGATCGCTCTTCAGAAAAGCCCTGATCGTGCGGGAAATGCGCATCGAAAAACCTTCGCTCGTCATCACCCGCACCGCACCCAACCAGTACAACTTCTCCGATCTGTACGGGGGCTCGGGTTCATCCGGAAAGCCGCTCCTTTTTGCCATGGGAAACATCCGCGTCATCAGCGGCTCCCTGGAGTTCAGAGACCGGGTCACCGATACCCGCCATCTGATCACGGACATCTCCGTGGGCATCCCCTTTGTATCGAACATCGACGAGTTCGTGGAAACCTTTGTCCAGCCGAGCCTGGCCGCCGTGGTCAACGGAACCGCCTTTTCCATGACCGGCTTGACGAAGCCCTTTGCGGATTCCCTGGAGACCTCGCTGGATATCGACCTGAAAGGCATTTCCCTGCCGTTCTACATGGGGTACATCCCCCGCGACCTCGGAATCGTCGTCCAGTCAGGCTCACTCGACCTGAGAGGAAAGATCTCCTATATCCAGAGCCGAAACCGCAAGCCGGATGTCGTGGTCCTGGGCGATCTGTCGCTGAAGGATTTTTCCGTTCTCGATTCAAAGAACCGCCCGCTCGTCACCCTGCCCGATGCCCGGGTTGCCCTGGCGCCCTCCCGGCTGTCGGATAAGACCGTGATTCTCTCCGATGTCCAGATCGAAGCCCCCAGGCTCCACATCAGGAGGGACGCCTCGGGCGCTCTCGACTGGGCTGCACTGCTCGCACGGGACGCGCAGGAAGGGGTCAACGATCAGACCGGCGGGGAGGATCCGGCGCCGGGTGAAACCGTCGCCGGCCGGGGACCGGATGATCCGGCCCGCACGGAAGAGGCCTTCAATCTGGACGTGAATGTCTTCAACATAAGCAAGGGCACGGTCGAGCTCACGGATGCATCCAACACCCACCCCGCGAAGCTCGTGTGGAGCGAGGTGGACCTCCAGGCCCGGGACCTTTCCACCCGGCCGGACATCCAGGGTAACATCCGGCTCGCATCGCGGCTCAACGGCACCGGCTCTGTTTCCGCAGCGGCCGATCTGTCGCTGAACCCCCTGTTGTGCAGGGCCGGGATGGACGTAAAGGGCCTGGAGATCGGCTGGGTGCAGCCCTACTTCGCCGATAAGATGCAGCTGGTGGTGACCCGCGGCCACCTCTCCGCCGAGGGTGACGTGAGTGTGGGGAAAACCCCGGACGATACGCTCAAGGTCTCGTTTACCGGCAGCACACGGATCGGGGATTTCGCCTCTGTGGACAAGAAGCACGCCGATGATTTCATCAAGTGGCGGACCCTGATCCTCGACGATATCAGCCTCGTTTCCGACCCGGGCAGTCTCGAGATCGGCGTCGTACGCATCGAAGACGTGTTCTCGCAGATCATCGTCCAGAAGGACGGCTCGCTGAACATCAAAAATGCCTTCCAGACCGGAAAAGAAACCGGGACGGACCCCGTGGAGAGCGGAGGACAGAGATTCGAGCAGATCAGGATCGCCCGGGTGGTCCTGCAGAACGGGGACGTGAGCTTCCTTGACCGCTCGGTCGAGCCCAGCTTCTCGGCAGACCTCGGCGAGATCTGGGGTTCGGTCACCGGGCTCTCGTCGGAGCGGGTCCAGCCGGCTGCCCTGGATTTTTCCGGCAAGCTCAACTACAGCACGCCGCTGAAGATAACCGGCAAGATCAATCCCTTTACGGACGATGTGTTTCTCGACCTCCACACGAATGTTAAGGACATGGATCTGAGCGCCCTGACCCCGTATTCGGGGAGATATCTCGGTTATGCCATCGAACGGGGAAAGCTCTCGCTCGACCTCGACTATGTCATCGACAAAAAAGAGCTCGATGCGCGCAACGACGTTCTCATCGACCAGCTCACCTTCGGCGGCTCCATGGAAAGCGAGAATGCCGTCCAGCTGCCGGTCAAGCTCGCGGTTTCCCTGCTCAAGGACCCGAAGGGGATCATCAATCTGCACCTGCCGGTGAAGGGGCGCACCGACGATCCCGAGTTCAGTGTCGCGGGTATCATCTTCACCATGATCACCAACACCATCTCCAAGGCGGCGACATCGCCCTTCTCTCTCCTCAATGCCCTCTATCCGGGCGCGTCCGAGCTGAACGTCATTGAGTTCGAACCCGGCAGAGCGGTGCTCCCCCCGGGGGCGGCGGAGAGGCTCGACATTCTTGTCAAGATCCTCACAGACAAGCCTTCTCTCAGAATCGATATCCAGGGGTTTGCCGATAGGGAAAAAGACCGGGCCGGTCTTGCGGACGCGCTGTTTGAGAAGAAGCTCAAGGCCGAAAAGCTCAAGGTCACGGCCGGGAGCACCGCGGACGCCCGCACCCTGGACGATGTAACTATTCTTCCCGAGGAATACGGACGCTATCTCAAAAAGGCCTATGACGCGGCGGACTTCTCCAAGCCGCGGAACTTCATCGGGCTGCCTCTGTCTCTTGAGCCGCACGAGATGGAGAGGCTCATCAGGGAGAACATCGAGGTGACCGACAGCGACATCAGGCTGCTGGCTCTGAGCCGGGCACAGCGGGTCAAGTCAGGCCTCATGGGCATGCAGGTGATCGACCCGGCACGGATCTACCTGGTGGAGAAGAACAACCTTTCCCCGGATGAGAAGCCGGGGAAAAGCAAGTCCCGGGCAGAGATAACGCTCAGGTGAGCCGCCTTCGGGACAGGGAGGCCCGCGGGGCTCAGAAGGGAATGACTTTGTTTTTGTCTCTTTGTCGATGATTCGGCACAAGATTGATGCCGCCGATGCTCCATGCCGATATGGGCATCGGCGGGATTGCTCGCGAGGAAACTGTATGGCCGTAACCGATGCATTATCGAGAGTCATGGGCTTTTTCCGGACGGATATCTGGCGGATCCGGCTGGACAAGACAACCGGGTGGAGAAGGTTTCTTATCCGGTACCTCCGGATTTTTCTCATCGCGTTTCAGAAGTTCTTCAGCGACCGGTGTCCCTTGAGGGCGTCGTCGCTCACCTTCTTTTCCCTGCTCTCCGTCGTGCCCGTCCTGGCCATGACATTCGCCATCGCCAAAGGGTTCGGCCTCCAGAACAAACTGGAGAAGCTGATCATCGAACAGCTTGCCGGGCAGGAAGAGGTGGTCGCCCGCCTGGTGGAATTCTCGCGCAATCTCCTGGAGAACACCAGCGGCGGAATCATCGCAGGGGTGGGCGCGGTCTTTCTCATCTGGTCGGTCATCAGCATCCTGGGCTCTGCCGAAGACTCCTTCAACCATATCTGGGAGATACGGCAGTCACGGCCCATCAGCAGAAAGATCACCGACTATCTCGCCATCACGCTCATCTCGCCGCTGCTGTTCACCATGGCGAGCAGCGCCACCGTTCTCGTCATCGCCCAGATCAACCAGCTCATGGAGGCCTTCGGCTTCCTGGGCGTCATCTCTCCCCTCATCGTCCTGATCGTTCAGATCATTCCCTATGTGCTCATCTGGATGCTGTTCTCCTTTGTATTCATCTTTTTGCCCAATACCCGGGTGCGCTTCTCCTCGGGGATCCTCGCAGGCGTCATCGCCGGGACGATCTTTGTCCTGGTGCAGGCGGCCTATATTTATTTCCAGATCGGAGTGGCGCGCTACAACGCCATCTACGGCAGCTTTGCCGCCCTGCCTCTGTTCCTCGTGTGGCTGCAGCTCAGCTGGTACATCGTGCTGTTCGGAGTAGAGATCTCGTTCGCGCACCAGAACGAAGAGTCCTTCGAGTTCGCGCCGGATATCCGGCGGATCAGTTATTCGTTCAAGCGCCTGCTGAGCCTGCGGATCATGCACCATGTCGTGAAGAATTTCTCGCAGGGGAACCCCCCCTTGAGCGGACGGCAGATATCCGAGGATCTGGAGATTCCCATCCGCCTGACCCACGATATCCTCGCCGAGCTCGAGGCGGCGTCTCTACTGAACATGATCCCCCTGCCCGATTACAAACAGAGCATCTACCAGCCGGCCCGATCCACCAGCGACATCAGCGTTTCATTCGTGATCGAGTCGCTCGATAACCGAGGCAAGGATACGATACCGGTAGCCGGGGACGAATCGTTCACCAGCCTCTCCCGGGCCCTGACCTCGTTCATCCAGGAAATGGAGAAATCTCCCGAAAACAGATTACTGAAAGATATCTGAAGAATACGTTTTTGCAATCGTCTCCCAGATTTCGGGACTCTCCCGGCTCAGGACGAGCCGGAGCAGACGGGAGCCGTCATGAACCGCATTCCCGAGCGATACTTCGGAGGGATCGTCTTTTTAAACAATACACTCTCAGCAGGAGACGATCGCCTGCCTGATGCCCGAGCCGGCCAGAGAACCGGGGGAGCTCATTGCCGTGTAAGATGAAACACCCCCCGAGCCAGGATCGAGGGGGTCGGGTATTGTCCCTGCACATCACCTGCATGGGCGGACGTTCGGCTAAAACTCTTCCGCGGCCTCGGGCTGTTCCTGGGCCACCTCTGCTCCCATCCCCGCCTCATCGTCGAGCGACTGTGCCATCACCGGCTCGCCCAGTACATATTCACGCTCTTCTCTCGTACCGTCGGGATAGGTGATCGCGCCTTTGCCGTGGGGTTTCCCCTCCTTGAACAGGCCCGTATAGACGCGGCCGTCGGAAAAGATGAAGGTGCCCGTGCCCTCGTAGGCATCGTTGAGAAAATCACCCTCGTACCGGGAGCCGTCGGGAAAGGTATAGACTCCCTTGCCTTCCATGCGGTCCTGGACATACCCGCCCTCGTAGACCTCACCGGCCCTGAAGATGAACTTCCCGGCGCCGTGCCTCTTGTTGTCCTGAAACCCGCCTTCATACGTCCGGCCGTCGGACAGTGTCAGCATTCCCCGGCCGTTCCACTTGTTTTCACGAAACTCTCCCTTGTATACGGTTCCGTCTTCATAGCGGTACGTGCCTTTGCCGTGAAGCTGGTTATCCTTGAAATACCCCTCGTAGAAACGCCCGTCGGGATAGGTGATCCTGCCGAAGCCATTCTTTTTTCCCTGTTCGTACTCTCCCGAGTAGAGCATGCCGTCCGCGGCGTAATACCTGCCCTTTCCATGGGGTACTCCCTCTTTGAACTCACCGATATACTTGGACCCGTCATCGAACACATAGGTCCCCGAGCCGTTTGCGCAATCGCCCTCGGCGCATCCGGCTTCGCCGGCATACGAGAGGACCGGGCACAAAAGCATACACCCTGCCAGCAGCATCAGTGCCGCCCCGCTCCCCGATCTCATAAAAATCCGCCCCATCATGGCTTCCCCTTTCCCAGGTCTTGTTTCGGGCATGCGATCGGAACATCCTCCTTCCGCATGCCCGAAGAGATATTGCAATACTCATACCCGTCGCAGCATGCCTCGGGAAGGTGCACGCCGCACACCCCTTCCCTTTACAAGAAGGCGAGGCTTGCTTTGACTCCGGCACACCCATATTATACTCTGCAGAGAAAGGAGTGAATAGAAGAATATGGCCGGAAACACAGCTGCTTTTTTCGATTTCGACCGGACCCTTCTGGTTGAGAACAGCCCGAAGCTCGGTATCCGGTATCTCTGGGACATGGGCCAGGTGTCATTCAGCTATGTTCTGAAGGTCGTGATCGCCAACTGGTTCTACCAGCGCAACCTGGTGTCCGAGACCGCCATGGCGAACCTGCTCCTCTCGTTCTATAAAAACAAGGACCTCGCGCCCTTCGAGGCGGGGGCCGCCGAGTATTATCGCGAAATCATCAAACCCCACCTGGCGCCCAACATCGTCTCGCGCGCGAAGGACCATAAAAACCGGGGCCATATCCTGGTGCTGGTCTCGGCCGGCATACGGTATCTGCTCAGGCCTGTGGCCGAGGACCTGAGCTTCGACCACCTCATCTGCACCGACCTGAAGATAGACGGCAACGGCCTGCTCACCGGAAAGTCTCACGGCAAGGTATGCGCCGGCGAAACCAAGAAAAAAGCGGCCACCGAGCTCGCTGAAAGGCTGGAGATCGACCTCTCCCGCTCGTATGCCTACGGCGACCATCATTCGGACATTCCTTTGCTGGAGATGGTGGGCAACCCGCGCGCCGTGGAACCCACGAAACGGCTCAGGCAGATTGCCGCGGAAAGAGGGTGGCCCATTCTCACCCACCGGTGAGCACGCATCCCTGATGCAGCGTGCGCGCCTTGATTCGCAACAGGGCGTGCTTATGATGAGTCTTCATGGAGGTAACCGTGATGGAGGGCTCTGCCATGAAAACCCGAAGATCTCTTCCGATCGCCCTGCTCCTCTCGACACTGCTCCTTACCGCATCGTGCGCGTCCTCGCTGTGCCGGGATCTGAGACAGGATGTCGACGAATCGGTCCTGCTGCCCTTGGTGATCGAGAACCCCCAGGCCTATGAAGGCCGCCATGTGCTCTGGGGAGGCATCATTCTGGACACAGACCCTCGGAGAAGCGGGACCGTGATCGAAATACTCGAAAAACCGCTGGAAAATGGTTGCGAACCGACTGATGGAGATGCCACCGGAGGGCGCTTTCTGGCCGTGAGCAACAGGTTCCTTGATCCGGCTGTCTACTCCCAGGGACGAGAGATCACGGTCGTGGGCACGATAGACGGAATAGAGTTCAGGACCATCGGTGAGTATGAGTATCCCCATCCGGTGGTTTCCATGACTAATCATGTGCTGTGGCCGCTTAAAGAAAAAGGCTACAGGGAGTACTACTATCCGGGCACCTACCCGTACTATCCGTACTACCCGTTCTACGATCCCTTCTACCGGCCCCTGTGGGTTCCATGAGAGGATGCGCAGCCTCGGCCAAGGGCCGATATGAGCTTTCATCCGCATAATAACTCCTGTTGTACGTATGCTTTTCCGGGGCAGGCCCTCACCAAGCGGCCCTATGGGAGGACAGGAATCGCCCGATCGTCTGAAGCCCTGAAAACAGGGATTTCCCAAGATAAGACTATCACCGGCACAATGGAAGTAGAGACAATGCCGGAAAGATCTGCCCCCAAGCATGCACCGGTGTATCAGGGTCTCTGTTAAAAAATAAGCCTTGCCCGGCAAGCCAGGTGAGATTAAGATCCCGGAAAGACGAAACGCCAAGGCCCGGGATACCCGGAGCCGGCGGATGTGGAGCGGCCATTAACATTCCCCGGAGAAGCGCCGATATCAGAGAGACATGAAGCTCATCTATGCCACCGACATCCACGGCGACTTCGAAAAGGTCAGGAGCCTGCTGCTGGAGACCGTAGCCGACGTGTACATCATTGCGGGCGATCTGATCGACATCCCGTTCTACAACATGGGCACCTCCATCCGCTATCACGAGCTCCAGTCGTATTTTCACGGGATGCGCAGGAAGATGGGCGCGGAGGCCGTGCTCATCGAGGATTTCGTGGACGAGCTCCTGGAGGACCCCCATGTCTCCGAAGAGGTGCAGGAGATGGGCACAAGGTATCAGCAGCTCACCATCCGCGCCCGCAGGGTGATGCAGCAGAAGTACAAGGTGCTCAAGGATATCTTCTTTGCCAAGCAGACCTCTTCCATTTACTGCCTCCCGGGCAATTACGACATGGACCTCAAGTTCACCTCGCTGCACGAAAACGACCTGCACCTGCACTGCTTTATCGAAGACAGCCTGAAGATATGCGGCTATGGCGGCGCCGACGTATGGACGGCCGGCATCCCGGAGCGGTACATCGTGAGGTATCAGGCGGGCAGAGGCGCGAACGAGAGGTATAACGAGATGTTCCGTTTCTTCCGGGCGGTCAAGCCCGATATCATCGTGACCCACCAGCCCGCGTGGGGCATACACGACCGGGCCTCGTACGCCGGCCCGGTGGGCTCGCCCTCGCTGCGGACCTACTGCGACACGAACCCGGTGATGCTCTGTCTCTCGGGCCATGCCCACCATGCCTGGGGCGTGCGATATACGGGCAACACCCTCTATCTCAATCCCTCCAACTTCGGCGAGGTGACCCAGGTGAACGGCGAGGTGGCCGAAGGGGGGTTTTTCCACCAGATCGAGATCGAGGACCGCGCCGTCCGCAAGGTCATTTTCCGAAAAATCAGCGGAGAAAAGATCTATGACGTGGCCGACTACTACTTCAAGAACGACGAGCGGACCGAAGAGATCATCGACGAGGAGCGCTTTCTCGCCCTGAAAAACCAGCGGAACTGCGACACCACGGTGGAGAAGTACTCGCATATCCCGGAGATCGAGCTCTTCAACGAGATCAAGAAGTTCTTCCGGGCGTTTCAGACCCCGGAGACCGAGGACCGGATCGACACCCTCGAAGAGGTGGCCCGCCTCCTGGAAGATAGAATCAAGGGCCACATCGCCATGGACGTGATGGGATCGGTGAACATGGGGGTGTCTCAGCAGGGTTCGGACATAGACTTCGTGGTCTATCTGAGGTGCAAAGGCACCTGCAGCGAGTGCACGGGCAAGTGCGTCCAGATGAGAAAGACTGAGAACATGATCCGCGAGGTGCTCTCCGACGCCTATGAGTTCCAGATTCTGGACTGCATCAACCTCAATACCGTGGAGAAGAGCATCCGGGAAAAAAACTACGAGTGCGAGACCACCCAGCGGTTCGTCGCGTACCGGTCGATGTGCAGGCCCATCAACTACCGGGTCATCGCGCACATCGAAGACATGCTCAACCAGGACATGCTCTTCAGAAAAGAGCTCGAGGGAAGCGTGCAGTCGTATCTGAAGATCTTTTCCTCCTCATCACCGCACATGATGTCGCTAAAGAAGTACGAGGCCCGTCTGGGCGCCATCGGCATCAAGCTGCCCGAGTCGATCCGGAGAAAGATCAAGCAGCACCTGAACGGAGAGAGCGGGGAATAAGGCCCTCGCCGGACCCGCTTCCGATCCACCCTTTCAGGCCTCGGAAACACACGATCCCCTATGCCATCAGTGGAATATTTCCAGATAATCTTCTGGAATCCCTTTCTCAGAAATGTTACGGTTTCCTTGTCTTGTTGATCTGCAGCATGAATTTACCCCTGACATGTTTTTTGGCACATATGATGTTTGGAGAGGAGCGCCATTTCATTCGTCCCATTCACCCGCAACGGACGGAGTCCGCCCCGGTATACCGCTGCAGAGGCGATGAATGCCGCCTGCTGTCGAAAGGGAGCAGGCAGGATAAACAGATGGGCTATGGAATCACATTCGATATTGTATGCAGCCGTAAAAAGTCCCCTGATATCATATTGGCGTGCAGATTTGCGGCATAGTAAATGGTTATCTGCAATTCATTGACAATTTTTGGAGGGAACAATCAATGGAAGATTTGAGACCACGTGAGAATGAGACCAATTGGAATGATGAAGTTTTAAGAAACCATATAAAAGACAAAATAAGAGAATATCGCAACTATTTGGTCACGTTCGTATCTGTCTTTGCCTTTAGTATTGCATCAACAGCTAATGGATCAAATAAACAATCAGAAATTGCATATCAGGGAATATTCTTTAGTTTAGTGC
>JAHDKO010000139.1 GCA_018436855.1 Deltaproteobacteria bacterium | reverse complement strand
TTGCCCGAGCGAAGACCACCCCGGCACCCCCTTCCTGCACAGGGAAGGCAAGTTCACCTGCGGCCTGGGTGTGTTCAACCCCGTGGACTGGACTCCACCCGCCGAGGTCCCCGACGACCAGTACCCCTTCGTCCTCTCCACTGGCAGACGGCTCTACCACTACCATACACGCACACAGACCGGACGTTCCGGTCTCGACTTCCTGCTGCCCGAGGAGACGGCCGATATTTCGTTCGCCGACGCCGAAGCCCTGGGCATCGCGCACGGCGAGACTATACGCGTAAAATCGCGGCGCGGGCAGGTCGAGGTAAAGGCCAAGGTCACGGAGCAGGTGCCTCCGGGCATGGTGTGGATGGCCTTCCATTTCCGGGAAGGCTGCGCGAACTGGCTCACCAACCCGGTGTTCGATCCGGCCACGCAGACCGCGGAGTACAAGGCCTGTGCGGTGGCCATCGAAAAGATCTGAGGAAAGAAGAAGGCGCCGGGTTTCCCCCTCCGGCGCCTTTCTTTTGCTCGGGATACCTTAGAGGCAAGCAATTTTGACATCAGGGAGCCACGGGCATCACGCCCGTCATAGAGAATTCCCGAGAAAGGCGATTCCATGCGCGATACAGCAGAGTACATAGAACGACTGGAAAAGATCATCGAGGAGGCATCCCGGACTCACCCGCATAGCAAGGACGTCATTCGTGCATTCGCACCCTTTCTCATTGAGAAGGCCTCGCTCATGGACATGCTCGACATCGGGAACGACCGGCCCGCGGCCATTGACAGAGCCCGTTTCAAGAGCGGTGTCTCCCTGATCCGGCAGAACGACTTTTCTCCGGACGGCGATGCCTGCGAAATGATCGTTCTGACGGTCCTGACCCCGCTCGCAACAGGGTTTCCGAAGATCTCGACCGATCTGGAAAAGCTGAGGTCCTCTATCATGGAGGGAAAAATCAGATTCACCGATCTCTTTGTCTCTCCAGATACAGAGGCGGACAGGCTCATTGATACCTGGGCGGTACACGAGGATGTCTCACCTCATGCACTGCGCCTCGCAGCATCGATGACCGCACGGGTCTTTCTCGAAAAATGGGCCCGCAACTGGGCTCCGCTTATCAGGGATGTATCCTGGGACCAGGGCTACTGCCCCATCTGCGGGTCCGCCCCCGCGATCGCCAAGATCCGCGACAAGGTGGGCACCAGGCATCTGTACTGCTCGCAGTGCGGCCATGAGTGGGTCTTCAGCAGGGTGATCTGCCCCTCGTGCGGGTGCGGCGAGCAGAAATCCATGACCTATTTCTTCGTGGACAGCGACAGCAAGGAGTCCGCGTTCGTGTGCGAGAAGTGCATGCACTACCTCATCACTGTTGACAAGGTGAGCGATCTGGTCGACTTCGATGCGGACGTCTCGGCCTTGAGCCTCGTGCACCTGGACGTCATCATGCAGGGAAAGGGCTACCTTCCCATGGCCTCGTGTGCCTGGAACTCCTGTCTGTAATCCTGTCCGGACACAGTCGCACCCGAAGGCGCTTCCAAGACAGCACGATCATAACACACCACGGGGACCTACCCGGCCTTATTCTGTTTCTCATAACATAACTGATAGATATTATTCGTTTTCCTTGCCTGTTTATTCATCTTTCCTGCCCATTTATTCATTGACATTATTGATGGAAAACAATTATATGTATTTTGTTACATATATTCCTTACTACATAACGGGAGGAGGGTTTTCATGGAACTGACGCGAAGGGGCTTTCTGAAGCTGACCGGTGCCGTAGGTGCATCGTCGGCCCTGGGCCTGAACTTCAAGCCGGTGAATGCGTACGCCGCCGATTTGAGCAAGATGAACCGCATCAAGTCGGCGAAGCAGTACACCACGATCTGCGCCTACTGTTCGTGCGGCTGCGGTCTGATCTGCAGCGTTGACAGCCTGACAGGCAAGATCTTCAACATCGAGGGAGATCCGGAAAATCCCATCAACGAGGGCGCGCTCTGCGCCAAGGGTGCCGGCTTCTTCGACCTGACCGAGGCAAACAAACACCGTCTCACAAAGGTCCGCTACCGGGCGCCCTATAGCGACAGGTGGGAAGAGAAGGACTGGGACTGGGCCTTTTCCCGGATTGCCCGCCTGGTCAAGGATGCGCGCGACAAGGACTTTGTCACCACCAACGAAAAAGGCCAGCTGGTCAACCGCACCGAGTCCATTGCGCACCTGGGCAGCTCCAACATCGATAACGAAGAATGCTGGCTCATCAGCCAGTCAGTGAGGGCGATGGGCCTGGTGTATATCGATCACCAGGCAAGGGTTTGACACAGCCCCTCCGTAGCGGCTCTGGGAGAGTCGTTTGGCAGGGGTTCGATGACGAACCACTATATCGATCTGAAAAACAGTGATGTTATCCTTATCATGGGCAGCAACGCGGCGGAGCACCATCCCCTCGCGTTCAAATGGATCCTCCGGGCAAAGGAGAACGGGGCGCGCATCATCCACGTGGACCCGCGATACACCCGCACATCGGCCCGCTGCGATTACCACGTCCCCATCAGGTCGGGCACGGACATCGCCTTTTTGGGGGGCATGATCAACTACATCATCAATAACAAAAAATATTTCCGCGATTACGTGGACAACTACACCAACGCATCCTTCCTCGTGAGCCCGGACTTCTCTTTCAAGAACGGCCTGTTCTCGGGATATGATGCAGAGAAGCGCACGTACAACAAGGATACCTGGACCTTCCAGATGGATGCAAACGGCATCCCGCTCAAGGACCCGTCATTGCAGGATCCTCACTGCGTGTTCCAGCACCTGAAGCGGCACTATGCGCGCTACACCCTGGACAAGGTCTCCAGCATCACCGGTGTCTCCAAGGAAAATCTCCTGAAGGTGTACGAGGAATACAGCGCTACCGGAGCTCCGGACAAAGCCGGCACGGAGTGCTATGCGCTCGGATGGACCCATCACACCTCGGGCAGCCAGAACATCCGCACCATGGCCATCATCCAACTCCTCCTGGGCAACATGGGCATCGCAGGCGGCGGGATCAACGCACTCAGGGGCGAGCCAAACGTGCAGGGCTCCACGGATCACTGCATCCTGTACGGCAACCTGCCCGGCTATCTGAAGATGCCCACCGCATCCCTCGACACATTGGGTCGCTACTTGGACAAGTACACCCCCAAGAGCAATGATCCGCAGTCGGCCAATTATTATCAGAACTACCCCAACTTCTTCGTGAGCTGGCTCAAGTCGCTCTACGGAGACGCAGCCACACCGGAGAACGGCTTCGGCTATTCCTGGCTGCCCAAGATGGACGACGGAAAGCACTACTCGCAGCTGCACCTCTTCGAAAGGATGTACAAAGGCGGGATCAGGGGCCTATTCGCCGTGGGTACGGACCCGGCGGTGAGCTCACCCAACTCGAACAAGACCAGAAAGGCCCTGGAAAAGCTCGACTGGCTCGTGTGCTCCAACATCTTCGACAACGAGACAGCATCTTTCTGGTTCGGCCCGGGTGTCAACCCCAAGCAGGTCAAAACCGAGGTGTTCCTGCTGCCCGCAGCGGCCACCATGGAGAAGGAAGGCAGCCAGAGCAACAGCGGCAGATGGGTCCAGTGGAAATACAAGGCCGCCACACCCCCCGGAGACGCCATTTCCTGCGGAGACATCCAGATCCGGATGATGGATGCGATCAAGACGCTCTATGCAAAGGAAGGCGGGCCCAATGCAGAATCGATCCTGAACCTCAAGTGGGACTACAAGGACCCTCAGGGCAATATGGACGTGCTCAAAGTGGCCAGGCAGATCAACGGCCACTGGGAAGCCGATGTCGAGGGCGTGGAGAAGGGCGGCTTGGTGCCGACCTTCGGCATGCTGAAAAGCGACGGCACTACCTCGTGCGGCAACTGGATCATGTCGGGCAGCTTCGGAGCCGACGGCGAAAACAAGATGACCAGGCGAGGCAAGGATGACCCGACGGGTCTGGGCCTGTACCCCAACTGGTCGTTCGCGTGGCCGGTGAACCGGCGCATCATCTACAATCGGGCGTCCTGCGACATCAACGGCAAGCCCTACAATCCCAAGCGCAAACTCTTGGAGTGGACGGGAGAGAAATGGGTGGGCGACGTGCCCGACGGCCCGTGGCCGCCCATGGCCGACAAGGAAAAGGGCAAGTATCCATTCATCATGAAGACCGACGGCGTCGGTTCCATCTTCGGACCCGGCATGGCTGACGGGCCGTTCCCCGAGCACTACGAACCGCTGGAAGGCCCGCTTGACCACAACCCGCTCTCGGGTCAGCTGATCAACCCGGCTATCGAGATCTTCTCGGACGAGAGCGATCAGGTGCACAATGCCAGCGAAAAGTTCCCTTACGTCTGCACCACCTACTCCTGCACCGAGCATTGGTGCTCCGGCGCACTGACCCGTTGGCAGGCATGGCTTCTGGAGATGCAGCCCGAGGCCTATGTGGAGATCGGCGAAGCGCTCGCACGGGAGCTGGACATTGCGAACGGCTCCAAGGTCAGGGTGTCGTCGGCCCGCGGCAAGACAACATGCGTTGCCATGGTGACCAGGCGCTTCACCCCGTTTACGATCGAAGGCAGAACCGTCCACCAGGTCGGCATGCCGTTCAACTACGGATGGCTCTATCCCGAGGACGGCGGAGACAGCGCGAACATCCTCACGACCACCGTGGGGGACGCCAACACCTTCTGTCCCGAATACAAGGCCTTCATGGTCAACATAACCAGGCTGTAGGAGGCAGGCATGAAAAAGACAGAATACGTAAAGCTCATCGATACTACCAAATGCACTGCCTGCCGGGGCTGCCAGGTGGCCTGCAAGCAGTGGAACGAGATGCCGGCCCTGAGGACCCGGAACCTGGGGAGCTATCAGAACCCGCCGGACCTCCAGTGGAACACCTGGACCCTGATCCGCTTCCAGGAATACGCAAACAAGAACGGCGATTTCAAATGGCTCTTCCGCAAAGACGGCTGCATGCACTGCACGGACGCAGCATGCATCAAGGTCTGCCCGAGCGGGGCACTGTACCATACCGAGTTCGGCACCGTGGGGATCAACCAGAAGCTGTGCATCGGCTGCAAGGCCTGCGTGTCCGCCTGCCCCTTCGATGTTCCCCGGTTCAACCAGGAGACCGAGAAGGTCTACAAGTGCGATCTGTGCTACGACAGGCTTAAAGATGGACAGCAGCCGGCCTGTGTGCTCTCTTGCCCCACCGGAGCGCTCACCATCGGAACGAAGGAGGCCATGATCGAGACGGCCTACCAACGGCTCGACCAGCTGGACGGCAAGGGGGTCGTGTACGGCGACAAGTTCGTGGGCGGCACGCACGTGATGTACATCCTGTCCGAGGACCCGGCCGTGTACGACAAACTGCCGGTCAAACCGCGCGTTCCGGCATCCGTCATCCTGTGGAAGAACCTCTTCAAGCCCTTCACCCTCATCGGAATGGGCGCCGTGGCCGGCATGGCGGCGCTGCACTACCTGATCAAGGGCCCTCACGAGGTCCACGAGAACAAGGAAGGAGGTGAGTGAGATGTCGGATACACTCCAGAACACGGTACGGGTAACCGACCCCATCGAGCGTATCGCGCACTGGCTGCTCGCCGGGAGTTGCCTGTTCTGCCTGTTTACGGGCCTGGGGCTCATGTTCCACACCTGGGACTTCATCCCGGCCCTGCTTGGGGGCCTGTACGCAGCCAAGTGGATGCACATCTTCTCGGGTGTGGTCTTCGCGTTCGCTCTTGCCTATGCCTTTGTCATGTGGAAAAAAGACTGCGCCTTCGAACCGGATGATGCCAGGTGGATCGCGCAGGGCGGCGGATACCTCTGGAAAACGGACAACCTGCCGCCGGTCTATAAATACAATGCCGGCCAGAAGCTCTTTTTCTGGTTCGTGGTGGTGTTCGGCGTGCTCATCGTGTTGTCGGGCATGATCATGTGGAACCCCCTCGCCTTCCCCGTTGCCGTGGCGAGGTGGTCGTACGCGCTCCATGCACTGAGCGCGCTCGTGATCGGGTCGTTCTTCGTGGTGCACCTCTACCTGGGCACCATAGGCAACCCGGGCACCTTCCAGGCCATGACCACGGGCCGGTGTTCGAGGGCCTGGTGCGAGACCCACTGCCCGCGGTGGCTGGCGGACCGCGACAAGGGCTCTCCAACTACATAAACAATAACAGGAATACCTTCACCCCCATTCGGGAGAAACCCTTGGGCAGGGGTTTCTCCCGAAATCTCAACCAGCCTCGAAGAGCCGATCCTCAGTGAACCGTATCCATCCTGTACGCCGACCTGTCGGGCTACCATCGATGGTATGGGCCTATGGAGAGCAAGACCTTCGTTTGAACGGGGATATGACCCCACAGGAATGTGACCCCACCTTCAAAGGTCCTTCGACAAGCGGACCTGAGAAGGAGGATGCAAACAGGACTCCGGGGCTCTCGACACCTCTCAGGCCCTGCCGCGATCAACGCTCATCCTCCGGTAGGTATCGTAGAGATCCTCGGGCGGCTCGTAGAGCTTGTCCGGGGGTTTCTTCACGAGCAGGCGGATCTGCTCACGGCACGTGCTCACGCACAGACCGCACCCGATGCACCGCTGTTCCTTCAGCACGGCCCTGCCCTCTTCCATCACGACCGCGCCCACGGGACACCTCTTGACGCAGGCACCGCACCCGGTACAGAGCTCGGGTTCGCTCATGCACACGTAGTTGCTCTGAACCTCCCGGGCCGGGGCGGGAAAGAGCTTGAGCGAAATGAGCATGCCGCAGCAGCAGCTGCAGCACGCGCACATGGCGTCTACCTGCCGGGAGTTCAGGGCCTGGATCACGAGACCGGATTTGTCGTTGGCCTTGAGGATGCTCACGGCCTCGTCCGTGCTGACGGGCCGGGCCATGCGGTTATCGAGATAGTACTCGGCAAAGGCATCGAACTGAAGGCAGGTCTCCAAGGGATGGCCGCACCCCTTCCCGTACATCCGCACCGCCTTGCGGCACAGGCAATCGGCCACGGCGATGACCTGCTTCTTCTCCACGATGGAAAGCGCGTCGTCGTACGGGGCAACGGGCCACGAAGAGACCAAACCCTTGTCGATGGGCACGGTGCGCAGATGAGGGGTCCGGGTGGAGTGGAACGACTGGCCCAGGCCCGTAAGGTAATACTCTGAAATGCTTTTGAGCACCGAGGGGCTCAGGCCGTTGACCTGGAACTCGTAGATTCCCACGATAAAGGGGACGGCCAGATACCGGGGCCCGTCCGGGTGCCTGAACCTGAACAGCAGTCCCTTGAGCGCCATGTGCTCCAGGCTGATCGCGGTCTCACCGGCATCCGTCCCCGTGCGCTCCGCAACCTGCCGCGGGGTCTGGGGTGCATCGCCCATCTCCAGGAACAAGGCTGCGTCATCCGGGGTGAAAAGCTTTTTCAGAAGCTGAATCTCAACCCCGCTCCGGGTTGCGGGGTATCCTGTGGCCATCGTATCCAGGCGCTCTCTCAACTGCTCATAGACGTCATCCATGGGTTTGCTCCTCATGTCCGTCATCCCTGCTCTGCTGCATGTCTTGCAAGGGAATACCTATTTTGCTGCAGAGCAGGATAACAAGGTCTCGATTCTATCCCATTTCCGTTTTTTTCACCACAAGACTTTGAAATGCAACCGGTTTGCGTGGAGTCTGACCACCTTCCCCCGGTCTCGTTCCCTCAGGCTCCGGGGTTCACCTCCAGACGCGCAGCTGTTGAGAACCGCGGCCCGGCTGATAACACAAGCATTAGTAACACTCGCTTGGGAGGCCGGGCTGCTCCTCCACGCCATTGAGCGGCAGCGGGAAAGAGTCACTGGTCAGGCTATGGACAGATTGCAGTACCTGTACGATTCTGTATTCAGGATTCTCTTGATCCTTCTTGTGCTTGGAAACCCGGCAATAATGCCGGCAGAGGCCCGGTGCGGGCGGATACCGGCCGGAGAGCCGGGCAGTACGATCTTCCTGACGTTTGAAAACGACATCGTTGCCGGAACAGATTACGGATACACGGGCGGAGCACAGGTGAGCTGGATCTCGCCGGAGCTGCACCGGGAGAGTCCCCGGGGGAGACGCTCTGCGCTCGTCCGCCTTCCGCTCATGAACGAGCCGGGGTATCGGAGAAACATTTCCATATCACTGGGCCAGATGATCCATACCCCCCGGAATATCGAATACCCGGGCGTCATAGACGATGACAGGCCCTATTCCGGCATCACCTATGTCTCGGTGGGCGTCCACCGGATGAATGCGCGCATCCAGGACACGATCTCGTTCGCCATGGGTATCCTCGGCCCGCACTCGTACGCCGAGTATTTGCAGGACAAGGCGCACGATACGTTCAAATCCGTGAAACCGAACGGCTGGGAGAACCAGCTCGGCGACGAGCTCCTCCTCAATGTGTATGTTGAACGCAAATGGAGGACAGCCAGATGCCGTGTCCGGGAACATCTCGAAATGGATGTCATCTCCTTCCTCGGCATAAGCCTCGGCAACGCCCTGTCCGCAGGCAACACCGGATTCCAGGCACGGCTCGGTCCCGAGCTGCCTCACGATTTCGGCACCTACCCGATCCACCCGGGATTCCGGAACAGCTCCCCCATGAGCGGGGAAGATCCCAGGTTTTTCCGGAAGTTGCCCGATCTTTCTCTGCATGTCTTTGCCGGAGTGAGCGGTTATGCCGTGGCCCGGGACATCACCCTGGACGGCAATTCCTTTCAGGACAGCCACCGCATCGAAAAAGAGCCCTTTGTTCTGGAAACGACCGCTGGGCTGGGCATTCTTTTTTCCCGGTTCAAGATCACCTATGCCCACGCATACAGAACCCCGTCGTTTAAAGAGCAGCATCGGGGCCAGGCATTCGGTTCCGTTACCATTACCTACTCCTTCTGATCCGCATGTCCTTACGGCAAGAAACGGTTCGCCCCTGCTGTGGGCACGGGCACCGGGCTCAAAAACCGTCTCCCGGCGTGCCGTCTTCATGAGCGGCAGGTTCGTTTGCGGGATACAGTCATCTTCCCGGAACCATATTGATTTTCTCCCCGCGCCCCCTACTCTAAATCCTAAGATATGTTGGCGTATCTTTTGTCCCACATGAATGCGGGCTTTCATAATCCCCTTGCACGCAGGATAGAGAAATCATGAAACTGAAAGAGCTGTTCTTTGTTCTGGCAGTCGTCACCACAGCCGGCTGCGCCTCAGCCGATGAAGAGACCTGGTCGCCCTGGTGTGATTTCAGGGGATACTGCCGCCTGAGACTCGCCGTGCTGGTGGAATCGAAACCCAGCGGGGCAGAGGTCTATCTGGGCCATGAATTCCGGGGGAACACACCCTGCACGGTGGTCCTGGAGGCCGCACCGGTCATTATCGGGCAGAAGCAGATCATCTCCTCGCCCGTGGACGGAAGCAACCGGTACTATGTCCGGGATTCCCGTTACCAGGGTGAAACACCCTACACCCTCTGGGTGACGAAAGACGGATACGAGTCCCTGAGCCATACCCTCGTCATGGAGCGGATCTTTCCCGCCGAGGCCCTCCTGCACGATAAGCTGTATGAAAAGTCCGTGACCGTGATCTTCGAGCTGGACAAACGCAATCTTCCTCCGCCGCCATCGGCTGAGGCGGACTAGCCGGCCGGCAGCCACCGGTATGGGGCGGCGCTCCCAACGAGCAAACGCAGCCGGCCTCCGCTGTCTCACCTTCTTACTTCCACTGGATATAACATTATGTTATATTTATACAATGATCTCGTGATATGGTCCGGCAGCAGGACCGTCCGGTATGGACGGTGCCCGCGGCATGGCGGCAAAGGGGGTGGTGAGATGCAAAGCTTTCCGGATTCTCTTGCAGACCTGAAGTCACAGGGGCACACCCTGATCGGGTGCTTTCCCCTCTACCCTCCCCTGGAGCTGCTTCATTCCTTCGGGCTGTCCCCGGTGGTGCTCTGGGGCCTGCGGCAGGACATCACGCACCTGACCCGGAGCGATCGGCACCTCCAGCCCTATGCCTGCGGAGTGGCCCGATCCTTGAGCGAGTTCGTTCTCTCCCGCGGCAGGGAATTGCTGGATGCAATCTTCATGTACAATGCATGCGACACCCTGAGGAACCTGCCCGAGATCCTTGAGAGCTCGCTCGACCGCCATGGAGCTTCGATTCCCCTCTTCAGGCTCCATATCCCCGCTGTCCCGCTCAGCCGGCCGTTTGCTTCGGACTATCTGAATGAACGGATCAGAGATCTCATCGGGGAGCTGGAGAAATTCACCGGGAGATCCTTCTCTGCTCAGACCTTTTTGAACAGCACCGAGCTGTACAACCGTCAGCGAAGGCTGAGCCGCGACCTCGAGCGTCTCGCCGAAACCGGCCGGATCCGTTTTGCGGACTGCTCGGATATTCTTCTGTCCGCAGGCAGGATGTCCTTGGATGACCACATCTCGATTCTGGAGCGTACCGTCCGGGAGTTCAACGGCCGGGCTCCGGGTCATCAGGGGGTCAGAATCATGCTCAGCGGAATTCTCCCGCCCCCGGTTGCACTGCTGGATGCGATCGAGCGCACCGGACTGACGGTTGTTGCAAACGATATCGCAGCCCTGAGGCGGTCGTACGACTACCTCCCCGCGGCATCGGCAGACCCGGGGGCATACTACCGAGACCTCTACCGCAACCATTATCCCTGCACCACGATCCTGCCCTCGGCGGACTCAAGGCTTGAGACCATCATGCAGACGGTAAGGGAGAGCGGTGTACAGGGGTTCATCTTCGTGGGCGAGAAATTCTGCGAATACGAGTACTTCGAGATCCCGGCCGTCAAGCGGATGATCGAGGCAGAGGGCGTTCGCACGCTGGAGCTGGAAATCGGCATGGACGACGCCCTGAATCTCGACGCGTACCAAACGCGGATCGAGGCGTTTGCCGAGATGCTCTGTCATGAGACACGGGGTTCAAGGAGAGACAATGATGCCGTCTGAAAAAACGCAAGGCGCGTTCAAAAAAAATACATCCGGCAAGCGCCTGAGCACCATGATCATGAACGACTACCTCGACCTCCACCGCAGGGCATCCGAGGGCGCCTTTGTGGTGTGGATCGCCATCATCGTCCCGGCCGAGCTGTTTGGCGGCTTCGAAAACGTGGTCTATGCCGTGCCCGAAAGCCACGCGGCCCTGTGCGCAGGCAAAGGGACAGGCCCTGTCCTGTGCGAGAAGGCCGAGGGCTTCGGATACTCCACCGACCTGTGCTCGTACGCCCGGATCGATATCGGCACCGCCTTTGACGGCGGCAGGGACTCCCCCACCTTCGGCCTGCCCCGGCCGGACCTGCTCATCAGCAACACCAACAACTGCTCGCTCCTGGTGAAGTGGTTCGACGTCTATCACCGCGCCTGGGGGGTGCCGCACCTCGCGCTGGACATCCCGTTCTGCTACGAGAACCAGAAAGAACGCGATTTCCGTTATATCATGGACCAGTTCGGCACGCTCATCAGCACCATCGAAGAGATGAGCGGCCAGAGGTTCGATCTGGACAGGGCCCGGGAGTCGGTACAGCTCTCCAGCGAGGCGTTCAAGGAATGGAAGCGCTTCCTGAGCTTTGCCGCGCATCGGCCTTCGGGCATCACGGCCTTTGATTCGTTCGTGCAGATGGCCCCGATCCTCACCTCGCGCGGAACCCGGAGGCTTGTGGACCACTACCGCCTCCTGGCCGACGAGACCGCGGAGCAGGTAAAAAACGGCATCTTCCCGGTTCCGGACGAGAGATACCGGCTCCTGTGGGACAACATCGCGCCCTGGCACCAGCTCCGAAAGATGTCCGGCAGACTGGCGGGCCTGGGAGCAAACATCACCTCGGCCAGCTACACCTACTGCATCGGTGCCCTCGAAGGAGAGTACGACCCGTACGAGTTCGACGGCAACGATCCCCTTGCCTGGCTCGCGCGGCTGCAGAACTTCTCGGTGTGCCCGCACGGACTGAACTTGAGGGGAAAGGCCATGAATGAGGTCATCGGGAGGAACGCGATCGATGGCGTGGTCTTTGCCAGCAACCGGAGCTGCAAGGTCTACTCCCTCATGCAGATGGACCAGATGAGGTATATCAGGGAAGAGCTCGGAATCCCGTGCGTCATGATCGACGTTGACCACGCGGACGTGCGCAAATACAGCGAAGAGACCGCCTTTACCCGGCTTGAGGCGCTGCTGGAGATGATCGGCGCCTGATCCCGGCAGCGTCTCGAAAGACGGCTGCAACCCTGCCTGCCTGTCATGGAGACTCAGCCGGGCGTGCAGGATCGGGATGAATCGTTCCCGCGAGCCGGCAAACGAATCCTCCTTCTACAAGTCCTGAACGCCGAATGGCAAAAAGGGTCGTGCCGGGCACCGTCTCTTCCGAAACCGCTATACCGGCGACTATTCCGGAATCGCATCATGGAGCCCGCTGTATTCCTTCTTCGCATTTGACTTCTGATGTCCTATTGCCTATCTAGTGAAAAAAAGAAGGGGAATCCTCTTGAGAAGGATGCTCTGTCTGCAGAAAAAAAGAGACATCGACCAGTGAACAGAACCGTTTACCTCGACAATGCAGCGACCTCATGGCCCAAGCCTTCCTCCACGATCGAGGCAATGGTGGAGTTCAACCGCTCCATCGGCGCCAATCCGGGGAGGTCCGGTCACGCGCGTTCCGTTGATGCGGGCAGAACCCTCGTCGATGCTCGGGAGGCTGTTGCCGGACTCTTCGGGGCCTCGAACATGCTCGGGGCCGTCTTCACCAAAAACGTCACCGAGGCGCTCAACATAGTGATCCTAGGCCTTCTGAAAGATGGCGGCCACGCCGTCACCACCTCCATGGAGCACAATTCGGTCATGCGGCCGCTGAATGCGGCGCGGGCCCGCGGGGCCGACTTCAGCGTGGCGCCCTGCTCAAAAACGGGCGAGCTCGATCCCCGGGATGTCGCATCCCTCGTCAGGCCGGACACCCGGCTCATCGTGATGACCCATGCATCCAATGTGACCGGCACCATCATGCCCCTTGCCGAGGTCGCCGTCATCGCGCGCGAGCGGGGCATCCCCCTGTGTGTTGACGCGGCCCAGACCGCGGGCGTGATCCCCATCGACGCGGGGGCCATGGATATCGGGCTCCTGGCGTTCACCGGGCACAAAAGCCTGTTCGGTCCCCAGGGAACCGGCGGGCTCGTTCTCGGTGAAGGGTATGAGAGGATGATCGAGCCGCTGATGTACGGGGGCACGGGCAGCAGGTCCGAGTTCGAGGTGCAGCCGGACTTCTTGCCGGACAAGTTCGAGTCCGGAACCCCCAACACGATCGGGATCGCCGGGCTCGGCGCCGGAATCGCCTTTATCGGGCAAACGGGCATGGACGCGATCCGCGCTCACGAAAAGGACCTCACCGCGCGCCTGCTGGACGGGCTCGGATCGATCGAGGGGGTGAAAATATACGGCCCCTGCGACCCCGAGAGGCAGACCGCTGTGGTTTCATTGACCCTCCAAGGCTTGAGCACTTCAGAGCTCGCCCTCGCCCTGGACGAAGATTACGGCATCATGGCAAGGCCCGGTCTGCACTGCGCGCCCTCGGCCCACCGGACCATCGGCACCTTCCCCGAGGGAACCGTCCGTTTGAGCCCCGGCTATTTCACGACCCGGGAAGATATCGAACATACCGTGGAGGCGATCGCGGCCCTGGCCATGCGAAAGAAATCAGGAGCCAAGACATGAGAAAAAAAGTGGACGCGCGCGGCAGGGCATGCCCGGAGCCGGTGGTACTCACCAAGAAGGCCCTTGAAGAGGCGGATGAGATCACGGTCATCGTGGACAACTCCACGGCTGAAGAAAACGTGCGGCGTTTTGCCATGAGCAGAGCGTGCATGGTCCGGGTGGAGCGCCAGGACGGCGAGAGCCGCCTGCTCATCACAAAGCCCCTTCATGGCGGGGACTCTCCCGGGGTCCAGGCTCGGGCCGATATCCCGGGCCGTACTCCGGCTACAATTCCGGGCCGTGCTCCAGACAAAGCCCCGCACCAGGCAGCATCCGGCCCCCTGGTCCTGGTGATTGCATCCGACCGGATGGGAGTGGGCGACGACGAGCTGGGAATGGTGCTCATGCGGAGCTTTCTCCACACCCTGGGCGAGACCGAGCGAAAACCGGACACCATGATCTTTTTCAACACGGGCGTGAGGTTGGCCGTCCAGGGATCCGAGGTGCTGGACGATCTCCGCGCGCTCTGCAACAAAGGGGTGCGGATGCTGGTGTGCGGGACCTGCCTGGGTTTCTTCGAGATGAGTGACAGGCTCGCCGTGGGGCAAGTCTCAAACATGTACGACATAACCGAGACCATGCTCGGTGCAGGGAGGGTCATCCGGCTATGAGTGCAGCAGAATACTGCGTCGTCCTCTTCGACTCGGTGAGCTCGACCCTGCTGGCCGAAAAATTCCTGAAAAAGGCTGAGCTTCTGCACAAGGTGATCCCCGTGCCCCGGCACATCAGCTCAGACTGCGGGGTGTGCATCCGGTTTTCCCCGGACCTGCGCGACCGGGTCGAACAGGCGCTCACCGGCAGGGTGGAGTTCCGGGAGATCTGCACGCTGTAGTAAAGCAGCCGTTTCAGCCCGGATGCCTTCGATTCTCCTTCTGAATGGTCCCTATCTCATCTGGGAAACCGGTAGGGGATCATCATGGGAACCCGTGCCTGATACTGCCGGTACTCTTCACCGAACTCGTGTACCAGATCCCTCTCTTCCAGAACGGTCCCGAGAACGACCCATCCCGACCAGAGGATGTTGAACAGCAGCCTGTCGAAAGTGACTACCGGATATGCCCATATCATGAGCATGCTGAAGGAATAGAGAGGATGGCGCATCCATCGGTACGCACCGTGTGCCACGAGTGATATTGGCTTGGGTGTTTTGCCGCGGGCCAGGACGATCAAATGCCTGGTGCCGAAAGGGTCGAACTGCCTGAAAGAACCGGCGCCCCAGAGATACCCGGCAAGGGCCAGGAAAAACAGGGCGCGTATCGTCCATGACCAGGCGCCGCTCGTCTCCCAGATGACGCGAGGCACGCGCTGCCAGAGGCCGAGCACCAGGAGCAGGGATATACCCGAGACAATGGAATAAAGAGCGGGATAATACTCTCGGGAGATATAGTTCTCTACCCGGACTCTGAATTCCCTGCGTATCATGGAACTGTGCTGCACGAAGAAGAACACGGAAAGGCACGCGTCGGCGGCGAGCGATCCGGCGCAGGAAAAACCTGCGTCCACGAGGCTCAGCGGGCCAAGGAAGAGAAAGACCCCGAAAAGGAACAGGGGCACTCCTCCTATGAACAATGATGCGTACGCCAGACAGGAGAGCCGGTACCGGCGCCCGGGGTCGTTTTGCCGCTCCGCGACCATCTTCTCCCCCTACCGGGGGTTGTGGCGGAATGCCTGCGGCGGGAGTACCGGGCCGGCTGCCGGAGCGTTCATGAATTCTCCGGAGACAGTCCCGTCAAACTGCGGTGCGAGTATGCTATTCCTCACATTATGCCCTCCATGACAAGCATGGCCGGATGACTGCCGGCACCATCACTTCATATGAACAAAGACCTTTCTCAAACCGGATCGAGGTGAACAGTGATCTCACCCACGTCCTGCACTGCATCCCGGAGGCACTCCCTGGCCTGGTTGATGATAAGGTGGCCTTCGGCGATGGTCAGCGTCTTCTTCACCTCCAGATGCACCAGCACCTCGTAGATACCGCCGGTGGACCTGACCTTGAGGTCGTGGACGCCCTCCACCCCTTCCACTCCCCGTATGCACGCCCGGATGTTCTCGACCACCCCGGGGTCCGGGGCGGTATCGGCGAACTCCCTCACGGCGCCCCAGAGCACGTCGATTCCGACCTTTACGATGAAAAAGGAGACGAGCAGGGCCGCATAGGCGTCGAGGACGTGCCACCCGGGCCTGAGCTGGGCGCCCGTGACTCCGATGAGCACGGCCACGGACGAGAGGGCGTCGGAACGGTGGTGCCAGGCGTTGGCGATCACCGCCTGGCTGCGTATGCGCCTGCCCACCCTGACGGTGTACTGGTAGAGGATTTCCTTGACCAGGATGGAAATGGCTGCGGCCGCAATCGCGATCCAGGTGGGCTGCCGGTCCGCGTGGTGGTAGATGTCCCGGGCCGCGCCGACCCCGATGAATACCGCCACTGCAACCAGGGCGAGCCCCACCACGGCGGACGCTACGGTCTCGATCCTTCCGTGGCCGAAGTGGTGTGATTCGTCAGGAGGTTTTCTCCCGAACCTCAGGCCCAGGAGCACGACGAAATCCGTGAAGAAATCCGAAATCGAGTGGACCGCGTCCGCGATGAGGGCCTGGCTGTGGCCGAGCACCCCTGCCGCGAACTTCACCACGACCAGCAGGATGTTTGCCGCCACCCCCAGCCAGGTGATCCTCTCTCCCTGTGCTACCGGTATCCCGCGATCGCCCATGTACCGCTTCCCGCCTGTCCGCCGGAAGCTCTTTCGATCCGTCGAATTCTGCATCAGTGCCTGCAACTCCCGGTGGACCGCCATAAAATTCCCGTCGGATCCTGCCGTCCGCTCTCCATCGCAGACGCATCCTTCGGGCATGAGAACGTGAATTATGAAAATCCTTCATACCACAACGGAACATCGAGTGCCATACCGTGCTGCAGAATAGTCGCAGCCATGACAGCCCCATGCCCGGTGAAGGCAGAGGGCAGTTAACAGCGGCCGGGAGGCGTTGCCCCCCGCCCCGCGTCAAACGTTATTCGTCCCAGAACCGATACTCGCTCTTGAATATCTGGGTTTTGCTCCCGTCGTACTGTGGCCAGACGATGAGGGCATTGCCGAGAGCATCCATGGCCACTTGAGGAAAGTTTGGATCCCCTTCCGGGCTGATGCCGTCAGCGATGTCCGCCGGGTGGGTCCAGGCGCCGCCCCGGTACTCGCTCTTGAGTATCCGAGCATGGCCCCCGTCATGCTCTTCCCAGACGATGAGGGCATTGCCGAGAGCATCCATGGCCACCTGATTATTATACGCATCCCCACCCGGGGTGATATTGTCATCCAGGTCTTCCGGATGGGTCCATTCCCCGTCACGGTACTCGCTCTTGTATATCTGCAGATTGCCCCCGTCGACAGTCTGGTCCCAGGCGATGAGCGCATTGCCGCCGGCATCCATGGCCACCTGGGGTACGTACGCATCCTGTCCGTCCGGGCTGATGTTGTCGTCCAGGCCGGATGGGTGGGTCCACTCTCCGTCACGGTATTCGCTTTTGAATATCATCTTCAAATTGCTCCCGTCGGGCTGATACCAGACGATGAGGGCATTGCCATTGTTGTCCATGGCCACCCGGGGACACTCCGTATTTTGTTCACTCTGGCTGATGTTTACCGGGCCGGTCCAGGCCCCGCCCCGGTACTCGCTGATGAAAATCTGACCGTGATGGTCGACATCCTGAGTCCAGGCGATGAGGGCATTGCCATTGTTGTCCATGGCCACCTGGGAAACGATCACACTTCCACTCTCGCTGACGCCTGCCGGGTCGGTCCATGCCCCGTCCCGGTACTCGCTCTTGAATACCTGCCAATTGGCCCCGTTATGCTGTTCCCAGGCGATGACGGCATTGCCGCTGTCATCCATGGCCACCTGGGGAGACTCTGCATACAACCCATCCAGGCTGATGAATTCGGTCAGGTCTTCCGGGTGGCTCCAGGCGCCGTCCCGGTACTCGCTCTTGTATATCAGATTAGTGCTCCCGTCGTACTGATGCCAGACAATGATGGCATTGCCGTTATTGTCCATAGCCGCCCGGGGTTCATACGCATCCTGGTCATCCGGGCTGATGTTGTCATCCAGGTCTTCCGGGTGGGTCCAGGCGCCGTCCCGGTACTCGCTCTTGAATATCTGCCAGTTGTTCCCATCAGACTGCCTCCAGACGATGAGGGCATTGCCGTTGTTGTCCATGGCCACCTGGAAATCAAACCACGCATCCTGTTCATCCGGGCTGATGTTGTCGGTGAGGCCCGATGGATGCTTCCAGTATGCGACACATACCCGGTAATCCCTGGTCGAGCCGTCCTCTGCCGTGACGCGGTAGGCGAGAGGACCGGCAAAGCTGTTGGCCGTCACCCCGCTCTCCTGAGCGACTCCTCCCACGCCCACCTCTTTCCCCGTGGTCATGAAGCTCGCCTTCAGGCCGGCTACATCATCAGCCTCCAGCGGCCCTGCCAGAAGGATCGTGCCGTCTGCTTCGTTTATCGTCCCCGTGAGATCCGCTCCCAGCTGGGGATTCGCCGCAGCGGTGAAGCTGAAGGCAGTGATCGCCTTGTCTGAAGAAAGGGGAGCGCCCCCGCTGCTGCTGCCACCGCCACAGCTGACGAGAAGTGCAAAGAGGGAAAGGAAAAGAGGCAGCCAGGAAATACCCGTAGATTGCTTGCTCGGCATCGTTTTGTCTCCTTACTGATGATATCTTCCCGTCACAGATACATTTGCTTTGTGGTTGCTGAAACTCTGCCCTCTTGAAGGAGGCACGATCAAAATGGCATTACCATTTACAAAAAAAATATCACGAAAGATTGTTTCCTTCAATAACTGATTACTTTTAAATGCAGATATCTGTAATACACAGTTCTTCTCAGCGCCGCCTATGCGCTGATGATCTGCTGGAGACATCTGAATCAACGGCCACTCCCCGGATAGTGCCGGATTGCATGCTGTTTTTACTGAAAGAAGCGGAAGCCGGGGAAGACTGACCCGGCTCCGGGGCTCCGACTGCACAGGTCATCATGGAGTCATCATCATGGGGTCACATCATGGGCATCATGGAGTCAGGTCCTGACCCCGATCCTGACTCCAATCTTGTACCAAACTCCGCCGCTGTAGGCCTAGATCTCGCGGCCTGCCTTGTGCCCCTCGTGGATCGCCTCCAGAAGCCTTCTCGGGCTTCCGGCGTCTCCGACCGTACGGCAGAGAATGCCCAAGTCCTCGAGAACCGCCTCCAGGCCGTTCTCGGACCGCGCACCCATGGCGGTTACCACCATTGCGGCCGGTTCGCGCCACTCCTGGTCCTTCTGCATGAAGGAGACCGCCTCCGGGCCGATGTTCGTGACCTCGGCCCCGTATACCAGCTTGCCGCCGCCGTCTCTGATCCGCTTATGGAGCCAGTATCCATGGGCGGTGAACTTGCCCACCGGAGGCACGGCCTGCATCTCCAGGACCACCACCCGGATGCCCTTTTCGACGAGGAAATCCGCGGCTTCCATGCCCACATAGCCGGCACCCAGGATCACGGCCGGGTCTTTGAGCCCGACCCTGTCCATGAGCACATCCCGGGCATCGCAGACGTGCACTGAATCAATGCCGGGTATGCCCGCCACGGCAGGCAATGCCCCGCTTGCGAGGATCACGGCGTCCGGCCTGTCGGCGGAAAGCCTGGAACCGGTAATCTCCTCACGCAAGCGGATGGGAACCTTCCGCTTTTCCAGCTGGTTTACGGCCCAGTTCACCCAGTCCATGAAGGCCTCCTTGTGCGGGGGCCTGCTTGCCGGCCTGATCTGGCCTCCGGGCGCGTCATCCCTTTCAAAGACCTCCACGGCACAACCCTTTCCGGATGCGGCCAGGGCCGCGGACAGACCTGCGGGCCCCGCACCGACGATCCACACACGCCTGCCGTTTCCCGGGGCACCCGCAGTATGGCCATGCCCGGCCGGGATAGCTCCCGGGCCGTGCACCTCACCGCCTGCTCCCTGCCCTTCCTTGAACTCCCTGCCGCACGAGGGGTTGAAGGTGCAGGTCGCGGACTTCATCTCGAAGCTCAGGCGCTCGATGCAGCCCTGGTTGCACGCGGTGCACCAGCGGATGTCTTTTTCGTTTCCCTGCTGGAGCTTGTTCATGAAGTCAGGATCGCACAGGTGCTGTCTGCCGAAGGCGATGAGATCCGCATCTCCCCCCGCAATGGCCTTGTCCGCCAGCTCCGGCCTGACGCGGCCCACCCCGATGACCGGGACCCCGGTCGCCTCTTTTATCGCCCGGGCCCGGAAGAGGTTGAACCCCGGGTCCGTGTCCATGGATGCGATGGTCAAGTTCCCGGGCGTGGAATAGACACCCAGGGAGACATGGATCATGTCCACGCCGGCGGCGACCAGACGGGGGGAAAAACGTTTCATGAATTCCAGATCGTAGCCGCCCCGGATCAGCTCGTCGGCGGATATGCGGATGATCACCGGATAATCCTTGCCGACCTGGCCGCGGACCGCCTCGACGACCTCGAGCACGAAGCGCGACCGGTTCTCCTCGGACCCGCCGTATGCATCGCTGCGCTGGTTCGAGAAGGGCGAGAGAAACTGGGTGAGCAGATAGCCGTGGGCTCCGTGGATCTCCACGGCATCGAAGCCCGCCTTCTTTGCCCTGACCGCAGCCTTTCCGAAGGCCTCCACCACCTCGATTATGCGCGGGATGCCCATCTCCTCGCAGGGCTGGCCGAGAATCACGCTGGGGATGGCCGACGGGGCCTCGGGCGTTCCTCCCGCCGCGACCGGAAAGGTCTCCCTGCCCGCGTGGTGGAGCTGGAGCACCGCCTTTGCCCCGTAAGGGTGCAGGGCATCGGGAATGCGCGCCAGGGAGGGAACGAGATGATCGCCCCACGCGCCGAGCTCGTTGGGAAAACCCTTGCCTCGGGTGTCCACGGCGCAGACTTCGGTGATGATCATGGCGGTGCCGCCTGCGGCCCGCCTGGCGAGATACGCCAGGAGCCGGTCGGTGACCGTGCCGTCGGAGCTCCCGTAACCGGTGCCCATGGCCGGCATGACCGACCGGTTCTTCAGCTCCATGCCCTTGATACGAAATGTTGAAAAGAGATGGTCCAGCTTCATAGTGCCTCCATCGATACTTATCCCGTGCTCACGGTTTTCTGTCCGCCTTGTCCTCGAGCGCCCCTTGCCTTTGCCGGTGTTTATTGGATCCGGCCTGCTTCGGCCGGTAGCCGAGCATATTGAGCACGGCCCGCTTCATCTCCAGCCGGAACCTCTCCGAGGAATCCTTGTCCACGTAGAAGTGCTTGAAATGCCGGTATCCCTCGATCAGGGAGACGAGGACCTCCGCCGAGACGTCCGGGTCGCCCGCAGCGATGATCCCGGCGTCCATAAACCTCTGCAGCTCCATTGCAAGGAATTTTCCGAACTGTGCATACAGGTTCCGGAACTGCCGGTTGACCTTCTCGTGCCGGAAGCTCACCGAGAGCATGGAAAAGTCCGCGGACACATCGGTCATCCGGTACCACTCGTCGCTCCAGAGCACGTCGAGAAGCTGGTGGATCCGCTCGTGGGGCTCGTCATGGTATACGCTGATGTTCTTCAACAAGTTGCCGTATTCATTGATGGTATAATCCATCAGCTCGGTCATCATGTTCTCTTTGGTGGAAAAGTAATGCATGATGAGGCTCGGGTGAATATTCATGCGCCCTCTTAATTAACTGAATATTCAATTCATGTCGCTTTGCATGGCCTCATGTCAAGCCGAAAACCGAATGAAACGAGGCGGTTCGGGTGATCTGTAAGCGGACGGGCAGATTCTTCAGCATGCCGACGAAGGGGAACCGCAGGTCGGCGGGCATCCATATCTCCCCGCCGGTCAGACTATTTGGCCGCTCTTCGCTGGTAGAGCACGGAGAGCGGGTTTCTCGACACCTTGATCCGAAACGGCAGAACGTTCTCGCTCACGAATCTCACGTCCTCGATGGTGTAGAATGCGTTTGGATTGAACTGTTTGATGATCTGCACGATCCTGGGGATATCGTGACGCTCCACCACGGAGAACACCAGCTTTACCGGTCCGGTCGCCCCGGTGGCGTTTACGCAGGTGAGCCCGTAGCCCGAAGACCGCAGGTATTTCACCAGCTCACCAGCCTCCTTGCGGGTGATGACCCGGATGAGCACCCTGCCGAACGACAGGAGATTCTCGAGATACATGCCCACAAAGGTTCCGCTGGCAAATCCGGCTGCATACGCAACGATGCAGGCTGCGTTGTTCCCGTCGCTGAGCATGATCTGGCGTATGACCAGCAGCCAGATGAGCACCTCGAAAAAGCCGACGAACGGGGCAAGATATTTGAGATCCCTCGAAACAAAGATGATCCGGATCGTGCCCAGGCTCACGTCCATGATCCTCGCCAGAAAGATCAGGAGCGGGAGGATGCACCACGCATACATATCCGTACTCCACAGGGCTGAAATTTCCATACGCGTCCTTCTTAAAAGGGGGGCTATATCACATGCAGGAGGAATCTCAAGCGGATTTATTCGTCCTGCCCTGTCCATCCCTTCAAGAAACACGGCAAACCCTGTAAAAGCGCTCCGTTCCCGGAGAGCCGGGAGCCGAGAAAATATTTGCTGCATGGGGAGGAGGAGCGATCCAGGAGACATGGGGAGGGGCAGCGAATATCCCCCTATCTCCCGGTCTGGGCCTCGTCAGGGATCAGTTTCAGGTCTACAAGGTCCGTGCGCCTGAGGATGCTCAGCCTGACCGGCTCGCCGATCGGCCAGTCTGAAAGAAAGCGGTGGAGGTCGTCGATGCTCCCCACCCTCACCCCGTTGACCGAGACAATGAGGTCACCGATGTGCATACCCGCCTTCCTGGCAGGCCCGCCGGCCTCCACGGAAATGATCTCCACGGCGTCCTCACCCTCAAGACCATGATACCGGGCGATCTTGCGTCCTATGGGCCTCGTCCTTCCGGCCACTCCCAGGTATGCCCTGCGCACCCTCCCGTGGGTGAGAATCTGAGAGAACACCCACCGGGCGGTGTTCGATGGGATGGTGAATCCTATGCCCTGCGCCATGAAGATAATCGCCGTGTTGATCCCTACCACCTGGCCCGTGGAGTTCAGAAGCGGACCTCCGGAATTACCCGGGTTCAGGGGGGCGGTATGCTGGATGATGTTCTCGATGAGCCTGCCGTCCCGGCTCCGCAGGGCTCTCCCCAGGGCGCTCACCACCCCGGTGGATACGGTCGACTGGAATCCGAAGGGATTGCCCATGGCGATCACGAGCTGGCCTGCCCTCAACTGGGACGAGTCTCCGAGCTTGGAGTACGGGAGGCTGGACCCCTCGGCCCTGATCACGGCCAGATCGGTCGCCGGATCCGTGCCCACCGGAGACGCGTTCAGTATCGCACCGTCCGTGAGGGTGATCTGAAAATGCCGGGCATTGCCCACCACGTGGTCATTGGTCAAAGCGTATCCGTCTGGCGTCAGGAGAACGCCCGATCCGCCGCCCTGCGGCTCGAGGGCACCCGCCCTTTCCGACCTGGTTCCGGCCGAAACGCTCACCACCGCGGGTCCCACGTGATCCACCACCGAGATCACGGCACGGGAATATGCGTCGAGGAGCTCGACATCCTCCCGGATCTCGCGATGACCCGCTTCCGGTTTTCCCTCCGGTCTCATGGGCGAAACATTGCCGATAAAGTCAAGTATATGTTCGATTTCTTTGCGCATATCAGTCCCTTCCTCTCCGAGGACTCCCAGGGGCCAAATGTTGTGACCGCCCCCGTCCCCCAAGCTCCGGCATGTGCATGCACACCGCGTTGTGCACACGCCATATGATGTATAATAGGACCGGCGGCCCGATTCGGACAGCGCGAGGCCGTTCCTGCAGAATTATCCGGATGTGGCGGCCACGGCAGGTCCAGGAAGAACCAGGCCGTCCAGGAGGCTCAAGAGCCCTGCAGGACATCCTGCAGGAAGGGCTGCCGGGTTTGCCTCCAGACAGATGCTGCCGGCCTTCCGCCTTGCCGGCGTCAGCGGACGCGAAGAGATTTTCCCTACAGGCGCGATGTGGGCGATCTCCTGCGAAATGATGTTGCCATGAAGGACGGTCTTGTCTACATTAAAGGCAACTACACGAAAGAGATACAAGGGAGACCGACAGACCATGAACCGCAGGCAGATCATTCCATCGAGCGAGGACCTCTTTCGAGCGGAGAAACAGGTCTTTGCGGGAATCTTCGGGCGACTCTACGCCGGATACATTGTGCGGTACGAGCCGGAATATGCATCTTTCCTGGCCCTGGCCGTTGCCAGGGTCCTGCTGTCCATGCCGGGTGAAAGCGAGCAGGCGCGGATTTTCATGGAACAGAATCAGGACCGGATCAGACAGGAGATTCTGGCCCTTAAGGATGAGACCGAGATCAGGCGGATGGTGACGGACACCCTGATCATGAAGGTGGTTGCGCTCCACAAGGCCGGAGGATGCGATGCGGACAGCGTCGGAGAGCCCATCGACAGGATCAGGACCTTGGGAGTCTATCTCGAAGGGAACCAGCCTCCCACGCCGGGCTCATTCGTCCGGACGGCCAGCAAATTCTTGTCCTCGTCTCCCATTTCACCGGCCATCCCGCAGTGGAAAGGCTAGCGGAGCCGCATCCGCGGTATGCAGCCTCAGGAACTCCGCCCAAGGCCGGTTCGCTCATATCTCATGCCCCGCAGGGAGGACGCAGCCCAGGGCTCTTCCGGACACAGCCTGATCAATGCCGGCGCGGATGAACCGGGGTTTGCAAAGAATTTCTTCTGGAAAAACCTGCCGGGAAACAGTAATCGAAAAATGGCAAGACCATACATTTGAGGTATAAGGAGGTTGCGATGTCCCGAGGGTTTCTCCAGGCGGTCCTTCTCGTTGGAGCGGTCTGCCTTCTGTGCGGGTGCTCAGGCTTTCAGAAGTCCCTGTTCGACTGCGCCATGTCCATGGAGCACCGGCTTTCGAAGCTCCAGGAGAAATCCGTGCAGGCGGGCGGGCTCTCCTTTTCCTACCTCGAGCGGAGCGGACCGGGTGAGACCGTGGTCCTGCTGCACGGTTTCGGGGCTGACAAGGACAACTGGGTCAGGTTTGTCCGGCATCTGCCCAAGGAGTACCGGGTCATCGCCATGGACCTGCCGGGGCACGGATCGACGACCCGGGATGAGCATGCGACCTATACCATTGATTATCTTACGCAGGGATTCGCAGATGCGGTCCAGGCTCTGAACCTCGACCGTTTCCACCTGGCGGGGAACTCCATGGGCGGCTTTGTCAGCGTGCTCTTCAGCTCCGGCAACCCCGACAGGGTGCTGAGCCTGTGTCTCATCGATCCGGCGGGCGCAACCTCGCCGCAGCCGAGCGACCTCCAACTCGCTGTCGAGCGCGGCGAGAACCCCCTTGTCCCGAAGTCACGCAAGGATTTCGATACCCTGATGGCATACGCTTTCCACGACAGGCCCTTCATTCCCTGGCCCATCACCAGGGTTCTGGCCGACCGGTATATCGAGCGCAGCGCATTCAACGAGAAGATGTGGGAGGATATCCATCGCCACTGGAAGGACGTGGACCCGTATCTGGGTGAGCTGACAATGCCGGTTTTTCTTATCTGGGGCGATAAGGACAGGATTCTCCATGTCTCATCCGTGAGCGTCTACCAGCGGCACATCCCTCAGGTGGAAACCCTGGTCCTTGAAGACTGCGGCCATGTGCCCATGCTGGAGCTTCCCAAGATAACCGCAGGCCGTTATACGGGATTTTTAAAGGAGTCCTCACAGGGAGCACAGGCATCCGATCAGGGCCATGATCCCTGAACCCGGTGAGGCCCCCCTGCGAGCCAGGAAGCCGGAAGCCTTCTTTCACGGATCGCCGAATATGAATTAATAAATTGTTTGTTCATAAATTCATTGATCAAATCCCATCTTTCATGATATCTTGCCCTTATGGTCGATGACGTTGTCATCGTGCCGGGTTTACTGCATATGTCCGCCCGAAAGGAGGGAGATCAATGGCAGGTAAAGTCTCATACTTGAGCAGTGAATGGCGGGATGAGGTGGAAAGACGCCTCACGGAAGAGCTGAGTCCGGAAAAGATGAAACACATCACCACCTCGGTCACGTTCAACTATACCGGCTGTCCTGACGGCACGGACAAGTACCTCCATTTCACCTGTGTGGACGGCGTCATCACCGACGTCAAAGTCGATACGGGCGATCCGCCTCAGGCCGAGTTCTCGATCACCGGCAGCTACGATCTCTTCGCCAGGGTCACGCAGGGCATCGTCACATCGCAGCGG
>JAHDKO010000025.1 GCA_018436855.1 Deltaproteobacteria bacterium | reverse complement strand
CCCATGCTGAAGATGAGTACAGAGCCCTGCTGCCGCAATACCTCAGCCCGGCAGACCTCGTTGCCGCTCAGCAAAAACAGAAAACCCTCGATCCTGAATAATATCCCATCGTCAAGATGCGGTTAAATTGGCGCTTACGAAACTGTTGCCTCTGATGTTGATTACAATGCTATGATGAAGCAAGCGATCAAGGATTGCCGTGACGACGACCTGATCGTGAAAGAGTTCGGTCCAATCGGTGAATGCCTTGTTGGAGGTCAGGATAGTGCTGGCCTTCTCATAGCGGTTGGCAACGAACCGGAAAAAGAGATTGCATTCCTGCCGGTCGATGGGCGTGTATCCGACCTCATCAACGACCACAAGCGCCGATTTGTAATAGCTTCTCCCTCTGCCGGAGCGGCCTGTCTCGTGGTCTTTCCTGAGTTTTCTGATGAGGTCCTCCATGGTAGTGAAGTACACACTTAATCCCGACTGGCAGGCTTTCACCGCTAAAGCAACGGCCAGATGGGTCTTGCCCACCCCGGGAGGACCCAGGAAAATCACGTTGCCTTTTTGCCGGATGAAGGTCAGGTCGAACAGCGACATGACTTTCTGCCGGTCAAGGCCGGGCTGGAAGGTGAAGTCGAACTCGTCGATGGACTTGATGAAGGGAAGCCCCGAGATCTTCAGCGCGGTTTCCACCCGCCGCTGTTCCTTCTGTGCCACTTCCTCTTCGAGCAGGTCATCGAGGAAGGAGAGATAGCTTTTCCCCTGTTCCTGGGCTGTATGAATCACGCCATCGAGAATTTCCCGAATCCGTGGGAGCCTCAACCGGGTGAGGTTGGCCTCGATCCTCTCGAATACCAGGGTATCGCTCATATCGTACACCCCGCTGCATGGGCATAGGCGGACACAGGCCTGATCTCAACATCCATATCATACCGGGGTTTCAACGGTGAGATGGTCAGCTTTGCACGGCCCTTTGCCGGTCTGCCATGATGGTACTTCCTGGCGTTCATTGCCGGATCCTTGCGAAGGGCCTCATAGAAGCTCTTGTCCTGCACCAGGTGACCTCTCCCTGCAGGTATCTCGTAGGTGACGATGTGCCGGTTGTCGGCAAACACTCTCATGATCTTATCCTTTACCCGAAGCACGATCTCTTTGCCCACAAGAGTATGGGGAACAACAAAGCTGTTGCCTTCAAAGCGTACCGTGCAGTCTTTGTGCACCTTCCGGTATATCCGATACGAGGTGTCGAACGGACGCGTTGGCAAGGACTTCAAGTAAGGCTGTTCACGCTCGGACCGGACCCTCACCACTTCATGTGTTGTTCCATGCACCCGCTCATCCTTGATGGCAAGCCACTCACGCAGATCCCGGTCAGCCGTCTCAAGGCAGGTGAATCCATATCCTCTCCAGAATCCTTCCCGGATGAACGAATACGGCCTCTCCACCTTGCCCTTTACCCATGCGGCATAGGCAGGCGCAACCCTGAGGTTGAACCCATAATGTATGGCAAACCCTTCAAGCGTCGTATTGAACCTGGTCTTACCCGCAAGCTTCCCGATGTAGACGTTGCGCATCCTGTCATAGAGAATCTCTCCGGGAACTCCCCCAAAGAAGGCAAATGCCCGGATATGGCAATCCAGAAAAGCCGGCAGATTACAGTGCTCGATGAACTCGGCATAGATCTTCCTCGAGTATCCCAGAATCATGCAGAACAGATAGTACTTCTTAATCGAGCCATCCTCATGCTCCACCTGAAACTCGCCGAAGTCCACCTGCGCCTGAAATCCGGGCTCGCTCTCGAACCGCATGTAGGCTATGTGCTGCGATTTCTCCTTGAGCTCATGAACCTTCAGCTTCACCAGGTCATAGCTGCCGGTATATCCAAGCGGTTTAAGATGTTCATAAATCCAAGTCGCCTTGTATCCGGGATCTTCATCAAGCCAGACCTTGATGTTCCCCATATATGGGTCAAGCTTGCTCTCCCTCACAACCACTCGCCGTTCACGCTCACAGATCTCGGGGTCTTCAAGATACTTGTGCACTGTCTTCCGGGACATCCCCAGCCGCTTGGCAATCTGCCTCTCGGATAATCCCTGCCTCTTGAGCGCCACGATGTCCATCACATCTCCCATTCTCTTCACCCAAGCCCCCTCATGGTTCCGTTTCTGCACTCCATCAAGTGCTCCTCGGAAACCATGCCGGGGCGGCTGACTACTTCCGGGGGGACACATTCCCCCCGACCCCTTTGAAAAACCCTTTTATTACCCTAAATCTAAAAACCTAAAGACTCGCTCGGTGGTATACTTTCACTTTCCTATTTTTGGTACCCTTTATCATTCCCAGAGACACAGCATCGATTCGTGGCGGGCGCGGGAGACATACAGTCCGG
The DNA here is from genome assembly GCA_018436855.1 of Deltaproteobacteria bacterium. Classification (GTDB taxonomy): domain Bacteria; phylum Desulfobacterota; class Desulfomonilia; order UBA1062; family UBA1062; genus Phosphitivorax. The sequence goes on along the minus strand of JAHDKO010000025.1, from coordinate 222 downwards.
GGCCTGTGGTCCCGGCTCGGATATCTTACCGGACACTATTGAGAACTGCCACTATTTACCGTTACTTATAGTCCCATTTTAGTCCTGGGCGCCGTGGCGGGGATTACGCTGCTCGCGGCCATGCTGTCGGCCGGGTGTTCGGACGACTTCGAGGGCGAGCGATATTCCTTCGCGCACAGCATAAGCTCATGGGAGGCCAGGGAAACCTGCAGGTCGTCATTG
>JAHDKO010000064.1 GCA_018436855.1 Deltaproteobacteria bacterium | reverse complement strand
TGGTCGGGTAATACGTGTACCTGACGTCCGTGCCGTTGGGATAGGTGATCGTCCAGGCCTTCCCGTCAGGGTAGTAGGTGTAGACGCTCGCCTGTTCGTCCGTTGTTGCCGAGGCTATCCGGTTGCGGCTGTCATAGGTGTAGATCGTCGTGCCCGACGGGGTGGACACGCCCGTGCGGTTGCCGCTTAAGTCATACGCGTAACCGATCGTCAGGCCGCGTTCGGTGACGGTCTCCAGCCGGTCGAAGAGGTCGTAGGTGCTCGTGGTGATGTCCGTGACCGCCCCGGCCTGGCCTGTCTTGTCCTCGGTCACCGAGGTGACATTGCCGCTCGCGTCATAGACCGTCTGGATGTGCGTGGTCTCGTAGTACGGGGAGTTGAGGGCCGGGTAGTACGCGTCTACCTGCCGGTTCAGGGCGTCGTAAGCATAGGGGACAAAAAGGGGACGGACAAAAAGGGGACAGATTTATTTTTTGACTTTTAAAGAATAAATCTGTCCCCTTTTCTCTTTTCCCCTTCTTACTAAAACACCGTGCCATTTCCCTGCTCTTCCTGGATGTTTTTGCCAAAATCTACTACCATGTCTTCTTCTTCAGGTATGGAAATAATTTCTGTGCGAGTATCAAACGGAGGGGCAACTCTATATTGATTACCTTCTATATCTATAATGAAGTCAACGTAATGAGTATACGTTATTGGAATAGATAACTTAGCTATAACCTCCTGATCCCTTGTGTTAATCGATCTGTCATCAAATTTAGGTATCAGTTTAATTAAACACTTTTTATATCCATATAAGAATCCGGGGCTCTGTGACGTGATTTTAGCTAAACCAATCTCATTTGATTGCATCATTATATTAATTGAGGGGTCCTTCTTTTCCTTTGTACCTTGTTTCGTTGAAATATCGCTCATATCTTCAGGACTTATAGTGTCCTCACCTTTAATGCCCTCATTGGGTCTTTTTTGTTTCAGTATTTTATCCCTTAAGTATCCAGCGATTTCCTTGTTTGGGTAACTGGCAATAAAGCCTCTAACCTTACGGTTAGTGTTTATAGTTATACGGAGACATACTTTTGCATCTTGTGAAAGAATCCCCCAATTAAGTGAAGTATTTCCCTCTACATTCTTTACCACGTATTTGGGTTCAGTCTTACATATATAATCTTCGCAATATGCAATACATAAAGCAACAAAAGTGATTATTATAATATAAAAGAATATAACCCTTTTCATTCCTACTCACCTAATGTTTATTCATAAAATTATTATAAACGGGGTCCAAATTCTTTTGTCCCGTCCGGAAGACATATTCCAACACGTTTTAACTTAACCATACCGGTGTATTTTCCGCGACTAACGGCGTCTTTTTCTTCTCCAACATCAAGACAGCATGAGTTTAATGCTTGTTTTGCACGAACTCGGCAATGTGCAAATGGTACCTCATATATAATTGAAGCATTCTTTTCTTGATGAGCTTTCAAGCAGTCTAATATATCCTCTCTAGTAGCACAGCTACATTTCTTACCTTTTACATTTTCTGATCCGTACTCAAATGTTTTGTCAAACAATTTTAATCGTTTTGTGATTAGCTCAGTATCCCACTCTTTTGCAAGATAAGGTCGTTTAATCACTGTATATTCCTTTATTTCCTCAGTTCTCCATTCTCCTTCATGGATTAACAAAGCATCCCATTGATTTTTTATGGCACCTTCCTTAGGATAAAATCCAAATCCTTCAGGAATATCAACTTCTGCGTGCGTCATTTCATAAAGATACCCATCCTTACAAATTAACCTTTGATCATGCGGTATATATGAAAGGTTTTCTTCATGTCTTGTTAATTTAGATCCAGTTCTTATCCAGCCATGACCGAGTTGAGTTGTGAATTGAATATATGTTATCTCAAAGACTAATCCAACAATGTCATATCCATTTATTGGGTTATTTGTGACAAAAATATAATAATTTATGCCTCCTTTCTCTTGAATTGGATCCCTAGAAAT
>JAHDKO010000049.1 GCA_018436855.1 Deltaproteobacteria bacterium | reverse complement strand
TCAGGTCTCAACATATGACATTCCCGGTGTCACGGTGTCATATGTTGAGACCTGACCCCGATCCTGATCCCAATCTTGTACCAAGCTCCGCTACTGTAGTATTAAGCCATGAAACAGAACATTACCGTTGAGCCCGGGCTGGTATCTCCGCTCGTGATGATGCATGCGTTGCTGCCTCACCGCCCGAAAGGACGCACTCAGGCCGCTTCGCCCCTGATCCTGAAGAAATCGCCGATCGCGCGGTCCTTCTCTTCCCATACCCTGTTCAGCCATTCCTGGAAGTGCTCCTGGTACCGGGGGTCGTTGCTGTAGTCGCCCAGAAGGTCCGGGGTGATGGGTATCGTCTCGACCCGGACAACCACTTCGGCCTGACTGCTGCAGAGAAACTGCCAGAAGGTCTGCACGCCATTGGGATAGATGATCGTCGTGTTGACGATATGGCTCAAGTGCTGTCCCATGGCGGAGAGGACAAAGGATATGCCGCCCGCCCTGGGCTTGAGCAAATGGGTGAAGGGCGAACCCTGGGCCTTGTGTTTGGCCGGGGTGAATCGGGTCCCCTCGACAAAGTTCATGACCGCTATCGGCATCCTGCTGAAGCGCTCGCACGCCTTTTTCGTGATCTCGAGGTCTTTTCCGCGCATGTGGGGATTTTTTTTGAGATACTCCTTGGAATAGCGCTTCATGAAAGGGAACTCCAGGGCCCACCAGGCGAGCCCCATGATGGGAACCCAGACGAGCTCTTTCTTGAGAAAGAACTTGAGCATGGGGATCTTCCGGTGAAATACCTTCTGGAGGATCAGGATATCGACCCACGACTGATGGTTGGACACCACCAGGTACCACCCCTTTGCATTCAGGCCTTCGATGCCGCTCACGTCCCACCTGATTCTTTTGGTCACGGCGATATTTGCATTGTTACAGGCTATCCAGCGGGTCGCGATGGCGTTGAGAAGGATATTGCACCAGTCACGCCAGGCACGGACCGGAACGAGGACCTTGCACGCGGCCAGGGGGAAGAGGAAGGTCCCCCAGAACAGGGTGTTTACGACAAAGAGCAGAAACGAGAGGCTGCCGATGAAGACCGGGGGCAAGAGCGAGAGAATCCTCCCGTGCGCGGCACGGAACCCTTCAGAAATAGACAGTGTATTCATACGCATCCTTCAAATATAATAATTCCAGCATGCCCCCGCTCAACCCGGCAACATACCACTCGTTTCTGAGGACGGAGAGGTGGAGAAAACCCATATTCCCGAGATTGCAGCATCATCTGCGTTACCTCCCCACCCTCCTGAGGCCGGTAATGCACGATAAAAGTATATCACACCTGACCTTGGCGTGAGTGTAAAAACTGCGTAAATGCCTTGTGCAGGAAGAATCAAGAGAAAAAAGGGGCTGCCTTTCACAAGGCAGCCCCTTTTCATTTGATTCCGGACAATCGGCCCGATCAGTCGCAGAGCTCGAATACCGCTGCCGCGCCCATGCCGCCGCCGATGCACATGGACTCGACGCCGTACTTGGCGCCGCGCTCTCTCATTCCGTTCGTGAGCTGGGCGCACAGCTTGGCGCCCGTGCATCCGAGCGGGTGTCCCAGCGCGATGGCGCCGCCGTTGACATTGATGATCCGCTTGTCGCTGTCTGACAGCCAGAGCTCTCTCTTGTCATAGAGGCCGAGCTGCTGGAACGAGTAGATGCACTGGGACGCGAATGCCTCGTTGACCTCCCACAGGCCGATGTCCTCGACCTTCAGGCCGGCCATTTTCAGGGCCTTGGGGATGGCGTAGGCCGGGCCCACACCCATCTCGTCGGCCCGGCAGCCTGCCGTGGTGTAAACCACGAGCTTGGCAAGTGGCTTCACGCCGAACTTCTTGACGGCATCGCCGCTCATGATCAGTGAGCAGGCAGCACCGTCGGTAGTCTGCGATGAGTTGCCCGCAGTGACCGAGCCCATGGCAGCAAACGCCGGCCTCAACTTCGCGAGGCCTTCAATGGTGGTGGCACGAATGCCGTCGTCGAAGTCCTGGATGAATGTCTCTTTTACCGTAATGCCGTCCTTCTCCTTGAACCGCACTGCCTCGGTCGGGACGATCTCCTTGAACTTGCCTTCCTTCTTTGCTTGAGCGGCCTTGGCCTGTGAATGGAATCCCCACTCGTCCTGCATCTCGCGGGTGATCTTGTAGCGGTTTGCCACGTTTTCCGCAGTCATGCCCATGGAGATATAGACCTCCGGGCTCGTCAGCACCTGCTCCGGATGAGGCCGGGGAAGGTTTCCGCCCATGGGGACGATTGACATCGACTCCAGGCCTGCGCCGATGGCAACGTCACAGTAGCCTGCCATGATCCTCATGGCCTGCAGCGAGATTGCCTCCAGGCCGGAGGCGCAGAACCGGTTGACGGTGGCGCCGCAGGTGCTGTCCGGGAACTGGGCGATCTGGGCGATGACCCGTCCAATGTTCAGGCCCTGCTCTGCCTCGGGAAACGCGCAGCCGACAAGTATATCTTCAACGTCTTTCTTCTCGACGCCGGGGGTTCTCTCCATCAGGCCGTTCAGAGCGCTCTTCAAGAGGTCTTCAGGCCGCGTGACTGCAAAGGCTCCTTTTCCCCTTCTGCACCCGGGGGTCCTCACCGAAGTAACAATATACGCTTCTTTCATTGGTAATCCTCCTGTTTTCTACAATTCATCACTACAGCAACAACGGCTTGCCGGTTTTCATGATGTTCTCGGCCATCTTCTGGGTGTTCTCCGTCTTCCACAGGTCCACAAAGGCCTCGCGCTCGAGCTTCATGAGGTGCTCTTCGCTCACTGCGGTGCCGGAAGGAACATCGCCGCCGGACATGCAGACCGCGATCTTCTTCGCGATGAACTCCATGTGAGGTGGAATGTATCCGCCGCCCCTCATGTTCTGCATCTCGGCCCAGACCATGCCGACCGCCTCGCGGCCCAGCACTGTGATCTTGGTCTTCAGGGGCGGTGCATACCCGTCATCGACCATCTTGAGGACCTCTTTCTTGGCCTCGCCGATGAGGTTGTCCTTGTTCATGACGATGCGGTCGGTGGCTCTCAGGAAACCTTTGTTGCGTGCGTCTGCCGCCGAGTTGGAAACCTTGGCCTGCGCGACGCTCATGAATGCGGGCAGGAAGAATGCCGCCAGGTCGGTGATCTTTGCCGCCCCGGGCTTGGACTCGACGAAGCGCCGCCAGAGGTTGATCATGCCGCAGCCGCCGGGGACCAGGCCCGCGCCGATCTCGACCAGGCCCATGAAGAGGTCGCTGTTGGCAACGATCTTATCGGAAGCGAGACAGACCTCGCAGCCTCCTCCCAAGGTGAGGCCGAACGGAGCCGCAACCACGGGGTATCGGCTGTAGCGGGTGCCCATGATGCCCTGGTGGACCAGCCTGATGAAGGAATCGATCTCACTGAAGCTGCCGGCCTTGGCGAGGCTCAGCATGTAGGCGAGGTCTCCGCCGGCTGAGAACGCCGGGGGCATGCCGCCCGCCTGGTTGCCGATGACCATGCCCACGCCGTTCTTGTCGACGTAGTCGCCGGCCTTCTGCATGAACTCCACCATTTCCTTGTTGATAGCGTTCATCTTGGAGTGGAACTCGAGGCAGAACACGCCGTCGCCGATGTCGATGAGCGAGCAGGAAGGCGTGGTCAGCACGACCTTGTTCTCTGCCTTGAAGGTATCGAGGTTCAGGGCCTTGGGGCTGGTCTTTACTTCCTTGTAGGAGCTGGATGCAAAGTCGAAGTAGAACTTCTTGCCCTTCTCGATCTTGTAGAAAGAGGTGGCGCCGGATGCGAGCATCTTCTTGACGTTCTCCGGGACCTTCATCCCGTCCTTCTCCATCTTCGCGACCGACTCCTTCACCCCGATGGCGTCCCAGCTCTCGAAGGGGCCCATGGCAAAGTTGTAGCCCCATTTCATGGCGTTGTCGATCTCGACGACCGTGTCGGAGATCTCGGGGATGCGGTTCGCGGCATAGATGAACCCGCCGGCAGCGACTTTCCAGGCAAACTTGGCGGCCTTGTCGTCGCCGTAGAGCAGGGTCTTCATCTTCTCGGGCAGGGTCGCGGCCTTCTTTGCCGCCGCCAGGCTGTCAAAGCTGGCCTTGCCGTACTCGACATAGTCGCCGGACTTGGGGTCGATGACCTTGCGGACCTTCTTCCACTCGGGCGTGATCTCGGTCTTGTAGAAGCCCGCCTTGGTCTTGTTGCCGAGCAGCTTCTTCTCGACCATGGTCTTCACGAAGGCGGGAACCTGGAACACGTCGCGCTCTTCGTCGTTCGGGCACATGTCATAGGTGTTCTGCGACACGTGGGTCATGGTGTCCAGACCGACCAGGTCGGAGGTCTTGAAGATGGCGGTCTTGGGACGGCCCATGGGCGGTCCGAAGAGCTCGTCGACCTCGGGGATGGAGAGGCCTTCTTCGAGCATGACCTGCATGGTCTTGCCGATGCCGTGGATGCCGATCCGGTTGCCGATGAAGTTCGGCGTGTCCTTGGCCCACACAATGCCCTTGCCCAGCATCCTCTCGCCGAAGTCGGCCACGAAGTCCAGGACCTCCTGCTTCGTGAACTCGCCCGGGATGACCTCGAGCAGGTGCATGTAGCGCACCGGGTTGAAGAAGTGGGTGCCGAGGAAATTCTCCTTGAACGCCTTGCTGCACTTCTCGGACATGACCTTCAGCGGAATTCCCGAGGTGTTGGAAGAAACGATGGTGTTCGGCGAACGGATGCCGTCGATGCGTGCGAAGAGCTCCTGCTTGATCTTCGGATTCTCCACCACGACCTCCACGATCCAGTCGCACTCCTTGAGCTTGTCGAAATCGTCTTCCAGGTTTCCGGTTGAGATGCGGGCAGCGTCCGCCTTTGAGAAGAACAGGGGCGGCTTTGCCTTCATGGCTGCTTCCAGACCGGCCGTGACGATCCGGTTTCTGGCTTTGGGATCCTTTTTCTCCTCATCCTTCAGGTCGAAGGGCACGATGTCCAACAGCAGTACGTCGACACCCGCGCCTGCCATGAGGGCAGCTATGCCTCCCCCCATGATACCAGACCCGATAACCGCGGCCTTTTTGATTTTCCTGACCATTACTACCTCCTCCGTATATGGGTTATTTAAGGTAACTTCATCAGCATGAATCACCATTCAGTTTATCAGGTTGATCTTGCGAAGTCAATAAGTTGAATGCGTGGATGCGAAGAAAAATACCCGGGCTGTTTTTTACGCGCGCGGGCAGAGAGAAAGCGGCGGGCCTTCAAAAGCCCTGATAGGGTGAATAATGCAAGGTATGCTTGCCATCAGCCTGCCTGGAATCCTCAGGGTGTGTAAAAGATGAACATACTGTATGAATTTTCACATTTTTCTTCCATTGCGGGGAAGAGGCTCTTTGGAGTATGTTCTGGTGTTCGATGGAAGCGACCGCTGTCGTTTCCGAAGAAATCACCTAAGGACGGACAAAGAATGAAAAAGCGTGATATCTCCGCCAGTAAGCCCGTGCCGCAAAACCCCCGCGGGAAGAAGCCGGATGGAAAATCCAGCCGGGGTGATGACTACGAGCTCCTGGACAGCGGTGATGGAAAAAAGTATGAACGGTTCGGACAGTACCGGCTCGTCCGGCCCAGCGCCCAGGCCATCTGGAGGCCGCAGGCGGACGCGTCCCGGTGGGACGAGGCCGACGCCTTCTTCGATCGTGCCCGGGGAAACCAGTGGCGCATGAAGAGGCCCCTGCCCGAGGAGTGGGTGATCACGGTCTGCGGCATGCGCTTCAGGCTCTCCACCACGGATTTCGGACACCTGGGCATCTTTCCCGAGCAGCGTGAGCTCTGGGGCTGGATCACCGCCATGGTTGAAAAGGCCCATGCCGAGGAGCGCACCCGGCCGGTGTCCGTGCTCAATCTCTTCGCCTACTCGGGCGGGGCGACCATGGCCGCCGCCAGGGCAGGGGCACGGGTCTGCCACGTGGATGCATCCAAGGGCATGGTGAAGTGGGCGCGGGAAAACGCCTCGCTCAACGGCCTCGATCAGGCCCCCATCCAATGGATCGTGGAGGATGTGAACAAGTTCCTCGACCGTGAGATCAGACGGGGCAAACGCTATGATGCCGTCATTCTGGATCCTCCGACCTTTGGTCACGGAAGACGCAGCGAGATCTACAAGATCGACCGGGAGCTCGCCTCCACCTTGGATAAGTGCTGGGCCCTCATGTCGGATGCCCCCGGCTTTCTCCTGCTCTCGTCGCACACCCCTTCCCTTACCCCCGTGGCGCTGGCCAATTTCTTGAGGGTGGTGAGCAGGTCTTTCCGGGATTCCTGCATCGAAGAAGGAGAAATGCTGTTGACCGGCTCGCCCGATGTGCTCCCCGTGCCAAGCGGCACCTATGCACGGTGGCTTCCCGGACCGTGCCGGGAGAACGGCCGGTGAATCACCAAACCGAGACGCCCTGCCCGGAGGTGCTCTACGAGGACAATCACCTCCTCGCCCTCAACAAGCCGTATGGCCTTTTGACCCAGCCTGCAGGCGGTTCCCGCGACAGCCTGGAAGACCGCGCCAGGGCGATGATCAGAGAAACCCGGCACAAGCCCGGCAATGTTTTTCTCCATGCGGTGCACCGGCTCGACAGGGTGGCGAGCGGCGTGGCCCTCTTTTCGCTCACGGGCAAATCCCTGAGCCGGATGAACGAGCTGATGCGCAGGCAGGAGATAAAGAGAATCTACCATGCCGTGTTCACCGGTAACCTCCCTTGTGTTCAGGGAACCCTCGAGCACTTTCTCAGGCACTCGCGGCTCAAGGCTGTTCCCGTGGACGAGTCTCATCCCGGCGCAAAGAGGGCCGTGCTCGAATACCGGGTCATCGTCCGCACGGAAAAGCTCACCCTGGCGGAGATCACACTCGAAACGGGCAGGTACCACCAGATCAGGGCACAGCTCGCAGCCTCGGGATGCCCGATCGTGGGAGACCGCCTCTATGGAAGCGGGATGACGTATGCGAAAGAGGGGATCGCGCTCCACCACCGGAGAATGGAATTTCTCCATCCGGTAAGAAAAGAGCGCCTGGTCATAGAGGCACGCTATCCCGCGCACTGGCCCCTGTATCCGGCCGACTGCGACGGTACGCAGCATGATTCTCCGCCGTGACCGGGAAGGGGCTTAAGGTGTTATGATTTTCCGGCACCTGACGATAAATGGGGTGTATGCATCCGGAAATGAGATCGAGAGACATCCATAACGGTCCGGGGATGGAGCGGAGCCGCCTTCACTGCTCTGAGGCGGAAAGTGACGAGCGCACCTGATGTTCTACAAGGAAATGCCCTATCCCATTGTACGCGAGGGACAACATTGCCCGGTGGACCTCTACGTGAAGATCAGGAACGACTACCGGCTCTTTGCCGCCAGGGGCGCGCTGATCACACGCGAGCACTGCAGGATCTTTTCCAGGAGCAAAGCCACCTTCTATATCTGCTCGTCGGACAACGAAAGTGCAGAGGCGTTTCTGAAATCGCTTCTCACCGACCTGGTCACCGACCCGCACCTGGAGCCCGAGGTAAAGGCGGACATCATCTATTCGAGCTCCATGAAATCCATCAGGCAGGTTTTCCAGGGGCTCAACCACAAGACCCTCAAAGAGATGGAGAAGACCTCGGAGTTTGTGGTCAAGCTCATTCTTTCGGACAAGCGGGTTATGAAAGAGCTCGTCAAGGTCACGAATCACGCCCATTTCACCTACAACCACTCGGTGAAGGTGGGGATATACGGCACCTCACTGGCCATACACCTCTTCGGCGACAGGAACGGAGACCACAACCTTCAAGCCCTGAGCACCGCCCTGTTTCTCCATGATATCGGCATGACCAGAGTGCCCCGCAAGATCCTGGAGAAGAGAGAGCCCCTGAACGACATGGAGCACCAGGTCGTCATGAAACACCCCGTCTGGGGGCACGACAGGCTCATGAACGCCAACTATCTCACCAGCCAGACGGCCTCCGTGGTGCTGTTCCACCATGAACGATGCAACGGCAAGGGGTACCCATTCGGGAAAACCCGTGAAGATATTCCCCTGTACGCACGGATCTGCGCGATAGCCGACACCTTCGAGACCCTCACCTCGCCCAAGCCGTCGGGCGGTCCCATGACCCCGTTCGAAGCGCTGACCGTTATGCAGCAGGATATGGCAGGGGCCTTCGACGGCCGGCTCTTCAGGGCCTTTGTGGAGATGCTCGGGTCCGGTTGACCTCCTGCCTCGTCATACCGGGAGTCCGCTCCCATGAAATGCCCTCTCATCAACGACGATTCCGGCATATCCGGCACAATCGCATCCTGCCGCTCTCATGGATTCCGATCGTAGGCCGGCCTGCCGACCGGCAACAGGAAAGAATTATCGCGGGCATGGCGCATTGCCTTCGCTGAGAGCCTGTACCAAGACCGAGGATATGTCCGTGGAGACTCCGGCTGAGCAGGCTCCCGCCGCAGAGACACGGGCCGCTTCGGGCAACTGAGCTCGGCATTGCCGGGCGGCACAATAAAAATGCCGGGGGCCACGCGTCCCCGGCATTTTTTCTCCCGGTGAGATACCCCCTTCGGCCTGGCCTGTAAGGGGGTATCTCACCGATTTTCTGAGTCGCCGATCCCTAGCCCACGGGCATGACGACCTTTCCGTGGTTCTCGTTGATTACCTGCGCCATGGCGAAATAAATGGCCGATGCCCCGCAGAAGATGCCCTCATACCCGGTGAGCACGGCCCAGGTGCCGGTCCAGTCGAACGCATCGCGTGCGGCGAGCATCCAGAAGAGGATGGTCAGCGTCAGAAACACAATCTGCAGCGCTCTGGCACCCTTCCAGGTGGCGATCCACATGAATAAGGTAAAGAGCCCCCACATGAAAAAATACCATGCCATAAACGTCAAGGAGTTGCCGGCGATCCCGAACTTGGAGTTGAAGTAGATGAGAAAGACCAGGCTCAGCCAGAACAGCCCGTACGACGTGAACGCCGTAGTCCCGAAGGTGTTGGCCTTCTTGAACTCCATGGTCCCGGCGATCACCTGCGCCAGTCCGCCGTAAAAGATGCCCATGGCCAGGATGCCGGCATTGAGATCGAAGATGCCGGCATTGTGCAGGTTCAGAAGAACCGTGGTCATACCGAAACCCATGAGTCCCAAGGGTGCCGGGTTTGCAAGATTGTCAGACATGATGTAACCCTCCTATGTATGTTTTGGCGGATTATATATACTTTTCACTGTTGTATTCAATTGGAATCCGTACATTTTTTCTGATCGCAGGCCTTTATCGCGCCCGCGGGGAAACCGCTTGACAGGGCCGGCGCTTGGGATCTAAGGTTTTTTAAAGCAGAAGCTTAAGGCTGACGCCTTGACGGGAGCTCGGAAAAACCGGGCTGAGAGGGGCCCTTGATCCCTGCACATACGGAGCTGTGGGCCTGCCCGTGGAACCTGAACCGGATAATGCCGGCGGAGGGATGAAGGCTCATGGGTAAGCAAGGCCATCCTTCATCGGGGGATGGCCTTTTTCGTTTTTGCTTCTTTTACGAGTCGAGAGGGGTTGTCGAAAATGACGAAGATACGAGCGGTTGCGATGCTGTCCGTCCTTCTGGCAGCGGGATGTTTTCTGACCGGCTGTCCGAAGAACGATGCCGCTACGGAGGTACCGGTCGTAACGGTGATGACGCACGACAGCTTCGACATCGGCAAAGAGGTGCTCGACATGTTCGAGAAAGAGCACGGCGTCCGCCTGCGTTTTCTGAAATCAGGCGACGCAGGTGCAGCACTCAACCAGGCCATCCTTTCGAGTGAGCATCCCCTGGCCGATATTTTCTACGGGGTGGACAACACCTTCATGAGCAGGGCGCTCGCCGCGGATATCTTCGTTCCCTACAGCTCCCCCCTGCTCTCCTCCATCGACGAGTCCCTGGTGCTGGACAAGAACCACCGTCTTGTGCCCGTTGACTACGGCGACGTGTGCGTGAACTACGACCGTGCATGGTTCGAGCTCAAGGGGATCCCCGTTCCCGAGAGCCTGGGAGACCTCATCCGTCCTGAATATTCCGGGCTCCTGGTGGTGGAAAACCCGGCTACCTCATCTCCCGGGCTGGCATTTCTGCTGGCCACGGTGGGGACCTTCGGGGAGGACGGCTTCGTGGAATTCTGGCAGGCCCTGAAGAACAACCATGTCCTGGTCACAGACGGGTGGGAGGATGCATACTGGGGCAAGTTCAGCGCCGCGTCCAAGGGCGGTCGCCCCCTGGTGGTGAGCTACGCGGCAAGCCCCGCAGCGGAAGTGTACTTTGCGGAAAAGCCACCGGAGACGGCTCCGACAGCGGCAATGACCGGCAGCGGGGCAGCGTTTCGGCAGATCGAGTTCGCGGGCATCCTGAAAGGAGCCAGGCAGCCGGAACTGGCGCGCAGGGTGATCGACTTCCTGCTCGATACGCCCTTTCAGCAGGAGATCCCGTTGAAGATGTTCATGTTCCCGGCCAACAGAAACGCGCGCCTGCCCGAGGTGTTCACCGAGCACGCCCGTCTCGCGCACGGGCCGGTGGTCCTGTCTCCGGAGATCATCGCTGAAAAACGCGACGCATGGATACGGGCGTGGACAGAGACCGTGCTTCAGTGAGAACCTCCGGAAACCACGCCGCCATACTTCTGGTCGCCCTTCCCCTGGCCTTTCTGGGGGTTTTCTACTTCTACCCGCTCTTCGAAATATTCTCCGTGAGCCTTGCACCCGCAGGACAGTTGGATCCCGGCAACATAACCGCCCTGTTCTCAACAGGCTCCTCGCTCAGGATTCTCTGGTTCACGACCTGGCAGGCGGCGTTGTCCACGGTCCTGACCGTGACCCTGGCGCTGCCCGCGGCATATGTCTTCGCCCGCTACCGCTTCCCCGGAAAGAGCCTGATCCAGTCATGCACGGCCATACCCTTCGTGCTGCCGTCCGTGGTGGTTGCCGCAGCGTTCAGCGCCCTCCTGGGCGACAGGGGCCTGGTAAACGAATGGCTCATGGGTATCTGGGGATTCTCCGCGCCCCCCATCCGGCTCGACCAGAGCATCGCCTTCATCCTCACGGCGCATGTATTCTACAACTTCACCGTGGTCTTAAGAATCGTGGGAGGCTTCTGGTCGCGGCTCCACCCCGGCCTGTCGCACGCGGCCCAGGTTCTCGGGGCCTCGCCCTGGCAGGCCTTCTGGAAAGTCACCTTTCCGATTTTGCGCCCCGGGATCATGGCCGCATCTCTCCTGGTTTTCATATTCTGCTTCAGCAGCTTCGGCGTGATCCTCATCCTGGGCGGTCCCCGGTACGCCACCGTCGAGGTGGCCATCTACCGCCAGGCCATGCACCTGTTCAACCTGCCCATGGCAGCCGCCCTCTCCCTGCTGCAGATCTGCTTCATGTTCGCCTTCATGTGGGTCTACACCAGGCTGCAGAGAAGCGCATCTGTGCCCTTCACCCCGGAGTCGCTCAAAACGACCCAACGGGATATCGTCTCGAATACAGACCGGGTGATGGTCTGGGGCACGGTTTTTTTCATGCTCGTGTTTCTGGGCTCTCCCCTGCTGGCCCTCGTGGTCCGCTCCCTGTCCACCGGGTCGGGGATGTCGCTGCTCTACTACCGCTCTCTTTTCGAAAACGCCGGCCAGTCGGTCTTTTACATCCAGCCCGCTCTGGCCATCGGATACTCGGTGGGATTCGCCCTGGTCACCCTGGCCATGTCCCTGTGCATCGGATTGCCGGTAGCGATCTTTCTGAGTCGCGACCGCGGACGCGCCACCTCCCTGCTCGACCCTCTCTTCATGCTGCCGCTCGCCACCTCGTCGGTCACCCTTGGGTTCGGCTATATCATCGCGCTGGACGAGCCGCCCCTGAACCTGCGCGCCTCGCTGATCATCGTGCCTCTGGCCCACACGCTCGTGGCGTATCCCTTCGTGGTGAGAAGCATCCTGCCCGGCCTGCGGAGCATCCCCGCCCATATACGAGAGTCGGCCCTCCTGCTGGGCGCGGCCCCGGGCAAGGTGTGGTGGAAGGTGGTGGCACCCATGGTGAGGAGGTCGCTGGCTGTGGGCGCTGTGTTTGCCTTTACCGTGAGCATCGGCGAGTTCGGAGCCACGATCTTTCTCGCCAGGCCCGAGACTCCGACCGTGCCGCTGGCCATCTACCGTTTTCTCGGCCAGCCCGGGGCCATGAACTACGGCCAGGCCATGGCAATGAGCACCATCCTCATGCTGGTGACCGCAGCCGGGTTCCTGTTCCTGGAAAAACTGCGCACCGGCCCTGAAGGAGAGTTCTGACATGGCCTTTCTCCAGGTCAGCTGCATCTCCAAGGCCTTCGGCGGCGTGCCCGTGCTCCGCGGGGTGAGCCTTGCCCTGGAAGAGGCCCGGATCCTGTGCATCCTTGGCCCCTCGGGGAGCGGAAAGACCACCCTGCTGCGAATCATCGCCGGCCTCGAGCGTCCCGATCAGGGTGCCGTGCTGTTCAAGGGACGCGACCTGCGCAACACCCGGCCCCACCTGAGGCGCTTTGGGATGATGTTTCAGGAATATGCACTCTTCCCCCACCTGGATGTGTCCGGCAACATCGCCTTTGGGCTGCATATGCTTGGGATCTCCCGCAGCGAGGTCGTCAGGCGTACCGGCGAGATGCTATCCCTGGTGGGCCTGGAGGATTTGAGCAGGAGAAACGTGAGCGAGCTCTCGGGCGGCGAGCGCCAGCGGGTGGCCCTTGCCAGAAGCCTGGCGCCCTATCCCCGGCTGCTGCTGCTGGACGAGCCCCTGGGCTCCCTCGACCGGGGATTGAGGGAAAAGCTTCTTCTGGACCTGCGGGAGATCCTCAGGCGCATCGGCATGACCACGATCGTGGTCACCCACGACCAGACAGAGGCCTTTGCCATAGCGGACACGATTGCGGTCATGGACCGGGGGGAGATCGCGCAGATGGACACGCCGGAGAACCTGTACCGGCACCCGGCGGATCCGGACGTCGCCCGGTTCCTGGGCCTGGCCAACCTGGTTCAGGGCCGCGTGGAAACCGGTTCGTCCATTGCCACACCCCTGGGCCTGCTGCACGTGCCCGCCCACGGTCATGAAAGAGGCGAGGCGGTGACCGTTCTCATCCGGCCCGATGCAGCAGTGATCTGCCGGGGCGATGAACAGGTGCCCCAGGGCATGAGCATGGTCGAGGGAAACGTGCACGACTGTCTGTTCAAGGGAAGGAGCTATCACGTTGAGGTCAGGATTCCCGGCCCGCAGGCGCTCTTTTTCGATCTCCCGCAGAACTCGCCGGCACCGCGTGTCGGAGATCGGGTGAAGCTGCTTCTCTCTCCCGGTGCAATCACCGTGATGCCCGGATAGAGCGATCATCTACCGGGGAGGGGCAGCAGATCTTGGACAAAGGCGTCCTTACCGGAATGTGGCCCTGAACCGGTACATGGCCCCGACAAACAGCACCGTGCCGATGAGAGCCATGGCTGCGAGCTGCTGCCACACCATGCCGAACCCGGCATCCCTGAACAGGACCCGCGCACAGAACTCCATGTAGTGTGTGGTCGGCGCGAACTGCATGATGTTCTGGAGCAGCGGCGGCATGGACTCTATGGGTGTGGTGCCGCCGTGCAGCATTCCTATGGGAACAATGATGGGCATGCTCAGAAGCCCTGCCTGGGGCATGTTCTTGGCAATGGTTGAAAGGAACACTCCGAGCTCGGTGGCTGCATAGAGGAACACGACGGTGCCGAGAAAAAAGAGAATGGTGGAGCCGCGGATCGGCGCTCCGATGACCCCCTTCACGGCAAAGAAGAGCGAGAACATTGCCCCGGCGGCAACGATGAAGCTGTTGGCCCAGACCTTTGCGATGATTATCTCCACAGGGAACAGCGGCATGACGAGCAGATGCTCCACGGTTCCTCGTTCCTTCTCCTTGATCAGGGCTGCGGTAGGCAGGACGATGGAGAGCATGGTGATCATCTGGGTGAGGAACACAACACTCATGTACCACGAGTTTTCCCGGTTCTGGTTGTAGAACACACGGGTGGTAAGCCGTATAGGCGGGTCGGCCCCGGTGTTCGCGCCGGTCACGAAGGTGTTGATCTCATCGTTGACGATCCTCGCCAGGTAGCTCGCCCCGAGCTTGGCATGGCCGATGGCCGTGGCATCGACATCTATGCGTACCCCGGGGTTCTTTCCCGCCAGCACGTCCCGCTGAAACCCGGGCGGGAGATGAATGACGAAGATGCACTCGGCGTTGTCGAGGACTCGGTCGATCTCGGAATATGCAATGGCGAGGGGTTTCTTGAAATACGGCTCCTGTATGGCGTCGACGATCCGCGCGGACAGGGCGGAACGGTCCTCGTCCACATAGGCCACCGAGGAGTTGCGCACCTGGAGGCCGGTGCCCTTGGAGGGAACTATGATCATGACCGTGAAGCAGTAGGCGACCAGTGCGACCAGCACAAAATCGTAGCGGAAGCTGATGAGCTCCTTGAGCCCGAGCCGGTAGATGTGCCAGATCTTTCTCGTCATATCATGTTTCCTGCTTCTTCAATAAAAAAACCGTCAGGGTCTGTACGACGAGGTAGTACCCGATGAGATAGACAAAGTTCCAGGCGAGCTCCGCAAACCCGATGCCCTTGGTAAAGGTACCGACACTGATGCTCAGGAAATATCGCGCGGGAAAGATCCATGACATGACCTCCGCTCCCCCCGTAAGGGCTGATACAGGTGTGGTAAGGCCCGAAAACTCAAAGGAGGGGACGAGCGTGAGGGCAAAGGCCGCCACGAGCGCCGCTATCTGTGTCCCGGTGAAGGTGGATATCAGAAGACCGATGCCGGTGCTCGTGATGATGTACAGCAGCGCGCCCAGCGCCAGTGCGGCGGCGCTTCCCTTGAAGGGGATCTGGAACAGGAACAGGATCACGGCCACCAGGATGAGAAAGCTGATGAAGTTCAATACGATGTAGGGAATCTGCTTTCCCCAGAGATACTCCAGGCGAGTCATTGGGCTCGAATAGAAGTTCGAGATAGAACCCAGCTCTTTCTCTCTCACCACGCCGATGGCCGTGAGCATGGACGGGACGAGCAGGAGCACGACGGCCATAAGCCCGGGGACGACGGAAAAGCGGCTCATCACGCGGGGATTGTACCGGTAGCGGGGCTCGATGTTTGCGTACGAGAACCCGGCCGGCACCGGAGACAGCCCGGCCAGATCGGTGAGATAGGACAGATGCACCGCCTCGACATAGTTTTTCGTTGTCTCGGCACGAAACGGCATGGTCCCGTCGATCCAGACTCCCACCTCAGGGCTCCTGCCCCGCTTGATGTCCTTCTCGAACCCCGGGGGTATCTCGACCACGAACGTGAACTCGCTCTTCTGGAATCCCCTTTCGATCTCCGGATGAGACCGTATGCCGGGCCGTTCGTTGAAGAAACGGGACCCAGAGTAATACTCCAGATAATCCCGGCCCCAGAGCTTCTGATCGTAATCCAGGATGTTGAAGTTGATGTTCTCGATATCCGTCGAGATGCCGAAGCCGAACACGATGAGAAGAAAGGGCGTGATGATGAAAGAGGTGATGAGTCTCACCGGGTCGCGGAAGAGCTCCATGGTTTCTCTCCGGGCAAGGGCTGCAAGCCGGACCGCGTCGAATCGCCGCCCCCCCTGCGGGCGCTTTTGTTCGGGGGTGATCGCGAAGGGGATGCCTTTCCGCCTGTCATCGGCCTCGGGTATGCCAGAGCGCACCCTGATGTCATCCTCCATGTATCTGATGAATGCCTCCTCGAGGGTCGTGCAGCCGCGGCCGGCGATGAGCTCGGCAGGGGATGCGCAGGCCAGGACCCGGCCCATGCTCATAAGCGCCACCCGGTCGCACCGGGACGCCTCGTTCATGTAATGGGTGGTCACGAAGATCGTCATCCCGCACTCGCGGGAAAACTTGATGAGGATCTCCCAGAAGTGGTCCCGGGCCACCGGGTCGACCCCCGAGGTAGGCTCGTCGAGGATGAGTATCTCTGGAGAATGGATGGCCGCAACCGCAAGCGAGAGGCGCTGCCGTATGCCGAGAGGAAGACGATCGGTCAGGTCGTCCATGACCTCGGTGAGCCCGAACTGCTCGGCCACCTCTCCTACCCTGGCCGTCACCTCGTCCATGGGCAGATCGAAGAGATGGGCGTGCATATCCAGGTTCTGCCGGACCGTCAGCTCGCCGTAGAGCGAAAACGTCTGCGACATGTACCCGATGCGTCTCTTGATCTCGATGCTCCCGGCCTCCACCGGGCTCCCGAAAAGGAAGGCCTCGCCCTCGGTCGGTCGCAGAAGCCCGGTGAGCATCTTCATGGTCGTGGTCTTTCCGCACCCGTTGGAGCCCACAAAGCCGAAGATCTCGCCCCGGGGGATGGAGAAGGAGACATCGTCCACGGCCGTGAAGTCTCCGAAGCGTTTGGTGAGGCCGCTGGCCTCGATTGCGGAGCCGTCATCGGAATGTATGGGCGGCGGGGCCGTGAATGCGCGATGGCCATAGCGCATCTCTTCAGGCAGCAGGGCGATGTAGGAATCCTCGATGGCGGACGTGCCGGTCCTTGCCTTCAATTCTGCGGGACTCCCGCTGGCAAGGACGCGTCCTCCCTCCATCATGATCAACCAGTCAAGGTGATCCGCCTCCTCCATGTATGCGGTTGCGATGAGAATGCTCATACCCCCGCAGTACGCGCTCATGTCCTTGATGAGCTCCCAGAACTGCCGGCGGGACAACGGATCAACCCCGGTGGTGGGCTCGTCCATGATGAGCAACTCCGGATCGTGGATCAGGGCGCAGCACAGGCCCAGCTTCTGTTTCATGCCTCCGGAAAGCTGTCCCGCGGGCCTGTCCGCAAAGGGCGAGAGGTTCGTCGCCTCGAGGAGGCGCTGTATGCGCTCCCGTCGTTCCGTGGAAGTAAAACCGAAGAGACGGCCGAAAAAATCGACATTCTCGGTAACCGAAAGGGTTGCATAGAGATTCTGGCCCAGGCCCTGGGGAATGTAGGCGATGTCGGAACAGACTCGGTGGCGGTGAATGCGGGAACACATGTCGCCGCCCAGCACCGAGATCGAACCCCGCTGGATCTTTTTCTGGCCGGCGATGATGCCGAGCAGGGTTGATTTCCCCACTCCATCGGGACCGATGAATCCGACCTGGCAGCCGCCGGGGATGTCGAGATCGATCCCGTTCAGGGCGACCTTGCCGCCGTAGCGGTGTCCGACGCCCTTGATCCGCGCTATGGCGCGGCGGTCATCCGCGGGTCCGCTCATTTGAGCCTCTCCGGCCAGCCGGCTGCAGGATCGAGACGTACATACGCCACACCGGGCATGCCGGGTTTCAGGCGCGGATCGTCAAACTCGGTCAAGCTCACGGTCACCCGGAAAACAAGCTTCTGACGCTCTTCGGCAGCCTCCACCTCTTTCGGTGTGAACTGGGCCTTTTGCGAAACATAGGCCACCCTCGCCGCGAACGGCCTGTCCGGAATGGCGTCCAGAACGACCTTTGCGTCGGAGCCCAGCGGGACCATTCCGGCCACCCGCTCGGAGAGGAAAACATTCATGTAGACGTCCTGAATATTCACGACGGTCAGGACCTTGCCGCCTGCGGGCAGAACCTCGCCGGGCTCGGCAAGGCGGATGAGGACAGGCCCTTTGATGGGACATTTCAGCATGCAGTCGCTGATATCCGCATTCAGGCGTTCGGTCTGTGCAACGGCTGATGCGATCGCCGCCTCGACCTCCGCAACAGACGACTTCGCGGCCGCATACTCCACCTGAAGGGTCTGCTGGGCCAACCGGTCGCGGTCATACTGCTGCTCCGGCATGACTCCCCGGTCATAGAGGTCTTTCGACCTCTTGAGCTCCTTGTCGGCCAGCTCGAGCCTGAGCCGTGCACCCTCGGTGCGGGAGATTGCGGTCAGACGCGCCTGCCTGAACCGGGTCACTTCAGCCTCGGCCTGCCTGAGCTGTGCCTCAAGGGATGTGATGTCCATCCTGGCCACGATCCGGCCCTCTTCCACGAGATCGCCCTCATCGACAAGAACCTCTGCGAGCCGTCCGGGCGTCTTGGTGGCGATGTCGACCTCGGTCGCCTCCAGCCGTCCGTTCCCGTATGCAATCCCCGCCGGCAGAGCGCCGACGTCTCCCTGCAGAAATACGTGATATGCCAGCGCGCCCGCCAGGGGAACGGCGATGCACGCCAGTGAAATTCTCTTCAGAAAGCGCCTGTCTTTCAACATGATCCCTCCTCGCATCAAAACGGTCGGACCTTACGTCCACATCCGGCAAAAAGCTATCTTGAGCACGGCGGCTGTTCCGCCGGCAGGCCTTTGAGGGCCTGCCCGTGATCTACGCGTGATTATCTTCCGTCCTTCCCGGTGTGCGTAAGGCCCGCCTGCGCCGTTTGGCGTTTCGTTTCCGGAAGGAGCCTGTTCACAACGCCGGATACGTTTTGGCAAATCTCCTCCAGATCGAGGTCCTTGCTCAGGACCTGCCGGACGATCACCCCCTCCATCATGGCGATCATGAGTGCGGCATAGGCCTTCTTGTCCGGAACGACAAACTCACCGGCGCATTCACCTTCATCGAGAAGCCCGGTTAAGATCCGGTCGTAGAGGCGATACTGGTCCAGCAGCATCTCCCGGATGGATTCATCCAAAAACGAGCTCTCCCAGAACA
Source organism: Deltaproteobacteria bacterium (assembly GCA_018436855.1). GTDB lineage: Bacteria > Desulfobacterota > Desulfomonilia > UBA1062 > UBA1062 > Phosphitivorax. The sequence goes on along the minus strand of JAHDKO010000049.1, from coordinate 9,228 downwards.
CGATCAGCGCGCTGTAGAGCTCGATGTCTTCCTGCATGGAACTGGCTAAGCGTTCACCAATGGCAACGATTCTTTCTCTTGCAGAGCGGATGCTCTCGATCTCGGTGAGAATCCTGTTCAGGGTCTCTTTGACAAACACCCTGAACAAGTCGATGAGCACCGCTTTCTTCGATGGATAGTACCAGTAGATGCTGCCCTTGGAAAGGCCGTATTCGGCTGCGATCTCGTCAATCGTGGTCTGGGCATAGCCCTTGCGCTGGAAACAGCGTTTGGCCGCAGCGAGTATCTGCTGCTTCCTGACCCCGGCTGACGCCCTGGAGCCTTTCACAACCCCCTCCTCATTCATAGCATACTGACTAGTCGGTATAGTTCATTTTCACATACGGGTCAACCGGGGAAAGAGGGCGAAAAGAAGATAAAAGAAGATAGAGGTAGCTGCTTGAGCTCCTCATTGAAAAAATCTTCTCCGCCGTGGAGGAAAACGGAAAGGTCCCGGATAAGACACTCGGCCAGGAGAACGACGGGGTACAGATCTCAGATGATACCAGTGATTGCCTGACTGCAGAGCTCCCGCCACCTGTCGATGTCGGAAACCCGGGTGATGACAACCGCCATGAGCATGGTTTCCGGGTCCACCCGCACCACCTTGCCTTCCACCGTGACCCGCTCGTCCTTGAACAAGGCAGTGATGTCTCTGCCCACGAGCAAGTATGCCAGTGCGGGGCTGAAGCTCATGCCCGTATCCAGGGGAGAGTGGAGGATCCTGACGCTGAAACCGCCCAGGCTGATATCTATGGAGGTCACCATGCAGCTGAAGACGCCATGCTCATGTGATGGATCGTTCTGCCCGAAGAATCCATGGACCGTCATCTCGATCCGGGCATGCATCTGAACGGGTATTCTCGGGAAAGATCTCCTCTCCAAGGGACTATCTCCTCCTCATCACCATCCGATTGCCGGAAAGAACCCGGTACATGATCTTGTGTCTCGAAACCCACTCCATTTCATCCTCCGGCCTGGTGCCGCCAGAAACGCCATCTTTTCTCATCGACAGGTCACGGGAGAATCATAAATCGGGCATGAATAGGCGGACTCTCCAGCCGAGGCCAGTTCGCGGCTGTTTAAAGCATAACCGCCCGGGGCGTGCCCTGTAGTTCGTACCGTCAGCGGTCGCAGGCAGGGAGAATCATCCGAAGCAGATCCGGAAGCATCATCTCAGTCGAGCATGCTCGCCGCGGACGGGAATATCATCCCTGCCCGCGGCGAAATATCCATGACGCGCTATTTCATGCGCACGAGAATCAGGTTGGACCTGGGGTGTGAGATGACGCGCTGGGAGTCCAGGAGTTCGGGATAATCGGCCGGCGGCACGATGACCGGGTCGATGTCCACATCCTGGCTGATGCGCACGATCTCGCAGACTTTTCCGTTCTGCGAGCCGTCCACAGAGGTTCTCATGCTGATTCCTCCGCCGCCGTTGCCCATCCGCACCCGGAAGCCGTCCGGGGGGAGCAGCTCGCAGGCCTTGGTGCCGTCGGGCAGCGTCACCTCCACCGTGATCCGGGCGTTCCGCGGGCCGGACTGGTACAGGGGGTTCTCCCTCTCATCGCTCGTCACACCCTCCAGGATGTTGATGAGCCCGGGCACCTTGAGATAGAGATACTTGTCCTGTCGCACGGCGTACGAGTCGATCTTCACGCTCAGCTCCTCGACTCCGGGGTACTCGTCATATCGGGTGACATACTCGCCGAAGGGCTGTGCCGCATGGCTGATGGAAGTGATCACCTGCTCGTGATAGCGCTTCCGCTCTTCGGGCGGCATCTCGGAGAACTGCTTTCTGAACGCGGAGAAGTTCTCTCCATAATAGGTCCGCTTCTGCGTCAAAACGATATCGCCGTTTTCGAGGAGCCGGATGGCGATGTCGGTGTCGCGGCGGTCGGCGTACTCCTCGGAGACCGGCTCGATCGCTTCGAACTCACCGGTCTTGAGCACGAGCCCCGGATTTCCGGAATACCTGGTACTCCCCAAAGAGGCGTACTGGTCGGTGTCGTTGAGATAGACCGGGCCGTCTTCAGTCATCACCTTCACGAGGACCCCGTTGAACCAGTGGGGCGCGGGATAGTCTCGCAGAGGCTGCTGGAGGCTGCCGATGGACGACACCCACGAGGCCAGCACAAACTCGGGCTTGAAGCCCGCCTCGGTCAGCATGGCATGGAGCAGCACGGCGCGGTCTGCGGAATTGCCATACCCTTCCGCGAGCACCTGATCCGCCGGGGTGATATACCCGAGCGGGATCTCGTGCCAGGGGGTCCGGATATACTTGATGCCCCGAATCACGTAGTCCCGGATGATCGTGATCTTCCGGGAATCGCCGTGCGCCTCTTTCAGGAGAAGCCGTGCAGCCTTGCGGGCCTTATGGCCGGCAGAGGATGCTTCGAGCAGATGCTTCTGCACCCGGGCCGCATATTTCTTCCAGTCGCCCGATGATGCGAATACCATCGGGTTGAAACTGTACCACGGCGGGAGATAGTCTTCCTCAAGCACGGGCGGCACCTGCGAGGCATTGAACTCGTAGACCTGCTTGCCGTCCTCGGTGAACGACTTGAATGTTATATCCTCTCCGGGGAGATCGGCACCGGGATACAGACCGCCGCTCCCCTGAGAGGGAGAGGTCTTGAGCGCCATACCCTCGGGCACGCGGATCCGCACGGTCTTCTTCTCGATGGGCTCGTGGTACCGGAACACGCCATCCAGTCCCACGATGGTCCGATGCTCGCGAATGTGCTTGTCTATTCGCTGGTTGTCGATATAACACGACTCGCCGTGTATCGAGAAAAAGGGCTGCCCGGTCTTGGTGCGCACGATGGTGTAGTCGATGACGCTTCCCTCATCCACGCCCGGGAGGCTCACCACCATGACCTTTGACCCCGGATACCTCGGGCCGTCCGCCACCCAGTCTGCGTCCATGACGTTGATCTCCTGCTCGTGGATGGATGTCTGCACCCCTTCGGGAGAGGTCACCACCGCGCTGGTCACCTCGACTTTTTCGCGGACCGGGTTAAAGTGGATGCGCAGATCACTGTAGTTCTTCACGCCGGCATAGGTGAACACCTTCATCTTCACGCGCCGGGTCTCGGTCCAGGTGGTGTTGTCGGTCACGTCGTACTCATGGACCTCGTCCATGATGAGGGCGTCCGGCTCATACTCCTGGGACGACGAGTACCACGCCTTGCGCTGAACCAGCGGCGCAGACGGAACGGACGAGAAAATGGGCATCTTCCGGGAATCCGCCTCGATGGTCTTCAGGGTCTCCTGAAGCTCGATGTATTCCTCAGGCGAATATTCGGGTACCTTGAGCTTGAAGACGTTGTCCATGGCCAGAACCCTGTCCTGAACGGACACGTCCATGTTCCAGGCGGTCCCGTGGTTCTCTATGGGCTCAAAATCCGGCAGACTCATGACCTCGCCCACCGAGCCGCCCAGATCGATCCTGAGCGATTCCTGCACGCCGCATGCCACCTCGGTGACATAGGGATATTTCCGCGTCTTCAGGCCCATCTTGCCGATGAGGACATTGGCCATGCCCACGCTCCTCCCGAAGCGGATCAGAGGAAGCATCACCGCTTCCTTGCCCGGTATAGCCCATTCCTTGACCTCGAATCCGGCGCGGACCACGATGGGCTCGGACGTGTCGTGCATGTTGTGGGGCAGGATCTCGCACGAGGTGAGAACACCGCCGGGCGCGGTCCTCATGATGATCTTCTCGATATACTGCTGCCGTTCCTCGAACGAGAGCCGTGAGAAAAACGTGCGGTATGCGTTGTCGTTGAACCCGTCGAAACGGAACACGGTATCGGCCTTCAGGGTCCCTTCCCTGTCGATGCTCCCGGTGGTCTCGATGCGCATCATGCTGTGCTCGGCCGGGATGATGGGGCTCGTGAGGAGTGTCTCTCCCTCGGGGGAGGCCACGAGATAGCTCTGGTCGTTGAGATAGGCCGGGAACAGCTCGGTGGTGTTCTCGTCCGTGGCGTCCATGAGGATATAGTTCCCATCGTCCAGGCGGATACAGGAAACCGCGTGATTGAACAGCGGCTGCGGGACCTCACGGTCCTTTTTCGGCCCGTTCATGATGAGCACCGGATAGGCGTCGAACCCGGCGATGCGCAGCATGGACACGAGCAGGGCGGCCTTGTCTCTGCAGATGCCGGCCCTCCGCTCGAAGGTCATCTTGACCGGGTGCGGCTCATACCCCGGGGCGTCCTTTTCCACGGTGATGCCCAGATACCTGACCTGCTGCGACACCCATTGGAAGATCTCCGAGATCTGGCGTCCGGGCTCTTCGATGCCCGAAATCAGGCCTTCCACGGTCTTTTCCATCTCGGGCGTGGTGTCTTCGATGTGCGGCTTGCAGAGGCCCCAGTACCATCGCGACACACTCTCCCAGTCGGGGATGGTGCTGACCAGGAGGCGCTGCACCTGGGTGTAGAGCTTGGGCATCTGCGGCTCATCATAGGCCTGGGGCACGTCTTTGGCCACCCAGGTATAGACGATGCCGTCCTCGGTGGTCTCCTGCGTGTGGCTCACGGTGCCCGGGATCTCCGACTTGACCGCCATACTCTTGAGCGGCATGCCCCTGGGAGCCACCACGGTATACTCGGAGCGCTTAATGGGGTCGACGCTCTCCAGAAGGGCATAGTCGGTGAACACGCCGGTCATGCGAACCTTGTCGAAGCGGTCGTACACGATGAAGTGTACGGTATCGCCCACCTCGACCTCGGGGATGGTCACCCTCAGGATCCGGCTGTTGGGATCGTAGATGTTCTCGTCCATCTGCGACTGCTCGACCATCTCGCTCGAGTTGGAGGCGATGTCGACCTTCTGGACCGTCCCGTCACGGCGGATGACCTCCACGAGCTGGAACTCGGTGGTGTTGTAGGGAATGGTGAACGAGGAGGTGACGCTCTTATACCTCCTCCTGCCCTTTTCGGTGAGGATCTTCACATAGGAGTCGTACCACTCTCCATAGGTGCCGTCCTCTTCATAGGCTACGAAGTGCCTGCTGTCCACCATGACAACGTCTGCATTCGGGTAGGCCTCTGCGGTGACCAAAGCTGCAGATTCAATGACATGGTCGCGGTTGATCGGCGTGAAGGTGAGAGCTGAGCACAGGGGCGCGTACCCGAACAGCCAGACCAGCGCTCCGGCACCCCATCCACCTAGTCTTGTCTTCATATTATTCATGCAGCGTTTCCTTTCCGAGAGGGTTTTCTCGAGTGCTTCCGGAGGGAATGTGCTCTTGACCCTTGCATAAGACCAAAAACCAACTGTACCCACCTTGTTGTTTGTCGATCGGGAGAGCGTAAACTATTTTGGGGATGGTTTTCAATAATGAATTCGCATTATGGATCGTTATTCAGAATTAATCGACAAAAATCGTATAAATATCCCCGGAATGATCGAATCACAAAAAATGACGCCCTGGTGTCGCGTCCCAGGCTGCATCTTTATCATATCGAACCGCTTGATGGAAGTCCCTGGCTGTCTCCGGAAATCTAAAAGCTCTGCCAGGAGAAACGAAAAGGCAAGGACGATCGTCCTTGCCTTTTGCCGTGAGCGTGTGCACGAAAACTCGGGGAGGAGAAACCGTCGGTGAACCTTAACTCATGGAGCGCTCAGCTCCTTCACGAAGTGCATAGTCTGTTTCATCAGCCCCTTTACCACCTGCTGTGCATCCGGGTCGGACTCGGGCACGCCGAACGCGACGCTTCCGATCGCCCATCCGGAAGCAGTCCTGCACCAGTTGATCGTGACAAAACCGGTCTTCAGCCTGGAAAAGCCGGCTGCAAAGACCAGCGGAACCGGCGCCGGGCCGGTTCCCGGGCACGGCAGTCCGCCCCCGGTTATCTCGAAATTGAATATTGTCTTCGAAGGTTGCTCCCGGTGATAGTGCTCGATGGTCCCGAGCTCGGCAAAGCAGAGCTCAAAAGCCTTGATCACGGCGTATTTATCCCGCGCGGCCTCCTGGTCGGACCCGCGCGCAGGGAAATGAAACAGCGCGGATATCCCCTCGGGGTCGTTGCTGTTAAAGCGCGTTAAAAACGAGTCTGAAAGCCCGCGGATCTCTTCCGCGACCAGCCCCTCTCCAAGCCCCTCGCCCTCTGACGCACCTGCGGCATGACACGGCAGCAGGGCCAGGAAGATTATGGCGGCCGCTCCGAAACACGTTTTCATCTCTCGCCCCCTTTATATCCTTTTTATTACAGCCCTGTTACCAGGCCGCAAGATATCGGGAACCCGCGATCCATTTTCCGCGGGCAGTCTCCCCGCGTCTCATCCATCGTGACATGGTCGCGAAAAATAAATCTGTCCCCTTTACAGTGTCCCCTTTACACCGCGCAGCAACGGGATTGCGGCATATTCCGGAGATTTCAATTGATTCATGACGCCGATACCTGCGTTTCAGCGCTCGCTGAAAACATAGCGATATCCGATCCCGATCAGATTGGACCCTCCGATGTCGAAAACGTGCCCGCCCGACTGGTGATGAATGAACACTACCAGCTGATGCTGCTTTCGCTCCGGATGCGCCAGCATGAGCTGGATCGGCCAATAAAACTTCAGGTGCGATCTGTCGCGGCGCATATGCCGCTTACGCTCGATGGCCAGGACGTGTTCGGTATAGGAAAGCCCTATCCCGCTTTCGAGGTTGGTGTAAACCACACGGTTGAACGGAAAATCCTTCCACCTCAAGGTGATGCCGGCGTTATAGTCGAGAAACGGGTTTCGCCCCCGCTCGTTCACCACGCCAAGCACCACGGGCAGCTCCAGCTGAGGACGAAACCGCCTGTCCCGGAAAACCCAGTCAAAATCACGAAGGGTATACGACGCGCCGAGAAGATACATTTCACCGCCTGCCGGGCCTGTGGCCCGTGAAACCTTGCCAATCGAGATATCGCCTATCGCGTTCGAGGTGATCACGGCCGCTCCGAGCTGGAGCGTCCAGCGATCCTGATCGAAAAGGGCGCCTTTGCTTCTCGATGAAAGCGGCTGCGGGCCGCTTTGTGACGATTCTTCGAGCGTATCGCCCGCATATGAGGCGGTTGCCGAAGCGCAGAAAAACACAGAAATGAAAACAATCAGCTTCATGCCTCAACACAATCCCTGGATCGGGAAAATGTCATTATCGCACTCCGGCGCCATTGGTTATGCCTCGCGGACCCGGCCCGGCAATCTGTTTAATTCTGAGGCGCGCAGGCGTGGAGATGCAGGGCCGGAGCCCCGGCTTTCGATTCTCCGGAGAATCCGGCCGTCAGTCGGAACAGATCGCTACTCGGCCTGGGCAACCGTCTCGAATTCCCGGTCACTGCGGACGAATCGGTAGACAAGGGCGCCCAGCGCGCCTCCGATGATCGGGGCGATCCAGAAGAGCCACAGCTGCGCGAGCGCCCAGCCGCCCACATAGATCGCCACGCCGGTGCTTCGCGCGGGATTCACCGAGGTGTTGGTGACCGGGATGCTGATCAGGTGAATGAGCGTGAGGCACAGCCCGATCGCGATCGGAGCGAAGCTCTGGGGAGCCAGCCTGCTGGTTGACCCGATGATGACGAAGAGGAATATCATGGTCATGACGATTTCGGTCAGCATCGCCGCCCACAGGCCGTACCCGCCGGGTGAATGCTCTCCGTAGCCGTTCGAGGCAAAGCCCTGCGCCACGTCGAATCCCGGCGCGCCGCTGGCGATGAGGTACAGGACGCCGCCAGCGACAATGCCGCCAAGCACCTGGGCCACGATGTAGGGCAGCAGGTCTTTTGCAGGGAAGCGGCCGGCCACCCACAGGCCGACCGACACCGCCGGGTTGAGGTGTGCGCCGGATATGTGCCCGATGGCAAACGCCATGGTGAGCACGGTCAGGCCGAAGGCCAGCGCGACGCCGAGAAAGCCGATGCCCGTATCCGGGAACGTGGCGGCCAGCACCGCACTGCCGCATCCGCCGAGAACCAGCCAGAATGTCCCGATAAACTCCGCGCCAAACTTTTTCATAGCTCGCTCCTTTGCCGTGTTTTGTGGTGCAAAAGGGTGCGCATCAGCCGCGGATGAGCGTCACGGAAAGCCGGCATCACCGTGTGCCGGTATCGCACCTTCTTAAGGTGAAATACTCTTTCTAAAAATATATCCAAGATGTTGAACTTGTAAAGGGCAGTTTCATTCTTGGCATTTCGTCGGCTTCAAATGCGGCATTTACCTCCGACTCACCAAGGAAGTAGGTTGAGCGATCAGCAACGACTGGAGATAAAGTGCTTTGAATTGGCTGATACCCATCGTTTTCTTGGATATCCTTCTTACCGATGCTCTTGTAGCCAATTGAATCGACCATGTCATGAATAGTTATAATCTCGAGAACCGAACGCTGGAGATCAGCGGTCGGCGAACCCGGCCGGCTTTCACGCAAGGGTGTGTTTTGCGTGCTGACACATTTCGCTTTTTCGGCATGAACTGTTGCTTCGATCCGGAGACGAGTGAACAAGTATATTCAAAATATAAGGCACCTCTAATAATTCTGTTTTTTAGCGATAGACATCTTTTCGTTGAGCGACCTTGACAACCCGAACTATCAGTTCGTTGTCTTGGATTGAATAAACAATGCGATATCTGCCTTGACGGACACGATACCTTGACCACCATCATAAGGGCGCTGACGGGTTCGCTGCCAAGCATGAAGCGCCGAACAACATCGAAGAGCACTAAGAAGGCGAGGATCGATTGAAGAACACCACTGAATTTGGCGGCATTACCCTTGAGAGCCGCACTCTTGCCAATGGCATACAGGCTTATCGAGTAAACAGAAGCATCCGCGAACATATCCAAGGAATCGGCGATAAGACCCGTGGATTCAGCAATCAGGCCAAGCACCAGCTCAAAAATAAACATGAAGGCGTTAATGGCCAGAACAATCATGAGCGTCTTTCGCTCCCGAGCGTTTCTCGTTTCCATTTCACATCCGCAACCTGACACTGCAACCTCCCGGTAGTGATTCGTAACACTTAACGGCTGGATCAGCGTCGGCCGTAGATCGTCCGCTGGAACCGATGGTTCAAGTAAGCCGCTATCGCGGCGGAAAGGCTTGAATACTCAATAACAATTCCTGAGCCTTCTCACGATACCTCTCCTTAAACTCGCCAAAGAAAGGAGAGGTATCATGAAAAAGGCACTACACACCCACTGGTATAT
>JAHDKO010000172.1 GCA_018436855.1 Deltaproteobacteria bacterium | reverse complement strand
GTTCTCGGCCAGCTTGCCCCAGGTGACGACCCGGTGCCACTCGGTGCGCTCCTGCTTCTCGCCGCTCTGATCCAGCCACACCTCGTTGGTCGCCATGGTGAAATTCGTTACCGCCTTCCCGCTGGGAGTGAACCTCATCTCCGGGTCCTTGCCGAGATGGCCGATCAACATAACCTTATTTAACGAACCTGACATATGCTATTCCTCCAGTGTTACTCTACAATTGAGTTTGCCACATGACAATCGAGCTTGTCATCTGTCAATCGTGTTTGTCCATTTCCAGTTTTAATACCTGCCAAAAACCTTTATCCAAAACTGATACGATCCTATCTGATATTATATCTTTTCTCAAGACTTCTCTTTGATTTGAGGAGGGGAGATTCTCGTGGGCAATGAACACCTTATAGCACGAACAACGGAACATACTCCCGGCTGGCTGTATTGCCAGCCTTGGACAAGAATGTCCCTTGCGATTTTTGTTTCTTGACGGGCGATAATATGGATTTTAATGAAATAGTGAATGATTATAAAAAAGTAAAACGCGTGAAGAAAAATATTAATTATAAACTTGCACTTTGTTTCCTTCAGGAAGGCAAGGCTGAAGCTTTTTTAAAGGGCAGCAAACACTTTTTGACAGACCAAGCTCAGATAAGACTTGATGACATCTTTGTCATAACCAAAGATACTATTTGGGAAATTGATTCAAGCTGTACATGATTTGGAAGAGCCAACAGCCAAGGAGAGAGATTGAGGAGCCAGGGCCGTATCTACAACGCTAGGGCCACAAGGATATTGTGGCTTTTTCCATCAATTAATCACCATGCTGACACGGTCGGTTACGGGTATCCAGCGCGATTGGTGTTACATTAGGTCGGCAGATATTGACAAATGCCGACCTTTTGTAACAATATATCTTCCATGAAAAATGATTATCCCGAGAAGGTGCTCGATCTTATTCGGAGAAACGGGGTCATCCGGCCTCGCGACCTCCGCGCTCTTTCAATTCCCCGAACATATCTGCAGCGTCTTCTCCGGAAAAATGCGATAATAAGAATCGGCAGAGGGCTTTATACCCTTCCCGACATGCAGGCTACCGAGCATCACACCTTTGCTGAGGCCGCGAAGCGAGTACCCCAGGGAGTGCTGTGCCTGCTCTCGGCATTGAGCTTTCACGGCCTGACCCTCCACGTTCCTCATGAGGTCTGGATGGCAATCGACAGAAAAGCAAAGCTTCCAAAGATTGATTACCCTTCCCTCAGGTTTGTGCGATTTTCCGGGCACGCCCTTGACCAGGGGGTTGAGCATCATGACATCGAGGGAGTGGAGGCGAGGGTATACAGCCCTGCCAAGACAGTTGCGGACTGCTTTAAATACCGAAACAAGATCGGCATCGATGTGGCGCTCGAGGCTCTAAAGGACTGCAGGGCTCAGCACAAATGCTCGATGGACGAGATTTGGCACTATAGCAGGATATGCAGGGTGGAGAAGGTCATGAAGCCCTACCTTGAGGCGCTCCTGTGAGCAAATCATTGCCCTCCAATATTGCTGCATCCATCAGGGAGAGGCTCCTGCACGTTTCGCGAAGTATGGGGATACCATACATATAATTGAGGCAACTCCTTTTGCAGCCTGGGAATCACGGCCTCCCATTGCCTGTCCTTATCCGGCCACAGGATGCATGCAGGGGCTGCCTGTACCTCCGGATTATACGCCGCGGCATTGAGAATAGCTTTCACCAACCGAGAGAGCACAGTCTGTTCATTGTTCAAGGGCATGTATTTTATCCTTTTGTGAGTCCGTAAACAGCCCTCAAGGTCTGGAATATCTCAGCAACGCCGATGCCCTGGATACCTAACTGCCTCAGATGATGCTGATCCAGCTCGGGCTCAACCGCCTTCAGAAATGCAGCCAGATCCCTGCGGATTGTCCCGGGTAATTCGAGGCGGTGCCCAGGATTCACGACCTGATAAAGACGCAGGACATCGTTTCTATGCTTTTTGATATTCCGGCTGTCGACATCTCCTCCAGCTGCTTTGCGCTGCGTTAAGTCCAACCAGGCCCGGGCCTTGAGTGGGATCAGGCATTCTTCGTCGACGATGGAAACACCCCCCAGCTCGCGTTTGTGCCGGTGAATAAAGTCATAATAGCCCTCATCCAGCAGAATGGCGGAGAGGCTGGAGATGTCTTCCTCTACGGGGATAAGTGTCAAGCGGTTTCCATCGGCTATCGTCAGCACATCCGGTTTCCGCGAAAACAGCTCCAGCATGATTGGATACCCCTGCCGTGACGGCCGCTGGAAACGGTAAAAGTTTTTTGCTCCCGAGCTCTTTTCCTGGATCTGATAGCCGCCAGCCCGGATAAAGTCCCAGAACACAGAGACAAACTCACGGTCCAGCGCTTCCAGGCAAAGCACGATATCCAGATCCTTCGTGGCGCGCGGGTCAATCCCCGCTTCATCCAGAATCAGCCATGCGGCCGCACCGCCTATGAGCACATAGTGCTCCTGGTATGCTGCGAAGTGAGCGGCAAATGTATCCAGCCCTATGACCATGCGAATTTTTCCATCATCTCCTGCAGGGCGGATTCAATGCGCTCATCATCTTCTTCGGAAAGACTGAGATAGAGTGAAAAAACGTCTACCTTCCCCTCCTTGGAAAACAGAGCGGGATCATAACGCCATAACTGCACGCGGCAGGTCCCTCCATCCTCTACAGGGATTCTATCAACTTTCCCGGCAATCTTTTTCCAATTCTTTCTCCCCAGTGCATAAACCGGTTCCTTCGGGGGTGCAAGCATGCTCATGTCCGCCAGGGCCGGTTCACCGGCTACGATGCGTAATTCAGGCGTCAGAAGGCCCTCTTTGATGCGCACTGTTTCTCGTACCGGGGATCGCATGAACGGCAAGGCCTTCTTCCACAGGGATTGCCGATCTTCCGGGAAAGCGAGAAGCCGTGCTCGACCGTATCGCTCCACCCGGCCAATGCTGTTGGCCTCTATCTCATCAAGGGCGCGGGACATGGTCATGGATGTATAGGCGAGCTTTGCTGCGAGAACACTGGAACTAACCGGCTCCGGCATATTGCCGTTTAAGGCGTAGATGAGTACTGCCTGTGCCGCAGGGCTGAGAGTATCCACCGGCACGGGGGCGTTTTTCGCCTTTCTGGATTGGACGGCCAGGCCCAGATCCGGCCAGTAGAGCTGGAGGTTGGGTACTACGAACGGGATCCCGCGTTGAACTAGTCGATGACGTACATAGCCGGGAAGACCCCGGGCAATCAGGCAATAACTCTCCAACTTCACAGCATAAGCCATGAGTTGGCGCACATGTTTTTCGAATGCTGCCGGTCTGAAATCGGAATCGTCTTCGAGAACAATCCCCAGGAACTTTTTACGGCCTATGAGAATCTCGAAAAGGCTGTATCGCTGGGCCAGGTATTGAGGAAGATGTGCAGGCACCGGTTGGCCCCAGGCAACTAATTGGTCTGTGACATCAGTGACGTAATTTGCAAATGTCTGCGAAAGTTTTTCCATGATCGTTTATAACTTATTTTTGCAAACTAACATACCTGATGTTAGTTTGCAAATAAATGTTATCATATTATTATTGCATCTTGTTTCTTCTCTGAGTGCCAAAACGCTTTCGCCATGTGGCGTATTCCTTATCATAGTGAAACCATAGCCGTTACCGGTCGAAATCAGAGAGATTCTATTACCTCCGCAGACTGGCGGTAATCGCCCAAGTAACCTTCAAACGAAAAATTCGGGTCTTTTATGGCCGAAATGAAATCATCGATCCAGCTTCCGCATTTCTGTTGCAAAGAGTGAATCCTGGCTTCTGGTGCTGCGAACACACACGCAGGGAACCCCGGTTTTTTTATTGATCTGGTGAAGAGGGAATTTTCAGAATCGACAAAATTGTCAAAGAAGATCATAAAAATAACCCAGCTTTGGTTTGTCAGCCTTTCCGATAAGTAATGCACGATCAAGAAGACGATTACCTTCTTCACATGATGTTTCAGGTAAAAGACAGCAACCATGGCATGCTGCCAAGTTGGCACTGTCAGTACCCTGCCCTGTACTTTCCATGCACACAGGATCAGAGGAGCACCAAGCTGCTCGACTTATTGCTCGACGCAAAGAAGCTTCAAGTCGACCATGCTTGCCCTGACGAACAAGGCCCCCCATGGTGCCTTCGGAATCTCCGGATGCTGTATAGATCAGGATGCCCTGCATGGGATTACTCAAGTCATCAAAATCACAATATATTCTTTCGCGAAGGGCAGCACTGCCATATCCACAGTCAAAACTTAATTGATTGATAAGGGTGTGCGCAAGCGTATGCAGCAGGATAAATTTTGGTGTTATTTTGCGATGAGGTAACTGGCGGGCAGTACGGATATTGTTATAATGCTCAATCAGTGGTTTCAGACGGGAACCGATGTCTGGTTCTGATAAGAGCCATTTTCTCAGGTTATGGTTATTAAGCTCGATGAATATTCCTTCTCCATATACTTTTATGGCTGGAAGCCAGTCAATTGTCGGATCAAGCTTGAGGGGTCTGAGCCTGGAACTGGAAAGATTGCCATCAGGGGGCAGAACTCTTGTAAAACCTACCAGTGCGCGGGTTTCTCGCAATTTATGTACAAGGCAGATTTTGGAAAAGTATTTGGAGAAATCTGTATCATATTCTGACAAATCTGAAATTTCCACATAAAGCTCTGTATTGGGGCCGACCTTCCCCTCTCCAATGGCTATATATTCTGACCTGCGGAAAGATTCTTCATCACTGGAGGCATCAGTGAATTCAGCAGCAGTTTTGCCTTCCATTTTCCGCTGAGCAGCTTTTTCGAGATCATGAGCGTCAACACCAGTCATTTCTGCGACGGTTTTACATATGGACGGATCTATGTGACCGCTGACGGTGCGCTGAGACAATATTCCCCATATGTGGGGCTGTTCGAGTACATCAACAACCTCTTTTCGGACATGTTCAGCCCAGAGGGGTAGGTAGATTGAACTCACAACATAGGGAAAATACACATTGACCGCTCCGCGCTGGACAACGCGAAGATGTTCACCGCATCCTCCTGGTGAACTGTCCACGTCGCCCAGCCAAGGCTGCAAGCCTTTACACATGCAGCCAATTTTAGAGAGCGGTCCTCCTGTAATCTCATTAAAACTGAAAACATCTCCAAGATTACGTCTTTCTCCGCATGTGCATTCTATCGTAATGCCTGAAAGACCTGCAGATGATCGGCCAGCCCTTAGACGCAGCTTGTGATCTGTATGATCCCATGGCTTGTCGCGATGGAGCCATTCCATAAACGGGAAATCCTGTACATGTCCCTTTTCACAGACGGCAACAAACCGTACAGGTATAAGATAAGGGCGCCTTCTCTTTGTATGGCAGCTCTGCTGGTCATACTGCCGTCCTGCACAATGCACGCGGGTAGCTTCAAACAGTGAAAGTAACTCCATTCCTCCGCAGAATGGGCAGTAATGCCATCTGGGGAACCGTATAAACGGAACATTAAGGTTTGTGAACCTGCTGCCTCTGTCAGGTTCTCTATGATCTGGAGGAAGGCGGAAATGTGAGACACCCAGTCTTGCCTGCAGACGTTCTTCAACAAGAAGCCAACCTGATTCCTTTGGACATTCATCTTTGGCATGCTGCCAAGCGTCCAGCCCTGCGGGCATGAGAGATTCATCTTTCGGAAAATCCACCATTGCACCGATACCAAATGGAGATATGAGCTGTCCTCGCCTGATTGGTTTATGTGCTGGCATATCTAATCTCCTGTCTGGGGAAACTGATCGATAACTTCAGCATCACAGGTTGCATCAACGTTGCGCATGGAGGTTGGCGCAGGCTTTGAACGATTAGACCATGCAGTCCTAGGTTCAGTGCCGCTGGGATAGATAAGAGGAGTTTCTTCCGGGGGCGGACCGAACTTGCCGTACAATGAAGGCTGAATTCTTTTCCAGGAATCCATCAGCTCACTCAGCATATCATCAGCCATGATAATCTCACCCTCATCAACCTTCTGTATACGACCAATAATTACATTGCGTATTTTCTGGAAAAGTTCATCCTGCGGGGGCGGCTTGGGAGTGCTTCGTATATTCTTATTTCCCCAGTATCTGGACAAAGTGATAAGCTGTGAGAATAATGCGCGTTCTCTAACAGGAACAGCAAATGGTGTCACGCTGGTCGGCTCTACCCAGCGGTAGATGCTCTGATGGTATGATCGGAAGTGTTCGTAGTGTGATCGGTCACGTGGTTTTGAAGTGTTATAAATATTAACAACAAGGCCGGGTCCTCTTTTGTCTCTTCCTACCCGGCTGGTAGCCTGAATGTACTCTGAGCTCGTTTTCGGCTGGCCTGTAACAGTCATCAAACCAAGACGTGACACATCCAGACCGACCTGTATCATGTTTGTCGCAAGGCATATATCAACCGGCCAGCAATCGGGTGTTCCGGGATAAGAATTAAACAATTGCTGAAGCACATCTGTTATCTCACTGCTTTGTATGCGGCTCGTGAGCTCAAGATCTCTGTTGATGAAACGTCTGCGATCCGGATCAGATGAGCCGGCTGCAGGTTTTCTTATGTTCAGCCTGTCCCACATTGCATTGAGATACTCACGGATGTCAGCCCTTATCAGCGTGGCTGCATGACCGAGTTCGCGAAGGCTGTTAAAGTATGCCATCAGCGTCCAATATGGATCCAAGGTACTCTGTGACGAAACAGGAATGCACTTCACTGCCTGAAGAAGAGCAGATATAACTCGTATCTGGGCTGTCACATGTGACGAAAGAGCTGAACCGAATACTCCAACATAAAATCTTCCCGGTACAGGCTTACCTTCTTCATCCTTATCGGTTTCCTTTGCAAAGAAAGAATCTCCCGCCAGCAGACCCTGCGGAGGGAAAAGAAAAGCTTCACGTGCATAGAGTGACCTGATCTGCTGGGGCGCCTGGCAAATGGTTGCTGTAGAGGCAACTATTTTTGCCGGGAACTCTTCTTCTCCGGATCTGTGACTGCAGAGAGCATCTATGGTGGTCTCATATATTCCCACCATTGATCCAAGCGCACCTGAGATCAGGTGCAGCTCATCCTGGATAATAAGATCCGGAGGTGAAACCGGAGTCTCGTCATCAAGTCCAAAGAGCCTGCGGGCATCCGCATTCCAGGGCAGCATTGCAAATTTATCCACCGTCCCTATGATCAGAGTAGGACGTTCTTCGTATATTGCCTCATCAACAACATGCATGGGCAGCCCTTGTCGACCGCTGAAATGGCAGTCACGATCTTCACATCGGAACAGAATTCTACTCTGATGCATTCTGTATCCTGGAGTTCTGAATGCACCTCTGTTGATGGTAACAGGGCCCATTTCCGCACCACACCAAGGGCAGGTAAGTATGACAAACGGATTTGGCTTCCCATCAGTAAGCAGCTTGTTATGTGCCTGAACTGCTCCTGGTGGATCAGCATTGGAATGTTTGTTTGGTGTTACATCTCCACCAACCCACAGGCCGATTGAGATCGGTGTTTCTCCGATCCTGTCAGAATACCTTTCCCTGATTATTTCGGAAGCGCAGATAAGTGAAGCTGCACGCTGAAATTGCTGTGTTGTAAGAAGGCGTAAAGTGTATCTCATAAGAATTGTTGTCCCTGCATCATTTGGATCTGAAAGTCTCCTGACGAAAATTGTGAATGCTGCCAGCCCAAGATATGCCTCTGTCTTTCCGCCACCAGTAGGAAACCAGATCAGGTCTACGACTGAACGGTCAGGGCTTCTGCGGTCCCCTATGGATGCAAGATTCATAAGGATGAATGCAAGCTGGAATGGTCTCCAGCTGCCTTTGCCTTTTGGAGGATTGCTGATATCCGGTTCATGATAAGTACTGTCAAAATTCATCACGCCTGACTTGACAACCCAGCGCCTTCGATGATTCGCAACTAGATCGTAATGGAGCTGCTGTTGGAGCATGGCCTCATTCATCCATGCAAATGCCTGCATCGATACAGGGTCATTACAAAGCAGCTCAATACCGTCAGTAATTCTTGAATGACACTTGCGGCAGATGTCTATATGTCTCAATGCTGCACCACGATGGTCCAAGGGGAAATCAGGCCCTTTGACGGTCTCATCCTGCAGTTCTATCCAATTCAGGTACTCATCGGCCAGGCGTCGGCAGGTCTGTATCGACTCTGGATCGTTAATGTCGGACAACTGCAGCATTGATAGCTTAAGACCTGGAATTTCCCGTGGCATGATAGGGCTGATTTCATAAGCGGGCAGAGTATCCGTTCTGATCTGATTTACAGCCTCATTCTCACTTTCTGGCCACCATGCCGCACAGCCATGCCCTACTGCAAAGGTTTTCCTGTGGCGATAGAGCAGCTTAAGGGACTGCTCTTCCTCATCATCTTCCCGTCTTTCCCTTTCCGGGTACTCCAAGAAGCAAATTCTTTTCTCGCCATGGCCTTCTACCGTAAATCCGCACTGAAAGAAGCATTCCGTGTCCTTGGGACTGTTTCCGGACATGACTGTCCTGTTGATTAGAGTGAATGTTATTATCCGGTCCTGCTGAGGATTAACTGCATTTGCATATGGTCTGCTGTAAACATGAAGTGCAAGCTTAAGATCAGGATTACCTGTAATAAGAGAGATTTCTCTGGTACTTTTGTCCGCCTGAGTAAAAATCTGCCCGTTTAATTCAACCGGTTCAAGATTCAGCTGTTTGCGCCAGTAATGTTCCTGATCCTTACCATCTCTGCCAGGTTTTCCAAGACCAGGAGCGCTCTTCTTTTCATAATGGCTTGCTCGGACAGTAATTTTAAGCGTATCAGGGAGTCTAACCAGAGCAGTTAAACCGATTGCACTTGGGAGATATTCATTAGCACGGTTTACCTCATGTTCTGTTGAGGCATCAGCTTCACCTGCTCCTCCACCAAATGTTATATTATCCGGTTCATCTCCCTCTGGAATTTCACCTGTATCATCTGTCAACTCATCATCAGTTGCTGTTTCAGCCTGTTCCACCCTTATGCCTTTAGGGAACAGCACTCCGGCACTGTAACGGAGACGGGGCGGGTCCTGTGGTCGCAATATTTCTTCACCATTGTTGAACTGCCTGTATTCAGGGCTAGGATCAGGACCTATAAGTTCCCGATGCAGAAATTCCAAAATCTCTGATCTTACATGGACTGATTCAGTCATGGGCGGGATACAGCTCCTCCTTCAGCTTTTTCGCTATGCGTTCAGAAATGATCTTTTTTGTCTGTTCATGCAGCAGTACCGTCAGCTGAGAACGAGCCCTAGACATGGCTACATATAGAAGAGACTGATCGGCATCACTGACTTGGTCAATATCACACAGTATCACGACAGAGCTTTCCATTCCCTTAAACGCTTGGGCAGTTATGAACGGAATAACTGGAATACGGGACTTTTCGCTGGCAAGATTATTCATTTCAACAAGGCGGAATTTCTTTCCGCCGTCAATACCTGAAACACCTGAATTTACATACTTGAGTTTGGACAGAACAACAATATCTTCAGGACTTACATCTTCTTCCATAAACCGGGTTATTGTTTCATAAAGCACTGCCCGCTCGTTTTCTTTTGAACTGTAGTAGCGATAGTCCACAGGGGGACCCGGTATTTTGCTCATTCTGCAGGGAGAAGATCTGAACCCGGACAGAAGAGCTGTTTCTTCACCTATGTTCTTGGTATTCCGACAGTTAAGGGTAAGCTTTCCCTTGGCGTAACTGGATGCATACTCTCTAAGAAGAGCTTTTATCTGGCCTCCGGTTATCTGACAATATATCGCCTGACGTTCAAAGTCTCCAAAGGCAGCCCAAATGCCATTTTTTAACCCCCCCTTAAGATAGCAGTTCACGACGTCAAGGACTTCTCTCCTTATCAGATCTTGTGCCTCATCCATTATGATGACATCAAATTTATCATCAAGTTCATCGATGGCCAGTTGCCCAAAGTAAGGATAAGTGCTGCCGAAAAGCTCATTGGTTTCATCGCATTTCTCGTGATCGCTGAATTCCGAAGAAAAGGAAGATCTGGATATAAGGTTTCGTAATATTTTATAGTATCGACCTGCAGTGAGCCTGTCCCCAAGATTGTATCCGATGACCTGACTTGTTAACCAGTCGCCAAGGATTCTGTTGTAGCAGATAAGGAGAGTGCGCTTTCCAGAGAGGGCCGATCGCCTGGCATACTCCAGTGCCAGCATTGTCTTCCCAGTGCCGGCAGCACCTTCAAACAGACACCTTTCGTTTTCTGAGAGAAGATCTAATGTGTCGAACTGTTCATGCGTGAGCCGGAGAAGACGTTCTTCAGTTTTTTCAATCTGAACGCCTCTGGTAATGACCACTTCGAAATCGGGTCTCAAGGCCTGCTGTACTTTTTTGAGTGTTACAGCATCTGGTTCTGCTGACTTGTCTGCTTTATGTATATTCCTCATGTTGAAAGATAATTTTTTTAAAGCTTCAGATATCGGTTTCTTCAAGGTTTCATGGTCAACTACCTGCCAGGCTTCCCATTCCGTTGATTCCTTATTAAATATTATGTCGGGGAAAACTACCGCATAGCCGAAAACTAGTTTCTCCTGAACTACTCTCGGCATATGGTGGAGCAATGCTTTCCTTAAGGCGAACATGCCTTCGCGTGCCTGCATGAAAGGGCTGCGCTTAAGTTTTTCTGTTTTCCCTTCGCGATTGGTGACCTCCCATATTCCACCGCTGCATGATATGCCACCACCTTTTACTTCGAGGCAGAAAATTCCTCCAGAGGGGATCAGGACAACAAAGTCAATTTCGCCATATGGTTTCATTCCACGTCTTGAAAGGCCAAGCGAATGCAGTACGATCCAGTCTGCTGTATCCGGATCATGCTTCAGCAACTCAAACAGTTTCCTCTCCGCTGAACTGACAGTTGAACTGTCGTATTCTCTCGGGAGCATCGTAGCCATAATTAATCCAATCTTTAGGCCGATTAATGGTTCATCCGTTCAACAAATAACCTGTTAACTTCTGACCTCCCTCGTGGTTCTGCACTCTGTGCTATTGACTCAACATGTACAATCCATGCAGACCCCAGTTCTTCAAGATCAATCTGTGTTCCATTTTCCTCTACCTGATCTACTACTCCGGGAAGGAGACCCAGCAGCCGGTCTCGTACTTGTACACCGGCACTCTGGTGAGCCCCCCAGAGCCTTTCGATTGCAGCTCTTACTTCATCAATATTCCTATCCAGGAGTTCATTCTCAGTTATATATGCAATCAGTCTGAGATCCTCTTTTTCCCTGGGGCCAATCTGCGATGAATCAGCAAACCAGTTCCGTATGGTCATTATATGACGTGGCCGTTTATAATAACGTGCTTTCCGGGCAAATTGATCAGGTGTCATCTTGCTTGCCAGCAGTGCTTCCTTCCAAAGGTGTGCAGTGCGTCGCAGTTCCATTGCCTCGGACCCGAGCAGTCTGTCAGCAACTTCATGTAAAAGTTCCCTGTCTCCTGATCCGGGGAATACAATGAAATCGCCTGTCCTTATATCAAAGATTGTCCTTTCTGGAAGCCTTTGTACTGTATTCTTTCGGTTTGAAACAAGATCAGTTGCTACTGGCAATTTATGGGTTTCGGTGAGAAATGCATAGTAATCACCGGAGAAACGGATATAATGTGCCGGAACAGTTTCTGTAGCATCAGTAGGTCTGGCCGCAAGCCCAATTCTTGCGGAACGGATTTTTGATTCAAAACTCCATATATCGAAATCATGTTCCTTTGGTGGTGGATCAAGCACCGGTGCATTATCGTAATAATCTGCAGGTAAGATGTCTGATTCAATGCAAAGAAGCTTATTCTTTTCCGCTCTGGTTAATGAAGCTGTATGTGGATGGCGACACAGACGGTTGCGGCACTGTTTCAGCCAATGACGCTCGCATTGATAGCCGATCAGGGTTATTTTCGGTGCAACGAGTTTTGATGCAACCTTCTGCATAGTATCCCCTGTTGGCCATGACAGAAATATCACTTTATCAAAAAAGTCATCGTCAGGTAATGTTCTGGGGGAGAACAGCTGTTCAGTTATGTATCCGGCTGATTCAAACCATTCACGGAGGACATTGACTCTGTTTTCATTCCGGACCAACCAAGCGACTCTCAATCTTTTATCCTGTGCTTCCTCAACAACTCGCTTCAGGGCTGCTCCCTTGCTTATACCCAGATCGGTTCCTGAAGAATAACATTCTCTTAATATTTCTGCCGCTTCTTTAAGATCATTAAGAATATCCGGAGGAAACCAGGCGCTGTTTCTTAAGAGATCTGTCGTGATTTCATCAATGTTCCTTATGGCCTGTCGTCGTTCTTCATCTGCTGGAGTTATGAATAATGTGCAGGCATCATTGAACATTCTCCATATGCGGGAAATGAGTCTTGTAAATGATCCATCATTGCTCCCGTTTTCCGATTTGTTCATTTTGCATAATCTGAGAAAAACTTCATCCAGCTTCGGATTATCGCACGGCTCTGCTTCAAGTATCAGCTGATCATAGTTCATAGTCCACTGTGCAACGGAACCAAAGGTGCCCCTGTTATAAAACTCTTCTTTTCCATCACCTAACAGTTCTTCTCCTGTGAGCCACCAGAATCTGCAGCCCCTGTTACCTAAATCTGCAATCATTTTTTCTTCATCATGATCTGCAAACAGTATGATTTTCTGTGATTGGGCCATGTCATCAAAAAACTGAAGGCTTTTTATCCTTGAAAGTCCATTTATAACTATGAGCTTGGATTGTGCCTTTATGAAATAACAGTAGTCTGAGATAATTTCAGGAGAATAAGTTACTGCAACAAGAGGTTCCCCCTCGATGTTCAGTTCATTCCATTTGACCAGCCAGTTTCCTTTGCCATTATCGGGCTGCCTTATTTCCCCAAAGGATAATAACCCCTTAATTGATGGCGTGCTCGTACAGGCGTCACCGAGAAGCGACAGAGACTGCATATCCTTTTTTGTACTGCTAAAAAGTACAGAAGTTTCAACAAAGTTCTTAAACTCTGACTGAACATCAAGGAGCAATGTTTCATTGTCCATTAATCCCTGGTTTCCATAAGTCCTGATGTCCAGCAAATAATCTATGGGTGCCATCTCGGGAGCAAGCAGATTCGTATTGAGTTTGCCAATAGGCCGTTTTCTGTCTGTTGGCTCCAGTCGTACAATTTCTGAAACGGGGAAACTCTTTTTCCAGTTACTGCTTCCTTCAAGCGGACAAAGCCAGAAAAAGCCATTATAATTCTCTGCCAGCCCGCCAAAGTTGTAAACATGCCCGCTTGGATTAACACGTACTCGTTGGTTTATTTTGAAGTTTTTCTTCGTATATTCGAACGCCAGTTTTTCATAATGCATGGCAAAACAGGTCATTCCATGTAATACGGCGATAATCCTTGCCAGCTCTCCCCGACGGGGGAGAACAAAGCAGACGGGCGATTCAAAAGGAGAAAGCATCACGGCCAGAAGGAGGCTGAGATATGATGGCAAAGGTTCAATGGTATTATCATGCTTAAGGTATATCCTTGAAAGAAAAGGGAACCTGTTCATAAGTAATGCAGATATAGTGCCGATGCTAGATTTCTTCATGATAAAAACTCCACTAAAGAATTTATCTATATACTATATTTTTTTAGTGGCTTGCAAATATTTTTCTTATCCTTTCTCTGAGAAGCTCAAGATCTCTGGTCTGACATTCCCAGATTATTTCGGCTTTCCATCCCTGTATGGAGAGGTTCTTCAGATTCTCAGCGTCTCTCTTGATATTATTTTGGAATTTTTTATGCCAGAAATCCGTTCTGCTTGCTGGCACGTATGCATAGGGGCATCCTTCATGTCGATGCCAGAAGCATCCATGAACAAAGATAACAGTCTTGTACTTGGGGAGAACAATATCAGGAGATCCGGGCAGATCTTTCCTGTGCAGGCGGAAACGGTATCCCATACTGTGCAACAGAGACCGCACAACTCTTTCGGGTTTCGTGTCCTTCGATCTGATCCGGGACATGTTCCAGCTGCGATATTCTTTTGATATTCGATCTGTCATAGAGTATTTTCCAGATAATTCTTAATGATATGTGCAATATCAAACGCGAGAAGGGGAGGAACAGCATTACCGACTTGGGAATACTGTTGCCTTCTGCCTCCGCAAAAATAATAGTTGTCAGGGAACGTCTGCAGCCTTGCTGCTTCTCTCACAGTAAGGCTCCTGCACTGAGCAGGATCAGGGTGAATAAAATAGTGGCCGTCTTTAGAAAGATGGCTCGTCACAGTGGTAGAAGGCTTTTTCCAGACCTGTACACGAAATCTATCATCAAAATGTCCTGATTCTGCATTCTTATGATTCGGGAGAAGATCTGGTGGAAATTCGCTCAGCTTCGGTGATCTTCCATGAACTTGTCCGAAGCATGAGACATACATGTATCTGTGTATGTCTTTTATCATGTGTGATTTAGAAAAATGATTACAGACACCGCCTATTCTGGGATCTATATACCACCAGGAGAGATCATCAGTTACTGCAGGGCATCGGGGAATAAAGTCGCCTCCACGATCAGCTTTCGGGATATTCAGTGTGCTTATTATTTTCCTGATTTCATGATAGACATCATCGGTTGCAATTCTTCTGGTATCATACAGCCACTTCTTATAGAATGCCTGCTTTACCCTTCTTCGCCATAAGGTTCCGTGATCCTTTTCTCTGCTTAAACCGCTTCTTAATGCAGGCATATCTTTAATAATATCTTCAACACTGTATTGCCTTTTTTCCTCCAGAATTCCAGGATGAGAGCTGTACAGATCCTCTCTTATGCCAAGAAGGATAACCCTGTGACGTTTCTGGGGGATGCCATAATTTTCACATTCAATAACAAAATCCATGGGTTTTAGCTTTGGACGATTAATCCCGTCATCTTCTTCATGTCTTACAAGAGAGAATATCTTATAGTTAACATTATCATGGACTTCAGTAACTCTGGATGGATTTTCCAAATCATAGATTATTTTATGTATTATATTTTCGCCATTCAGCTTGGATGAAAGAATCCCTTTAACATTCTCCATAAGGAACACTGAAGGTTTATGCTTGGCCAGAATTTTCAGGTATTCTTTGTACAGGTGCGTTCTTCCATCAGTAGCCGGGTCGTAATTATTATTCCCGGAATTCCTGGCTCGGCCTATTATTGAATAGGCTTGGCATGGAGGTCCGCCTATGAGAACCCACGTGGATTTATTTCCAATGGCGTTCTTTATCCTTGCGTCAAGTTCCTCATCGAAATCTGGACCGCTACCTAAGGCTGCATGCCAGACTGCGTTTTTTGCATCTTCCAGAAAATGGACATATTCCTTCTCAGCCTGTAGAAACAGATCCTTAAGTGTTATTTCGCCTCGCAGGACAGAATAATACTCATCAGGTGCTTCACCTTGCGGAAACTGCCTGAAAAATGATCTCAGTAGCAGGGTCTGAAAAGCAAAAATATCTTTTTCGATTGAGAGGGCAATTTGAAAGAATGGCTTTCCTTCACGCCTGCCTAAGGCTGAGAAGCCCTCGCTCAGTCCTCCAGGACCGGCGAACACATCGATCACAGGAACAAGGTCTGCCATACGAAATCCCCAGTTGAATTTTCCAAACATAATTTTAACTGCTTGAATACATACAGTTTTAATCCTGCTTATGAGAGAAAATGTCAAGTACTGATCGTTTGCCATTATATCGCTTTAAACAGTTTGTCTGGCATAATATCTTCTTATCAAAGATTTTGACACTTCACCTTCGGATTCAGATTCATTGCAAGCATTTTTATCCTGTCAGCCATCACCATCTGTTTCAGACAGTTGGAAGGGATGCTTGATATTCCATATGAAGCTCCCGATAATTGACCGCAGATTGCAGCTGTTGTGTCAGCATCTTCACCAAAATTAACTGCCTTGAGCACTGCATCCTTGAAGCTGCCGGTCGTGTGAAAACACCAGAGGGCTGCCTCCAAGCTCTTAACCACATAACCACTTCCTTGGATCTGATCCTCAGTTTTATCCCAGTATGCACCTCTTGCTATCTCCCTGATAGCGGGTAACTGTACTATCGCCGGGTCATGATCGAAGAGCACCCGCTCCTTGTCCATGCCCGAGAAGGCGTTGAAGAGGATGGATGCGAAGAGGCGGCAGGCGTCGATGCACGCCTAGGAGCCGTGAGTGGTTCGGGAGCTCTCGCCCGCGTAGAAGATCATTGCTTCCCTGTCCGGAAAGAAGAACATGGGCACCGGCGCCAGGCGCATGAGCGAGCCGTTGCCGGAGCTGCGGGGATTGGTGGGCCCGCTGAAGGGCTCCCCGGTCCTTTCGAACGCTTCGAGCGCCGCCTTGGTCGTGCCGCCGATGTCAAAGCAGGTTCCCGTGCTGCTCATATAGCCGATGAGGTACCACAGCAGGTACTTTTTCATCTGGTCGTACGGGTCGAAGCCTTTCTTTTCGATGAGACTCTCTGCAAGGCACAGCGCCATCGAGGTGTCGTCGGTCCACTGGCCCGCCTCCAAGTCGAACGGGCCTCCTCCGATCATATCGGTAATGGGCTCAAAAGATCCTCGGGGCCTGAACTTAAGCGTTGTGTCCACTGCATCACCGACCGCAAGCCCCAGAAGAGAGCCTTGAAATCTTTCGAGCAGATCCATCACAGACATCCTTTATGGTTCACGTACCAGACCCCGACCTGTCTTTCTGTAATGTTCACCGGCAGGGGAGTGAGTGTGCGCATGCCAACCCAGGGAGACACGGGTTTCTTGTCTGAGGTTATCCCAACCCCAAACTGCCAGTAGGACAGATATGCTTCTCCTGCCTCTGATGCATACATGTTGCCCATACCGGCTGAGCTATCGAGTGCATACTCCCAGTTATTTTCCCGCATAAAGACACCGTGTTCAGGATCCGGCCTCACCCCAAGGCTCACAAGGTATGAGCAGGACTTTGCGTCAAGAGGCCTGTAGACACTTGCCTTAAGACTCCCGTCATCAAGGGGCTGCATTGCTGCCAGGAGCCTGTCCCGGCGTTGGATGGTGATGATCTCCTTACTCAGGTCCACGGGCGAAAGAAGAAAAGACCATGAGTCACCCTCGACCAAGGCAGTCTCCCGGTCATCTTCCGGAGCGAGGATCTCGGCGAGACGATACATGGCGTGTTCCTCGTCCAGCCACTTGTCAGGATTGTGCGCACTGTATTCCTGGAGCCAGTAGAGCAGCACGGGAAGATCAATATCGACTGTCATTGATATTCGCACCAGCTCGTCCACGGGTACAGGGAAGTGGATCTGAGGCAGCCCCATCCGTTCATAAAAATGCTTTTTCATTTTGAATAGTGCGAAATCCTTCATGTTGTCTCTCCCTATGTCTGATCTCAGTATAATAAACCACCTGCATCAATCCGGTAACAAGGTCTTTCTGGTACTGCTGTGTATCTGCCGGCAGATTTTTGGTTATCTTCTCGCCAGGTGCGCCCTTCAAGATGCCCTCCTTTCTGCTCGCATTCGGGCGGTCGCTGAAATAGAGAACGTTATCTTTACTCCTGTTATTCATCTGCTGGAAGGCCAAGGCGACAGAGATGTGTCGCAAAATCGTGCTTCGGGTGTTTACTCGGCCGGACGTTGTGCCGCGGCGGCACGATCTGGTCCGATAGCCGATAGCTTTTCCGAAGTCTTTGTCTGATCAGATTCGAGTTGTCGGATCGGGTCGCAGCACTGCATGAGAATACATCAGTGCGATACCGGCAATCAGGGGACATTTTATTCCGGCAAAAAGGGGACATTTTAAGTCGGCATTGACAGGGCCGCATGACGAGGGCGCGGAGTTCGTGCACCTCCACGAACAGTACCCGTGACCCTGCTGAGCCATTTTCACCATCCGGCAGAAATACCGGAATCCCTTGACTGAAAGAATCTGACTCGTCCCCTTCTCTTCGAGGCCAGGGACTCTTCCGGCAACACGTCGCTCGAGTCGGTGACCGTGCCGCACAATCCGTATGGGGATTTGGAGTTGGGGCTTCGGCCGCTACTCGACGACGATCACGTCGAGGTCGATGTTCTCCCTGATGCGCCCGACGTGCTTCTCCACCTCTCCGTTGAAGATGAAGCGCTCGAAGAACGTCCTCTGCTCGTGGCCGATCACCAGGAGATCGGCCTTTTCCTCCAGGATGACCTCCCGGATCACGTCGCGT
>JAHDKO010000081.1 GCA_018436855.1 Deltaproteobacteria bacterium | reverse complement strand
GGCAGCCGGTGCCGGAGCGGAAAGGACAAAGACAAAACCAATTGTCAAAAGACAAGCCCAGAATTTCTGCATACGTAAATTCCCCCTTTAATTTGTTTGTACCTCCCGGCGGGTTCCTATTCCCCGCCAAGATATCTGAAGTTGTTGGGAGATCCGCCGGATACCGGGCACCCTTTCTCTCCCATAGCTTGAAGCCCGGATATCGCCCCTGCATACCCTCCCGGCTCTCGCCGCACGGCATAGGACAAATACCCGAATACCCTCCCGGTACCTCATTTAACCCATGATTACCTTATACCTCGCTCCTCCCTCTGGTACTGATGATCACCAATTCTTCGCATGAAAACCCTGTGTTCCGGTCCTCTGAGAGATCCAGCAGATGCGTTTTCTGAATGATCCTTGTTGCATCTTTTTTTTGCAGATTATTCTTTCCCACGCATGCTCCTTCGGGAGCAGGAGCAGCACGAACCCGAAACAGAGTCTCGATGTGAAGAGGAGCCGCGTGCCGCCAACTCATGCCTCTGCCCGCAATGGCTCCACGATAGATTGTCAGGCGGATTATCCGGGATTCAATACAGTTGCCAATCATACTGCTTCCACGAAAATATTTCTGATATGCTTGCTACTGCTTCCAATAAGATGTGAGCCCTGTTGCCAAGATGATAAATATCTTTCGATCATTTTTCTGCTCAGGCCGTCGTTCAGTGTAACTACCGCTCCATCTTCCATCATTTCAGCTTTAGCCCGTCCAGAACTCTATTCCCGCTGTCAAGCCTTTGACGAAAGAGGCGCTCGGTGGGCACGAATCCCAGTTCCGGCCCGGTTACATTCCGTGTCTTCGTCGGAACGGCATTCCCGTTCCGATCGGCGGGATTGATCGTAAACTCATACCCTGTCGCGACTGAGTGAGAATGAAAAAATACTATCCCGCCCCCTGTGCATTTGTATGAACGTTCGTTAACTGTATTAACGTTCGTTTATTATCATTTAATTTATTATAGCGGGCATGTCAAGTTATTAAAAATATGCCGTACTTCTATTCTTCTTCTCTATGGCTTCGATTATTCTAATAAATTATTACTTCTGTCGATAGATATATCTGGATTAACGGCAGAGAGTAACCGGGGGAATATGGGCGGGATCCTCCCTGCTCCCATACAAGCAAAGTTTCTCGCCCAGAGAATAGGGAACGACAAAAGATCTCGGTCGGACAGACACTCGCTCTCCTTCAGAATGCGTTGTGCGAACCTTCCCGAGTCGTCATGAATTTTATTTCCTTTTCAGACCATTGACCGAAAATTCGAACAAGGACCGGGCAATATCGTCAACAGATAGTTGCCCTCCGGGCGAATACCAGATGATGGTGCGAGTAATCATGGAAGCGATGTTCCGGCCGGCCAGCCTGGCATCAGTTTCACAAAACTCCCCTGCCTCGATCCCCCTCTGGATGATCCCTGCGAGGATCCGGTCATAACGATCCCGATAATTTATTACCTTTTGGCGGTTGGCCTTGGAGAGCCTTTCCAGGCCTGTATCAAACAAAAAGTGGGAGGTCTTCCGGTAACTCAGCACATGTCTGACATGGATGCAGATAAATTCCTGTAGCTGCTCACTGGCCTTGCTGGTCCTGTCATGCTCGAAGTGTCTGATCATTTCGAGCAGGTGCATGCTCTGGGCACAAAGAAACTCGAACAGTATCTCTTCCTTGCTGTTGAAAAAATTATAAATATTAGCCGGCTTGCACTTACAGGCCTTGGCTATGTCTCTCATCGAAGCGCCGCTGTAACCTTTTTTCCAGAAAACAGTGCTCGCCCTTTCTACTATTTTCTCTCTTCGCGTGCTTTGGCTTTTTGACCTCTTTTTCAACTTGGCCATACCCGGCTCGAACGGATGATCCAAATCATCCTCGATGAAACCTGCATCACTCTCGTTCATCATCTTAACCCTCCAATACATAGTTGAAAACATTGGAAAGATGGAACATCCAGTAGTCACGTGCTCTTCAGCAGTGATCGCTCCCGGCTGCAGTTTTCGATATCGCCGTTATCCGGCACCATCTCTGCCAGCAGCGAATATATCCACACCGGCGCATATCAATCCGCCCCTGAAAAAAACAGCATGCAGAGGACCGAACAGTTGAACACACTTTACACACGGAAAGCAGGACATCGGCCGCGTTGCACCATTCTGATCCCGCTTCGTCCAGCCAAGACCGTCGGCGGGCATGCACGACATAACATACTGCGAGAAACCCATTCTCCGCATACGACTCCATCCAGGGAAAACGACCATTTTCTGCCGAGGCACACGATGCCTTGAGCAGACTCCGGTCCCTTCTTGACCCATCCCGGCACCAAACGCTGGACGTTGCCATCAATCATTTCAATTTCCCTGTAATTGTATTCATTTCTTCCCATAAAATCAAGGAAGTATTACCGCTGAAACTCTGCATGGCCCCGATACCTGCTCAAACCGCTTCATGCCTGGGGCCTGACCGGTGTCGCCGTTCCTCAGACGACTGTTCAGCCGGCCCGAGCTCAGGTATCCTGTGCACCCGTTGCAGCCTTTCTGAATATTATCAAAAGAATCTTGACTGGAGTGACACTCTATTCTATGAAATGACATCGCGTTCATTTTCTGCGATATGTTTCTTGAGGAAATCACATGCAGAACGAATATCTTGTGAGGCACAAGAAGCGGCCTTCCCGGCGTGAAAGGGAGAAGGCCCGGCAGCGGCAGGATATGCTGGAGGCCGCCTTGAGCCTGTTCTCGGAGAAAGGCTATCACAACGTCACCATGCATGAGATCGCCTCGAAGGCCGAGTTCGCCATCGGCACCCTGTATAAGTTCTTCAGAAACAAGGAGGATCTCTACAAGGCCCTTATCCTTGAAAAGACCGACGCGTTCCATGCGGCTATTGTCGCGGCGATCGGGGAGCACGACTGCGAGGTGGACTGCCTGAGGAATTATATCAGGGTCAAGGGCGAGATCTTCCGTGTACATGTCCCCGTAATCCGGCTCTACTTCTCCGAGAAATACGGAGAGAGCTTCAACCTCATGGCGGAGCTGAACGACCGGATCAGGCAGCGCCACGAGGAGTCTCTCAAGGCCATCGCCAACGTTTTCGAGAGCGGGATGCGGAAAAACCTGTTCAGGAGAATCGCCGATCCCCACGTGCTCGCCGTCGCGCTCGACGCGATCAGCACAGCCTTTCTCTTCCGGTGGCTCGATGAGCCCGAGAGCCGAACCTCGCCGGAAGATCCCGACGCGATCCTCGATATCCTGCTCAAAGGCCTGGTGGACTGACCATGCACCATGTGAGCCCGGGTTTACGGGAGCATGCAACCCAGAAAGAACATAGGAGGAATGTGATGAAATCCTGCGCTGAACCCATCCGGATTTTTCGGCTGCGTATTCTGACCATTGTGATGTTCACCCTGCTGCTCGGCGCATGCGATCAGAAGCAGGCACAAACTTCACCGCCCCCGCCCGAGGTGGTTACCGTCGAGGTCAAGGAACAGCGGATCGAGCTGACCACCGAGCTGCCGGGCCGCACCTCTCCACACCTGATCGCCGAGATCCGGCCCCAGGTGAGCGGCATCATCAAGAAACGTCATTTCAAAGAGGGCTCTTTCGTGAAGGAGGGCCGGCTTCTCTACCAGATCGATCCCGCGCCATTCCGGGCGACGTACGACAGCGCGGCGGCCTCGCTCGCCCGTGCCCAGGCAAACCTTCCCGCCCTGAAGTCACGGGCAGAGCGGTATCGGGAACTGCTTGCCGGCGGAGCGGTGAGCCAGCAGGATTTCGACGATGTCGACTCGGCCTTCCACCAGGCACAGGCAGAGGTCGCCTATTGGGAGGCAGCGGTGGAATCGGCCCGGATCAGCCTGGGCTATACCCGGGTCACAGCCCCGATCTCAGGCCGGATCGGCAAATCCAACATGACCGAAGGGGCACTGGCGACCGTGAGCCAGCCCGTGCCGCTGGCCACTATTCAGCAGTTCGACCCGATCTACGTGGACGTTCCCCAGTCCACCACCGACCTGCTCCGGCTGAAGCACCGGATCGAAAGCGGCAGTCTCACTGTCGAAGGAGAGAGCCAGAAAAAGGTCGGGCTCATCCTGGAGGACGGCTCCAAATATCCTCTCGACGGAACCCTGGAGTTCCGCGACGTGACAGTCGACCCCACCACCGGAACGGTCACCCTGCGGGCAATGTTTCCCAACCCCGGCGACGTCCTGCTGCCGGGCATGTTCGTGCGCGCCGTGGTGCGTGAGGGCGTCGCCAAGCAGGCCATCCTGATCCCCCAGAACGCCGTGTCGCGCGACCCCAAGGGTAACGCGCTGGCGCTGGTCGTGGACGGGGACGGGTTTGTGAGGCAGCGCCAGATCGAGATCGACCGGGCCATGGGCAACAAGTGGATCGTCGCCTCCGGCCTCTCAGCCGGAGACCGGGTCATCGTCGAGGGTGCGCTCAAGGTGAGGCCGGGCATGCAGGTCAAGGCGATCCCCTCAGGCGGGGATGAGCACCCCGTGGTACAAGCAGCGGACTCTCCGGCCGCGGCCTCGAACTGAAGAGAGGGGCGACACTATGCTTTCAAAGTTCTTTCTCGACCGCCCGGTCTTCGCATGGGTCATCGCCATCATCATCATGGCAGCAGGAATGCTTGCGATCTACGGCCTGCCCATCTCACAGTACCCCGAGATGGCCCCGCCTTCCATCACCATCTACACTTCCTATCCGGGGTCCTCGGCAGAAACCGTTGAAAACAGTGTGACCCAGGTCATCGAGCAGAGGCTGACCGGGCTGGACAGGCTGCTGTACATGTCCGCATCGAGCGATTCCGCGGGCGGATCGCGCATCGAGCTGACCTTTGCCCCGGGCACGAACCCGGACGTCGCGTGGTCCCAGGTTCAGAACAAGGTGCAGTCCAGCCTGTCGAGCCTTCCCGACATGGTGAGGGATCAAGGTGTGAACGTCGTCAAATCCACCCGCAACTACCTGATGATCGTTGGCCTGATCTCGGAGACCGGCAGCATGGACGGCACCGACCTGAGAGACTTTGCCAAGTCGAACCTGGAGCGGGTCCTGGCGCGCGTGCCCGGCGTGGGCGAGGTGGAGATATTCGGCGGCGGGTACGCCATGCGCGTGTGGCTCAACCCGGACAAGCTCACCGACTACCGCCTGACAGTCGAGGACGTGATCGCCGCGATCAAGGCCTACAACGTCGAGGTCTCGGCCGGGCAGTTCGGCGGGGCTCCATCGGTGGAGGGCCAGCGCCTGAACGCATCCATAGTGGTCCAGAACATGCTCTCCACTCCCGGTGAATTCGCCGCGATCCCCATACGCACCAACCCGGACGGGTCCATCGTGCGGATCGGAGATGTGGGCCGGACCGAGCTGGGCACCGAGATCTACGACATCCAGGGCGAGTTCAGCGGCAGGCCCTCCGCAGGCATCGCCATCCGCCAGGCCGCGGGCACCAACGCGCTGGACACCGCAGATGCGGTCAAGGCCAAGATGGAGGAGATGAGCCGGTTCTTCCCGGAAGGGCTCACGGTCGTCTACCCCCACGACACCACCCTGTTCATCGAGGTGGCCATCGAGGAGGTGGTGCGCACCCTCTTCGAGGCCATCGTGCTCGTTTTCCTGGTGATGTGGCTCTTCCTGGGCAACATGCGCGCCACCCTCATCCCGACCATCGCCGTGCCCGTGGTCATCCTGGGAACCTTCGCCGTGCTCGGGTTCTTCGGCTTCTCCATCAACATGCTCACTATGTTTGCCATGGTGCTGGCGATCGGACTTCTGGTGGACGACGCAATCGTGGTGGTGGAGAATGTGGAGCGGATCATGAGCGAGGAGGGTTTGCCCCCCAAGAAGGCGACTGCCAAGTCCATGGAGCAGATCACCAGCGCGCTCATCGGCATCGGGCTGGTGCTCTCGGCCGTGTTCGGTCCCATGGCGTTCTTCCCGGGTTCGACCGGGGTCATCTACCGCCAGTTTTCCATCACCATCATCTCGGCCATGCTCCTGTCCGTGGCGGTGGCCCTGATCCTGACCCCGGTGCTGTGCGCATCGCTCCTCAAGCCGGTGAAGGCCGGGCACGAGCCGGCCGAAAACGCCATCTTCTTCCTGAGGCCCTTCTTCCGGTGGTTCGACCGCATGTTCTTCGGTTTCAGGGACCGGTACGTGAAGCTGGTAGGCCACTCCCTTTCCCGGAAAAAACGCTACCTGGCCGTGTTTCTGGTGATCGTGGGCGTGATGGGGCTCCTGTATCTGCGCATGCCCACGGCCTATCTGCCTGACGAGGACCAGGGCATCCTGCTCGCCCAGGTGATCATGCCAACAGGCGCGACCCTGGAGCAGACCGGGATGGTCGCCAAGGAAATCGAGCGTTACTTCAAGGAGAACGAGCAGGAGGCCGTGGAATCCACCATGACCCTCACAGGCGTGGGCTTTTCCGGCAGGGCTCAGAACCAGGGCATGGTATTCATCAAGCTCAAGGACTGGGACGAGCGTGACCGTGACGACCTGAGGGTCAAGGCAGTCGCACAGCGGGCCACGGGTGCCCTTTCGGGCATCAGGAACGCCATGATCTTCGTGTTCCCGCCGCCGGCCGTGCCCGAGCTGGGCATGGCCGAGGGATTCGACTTCCAGCTCCTGGACCGGGGGGGTCTGGGGCACCAGAAGCTCATGGAGGCCCAGAACCAGCTCCTGGCCATCGCCATGCAGGACCCGAGGATCACCTCGGTGAGACCCAACAGCATGGCCGACGTGCCCGAGTACCGCATCGACGTCGACTGGGACAAGGCCGGGGCCCTGGGGGTCCCCATCAGCTCCATCCACCGGACCCTGTCCGCCTCCTTCGGCGGATCCTTTGTCAACGACTTTGTCCACAGCGGCAGGGTGAAGCGGGTGTATGTCCAGGCCGACGCGCCCTACCGCATGCTGCCCAGTGACCTGGACAAACTCTATGTGCGCAATACATCGGGCGGCATGGTGCCCTTCTCCTCCTTCGCCACGGGCCGGTGGATCTCCGGCCCGCCCAAGCTGGCGCGGTTCAACGGCTTTCCCTCCATCAACATCTGGGGAGAGCCGGCACCCGGAACGAGTTCGGGCGAGGCCATGCAGGCCATGGAAGAGGCGGTGGAGAAGCTGCCCCAG
This sequence comes from Deltaproteobacteria bacterium, assembly GCA_018436855.1. Lineage (GTDB taxonomy): Bacteria > Desulfobacterota > Desulfomonilia > UBA1062 > UBA1062 > Phosphitivorax. Next base: position 9,719 of record JAHDKO010000081.1, on the reverse strand, counting down.
GGCATCGGTTACGACTGGACCGGGCTTTCCTACCAGGAACGGATGTCGAGCTCGCAGGCGCCTCTGCTCTATGCCTTTTCCGTGTTTGTGATCTTCCTGTGCCTGGCCGCGCTCTACGAGAGCTGGACCATCCCCATCTCGATCCTGCTGGTGCTGCCGCTCGGGGTTATCGGCGGCATCGTGGCATCGAGCATGCGTGGGCTGGCGAACGATGTTTATTTCCAGATCGGGCTGCTCACCACACTCGGCCTGACGACCAAGAACGCCATCCTGATCGTGCAGTTCGCGAAGAGCGGACTGGAAAGAGGCATGGGGCTCCTGGAGGCCACCCTGGAGGGCGCCAAGCTCCGTTTCCGGCCGATCCTCATGACCTCGCTCGCCTTTGGGTTCGGGGTGCTGCCCCTGGCCCTGACCACGGGCGCCGGTGCGGGCGCACAGAACGCCATCGGCACCAGCGTGCTGGGGGGGATGGTGAGCGCCACGGTCCTGGTGGTTATCTTCTCTCCCCTGTTCTACGTGCTCGTCGAGAAGCTCTTCGGCAGGCGCAAGCAGGCCGGCGGGGAAGAAGCGGCCGATACGGAATCGCTCAGCGAGGGGGCCCTGTGACCTGAACCACCCGGAGAAAGGCCGTGAAATCTTCTCGATAAGAAGCAGGGGCATGGCGGGCGCTCGGCACCTGCCATGCCCCTGAAAATACTCATCTTACCAGCATTCCAGGGCTCAATATTGTGCTTGGATTTCCGGGTGAACTATAGTATACCTCACAAGTGACCGGCAAACGCCGGCAGGCGTGATGAGGCCGGCTCGACCCTGTAGACGGGCGCGGGCCGGGTTCGCGGACAGTGAGGGAACAGAGCAACGAAGAGAAAAGGCAGTACGGGTATCTAGTATCGTGTAACAATTCAGGCATTTCAAAGCGTACGGGTCGCCGGAGGGTTCATTCGATCATCCCCTTCAAAGGGCGCCCCGGAAGCGTCTTGAGGTATGAACAATCGTGTACAGCCAATGCGGGTGTCCTGCCCGCTTACGTTTCAGACAAAAAAAGGAGTGATCAATGTCAAAAGAAATCAATCTCTGTCTGCTCAAGGAGCCGTTCCCGCCCGAGGACATCGAGTGGCGGGAGCAGAGGAACGGGATAGACAGGCATGGGAGACCGTGGGCCATGGTACTGGCCTATGTCACGAACCGGGCCATCCAGAACCGGCTCGATGCGGTCTGCGGACTCGAGAACTGGAAGAACCAGTTCATCCCCGGCCCCAACGGCGGGGTGCTGTGCGGCATCTCCATCAGGATTAACGGAGAATGGGTGACCAAGTGGGACGGCGCCGACAATACCGACATCGAGTCGGTAAAGGGCGGGCTCTCCGATGCCATGAAACGGGCCGCTGTCCAGTGGGGGATCGGCAGATATCTCTACAACCTGGAGGCGACCTTTGCGCAGATCGACGAGAACGGTACGCACCGGGGCGTCGCATATGCGAGCGACAGCGACCGGAAGGCCCGGCTGAACCCGGTGTTTTTCCGGTGGAACCCCCCTGCGCTTCCCGACTGGGCCCTGCCGCAGACCAAGAAGCAGTCAAAGGACGAGCCGCCCAAGACCGGGGGCGGAAAAAAAACCAAGTCCAAGTCCGGGGAAGAGACGCATCCCATCACCGCGGGTGAGTGGGGCAAGCTCCAGCGCCTCATGAAAGACGCAGGGGTGAGCCCCACGGATTTTCTCAAGAAGTGGAAGGCCTCTTCACCCCGAGAGCTCCGGAAGCACCTGATGCCCAAGTATGAGCAGTGGGTGCACGAAAAGACGGCGTAACACCCCTTCCCCTTCCCGGAGAAACGGCATCCCCCGGCATCTCGCGGGGTTTCGCCTCCCGGGTGGAGGGAATACGGGCCGTGCTCCAAGGCACGCGGCAACGCCCGACAACTACTCCTCACGCGGGTCCGGTACGGCCGGGCCCGCGCTTTTTTCTCAGAGAGCATGCCGCGCCCGGGGAGGTTAAGAACCAATCCTTAAATAAAGATGTTATGCATGATTCCAAGTGCTTATCGTCTTGAAAACCCTATTTAGGGATGAGTTCTAAGTTGATGCTAGAGAATCGTTACCTCGTTCATCCTCTTTCTACCGTTTCTTGAGCGTTCCCGTTCTGCCCTGTTACTGGTACGGTATTGCCGCAGGATCGCCCTGCATCTCATGTACGAGACACGCAACGGCGGCTCCGGACAGCTCTCCAAATCAGTGCGGCGTGATAAGCACGGGACCCCTTCCTGCACGAAGAGCAGGGGTACAAATGGACACCCCGGCAGGAATAGATGATATCAGTGTTTCGGTCTCTTTGCCTTGCCCGGATACCGGGGCAGATACAGAGTAAAGGTCGAACCCTCGTGGAGCCTGCTCTCCACGGATATGCCGCCGTTGAGGTCGGCGGTTATCCGGCTGACGGTGGAAAGGCCAAGGCCCGTGCCCTTGCCCCGCTCCTTGGTGGTGAAGAAGGGATCGAAGATGTGCCTGATCGTGTCCTCGTCCATGCCGCACCCGGTGTCTGCCACCGTGATCGCCAGATACTCCCCCTCCTGAAGCGGCGGATGTATCTTCCCGTCCATATCTTCCTTGCTCAGGCTGATTGACTTCAAGCTCACCCGGATCAGGCCTCCCCTATCTTCCATGGCCTGGTATGCATTGGTACAGAGATTCATGATGAGCTGGTGGATCTCGGTGGGATCGGCATACACCAGGCCCGCATCCGGATGCAGGTCGGCGCGGATTTCAATGGACGAGGGGATGGTGGCCCGCAGCAGGTTGACAGCCTCCTTGAGGATGGTGTCGACCTTCATGGCCTCGCGGTCCAGCCGATAATTCTTGCCGATGGACAGGAGCTGGGCCACCAGGTCCCGGGCCCTCATTCCCGCCTTCACCACCTGGTCGAGGCTCCGCTCAACCGGTGACCCGGAAGGCAGCCCGTTTCTGGCAAGCTCGGTATATCCCATGATGGCCGAGAGCATGTTGTTGAAATCGTGCGCAATGCCCGAGGCCAGTGTCCCTATGGCCTCCATCTTCTGGGCCTGCGACAGGCGCATCTCGTAGCGGTCGCGCTCTCGATCCGCCTCCTTGCGCAGGGTGATGTCGCGGACAATCCCCCGGAACCCGGCGGGTGCCTGCCGGGAATTCCTCAGGAGAGAGACAGACGCCTCGACAAAAAGCCTGCCGCCGTTCTTGTCCCTGATCTCCCAGTCAAAGGCCTTGGTGGGTTTGCCGGTCATGAATACCTGGTGAAACGCCTCGAAGATCTTTCTTGCGTTTTCTTCGTCCACGTACTCCCGGTAGTTCATGCCCATGAGCTCTTCGCTGCTGTATTTGAGATTCTTCGGCAAAGCCTGGTTGAAAAAGGTGAAGTTGCCGGCAAGATCCACCTCGAAATAGACCTCCTCGATGCTGTCCAGGATGTTGCGGTATTTTTCTTCACTGACTTTCAGGGCGATCCCGCTCTTGATCCTGTCGGTGATATCCCTTCCCGAACCCTGCACATAGAGAGGGTTGCCCCGGGAATCACGGATGAGGGTATTGCGGTACTCGATCACCCGTTCGCGGCCGTCTTTGGTCTGAATGCTGATGATCCCCTCGCCTCCTCCCCTGCGCATGATCTTTTTCCGGTAACGGTCGAACAGCGGCCGATACTGTTCGGGCATGAGGTCCTTGATGTTCTTGTGGTTGATTTCCTCGGATGTGTAGCCGGTGTGCATCTTGGATGCGATGTTGGTCTCGATCATGTTGCCGCTGAGGTCATGGATGAACAGGAAATCCGCTGAGTTCCGGAAAAAGGTCCGGTACTTCTCCTCCATCGCCGGCAGGGCCTCCAGGTCTGTTTCAGGTCCGGTGATCTCGTGAAACGACTGGACCGCCCCGAGAATTTCTCCCCCGGGTCCGGTCAGTGTGGTCGCCCGGGTGAGGAAGGTGCGGTTGCCCCGTATCTCCGGAAAGGATTCTCTTCGCGACAGAACCGGGCCTTCCGTGAGGATATCGGAAACCGGCGCGTCATGAAGGAGCTCCGGCCGGAGTGCGTAGTCGACGAGGAGAGGCGCTCGGTCCCCGTGAAGGGGCAGCGCATACTCCCGGTCGGCTTTCCCGAGCATGTCCTGCCCGGGAATTCCGGTCAGCTCCGTCATGGCATCGTTCCAGGCCGCAACCTTTCCCCGTGCGTCCAGCACGAAGCAGGGGTTGCCCATACACAGCACCATGCGGACGAACAGGGTATGCAGGGAATCCTGCACACGAAGATCTCTCCGGAAGCTGGTATTTTCCTTTTTCCTCTGCATTGTCCCGTCATTATCCGTGTTGCCGGACTCGGATACCCTGGGCCAAAAACCTCCTGATGAAGCCAACTGTGCTTGTCGGAAAAAAAACCGGGAAACATGAAAAGGAAAGGAACCGGCACGTCCTTCTTCGGCCCGGCCGGAACAAAGCGTCTTAGGGACGGACACACGGCGGGTATCAAGATATGCCGCGCCCGTGCCGATGATGTTGCGGTGATGAACATTCCCCGGACGACCAGCGACCAGCCGGAAAGAATGGAACATAAAGGAAAACAATGGCTTGCCTTTATCCTTCCTCACGTGATAAGAACGGATGAAAAATACGGCTGCTTATGCTTTTTCATGCCGGTCCCGGCTTTGTCCGCTGTTCCGGGTCGTACAGTCGGGTTTGCCCGTGGCATCGAAAAGGATAATACTTACACAGATAAAGGGTTGCAATGAGGACCGTGCGAACCGGCATCATGACCATCGGGTTGTTCCTGATCCACCTGTCCGTCCTGAACGCTGCGGACTTCGGCCACCGAGCCCTCTTCGAGGTGGGCTCGCTGTGGGGAGAAACCACGTACGAGATCACCCCTGACGATGGGATAAGCCGTCTGAGCTGGCCCATGGACATGCGGCTTCTGGGAGCCGGCTATGCCCTCACCTATCGGGACTTCATCGAGGCGGAGTTCCGGATCCAGGCATCACCCTGGAACGAGAGCGCGCATCCCATGGAAGACTGCGACTGGATCAACGAATCGCGGAGCACTGCCTGGGTTCCTTATGACGCGCTGGACATCTATTCCCGGAGCACCGTGGACTCCAAGGCATTTCTGCTCGGATCGAACGTGAGAATCTTTCCGCTCTCGCTGCCCCCCGCATCTTTCGGGCTTGTAGGAGGGCTCCACTACCAGGAGGTGGATTTCAAGGCGTACGACACGAGACAAACCGGTTACAATTCGTGGCGCAACTATACCGGCAGCGTATCGGGTCCAGCCGCCACCTATACCGTGGAATACTGGTTCGCCCATATCGGAGCCACCTTGAGGGTTCACGCGGACAGGAGGCTCTACCTCACGCTGGACACATCCTATATCCCCTATGCCAGGGCCGAGGACGAAGACAACCATCTCAGAAGGATGCGGGTCTCCCGGAGCGAGGGCACGGGAATCGGAAGGATGTTCTCCCTGTCCATGCAGTATTTCTTCACCGACACCTGGTATGCGTCCACAAACTGCTCCGGGCTGCGCATCAAGACGAGCGGGGACCAGGCGCAGTACTGGTACGGAAACGACCCCGCCACCTCGTCCTTCGATGAAACCGGACAGGGGCTGGCCGGCATCGACGTGGAGATCGAGCAGGAAACCTTCCACGTGGGTTTAGGGCTCGGCTGCAGATTTTAAGACCCCGGCTTTTTTCTTCCCTCTCTTCAGACCGCCTCCTGTTATGACGATAGGTCTCCATATGCAGTCGGCCCAGGCGCTCATACAGAGAAATATCCAGCGTGCACGGTATTCCCTGCCCTTTTTCGCTCCCGGCTTGAGGGACCTGATCACCCTGATCCCCCCGCTGCTCTCCGAGGGATCCCCGTCCATCGGGATCTACGGCCGCCCCGGGTGCAGCGCCAGGGAATACGCGCTGCTCGCCGGATACCTGGACAGAAAGCCTGCGATCGTCGCCGGCAGGCTCCCGGACAGGGTGCTGATCGAAAGCCTCATCGCCCTTCCCGTGCCGAGCCTTGCCGGCCGGTATTTCACCTCCATCATGGCCGTATGTCTCCTCAGGGATGAAAACCATACGGAGGAGGTCAGGACAAAGATCGCCGCGGTGGCCAGGGTGTTCGAGAAACACGGCACGCCCCTCGCCGCCCATGTAAGCACCGGCCCGCTCGGACAGCTCCTGGTCTACGACATCATGCGCACCGGCATCGTGCTTGCGGGCAAGCACCCGGTCACGGACAAAAAGGCCGCCTCCGATGCGTGCATCTACATCGGCGGCCTGCCCGGGGTCATCACCGAGATGCGCGATTCAGTCCGCTCCCCTGAATGGAATCCGTTCTCGCACTATCTGGACAGCCAGACAGCCGAGTTCATCAGGAAGAAGGACCACCCTTCCGCTCTCTCCGTGCCTTCGGCAAACCCCTTCATCATCCCCTACCTGCACATGCTCCATCACCATGAGGAGCGCACGGACAAGGAGCGGATCGAGAAGACGCGCATGAGCCTCCTGGGCCTCTTCTCATCGTTTCCGCCGACCAGAGAGCTCATGCAGGGCCTGAGAAGCACCTGGAAGATGGACTCCGCTCCGAAGGACTTCAGCGGGCTCGACTTCACCGGCGCCTTGCGGCTCCGGAAATGGATCGTCCCCTTAAAGCGGGATGAGCTCCCGGTGTTTTCCTGGCCACCATCCATGAGCTTTGAGCTCGACAGGCTGGCCCTCGGGCAGGAGCGCCGGCACTGGGGCGTCGCACAGACCCGCGAGTTCCGGCACGCCCATGCGTGGGTGGTGCTCACCTGGGCGGCCCTTGCCGGGCTGGTGGGCCGCGCCACCCGGATCACGGCTCCCCGGGAGCTGCGCATGAAACCGGGTGTCAGGAAAATCCTCCTGGAAGGAGTCGAGTCCCTTCTGCACGGCAAAGATTCGCTCATCCCCGAAGATCATCTCCAGGGGGCCATCCACCTCAAGGAGGGCAGATTCTTTTTCTCGCCCGGTCCGTTCGCCCTCTTAGAACAGGGAAACAAGCACTGCATCGAGCTGTTCGAGGCAGTCAAGAAAAAAGCCCTGCTTGACGATATCGACTTGAGAAAAGGCGGAAAGAAAGGATAGAGGACGGCAAAGAATATGGCTGCAAATCCCCTGGAAATCAAGATACTCCTTGTCGGGCCGGGCTTTGTGTACCAGAAGTCCATGCGTCAGATGCTGCACAGCCTCGGCTTTGATGACGTGGAAGAAATGAGGGATGGAGCCTATGCATGGGAGGCCATCAAGAGGATCAGGCCCGATATCGTGATTTCCCAATGGCACATGCCGGAGATCACCGGCATGGCGCTGCTCAAGCTCATCCGCGCCGATGAGGAGGCCAGCGAGACCCCGGTGATGCTGTGCACCGGAGAGGTCACCAAACCCGATGTGGTCAAGGCGGGAGAGGCAGGCGTGAACGCCATCATCATCGACCCTGTCCAGATCGAGAATCTCGATGCAAAGCTGCGCATCATTCTCGAGTTCGAGATGAGCCCCGGCACCAAACAGGCAAAGGCGTTGATGGCCAAGGGAGATCTCTATCTCAGGGAAGAACGGTTCGAGGCCGCACTGAAGGAATACGAGAAGGTGCTCGATATCCTGGAGTCGGCCGAGGTCTATTACAACATCGGCTATATCATGACGGCAAAGGGCGAGTACGACGAGGCCCTGGCCGCATTCCGAAAGGCGACCCAGATCAACCAGATGTTTGCCAAGGCATACAAGGCCATGGCCGAGGTATACCTGCGCATGGGCCGCAAAGACATGGCCGAGAAGTACCTGCAGATGGCGGGCGAGATCTTTCTGGAGCGTGAGATGCACGAGAGCGCGGAGAGTATCTTCAACGAGATCCTCAAGCTCAACCCGGATACCATCAACGTGTACAACAGCCTGGGGATCCTCTATCGCAGGCAGAACCGGCTCGAGGACTCCATCGTGCTCTACGAGAAGGCCATCAAGATCAGCCCCGACGACGAGAACATCCACTTCAATCTGGGAAGGGCCTATCTGGAGCTGGACAATCCCCAGATGGCCAAGAAGTGCTTTATCAAGGCCCTGAAGATCAACCCCAACTTCGACACGGCCAGGGGCATGATCGAGGCCATCGAATCGTCCGAGAACTCCGTCCCCTGATCAGTGCCTCATGCCGGATCCGCCGGCATGCACGTCACTGGTACTTCTTGAGTTCGAAGACCTTCCTGTCCTGGGTCGCCACGATGTGATAGAACTTGTCCTGGGGCACGTAGATATAGGGCACGTCCTCCTGGCGGCGGTAGAGAAAGTGCGAGAGGATCATCCGGTTGACGGCGCGGTGGCCGATGATCATGATGTTGTCGGGCTTGCGGTTGAGGTAGAAGGCCTTCTTGATCCCGATCTTGATCCGCTCCTTCATGGAGTCGTAGCCCTCGCCCTTGGGATAGGAATAGTTGTACTTGTCCGCCTTGCGCGCGGAGTAGACGTCGGGCATGAACCGCTGGATCTCGTCATAGCTCATTCCCTCGCAGATCCCGCTGTAGATCTCGTTAAACTCCTTCAAGGGCACGATGGTACAGTCGTTCTGAAGGGCGCGGATGGGTGCGGCTGTCTGGATGGTCCTTTTTTTCTCGCTGGTGAAGATGTAGGAGATCTTCTTGTTCTTGAAGAACCTCGCCAGGGCGTGGGCCTGTTCGACCCCCTTGGGCGTGAGGTCCGAGTCGCCCCCGATCCTGTCCTCTGTGTTGAAAAACGTCTCGGTGTGCCGGATGAGGAACAGGCTTTTCACCACGTCGGTCACCAGGCAGTCGCGGATCCGGGAATACAGGGGGAGCTGGTCGGTGAGCCTCTCCTCCAGGATCCGGTTGTGCAGTGAGTCCATGCGGATATAATTCCTCTCTTTTCCCAGGGGGGAGTAGATCATCCGGTAATATTCGATCCTCTTCTTGAACTCGCTGGTGGCGTGTGCCTCGTCCAGGCCCCCGAACTCCGGAGCCTTCACCTTCAGGGTAATGCTCATGTCCACGATCTCTTCATCTTCGTTGATGCATTCGATGAAGAGTATGGGGTGGTCGTTCAGGCATTCATTGATGAGGTTGCGCCTTTCCTGGCTCACGTTGGTGGCGTCGAGCACTGCCACCTGGCCCTTGGTGTTCACGTATTTCCTGGCCCAGTTTATGTTAATGATCGCGAAGCGCTTCCGGAGCTCCGTGGCCTCGACATTGTCGGGATGGAAAAACTCCGCGGCCCAGGTATTCTTGAGCCGGGCGTACTGCCTGCGGAGCTGCCCATTGTTGAATATCCGGGTGGGGATATCGTTCTTGGTGAAGATGTCCTTGAGCCGGTACGCGACCGTGGATTTGCCCTGGGAAGGCAGGCCCACCATAACTATGTAGAGTTTTTCATCCTTTGTGGTCATCCAATATGCATATCACCTGCGAAGATGCTTCACAAGAGCGGTTTGATCCGCCTTGAAAATACTTGACAACCACATACCCAATAGTTAGAAGGGCATAGTCGGTTTTAACGGCTGATGGGGGATCGTTCAACGGTAGGACAGCGGACTCTGACTCCGTCGATCTAGGTTCGAATCCTAGTCCCCCAGCCAACAATGTTTTTAAAAGATGCGGTCCCATCGTCTAGTGGCCCAGGACACCGGCCTCTCACGCCGGAGACAGGGGTTCGACTCCCCTTGGGACTACCAAATTTTACCAATGAAAAGG
>JAHDKO010000034.1 GCA_018436855.1 Deltaproteobacteria bacterium | reverse complement strand
GTTCTTCAAAGGCCTGTTCAAGCATTCACTCAAGTGCATCTTCGCGCTCTTGAAAATCGAAGACGATTTGTCCCCTTTCATCGACTCGATCGATCAGGCTCTATGCCCCCATCTCAGGATTAAGGGGTGCGAAACTTGAGTTCATAATATTAGGATTGCAATATACAATTAAAGATATAAGTATGTAAAATATTCCGCCTGTTAGCATAGAAGTATGAAGCATTTGTTCAGACCACAAAATCCCAATGTATGCGCAAACCAGATAACCAAGAACAGCAAAATTCACTTTTGTTAAATTATCCACCAGTCCAAGGATAAAACCAGCAACCATTGATAGAGAAAGGATGCCAATTAATCCAAAATGAGCGTAACTCCCCATCCAGATTCCTGTATTAGCATTGCTTTTTATATTATTAAGATATTCATACCCAATTGTATATGTAGGAGAAATTATATTTGAAGCATTGATAAAATACCTTCCCACTGAATCGGCCATCATTACTTTTTCATGATTTGAATAATACTCCCAGAAAAAGGAGTTTAATATTCCGGGAACTGCAAATATTCTTCGAGTCAAGTATGTACTGATTATGTCTGTATGAATATAAGCGAACTCCACAATTGATGCGAGTACCATAAACAAAAGAATTATGTTTATTGCTATATTACTCCTTTTTTGAACCAGCAGAATAAATATCAATACCAAAAATAGTGGTAAAATTAAAGCATTCTTCGTTCCATCATAAGAATATATTCCTATTGACAAGATAATTATAGTAATAAAGGCAAGCTTCGATTTTTTAACTAGCAGCATATAAACAGAGAAGATTATGATAACTGACCTTCCAAAAGCAAGAACATAACCAGAAATTAACGAGGAAGATTCCCTAATCGCAAGGCGCCTCACATAAGCATGTTCGAAATCAAGGTTAAAATTATATCCTATTAGATAGAAAATATATACGCATAGTATAATCGATAATATTAAAAAAATTGCATCCAATGGTATAAACAAAGGTCTACCTAAAGGGAAGCTCAACTTGATCCGGTGATGTCTGGATAGTTCAATAAGAATGAGAGCTAATAGTAAGGCCATTAGTAAAAACAACGCGTCTGGAAAAGGATCTTGCAAAACATGAAAACTGACAAAAGTTGTTGGTGCATATGAGAACATATATAATAGCCAAATAGCTACATCAGACGGTCTTCTAGGTTTTATCTGTATCCATAAAAGAGGGAATAATAAAAAACCAACACATATGCAGTGAACTCCTAACGATAAATCTCTATAATTATATCCTAAATACAAATGTGTTGGCGAAATTGAATTCTTATAAATATATAAAAAGGCTACATAGGTTATTAAAGCGATTATAAGGCCCAGTATAATTTCAGATATTTTATTACGTGACATGCTTGGTTTATTTGCTGGTTTTCTTTATGTAAAATATATACCTTAAATAATTTCAATAACAAGCGTCGTTATGATTGTAATTACAAAAGCCAGTGGCATTAGTTTAAATGGTCTTCTTCTATCATAACCAGCTCTATCAAAGGCAATTATTAGATAGGTAATATTATATAGTACAAGAATGCTACATTGAATTATTAATGCTCTAATCAAACCTAATCCCAGAAGAAATCCTACTAGTAAACCTAATAAAGAGAGTGACGAAAAAATAGTTTCCAATAATAAAGTCAACCGCTGCTCTCCCAGTACATCCATAATTCGATCCATCCAATTCACTAATAAAAATGTAACCATAGGAAATATAAGAATCTTGCCGATATTACCTGCACCTTGCCATTTTGAACCAAAAAATAACATAAATATCTCGTCGGCAAAATAAAAATAGAAAACGACACAAGGCATTGCTAGAATGACAAGCCATTTCATTATCCTGTTCAATTGAGGCTCTATCGCCTTGACACCTTGTGATGAACAGGCCTGAAAAAAAACCGGCCTTATAGCATTACTTACAAGAGTCACAGGAAAATTCATAACTCTATAAGCAAGTGCATATAAACCGACAATTTGCATTGGCAAATATATCTCCATTACGAGAATAGTCGCTCTATCCCTAACAACGCCAAACAATGCGTAGGGTGTTGAGTATTTAAGAAACCTGCTATTTTCTTTCATACGGTCAAGAATGTGATTAATAACTTCCCAACTCAATATAGGGCTTTTATTTGTAAAAAGTATTGCACCCAATCGAAATAAGATCGCCGCTAACAAACCACAAACGCTACCAAGCAAAAGGCCATCTGCTGTTGGAGAAATTTTCAACGCCCATAACAATTGAACGGCAACAGTGATACTGGACGATGCAACGAGTGCAATTGAATTATGAAAGAAAAGCTTATGACGCGTATTCCAGTACTGTAGGGTAGAGCCTATACTCATTAATGCCGCAATTAAAGAAATGAAGATGGAATGATGGAATACATTTAAATGAATACTATCCTGATGGATATAATTTTCCTTTGATAGTATGTAAAAGCTTGTGAAAATTATTATACTTATTAACAATGATAATGTGATACAACCCCACAAAATTGAACTGGCATCATTCTCATCATTCGAAGTAACAATAGCTAACTCATAGCGAAAACAGGCTATGGTACCCAAAATTCCTGCCGTTGCCATTACTATTGCCCATGTCGCATAGGTAGTTGGTGAATAAATTCGTGCAATTAATGGAAGCGAAAAAAAAGATATAAGCTGGCTTATTCCCCCTCCAAATCCAGCATGTAAAAAATTTTTCAGCACAATTATAATTAATGATGACCTAACGTAATCGATCTTAGTGGGTTTTATTGGGACCAGAAAGGCACTGCCTATGGATTAAATATCAAAACTTCCAATGTTAACGCGCTTCATGCTCTGGACATTTGATACTTCTATACATACCTATAGAGTAGAGAGACACGTAGGCACTCCTAATCTCATACTATTGATCCCAGTCTTTATTTGTTTATATTTATCTTTTAAAGCACTCCGATTTCACTGATAATCAGGCTAAAAGCTGAGAGAAAGTATTTTTTAGGAAAACTATGGAGCCTATCGATTATTCCTCAATAAGATGTCCCTATTTGTATATTACTTAAACCCTCTAGTTCGTCGGGCATTGTCCGACCATTCCATAAAGAGGGCAACCACTATTCCGAGAAAGAGGCCCAGCACAAAACCTAAAATTATGCTCGTAGACATCTTGGGTCCATAATGTGTCGCAGGAGGCTCGGTTTTCCAGGCAAGAGAAACAAGTTCCCCTTTTTTTATCTTCTCTATCATCATAATCATATGGTTATATTTTTCTCGGAGTATAAAGAGATCTATGGAGGGTACATACACAACCGTATTGGTAGATAACTTCATCTCTCTCATAGGGTTGTTGATAATTGCCTCCAGATCCTCCCTGCTCTTTGCCATTACCTCAACCCGCATATTTAATTTATTCGCTATAATTGGGGTCGACTGTATGTATCTCGGTAATGCTTCCATGAGTGCGATACCCACTGTCTTGTCATAGGTTCCGATATCAACCCTCATCATTTTCGATCCTTTGATTTCTGAAGCCTTAATATTTTGGATTTCATCCAAGTCATTCACTTGCATACTCAATAATTGCGCAGCCATCTCTTTGTTTAGACTCAGAAGCATTTCGAGGTTGGTAACGGCCGCGATGATCTCACCCTCCATGATGAATTCCACCTCATCCTTGTAGTATATTTGATTTATGATCATTGTATTAGAGACTCGGTAGACTTTCGGAGATAAGGATGCATATGTCATTGATAATAATAATGCTGCAATAACGATGATGAAAATCATTGTCTTCTTTTTCTTCAAAATAAGCCATAGATCGTAAAGATCGATACCATCATCTTGATAAGATCTATTTAGAGTGGTATTTTCCATATGCACCTCTTCATTCCTTTAGACAATCGTCGAAAATATGTAATGATGCGCCCTCATCATCTCAATTATTCACTAGTCATCACCTGATACAAGCTCTTATTAATCGAATATACACCTACTTCCAACCTTGTTGAAATTCTATCCAATATTAAACCAGCACCAGCCCCTCGCCCGAATGCTCATATCTCTTTCCGCAATGCGAGCAAGCGAGATTGCCGTCGAGCCTGTTTCCGCATTCGCACATCCAGCCGATCTGTTTCGCAGGATTGCCCACCATAAGGGCATGATCAGGGGCTCCTCTGGTAAGCACCGCCCCTGCTCCGATGAATGCATAGGCGCCAATGGTATAGCCGCAGACTACTGTTGCGTTGGCTCCGATGGTGGCTCCTGTCTTCACTAGGGTGGGCCGCATCTCGTCCATCCTGGGGATGTGGGCGCGGGGATTGAACACGTTGGTGAATACCATGGACGGGCCGCAGAATACGTTGTCATCCAGGGTGACGCCTTTGTAGACTGAGACATTGTTCTGGATCTTGCAGCCGTCTCCGATGATCGCATCAGGGCCAATTACAACATTCTGGCCGATACTGCATTTCTTGCCGATCTTCGAGCCCTTCAATACATGGCTGAAGTGCCAGATCTTCGTGCCGGTGCCGATGGTCACTCCCTCATCGATGCAACTCGTCTCATGGGCAGAGAAAATATCCTGCTTCTTGAACATGTCCTTCAGGGATATCTTTTTACCGTTGCTGAGAAGAGAGTCCTGGCTCGCTTTCAGAATCCTCAGGACATTGATTCCTTCCTGGGCATGGGTGACAGGGGCTTTGCGGCTTGTGATACACTCGATAAAATGAGAGCACTCGGCCTTCAGGGGTTCGCTCTGCTCCACCTCTACCTGCACGGCTTCTTTCTTGTCAGGAACGGGGAAACCGTTGTGCCAAGAGATGTTGTGGGGATAGAGCAGGAGCTTCTCAGACCAGGGCACCGTGTCCCTGAACACGGCCATGTTCCGTTCCCCCACCACCACGAGCGTCTGCTCCTTGAAGGGATGGAGCCATGAGACGAACACGTGGGCCTTCAGCCCGCTCGGAAACTCCAGATGGGTGGTGGTGACGTCCGCGATCTTTTTGTGGAGGTAATTACCGCCCGTGGCCATCACATACTCGGGGTCCTCCTGTGCCAGGCAGAGGATCATGGAGATGTCGTGGGGAGCGAAGCTCCAGAGGATATCTTCTTCCCGCCTGATCTTGCCGAAGCTCAGGCGGTTCGAGTAGATGTAGTGGATCCGTCCCAGCTCGCCTTTGCGGATAAGCTCCTTGAGCCTTATAAAAGCGGAATGGTACTGCAGGAGATGCCCCACCATGAGGATGCGATCATGCTTATCAGCGATATCTTTGAGCTCATGAGCATCGGACAGGCTCAGCGCAAGAGGCTTCTCCACGAACACATCCTTGCCCGAGAGCAGGGCCTCACGCGCCAGAGAGAAGTGCATCTCGGCAGGCGCGGCGATGGCTACGGCATCGATATCTTTACTGCGTACGAGCTCCTGGAAACTGGTGATGCACGCCACGCCGGGATAGGCGTCTGTAAAGGATTTCAGCGCCTTGCCGTTGCTGTCGCAAATGGCGCAAAGAGATCCCAACTCGGCGTAATTCCTGATCAGGTTCTTTCCCCAGTATCCTGCACCGACCACCGCAATACGGGGTGTACTGTTTTTCATTTCTTGTCTCCTGCCCGTTGGTCAACACTATGGAATATACGTAGATTATAAAGCTGCAATACAGGTGTCACAATCATGAGACCGCGCCCAGGATCACCTCGGTTATCTGCCGCTGCTCTGTTTCGGTGAGATACGGGTGCATGGGAAGTGAAAAGATCTTGCCTGCCTTGTCTTCGGAAACGGGATAATCGCCTGGTTTATGACCCAGATAGGCGTAGGCCCCCTGGAGATGGAGCGGCCTGGGATAATATATGGCAGTTGGTATTCCCTCTTTCTTCAAAGCACCGAGGATCTCGTCTTTTTTCCCGCTCACCAGCGAATACTGTGCCCATGCGCTCAGCGAGCCTTCTCTGACGAGCGGTGTCTGGATGTACGGATTATCGTTCAGGAGATTCGTATAGCGGTTCGCCACATCCTGCCTCATATTCATCTCTTCCGGAAAGATCTCGAACTTGGCCAGCAGGATCGCTGCCTGCAGGGTGTCGCACCTGCCGTTGATCCCGACCCGGATGTTGTCGTACTTGTCCGAGCCTTTTCCGTGCACCCTCACCGAGGCCATCTTTGCATAGAGGGCGTCATCATCGGTGAAGACCATGCCGCCGTCTCCATAGCAGCCAAGCGGCTTGGCCGGAAAGAACGACGTGGCCGCCACATCCGCCAGGGCGCACGCCTTCTTTCTCTTATACTCGGCTCCAAACGACTGGGCCGCGTCCTCGATGACGAACAGGCCCTTTTTTGCTGCCAGGGCATTGATCCGGTCGTAATCCGCCGGCTGGCCGAACAGGTCGACCGGGATGATGCCGCGCGGCCTCAAGCCCTCGAACCCCTGGGGCAGGGGGTGAATCTCCGGGTCTTTGTTCTCCAGAGCGGTTACGGCCTTTTCGAGCAGGGTGGGATCGATGTTGAAGGTGTCCGGCTCGATGTCTACGAACACTGGGGTCGCACCGAGCAGCGAGATCACCTCTGCCGTGGCCACAAAGGTAAAGGGGCTTGTGAAAATCGCGTCGCCCGGGCCCACGCCGTATGCCATAAGCGCCATGAGGAGCGCGTCGGTCCCTGATGAGCACGAAACCGCATGCCTGGCGCCCGCATAGCCGGCCAGCCTTTGTTCCAGCTCCTTGATCTCGGGGCCCATGATGTATTGACCATGTGCGAGGACACGGCTGATATTCTCCTGAACCGCGGCAAGAATTCTCTGCTGCTGCGCCCGCAAGTCGATGAACTGTATCGCCATTTTTCCTCCTCGATTTTTGACAAGGCTCCGCCAGTGCAGGTGAGTTCACGGTGTTGTACTGCCCATCAATTGTAAATTTATTTCCAGCAAAGCTGGGAATGACATATATCATACAAGGAGACAAATCAAGCCCGAGGGAGGGGTGAAACCTCATGTATGATCAATTCCTTGGGCGTGGAGGCTACCCCTGAAACCAGGGAATAATCAAGCAAATAATCAGCTGGGCGGGCACGAAACCTCTACACGGGGATCCCATCAAACGGCCTGAAACGCCGGTTTATGTTGAATACATCACTGCAGCAGAATTTCTATATCACTGATGGGGTATGCCATGCAGGGGTGGATATAGCCGAACTGCCGGTCCGACTTCCTGAGCTTGACCCCTTCGGGCTGAAACACCTTGCCCTTGAGGAGCTTGGTCCTGCACAGGCTGCACTCGCCCGACCGGCACAGGGAGGGGATGACGATCCCGCTGCGCTCCAGGGAGTTCATGAGGGGCTCGGTGCTGCGCACCGTGATGGTCTTTCCGCCTTTCATGCTGACGCTCACCGTGGCGCCCGCATCGATAGACTCCGGCCACCCCTGGCATGCGGTGATGTTCTTCGGCGGCCCGTACATCTCGATCCGTATCCGCCTGCCGGGCACACCGAGGCTGGCGAGCTCCTTCCGGCAGAAGGTGTACATGGCTTCCGGCCCGCAGAGAAAGAACATTTTGTCCGAGAGATCGCCAAGCACTTCCTCCATCAGACCGGCCGAGATGAACCCGGCTCGGCCCTGATACCCTTGCGGCGGGTCCGAAATCACGCTGGTCCAGGTGAAGTTGGAATGCCTGCGGGAAAGGTCCTCGATCTCCTGCCCGAAGATGATATCGTCCGGCGACTGGCTGCCGTAGAAGAGGTGAATGCGCCGGTCCAGCCCCCTGCCCGCGGCCTCGCGGATCATGCTCATGAAGGGTGTGATCCCGCTGCCGCCCGCGATGAACACGAGGTCCCGGCCGTGGATGAGCGGGTTGTAATAGAAATTCCCGGCGGGAGAGCTGCTCGTGAATTCATCGCCCGGCTTGGCCTCGTCCAGAAGATACTCGGACACGAACCCGTCGCCCACCCTGCGCACCGTGACGTCATAGTAACCGATCTGGCTGGGAGGCGAAGACATGCTGTAGTCCCTGCTCGTGACCACGCCGCCGATTTCCACCACCAGGCTGATGTACTGGCCTGCCTGGAACGGCGGCAGGTAACTTTGTACGGGGACCAGACGCAGGGTTTTCGCGGACCTGGTCTCTTCGATGATCTCCGATATGCGTAGCCTCAGTTTTTTCGGGTGGAGCATGTCCAGTATGGACTCGAGCTGTCCCCTCTGTGCGCTGTAATCGAATCCGTATTTTTTCAGGACAGCGATCTCGCTTGCAATGTCCTGGTAGCCTTCGATATCGTGAATCACGTCTTTCAAGCTCATGGTTTTCCTCCCCTTACTTTTTCGCCATGGATTTCAGGATCGCCTTTGCCGAGGATCTGCCCGAAGTGAGTGTCGGCTGGAAGCCACCTTGGGAAGCCCAGGCCCCGGCAAAATACAGCCCCTGGACAGGAGACCTGTTGGCCATGAAATACTGGGTGTCCTTGGTGTACTGATCATGGCCGTAGATGGCCCCACCCAGGTGCCCCAGATAGCGCAGGTGCGTCATGGGGGTGGCGATCTCCATCTCTTCGATGTGGCCCTGGATGCCGGGGAAGACCTTTTCCGCGAGCTCCATCATGCCCTGGGCATAGCGGTACTTGGCGTCGTAATACTGGTGGGGAGGCACCAGGTACCAGGGATCTCCGTACTGGAGCGCCACGTAGGCGGCCTGGCACGTCCCCGGGGGCGAGAAGTCGGGATCGGACACGTCATAACAGGTGAGCAGGGCCACTCCCTGCTGCTCCATGGTTTTCCACCGGGCAAAGGCCTTGTCCATGTCCGTGGTGGTAGTGATGAAGTTCGTGGTCTCCTGGATACCGAGCTCTTCAGGCTCGCAGTCGAATCCCATGTAGATGCTGAAGGCGGACGGGCCGATACTGGTGCTCCTGAAGCCGTCCAGCGTCTCCCTGGGCACCTGGTCGGGGTCCATGAGATCGAGATAGGTCTGGAGCATGCTCGTGTTGGAGAGCACGTAGCGGGTCTGCACCGTGTCGCCCTGTTCGGTGGTCACCCCAGTGACCCTGCCGCCTTTGGTGGTGATCTTCTTCGCCCCGCAGTTGAACCTCACCTCGCCGCCGTTGTTGATGAACTCATCGAGCAGGGCGTTGGAGAGCGCCTGGGAGCCGCCTTTGAGGTGATAGGGCTTGAACTCGATATAGGCGAAGAGCATGATGGCGAAGTCGCCGAACGAAAACCACTTGGGCGGTACGCCCGCATACGACCAGTAGATGCTCAGGACAGCCTTGAGAAGCGGGTCGCTGAAGTACTCGTCCAGCACCTTCTGCGTGGGGGTGAGCGCGTATTTGAAGAACAGCGGATATTTCTCCTTGGAGATATTGGGATCCTTGAAGAAGAGGCCCTGGACCATCTCCATGCTGAAGCTGTAGACCAGGTCGAAAAACCGGGGTATGTTGTCTTTCTCCTTGGGGAAGCGCTCCTGCAGCGTTTCCACGATCGCATTCCTCTCGGCGCGCAGCGTGATGTCGAAGGTGTCCGGCCAGACCACCCGGTAGAGGTTCTCCATCTCGACGAACTCGAGCTTGTCCATGACCCCGAGATCGTTCAGGACAGACCTCAAGGGCCCGGGCCTCTCGGCGGATCCCATGCCGCTGAGCTGATGGAGCGCCACCTCGAACTCGAACCTCCCGCGCACGAAGCTCGTGGCGCAGCCTCCGGGCACGTTGTGCCGTTCCAGCAGCAGCACCTTGCGCCCCGCCCTGGCCAGGGTGAGCGCACCGGTGAGCCCGCCGTTTCCTGCGCCGATTACCACCGCATCATACTCGGGCATCGGAACACCTCCTGCAAATGATATTATAAAGCTTTACTTTAACCTTTAAATTACGCCTTGCCCTGCCGGCTGTCAAGCAGTTTCGGGGAGGGCCGTGAATCAGCGGAAAATCATCTCAATCAATTATGGATCTTCAACGGTAATCCCTGGACCCTCCCCGCAGCAAGCTGCGTGTAATCAGATCCCACCCTTTGCGTCCTCCGAAGCAAAGGCGAAGGAGGATTGAAAATATGGAAGAAATCCATTATCTCCATGCAATGAAATCGACTGCAGCCCTTCCCATCGGCATCATGGCGGACAGCCATGGAAACAACAGGCTCCTGCTCAATGCGGTCACGGCACTGAAGGCCCTGGGGGCAGGGCTGCTCATCCACCTGGGGGACCTGTGCGATTCCCTCTCTCCCCGCCTTGCAGGGCAGTCCCTGGACATCCTCGACGAACACGACGTCCGGTGCGTGAGGGGGAACAACGAGAGCGACATCCTGCACCACAGCAGGGGTTCACGTGCAGAGGATGAGCTCTCGAAATCGCTCTCGCGCCTTCAGGCACTGCCCTATACCATCCGCCTTGGAAACCTCTGGTTCACCCACTCCGCACCCTTCGACTATCCGGCGGCCACCAAGAGGCCCATATCCGAGTTTCTGCCTCAGCTCGCCGGCGAGGAGGGACCCGGATTCTCCATCCTGTTCAGGGGACACTCCCACCGGCCTTCGATCGTGGAGATCCTCAGCGGCGCCAGGGGCGCCACGGAAAGGATACCGATACAGCCCGGTGCCGACATATGCCTGGACAGGGATAGAAGGTACATCATCACCGCGGGTGCGGTGGAGTCGGCCTCCTCGGTTCTGTTTCTGCCCCGGGAGTATGCGGTCCGTTTCGTTGCCGTGCCCGGGCTTCGCACCTGAGAAAAGCAAAAAGCACCTGCCGCTCGGCCGGATCATCGATGTTACACCTGCAAGCGGAGTCAGGGGTCTGCCTGTCCCGCTGAAGCTTTCGCATCCGGCCTCGCAGTCAACCCGAGGGAGAACGCGCAAAGCGCATAAGAGTCCGGGCGGGGAGCTCGACCCGCAAGCACCCCGCCTCGCAGCATTCCCTACTGAAACAGCGGCGTCAGCACACCGAACATCTCGGGCAGCTGGTTGAAGTACTTGGGGTTCTCCAGGCTCGTGATCGTGCCCCAGCTGTCGCGCACCTCTTCGGGGCTCGGGATCTTGCCGTCCTTGGAGAGGATGGCGCCGGGGCCGGTGAGGATGGCGGTGCGGCTGTAGTAGCCCAGGGTCGCGTTGATGATCATGCCCGAGTCCTGGCACTCTTCCGAGCACATGTAGAGCACGGCCGGGGTGATATAGTCGGGCTTCATCTTCTCGAAGAACTCGGGCGGAAGCACGTCCTCGGTGAGCCGGGAGGCGGCCACGGGCACGATCACGTTGGTTTTTACATTGTACTTGGCGCCCTCGAGCTTGAGCACGTTGGTCAGCCCGATCAGCCCCATCTTTGCCGAGGCATAGTTGCTCTGGCCGAAGTTGCCGAACAGGCCGGCTCCCGAGGTCGTCATGATGATCCTGCCGTAATTGTTGGCGCGCATCACCTCAAAGGCGGGCCTGGACACGCAGTAGGCCCCTTTCAGATGCACGTTCATCACGCCGTCCCAGTTTTCCTCTTCCATCTTGGTAAAGGACTTGTCTCGCAGGATGCCTGCGTTGTTGATGAGGATGTCCACCTTGCCGAAGGCATCCACCGCGGTCTTGACGATGTTCGCCCCCCCAGCCACAGTCGCCACGTTGTCGTAGTTGGGCACGGCCTGGCCGCCCAGGGCCTTGATCTCGTCCACCACCTTGTTTGCGGCGGCATCGCTCGAGCCCGCGCCGTCGCGGGTTCCTCCCAGGTCGTTGATCACCACCTTGGCCCCGCGCTTCGCCAGCTCAAGGGCATAGCTCCTGCCCAGCCCTGCACCGGCTCCCGTTACGATCGCCACCCTTCCGGAAAAATCAATGTTCGCCATGAAATCCCCTCCTCCAGTCTTCTCTTTTCAGCCTCTTTTCAGCGGCAGGGCCGCGGAAAAGTTCCCGGTTATTTTTACATCACCACCCTCGTCACGGGCAACCACTTCGCAGAAAACGAGATTTTCTCCGTTCTCCTGCCTTTTGTCCGTGACTGTCCCGCTCACCATGATGGTGTTGCCCGGCTTGGTCATCCCGGCAAAGCGCACGCCGAATTTCCTCAGGCACTTTCTCGGCACCCAGGCCGTGATGGCCTGGCCCACAAATCCCATGATGAGCATGCCATGGGATATCACGCCGTCCTTCATGCCCACTGCCTTGGCAAAGTCATCGTCGGTATGCAGGGGGTTGAAATCACCCGAGGCCCCGGCATAGAGAACATGCTGGAGCTTCATGATGGGGCCCTTGGACAGCTCGGGCACGGCATCGCCTATCTTCACGTCTTCAAAATAGAGCTCGTTTCCCATGATCTTCCCCCCTATTTCCTCTCCACCAGCAGGGTCCTCGCCCTGGCTACATCCTCGTTGTTCTGGTTTTTGTAGAGGATCTCCACCGTGACCATGTCCATCTTCTTGCCTGCCTTGCTGGTCTTCTCTTCCACGCTCGCGACTTTCGGCACCCCGGTGATCGTGTCCCCGGGATAGATATCCCGGTAATATTCGTATTCTTCCTCTCCGTGGAGCACCATCATGAAGTTGATCTTCAGGTCGTTGATGAGCACGGGCATGGAAGAGCTCCACATCATGGGCACGGTGAGAAAGGTGGGCGGCACCGGGGTGTCGCGGTACCCTGCCCTGATCGCGGCATCCCTGTCCAGATAGATGGGGTTGGGGTCGCCGATGGCCTTTGCCATCTCCCTGATCTTCCCCCGTTCGACCTCCCAGACAATGGGGTCGAACGTCTTTCCGACTTGTGTACTGTCAGCCATATACGCCTCCTTTATCGATCCTCATCGAATCCTCCTTCTCGAATCCGTCTCTTAAAAACTCCGCTTTTTAAGGACTAAGCAGGAGGGGTCACATTCCCCGCCGCTTGCCAGCGACAATGGGTTCAGGGCTTTTCCTTCAAAGGCCCATACCATTGATCATCTCTTTAGCCTACGCGCCGTGCCTGCCGATAATGGCGATGCTGCAGACATTCATCATCGGGAACCCGCCCAGGTTGTGGGTGAGCCCGATCTTCGGGTCTTTGATCTGCCTGTCGCCGGCCCTGCCCAGGAGCTGGTTGTACATCTCGTAGAGCATCCTCAAGCCCGACGCCCCGATGGGGTGGCCGAAGCATTTCAGCCCGCCGTCCGGCTGGCAGGGAACCTTGCCGTTCAGGTCGTAGAAACCATCCATGATGTCCGTGGGCGCCTTGCCGCGCCCGGAGATGTGCAGGTCTTCCATGGTCACCAGCTCGGTGATGGAGAAGCAGTCGTGAACCTCCATCATGCTGATCTCCTCCCGCGGGTTTTTGATGCCCGCCTCCTCGTAGGCCGCCTTGCTCGCCTTGGTCGTGGTGATGAAGTGGGCCCCGTCCCATTTGTAGCCGATCTCGGTGCCATTGCTCAGGGCAAGCTGCAGGGCCTTGACCGAGATGATGTCGTTCTTGCCCAGAGACTTGGCGATCTCCGGGGTGGTGACGATGGCGCAGGCCGAGCCGTCGCTCACCCCGCAGCAGTCGAAGAGGCCCAAGGGAAACGCGATCATGGGCGAATTCATGACCTGCTCGTCGGTCACCGGCTTTCTCAGATGGGCCTTGGTATTGCGGGCGCCGTTCGCATGGCTCTTGACCGAAACATGGGCCATGGCGCGCTTGACGTCCATGATATCGAGCCCGTACTTGGCCGCATAGCCCGATGCCAACATCGCAAAACCCCCCGGCGCGGTCAGGTTGGGAAACCACAGGGCATTGGTGGTGCCGATTGCGGTGCTGAACTCGGGCAGCCCGCCATAGCCGATGTCCTTGAGCTTCTCCACCCCGATTGCGAGCGCGATGTCGCAGGCCCCGGAAGCGACCGCGTATACGGCCCCGCGGAAGGCCTCGGTGCCGCTCGCACAGAAATTCTCCACCCGGGTGACCGAGATGTTGGGGAGCCTCAGGGCCATGGACGCGGACAGGGCGCTCTTGCCCACCATGACCTCATCGAAGCAGGTCCCCAGCCAGGCCGCCTGGATTTCCTTCTTGTCGATCCCGGCATCCTGGATGCATTCCTGGAACGCCTCCACCATCAGCTCCTCGGGCCCGTCGTTCCACCGCTCGCCGAACCGGGTGCACCCCATTCCGATAATCGCTACCTTGTCTTTTATTCCGCTCGCCATAGCAGCCCCCTATCCTTGAGCCTTTGGCACGGCTTTCCAGAAATAGCCGGTAAAACCGCGGGCCTGGTCTTTCATCCTGCGACGAAACGACATGCGTATGGGCATGCCCACCTTGATCTGGTTGAGATCACAGTCGGTGAAGTCGAGAAACGCCTTGCCTCCTTCGTCGAACTCCACCAGGCCGTACACGGCCGGAGGGTCCACTGACGGCGAGAGCATATCACCGGTGAACATCTGGATCTTCCCGGGCTTGTCGGCAAACTCGTAGTCCTCGAACGCGCCCACCGCGTTGCAATCCGGGTTCACACACATGGGAAGCGACGGGAACTGCGGGGTGCCGCACTCGGTGCACTTCGAACCCGTAAACCCGAGGATCATCTTGCGCTTGCGCCACAGGGCCGTGAGCGACGTGTTCGGGTTGGCCTCGCCCCTGATCCCGAGGTCCGCCGTGATCAGGTCCCTGAACTTGGTGTATTTCTGGTAATTGGGCAGATCCACCTTTGCAGCGAGAGAGCCTGTCGCGCCCAGGGCGGGACGGAAGTCTCTGATCTTTTCCGTCACCTCGAAGCCCAGGACGTCGCAGCCCTGCCCGAAGCCTGCAAGGAGCAGCTTGTCGCCGGGCTTTGCCTGTTCGAGCGCGGCGCAGAACATGAGCAGCGGATGGGCAGTTCCGGTGTCGCCGCAGACATTGTGCAGGTTGTCTTGCAACCGTGAAGGGTCAATGCCCAGCTTTTTGGCGATTCCCCGGTGGGTTCCGGTGAAGTAGCAGGGGTAGACTACCTTGTCGAAGTCGGCGAGCTGCATCCCGGTCTTCTTCAAATAGCCGGCAATGGCCTGGGGGATGATCTTGCCATAGCCTTCGTCCCGCACCCAGCGCTCCTCCCACATGTAGTCGAAGTCCTTGCCCGCCCCCTTGTAGTGGTCGACGAAGTCCGCGTTCAGGGAATAGCTGCCCTTGAACTCAGCGATGACGTCATCTTTGCCGAAGAGCAGGGCCGCGGCGCCGTCGCCGGTGAACATCTCGGCCATGGTGGCCATCTTTGATTTTCTCAGGTCGGATGCGGCCACCAGCACGCTGTTGCGCTCACCCGAGGCAACGGCCTCCAGGGCCGAGATAGCCGCCGTGGTGCCGGCCTTCAGGCAGGCGCTGAAATCCGCATTCGTAATGCCTTCTTCCGGCGCATTCAGCGCCGCGGCAACGATTCCGGCATTGAGCCGGTCGGCAAAGGGCATGGTGGTGGATGCGAAAAACACCCCGTCAAGTGTCTTTCGGTCCTTGCCCGCCATGCAGTCGTAGGCGGCCGCCACAGCCATGCTCACGGCGTCTTCGTCCCAGTTGGCCACTGCCTTCTCTCCTCCCGCCACGGCCATGATCACCGGGAAGTACCATGCCATGTTCTGGATGATCGTCATCCGGCTCATCCGATAGCGGGGAACGTAACCCCCAAACGCTGTAACACCAATCATTTTTTCCCTCCTTTTTCTACGGCATACGCTTTGCGTTACAGGATAATTCCGCTACTTCTCAAAGCTTGGATTTCATCATCATCGATATTCAATGAATGCAGAACTTCATCGGTGTTGCTGCCCAGGGGGGTCCCTGCCCAGCGGTACTCCGGCCGATATCCGGAAAAAGATATGGGCAGGCCGATCTGGGGAATAGCCCCGCCGTCTGGGCCGGGCACGTCCACGACGAGCCCGCGTGCTTCGGCGTGCCCGCTCCGGACTGCCTCGGAAAAGCTCAGGACCGGATCGACACAGGCGTCTATCCGGCTGAACACCTCCATCCAGGAGTCTCTGGGCCGCGCACGGAGCACATCGGCCACCTTCACCCGCAGCTCGTCGGAGATTCCCGGCTCCATGAGGCGGGGGACATAGTCGCCCAGCCCGAGGGCCTGAAGAAAGGCGGTGAGAAACTGCGGCTCGAGGACGCCGCACGCGAGATATTTCCCATCCGAGGTCTCGTAGAATCCGTAGATCGAGGCGCCGTTGAGCAGCTCGCTCTCGAAACAGGGGTCTTCCTCCCCCACCAGGGCCCTGATCCCGCTCACCACGTGGTGGGGAAACATGCCGTCGGTCATGGAGACATCGATATGCTGGCCCTCACCGGTCTTCATCCGGTGGATGACGGCGGCGAGGATGCCGATGACCGCATTGTTCGAGCCCGAGCCCACATCCGCCACCTGGATACCCATCTGGCACGGGCCGCTGCCGTTTCTGCCCGAGTAGCTCATGACGCCCGAGAGGGCGAGGTAGTTGATGTCGTGGCCTGCCCTCTCCCGCAGCGGTCCGGTCTGGCCGTACCCGGTGATGGAGCAGTAGATCAGCCCGGGGTCGCATTCGCGGAGCTTCTCAAAGGAGAGCCCGAGCCGGGCCATGGCGCCCGGGCGGAACTGTTCGACCACGACGGTATAGCCCTTCTCCCGGATGAGCCGCCTGATGATGTCGATGCTCCGGGCGTTTTTCAGGTCGAGGGCGATGGATTTCTTGTTCCTGCTCAGCATGGCGTGCATGCAGGAGATTTTGGAGTCCTTATCGACAAAGGGGGGTGCGAGCCGGGCCATGTCCATGCGGCTCGGCGACTCCACCCGCAGCACCTCGGCCCCCATGTCGGAGAGCATCATGGTGGCGAACGGCCCGGGCAGCAGATAGGTGAAATCGAGAATCCTGATCCCTTCGAGAAGCGCAGGCATCGTGAACCGTCTCCCCCTGTCAATTGTTAAGGGTTTGCATATGCTCCATGCTGCTGTTCCCTGGCTGTTGCGGCGCGAAACGCATCCTTCCCGGACGATGAAGAACCAGACACAGGAAAGACGTCTTCCTGAAAAACCCTCCACTGCAACCTTAGCAAATTCCCTCTTCCATTGATACTGTGTTTCTTCCGTATCTGTCAAGGGTTGTGTATGGTTGTATTACAAGATTATCATATTGCTCTGAATGGAAATTCGCAGGTATGGATCTGTAATGATTGATTAAATAACATGATCAAGGCATGATAAGCCGTTTCCGCAGAAGATTCTTTATTCATTCTTCCAGCTATGGAGAGTGATTCTCTCCGGTTGAATCATGAAAGGATAACCGGCAAGAAAAAATGATCTGCTTCATTTCCTTGCCGGGGCGACCGGGAGCTTTTTTTCTTGATCAAAGATCGGATCGGCTGCACCGGCCGCATACCTCCAGGGAGAACTCGAACCTCTTCTTCAAGGAAACCATCCGAAATGTCGATCCGGTAGCAATCAGTTGCCAATGGCAAAAACTCTGGTATAGGTATGGGCACATGAAGGTCCTCATGGTCACGACGTCGTACCCCGATTTCGAAGGCTCCACCCGGGGAATATTCATCCGCAGGCTCTGCAGGGAGCTGGTGAACCAGGGCGTGGAGGTGGTCGTTCTCACCCCGAGGATCTTTTCGCAGAGTCCGCTCTTCGAGAGGGAATCCGGCATACAGGTCCACCGGTTCTGGTTTCCCAGCGGGAACACACCCCTCAATCAGCGTGAAGGAATTCCCTTTCTCGCTATGTGTGTGTACATGCTAACCGGTCTTTTCACGGCCCTGCGTCTCATCAGAAGGGAAAAACCGGACGTTATCCACGGAAACTGGATCGTGCCCGCGGGGCTGATTGCGGCTGTTGCAGGCACCCTCACCAGGACCCCGGTCCTCAATACCGCACGGGGAATGGACGTGCGGGTGAGCGAAAAAGGCCCGGTCAAGGTGCTCTTCGACCTGGCGGTGAAACTCTCGGACAAGGTGACCGTGGTATCGGAGGCCATGAGGGATCGGGAATGCCTTTCGGGGACAGAGGTCATTTCATCCGGGGTAAACGAGGCATTCTTCAGGATCATTCCCGACCGCGGCAGCCTGAACATTCTCCACACCAGAAGCCTGGAGAAGGTATACGATGCGGAAACCCTGATCCGGGCGGTTCCTCTGGTCCTGCAGAAAATGCCCGGAGCACGCTTCATCATAGCAGGGTCAGGGTCTCATGAATCCTCGTTGAAAGATCTTGCCGAGCGTCTGGGAGCGGCCGGGCACATAGGGTTTGCGGGGCCCGTCGACCATAATTCAATAGCAAAACTCATGGAAAGCGCGTCTGTATATGTTTCCGCCGCCGTTGCCGATGGCACCTCGATTGCCCTGATGGAGGCCATGGCGGCCGGACTGATTCCCGTGGTCAGTGATATCGAGGCAAACAGATCGCTGGTCACGCACGGAAAGGACGGGTACCTGTTCAGTCCGGGAAATGAGCATGATCTCGCGGACAAAATTCACATGGCGCTCTCCCCGGGCATACCCTTCCAAACCCTGGACAGAAAGAGGCGTGAAATCAGGGACATGATCTGCTGGAACTCGGTTGCCAAGCGGTTTATGAGCAGTTATAATCAACTTGCCGGAAACACCGGCGGGTGAGGCGTTAAAGCTCCCTCTATGCAGAGGCGATGATTATGGTAGCCGCTTTGACGAGAATGGAGCGCCATATCGGGTCAACCCCCTCCACCCCGGATTCACCCGGGAGGGCGGAGCTGTACCGGCTGCATGACATATGAAGCTAAAGGCAAAAGACGCTGCTGAAGGGATAATGACGAAGAAAAAAACCGTTGCAGTTTATACCCCCGAGTCCCGCTTCCGCAGCCCGTGGGTACTGCTCAAAGAAATGGGGGCCGACAGCATATATGGACGAGAGCTGGCGTGGAGACTTGCCGTGCGCGACATCAGCGCACAATACCGGCAAACAGCCCTGGGTCTTATCTGGGCGCTGATCCTTCCTGTAGCCAATACCCTTGTATGGATATTCCTCAACGGGAGCGGCATCGTTTCCGTGGGCAAGACAGAGTTGCCCTACCCTGTGTATGTTCTGACAGGAACCATGCTCTGGGCGATCTTCATGGATGCCCTGAACGCCCCCCTGCAGGATACCATGGCTTCCAAGTCCATGCTCACAAAAATCAACTTCCCAAAGGAAGCGATCATCCTTGCAGGGATCTATAAGACATTGTTCAATGGATCGATCAAGGTCGCGATCATGGTCCTTGCCCTGCTTGTCCTGGGTATATACCCAGACTGGCGATTGGCCCTCTTCCCCCTTGGTGTTCTGTCGCTCATAATGGCCGGGACGACCCTCGGACTGGCCCTGGCACCTATTGGGCTGCTCTACACCGATATTGGCAAAGGCCTCCCCCTGGTTATGCAGTTTCTTATGTATGTGACTCCCGTCGTGTTTCCCATGCCGAGTCAGGGCTGGACATCAGTGCTGCTCAAACTGAATCCTCTCTCGTCACTGATATTGACCACGCGGGACTGGCTCACCGGCTTCTCCCCGGGTTATCTGTCGTTGTTTTTCTGGGCGAACGGCATCTTATTGGTGTCGCTGTTCGTAGTGCTGCTCGTCTACCGACTGGTAATGCCCATTATTATTGAGCGGATGAGCGCATGAGAAATTATTCGGACCATCCTGCAGAACAGGTGATGAATCATGTCTGAGCCCCTCGTAAGAGTCCAAAACGCATCGAAGAAGTTCTGCCGGGATCTGAAAAAGAGCCTCTGGTACGGCCTGGTGGACATGGTTGCCGAATTGACCGGAAGTACTGCTGCACGAGAGCTCCGCCCCAAAGAATTCTGGGCCGTGGACGATGTGAGCTTCGAACTGGAAAAGGGTGAGTGCCTGGGTCTCGTCGGTCCCAACGGTGCCGGCAAGAGCACCTTGTTAAAGATGCTCAATGGAATCATCAAGCCCGACAGGGGCCGCATCGAGATGCACGGACGTGTAGGAGCGCTCATCGAGCTCGGGGCCGGCTTCAATCCCATTCTTACCGGGCTGGAAAACATCTACATTAATGGCTCGGTCCTCGGACTCACGAAGCATGAAATCGACCGGAAGCTGGATGACATCATCGGATTCGCCGAGCTGCAGGACTTCATCGATACCCCGGTGCAGAACTACAGCTCGGGCATGAGGGTTCGGCTTGGTTTTTCCATAGCAGCACAGATGGAACCGGATATACTGCTTGTCGATGAAGTCCTCGCTGTGGGAGACGTAGGATTTAGAATCAAATGTTATAATGAAATATATCGCATCATGGAAAATGCCGCGGTGATTTTTGTAAGTCATTCCATGCCCCAGCTGGGCAAGGTATGCACGTCCGGCATCCTCATGGATAAAGGGCGGGCCATCATGCGGTCGAACAATATCTCTGAGGTGATAAACGGGTATTACAATCTGTTCACGGGAGAGCAGAGAATTCAGGTGGGCAGCGGGAGGGTGAGGCTCACCGCGGTTCGATTCGGCAACAAAACCGACTGCATCACCTATCCGGATGCCCAGGCCATCGATCCGAATCATTACCACCACATCGATGCGGACAAACCCCTGACGATCGGCCTGACCTTCACCATGGATCAGACCGTGGATTGTTATTCCATACTGTTTTCCATATCCGATGTGGACCAGAAGCTGGTCTTGCAGATCCTTCCCCCTGAAAGGCCTTTAAATAATCATCCGGGGACACAGGAGGTTTTGGTTACAATCGATTCGCTGCTTCTGAATACAGGGAAGTATTCCCTCACGGTGCATTTCCTCAAGGACCAGAAAACAGACTGGGGGGAAATCCTCCTGAGTGTACAGAGCCTGCTCAAGTTCTCCGTGCAGAGAGACCGCTACATAGGCGCTGCACCCGTTCTTCACGCTGCCGAATGGAATATCAGTGATGGCCCCTCCTCGATTCGGCATGGACAGGGGAATACCGGCCAGGTAATGGATCTTCCCTGAGGAATACCAGCCATTCCTTCATGAACATCCTGATCTATACGACGAATTCAACGTACACAGGCAGGACCGTCGGCGGAGCCGAGACCTCCCTTCGTCTCATTGCCGAAGGGCTGGCGAAAAAAGGGCATTCCATTGTGTACCTCACCCTCGACGAAACCCTTCCTTTCGGGTACAGGACAAAAATAATAAACGATGTTACCGTCATATTCCATTCATCCTTCAGGAACCTGAATTCTCTGAAAGAATCAAGAGGCATTCATATCGACGAGATAGAAAACGACTGGCTTCGCACCCTCTTTTCCGAAATCATTATTATCCATGATATCCATCTCGTACATACATTCTATGAACTCGATGCCCTCAAGCTGTTTATCGATATCCGCGCCAGATTGAAGAGCTTCGTCATTGTCATGAGGATGGCCGGCCTCTACTGGTATGAGCATGTCAGGAGAGACAGTGCCGCTCTTCGAGACTACTCCGTGGTGTTCGGCGCCATAGACAGCGTCAATTTCATTTCAGCGGGACTTCAGGAGCTCACGGCGATGAAGGAACGCGAGCTTGGGTACAGCTTCCGCTTCAGACACAGCTTTGTCGGCGATATCGGCGTGATCCCTGCAACGGACAGGAGATGGGGCGGCTGGACAGGGGAAGAAACCATGAGGATGATTACCGCGACACGGTTCAGCCCCTACTCAAAGAGACAGGATCTGATCATTGAGGCTGCACGCCTCCTTCGAGGGAAAATTTCCTTCCATTTGAAGCTCATCGGCTCCGGTGCCACTACAGAAAGGTTCCGGAGGAAAATCGCTGCGTATGGCCTGGACGATTCAATCGAGATGGTCCCTTACCTCAAGCAGGACGAGCTCTGGAGCGAGATGCAGCATGCGCACCTGTTGTGCCATCCCTGTGATTACGAGGGATTAAGCAAAATCGTCATGGAGAGCATGTCCATGGGCTTGCCTGTTCTTTGCTCAGACGTTCTGGCGCCTTCTTCGTACATCGAGGACGGGCTGAACGGCTACCTGGTGGACAATAACCCCGAGCGATGGGCTGATAAGCTTGTCGAGCTCTACCACAAAAGAAACGAGTTCGCTGCCGTATCGGAAAACGCCAGGACCTTCGTCCACCAGCATTTCAATGCGGACAGGAATATCGACCTCTACGAGCGGACATTCTCGGATCTCGTCCATGGTACAGGCCTACCCCGAAAAGCCGGGCAGACCGAAACGGATGAACGGACCGGCACTGAAGATGCTGAATCTTTCTGCAGGGTCTTTGGTATCACCCAGGGTGACCTTGCCACAAACCCGGGCTTCGTGCAGAATATGCGGTTCCTGAAGTTCATGAACAGGATCGCATGGAAAGTGATCGAACATAGAGAACGCGACATCCGTGATCTGAAAGCCAGCTATGCCTACAGGATCGGTAACGGTATCGTTGACCCTGTACGCAGGTTCATCAGATTTCTCAAGCAGCTCAGATCCACCTCGGACACGTTTTGAAATCAACAACCGATTATTCCGAAAAAATCCCCACGAGGGAGAATCCTTTGGCAGAAACCCTTGACCATACATTCTTGCCAGGAGTCCGATCAGGTATATGCTGTCGCATGCCTGTACCGCAGGCAAGGCTTCTGCAGACAGTCGCATCTTCTCTGCCTGATGCTTGTGCCTCCGCCGATCACCATGTGACATCTCGATCACCGGACAGGGAAGCACAAAGGACATGAGCGATAAAGAGGGATACCGAATAAATACTGGCACAGCTCAGAGAACCGGAAAACCGGGCCGCGTAGTCCTGGCCGTCCCTTCTCTGTGTGCCGGCGGCGCTGAGAGGGTTATTTCCGAGATGGCCAACTGGTGGGCGGTTCGTGAGCGGGAGGTGGCCGTCCTCACCCCGAACAGCACGTGCGGTGACCACTATCCCCTGCATCCCGGCGTTCAGAGGATCCGCTTCGACTGGAGCATACCCCGCACCCGGGTCCATATACCCGCACAGTACGTCAGACAGCAGAGCATGATTCGCCGTGCAGTGCTCGATTACAAGCCCGGCGTAGTGATCAGCTTTATCGACAGAACGAACATCCGCATGCTGCTCGCCCTTGCCGGCAGCGGAATCCCGGTCATTGTCTCGGAACGCATTGACCCGAGATATCACGACATTGGCTGCTACTGGTCTTTTGTCAGACGGATGCTCTATCCGTTTTCCCACACCCTGGTGGTACAGACAGATCCAGTAGCTGCGTGGGCCTATAGAGTAATGTCCCGCAGCAGGGTAAGGGTGATACCGAACTTTGTGCGCGAGATGCATGTGCAGGGAAAAATGGCGGAAGAAAGAGAGCCCCTCCAGCCGGTCATGCTTGCCGTGGGCCGCCTTGACAAACAGAAAGGGCACGACCTATTGATCCGCGCCTTTGCTCGTGTAGACGCAAAACGGAAAGGCTGGCGCCTGGTGATCCTGGGAGAGGGTCCCGAACGATCGAATCTTTGGAGGCTTGCAGAAGATCTGGGCATCCACGATGCGGTCGCCATGCCGGGAATTGTAAAAGAGCCTGCAGAGTGGATGCACAAGGCAGATCTCTTCGTTCTCCCCTCGCGCTACGAGGGATTCCCCAACGCCCTGCTGGAAGCCATGGCATGCGGCTGCGCGGTCATCGCCGCCGACTGCCCCAGCGGGCCCGCCGAGATCATCCACAATGGCGTCAACGGCCTGCTCGTACCCAGGGAAGATGTCACGGCCTTGAGCGCCGCCATGGACAGACTGATGCATGACGATGAACTGAGAGTCAATCTGGGGAAACAGGCCATCGAAATCAACTCTCGTTTTTCCCGGGCAAAGATCATGGCGCAATGGGATGATCTTATCGAGAGCGTTTGCATATCTCCAAAATGACCCCTTCGAACCCACAGATACGGCCCCGGATCCTATTGGCGATTTTGTCCCTTTCAGCGGGCGGCGCTGAACGCGTGGTCTCTGAAATGGCAAACTGGTGGGCCTCCCGCGGCCATGAGGTTGCCGTTCTCACGCTCTGGGGATCTGAGCACGATCATTATGCGCTGGACCCGAAAATTCATAGAATATCTCTTGATTTCTGGCGGAAATCCCGCACTCCCCGGCAATACATCGCCGATCGTGTTCGGCTCCTGTTCCGGATACGCAAAACCATACAGGCTTTTTCCCCGGATGTGGTCATCAGCTTTATCGACCTGATCAACATCATCATGATCGCCACCCTGGCGGGCACAAAGACACCCCTGATC
This sequence comes from Deltaproteobacteria bacterium, assembly GCA_018436855.1. Classification (GTDB taxonomy): domain Bacteria; phylum Desulfobacterota; class Desulfomonilia; order UBA1062; family UBA1062; genus Phosphitivorax. The sequence continues at coordinate 81,953 of JAHDKO010000034.1, read as the reverse complement.
GTAAGCGAGCGTATCGATCCCCGCTATCACGCGATCAGCGGCCTTCGTTCGTTTGCCAGACGGATGTCCTATCCGTTTTCTTCGGCACTGGTGGTGCAGACCGATTCAGTTGTCGGGTGGGCAGAGAAGATCGTTCCAGCCTCGAAGATAGAGGTGATTCCCAACTGCGTGCGGAAGATGCCGGGGAAACGGGGCTCGAGTGCATCAAAAAAGCCTGATGGCCCCTTCATTCTTGCAGTGGGCAGGCTCGACAGGCAGAAGGGATATGACGTTCTGATCCAGGCCTTTGCCCAAGCCAAAAAGATCCATGTGCAGTGGAATCTGGTGATCCTGGGAGAGGGTCCTGAGCGATCGAATCTTTGGAGGCTTGCAGAAGATCTGGGCATCCACGATGCGGTCGCCATGCCGGGAATTGTAAAAGAGCCTGCAGAGTGGATGCACAAGGCAGATCTCTTCGTTCTCCCCTCGCGCTACGAGGGGTTCCCCAACGCCCTGCTGGAAGCCATGGCATGCGGCTGCGCGGTCATCGCCGCCGACTGCCCCAGCGGGCCCGCCGAGATCATCCACGATGGGGTGAACGGCCTGCTCGTACCCAGGGAAGATATCACGGCCTTGAGCGCCGCCATGGACAGGCTGATGCATGACGACAGTATCCGCCAACGATTGAGCGGTCAGGCCCTGAAGGTAAAAGAGACCTTCTCGCAAGGAGAGATCATGAACCGGTGGGATGCTCTCATCCAGAAGGTACTTGATAGAAGCAAATGAGCGGTTCCGCCTGCCACATACTTCTGGTCGTTTCTTCTCTTTCGGCCGGCGGCGCCGAAAGAGTCATCACGGAGATGGCCCGATGGTGGGCTTCACGCAACCAGAGGGTCACGGTGCTCACACTCTCGGGAACCGATGAAGATCATTACCGGTTAGCCCCGGGCGTGGAGAGAATCGCGCTGAATTTCTGGGGGAGAGCACGCACTCCGTGGCAGGCGATCGACAAGCGTGCCGATCGGTTTATCAAGCTTCGCAGATCGATTATCAGGGCTCGTCCCGATGTGGTGATCAGTTTTATCGATATCACCAACATGCGTACGGTAGCGGCCCTTATGGGCACCGGTATCCCGGTTGTGGTATCGGAACGCATCGACCCGAGATATCACCACCTTCATCCCTTCTGGTCCCTTTCCAGACGTCTGCTCTATCCTTTGTCTCACGCACTCGTGGTGCAAACCGGTTCAGTAACCGCGTGGGCTCGTCGGGTCGTGCCGGAAAAGAAGCTCTGGGTTATCGGAAACTTTGTCAGAAACCTTCCCGGCCGCACTGGTCAGTCGATTAACCATCGGGAGCAGATCATCCTTGCAATCGGCCGTCTGGTTGAGCAGAAAGGACATGATTTGCTCATCCGGGCTTTTGCCAGGGCCCATGCCGCTGAGGCGGGATGGCGCCTCGTGATCCTGGGCGAAGGCCCTCAGAGACCGGCGCTTGAAAAGCTTGTGCTGAACCTGGGCATACGCGATGCAGTCAGCCTGCCCGGGATTGTGGATGAACCGGCGGAATTGCTGTCCAGGGCCGGGATTTTTGTGCTTCCCTCGCGCTACGAGGGATTCCCCAACGCCCTGCTGGAGGCTATGGCATGCGGCTGCGCGGTCATCGCCGCCGACTGCCCCAGCGGGCCCGCCGAGATCATCCACGATGGGATGAACGGCCTGCTCGTGCCCAAGGAAGATATCGCCTCACTGAGCGATGCCCTGCTGAAACTGATGCACGACAGCGGGCTTCGTGAGCGCATGGGCACCCAGGCACTGCGTGTGAAAAAGGCCTTTTCGCAGGAATCTGTCATGGCACGGTGGAATGCCCTTATCGAGAACATTCTAGGCAAAGGAGATCTATCGGATGAACGGCGCACATGAGGAAGTCATTCAGGGTGAACGTTTTGCTTTCGGAGAAAACTGGTCGAGGTTTCTGAGGCACCTGAATGAAGATCGAATCAAAGAAGCCGAGGCTTCGCTGAAAGAAATGCTGGAGCTTGATGATCTGACCGGTAAAACATTTCTTGACATAGGCAGCGGCAGTGGGCTCTTTTCTCTGGCTGCGCACCGTATGGGCGCAAAGGTCCACTCGTTTGACTATGACCCCCGGTCCGTTGCCTGCACGCTCGAATTGAAACGGCGTTTCTTCCCTGACCACCGGAGCTGGACCATAGAGCAGGGCTCTGTCCTAGATACGGCCTATCTCTCCGGGCTGGGGACATGGGATATCGTCTATTCCTGGGGAGTGCTGCACCACACAGGAAACCTGTGGCAGGCAGTGGAGAATGCAATCCAATTAGTCAGGCCAGGAGGATTGCTCTTTTTGGCGATCTACAATGACGAAGGCTACAAATCATCCCGCTGGGTCCGGTTGAAACAATTGTACAACCGGAAACCGTGGGTACGGCCTTTTCTGCTCGCCTACGGCTTCGTGCACTTCTGGGGCAGGACCTGCCTGATCGAGTTCTTGAGCATGAAGCCTATGGCTTCCTGGAGGGCCTACATAACGTCACGGGGCATGTCACCCTGGCATGACCTGGTAGACTGGATGGGAGGGTTTCCCTACGAACCGGCCACACCCGACGCTGTCTTCGATTTCTGCCGGAAGCACGGCTTTACCCTGCAGAGGCTCATCACCCGCCAAGGCACGGGAAACAACGAATTCGTGTTCCAAAAAAGCACGGAGACCAGGTAACCAATGACTGATCTATCTGGAAAACAGCTTTTGATCGAACCTCTTGGCCATGAATAAACCATCGGGAAGCATATGTGTGGTATTGCCGGTTTCATAGAACCTCCGGGATGCCCTGAGATATTCCCCAGGGCCCGGATTATGGGCGACACCCTTGTCCATCGCGGACCGGATGACGGCGGAGTCTGGGCAGATGAATCAGCCGGCATTGCACTCGTCCACCGGCGGCTTTCAATCATTGACCTGAGTGCTGCCGGGCATCAGCCCATGATATCGGCTTCGGGCAGATATGTGATCGTATTCAACGGCGAAATCTACAATCATCTCGAGATGCGGGAGAAGCTACAGTCCATGGCCTGGCGCGGCCACTCCGATACGGAAACGCTCCTTGCCGCTGTCGATGCCTGGGGCATCGAACGTACACTGGATGAAATCGCCGGCATGTTCGCTTTCGCACTCTGGGATCGGAAAAATCGCACACTCACCCTTGCACGCGACAGAATGGGAGAGAAACCGCTTTATTATGGCACGATAGGCTCGTCGTTCGTCTTCGCGTCCGAGCTGAAATCACTGCGGGTGTTCCGCGGCTTCAACGCCGCGGTAAACAGGGATGCCCTGGCCCTGTTCATGCGCCACAACTACATTCCCGCTCCTTGGAGTATTTACGAGGGCATATTCAAAGTACCCCCGGGCACCTTTTTCACACTGGCATCTCCAGGTGATGAAGTCCGCCCGGTATCCTACTGGTCGTCAAAGCGCGCGGCTCTGGCAGGACTTGCAGACCCTTTCCGCGGTGACGAGCGCGAGGCAATCGATGAGCTCGAGGTCATTCTGAAAAAAGCGGTCAAGGCACAAATGCTGGCGGATGTCCCCCTGGGCGCGTTTCTCTCGGGAGGGCTCGACTCATCCTTGATCGTAGCGCTCATGCAGGCACAATCCTCCCAGCCGGTAAAAACCTTCACCATCGGCTTCCATGAAGAAATCTATAATGAGGCGGAACACGCCCGGGCAGTCGCCCGCCATCTGGGCACCGAACACACCGAACTCTACGTCACCCCGAAAGAATGCCGAGATGTCATACCGATGCTGCCGGCAATTTACGACGAACCTTTCTCCGATTCGTCCCAGATCCCGACATTTCTCGTTTCAGAGCTTGCACGACGGCACGTGACCGTAAGCCTGTCGGGTGATGGCGGCGATGAGCTCTTCGGAGGCTACAACCGGTATTTCAGGGCGATGAAACTGTTTCGCCGTATCAGCCTTTTTCCGGACGCTCTTCGCAGGAGTATGGCCAGAGCGGTCACCATGCTGCCGGCTTCCCATTGGGATCGTATATACGCGTTTCTGCAGCCCGCAATGCCCAAACGGTTCCGCCAAGGCAAAAATCCCGGGTCAACGTTACACAACCTGGCCAGGTCTCTGGGTACCTGCACATTCGAAACACTCTACCTGAGCTTGATGTCTCACTGGCATGACCCCGATTCGGTAGTTCTGCACGGCAGAGAGCCGGATACCGCAATGAACGATCCTGAGCAGTGGCTTGATTGCGACACGCACGAGCATCGTATGATGTATCTCGATCAGACGACTTACCTGCCGGACGATATCCTGGTCAAGGTGGACCGGGCCGCCATGGCCGTTTCCCTGGAGACGCGCATCCCCCTTCTCGATCACCGGGTCGTGGAATTCGCCTGGCGCCTGCCTCTGTCCATGAAAATACGTTCAAGCCAGAGCAAATGGGCCTTGCGCCGGATTCTCTACCGATATGTTCCGAGAAAGATGCTGGAGAGACCGAAAATGGGCTTCGGCGTACCCATTGACCTGTGGCTGAGAGGTCCGCTTCGCGAATGGGCGGAAAGCCTGCTGGACGAAACCCGCCTGAGGCAGGAGGGCTTCTTCCGTCCCGGCCCCATTCGAGCAAAGTGGCACGAGCACCTTTCCGGTCAGAACAACTGGCAGTATCCGCTCTGGGATGTGCTCATGTTCCAGGCATGGAACGCCGCGCAAGAACCTATGAACCCAAGTAATGATAACTCTTAGCACAAAGAGCCCTGCTCACATCCCATGTGCCGTATAGCCGGAATCTGGACGGGTGGAAACCCTGACGCGCTGTCACGCAGGTGCATGGCCATGCGCGACACGCTTGCCCGGGGCGGGCCGGACAATGCCGGCCTCTTCGTTGATGAGAAAGCCGGGCTGGCCATGGGACACCGGCGCCTGAGCATCATCGACCTCAGCAAAGCAGGCCATCAGCCCATGACCGCAGGCCGCCACACCATCTGCTATAACGGGGAGACCTACAACTTCCGCGAACTCCGCAGCGAACTGGAGGGTTTTGGGCACACCTTTGAAAGTTTCTCCGATACCGAAGTGGTGCTCAAGGCCTTCTGCCAGTGGGGGACTGGGTGCGTCCACCGGCTGAACGGCATGTTCGCCTTCGCGATCTGGGATGCTTCAGAGCAAATCCTGCACCTGTATCGCGACCGCGTAGGCATCAAACCTCTTTACTACTACAGTCACAACGGGGCCTTCGCCTTCGCATCCGAACTCAAGGCCCTGCATGCCGGACTCGACGGCCGGCTGGAGATCGATCGGGCCGCACTGGGTGAATTTCTCCATTATGGTTACATCAGCGCACCGCGCTCGATCTTCCGCCATGTCCGCAAGCTCGAACCGGGTCACCGGCTTACCGTTCTTGCCGGCGGTACGATACGTGACCATTGCTATTGGTCCTGTGCCGGCTTCAATCCGCCGGCCGAACCCTCCAATGATGAAACCCTGCTTATCGACCGGCTCGAGGAGATCATGACCGACGCCTTCTCCAAGAGGCTCATTGCGGATGTGCCCGTGGGGGTTTTTCTCTCCGGCGGCATCGATTCCTCGCTGGTAACCGCCATCCTGGCCAGGCACACGGCTCACCCCATTAGAACCTTCACCATCGGGTTTCATGAAAAGAATTATGACGAATCGGTGTGGGCAAGGCGTATCGCCAAGCACCTCGGCACCGAGCACACCGAAGAGATCGTCACCCCTGAGCACGCAAAAGAGATTCTTCCCTTGTGGCCGGATATTTATGACGAGCCCTTCGGAGATATTTCGGGAATACCCACCACCATCGTGTCCAGAATCACCCGGCAGCACGTCAAGGTGAGTCTGTCTGCAGACGGTGGAGACGAGCTGTTCTGCGGTTATCACCGCTACTGGGTCATGAACACCTTGGAAAAGTTCACCAGGCACCTTCCCTCATTCCTTCCCCGTGCCGCTGGCAGGATGCTGGGCCTTTGGGGAAGCGACAGGGCGGCCTCACTGTCCCAGGCATGCCCAAGGCTGCGGCTGCCTGCCATCAAAGACCGGATGCGGAAATTCGAGGCGGTTCTTTCCCACTGGAACGGCAGTGCCCGGGGCGCATACCCTTACGCCGTGGGATACTGGCTGCCCCCCGAGGTCGCCGGACTGACCGGGGGATACGAGGACCCTCGCCCGCCGCTTGACCTCTCCTGTACGAACCTCCTCGATGCAATGATGACCTGGGATCTGGAGCACTACCTGCCGGAAGACATCCTCACCAAGGTGGATCGGGCAACCATGTACAACAGCCTGGAGGGCAGAGACCCCTTCCTGGACCATCGGATCGTGGAATTTGCACGAGCCCTTCCTCTCCGCATGAAATACCGTGACGGCGAAACCAAATATATTCTCAAGCAGCTTCTGAGGAGATATCTCCCCGAGGAGCTGTTCATGAGGCCGAAACAAGGCTTTGCCGTGCCCATCTACACTTGGCTGCATGATGACCTCATGGATATGATTCACGGGTACCTGAACCGCGATGCCCTGCGTGCACAGACGTATCTGGATCCGGACCTGGTCGCGAATACCGTCTCGGAATTTGAACGGGGGAGAGGGTCAATTGCCGTTGACCGCATCTGGCTTCTGCTCGTGTTCATGATGTGGAGAGAGCGCTACGGCATGTAACTGCCAATGAAAACAGCAAAAACAAAGCTCAAGATACTCCACGTCATATCAACCCTGGAGGTGGGCGGGGCAGAGATGAATCTCTTGAGGCTCGTGCGGTCCATTTCCAGGGAATTCGACAACCATGTGGTGTCTCTGACAACCATCGGCTCCCTCGGTGATAAAATCAGGGATCTTGGAGTGCACGTCCAGGCCCTCTCCATGAAAAAGGGTGTGCCTGACCCCCGCGGAGTGATGAAGCTCGCAGGAATTATCAGGCACTTTCAGCCGGATATCATCCAATGCTGGATGTATCACGCCAACCTCCTGGGTCTTGCGGTTTCGCGCAGAAGGTGCCTTGTCTGGAATATCCGCTGCACCGACATGGACCTCGCCGGATACGGCATGGTATATCGCTGGACTGTGAGGGCAGGCGCCCTGTTTTCCTCCATTCCCGACGCCGTTGTCTTCAACTCGCTGGCAGGAAGGGATTTCCATGCCTCTCTGGGATACTCTCCCAGGAAGTGGGATGTCATCGCAAACGGGTTTGATACCGCCATATACCGGCCGGATGCATCATCCGGGCAGTATATCCGGGCCCGGCTCGGGATTCCTGAAGATGCCCCTGTCATCGGGCTCGTGAACCGGTACGATCTCATGAAGGACCATGCGACCTTTTTCCGCGCAGCGTCGCTGCTTTCACAGAAAAATTCAGCGGTTCACTTCATTCTCGCAGGAAAAGGGGTGACCGAGGGCAGCCCGGAAATTTCATCCCACTTGGGCGTCATGGAAAAAATCCGGAATATCCATCTCATGGGACACAGGGATGATATCCCCCGGGTCCTCAACGCACTGGACATCGCTTCATCATCTTCGATCAGCGAAGGCCTGCCCAACGCGATCGGCGAGGCCATGGCAACGGGCATCCCCTGCGTGGTCACCGATGCGGGAGACTCGGCTCTCCTGGTGGGGGATACGGGATTCGTAGTACCGAAGAGGGATCCTGAGGCCTTGTGCGCTGCGTGGCAGAGGCTGCTGGAGGCAGGGCCGGATTCCCGCAGGGCCATGGGTGAACGCGCCAGGAATCGCATCATGGAGCACTACAACCTTCAGGCCATGATCAAAAGATACGAGGATCTCTACCGGAACCTCACATCAGGCCGAGAGAGCTGAAGAACCTCTCAAAAATAAAAAGACTTTTCCTGTCTCCCGCGAGGGACAGACTGGCTACAACCCCCAGAAACTCCACCATCAGGATCACCGGAAAGCTTCCCACCAACAAGAGCACCTTCCTTCCCTCCCCGTAGTTTTTCCATTGCCTCACCCAATAGTAGGCCGTTCCATAGGGAAAGAGCGCCCAGAACCAGGCGATGAAGTTGACCATCGGGACGTCCCAGATCTTTGCGCTCAGCGACGGGTCCCACACCCACCACCCGAGCCGGGTGGCCACCGGGTCAAAGGGGATGTCCAGCGAGAGGCCGATCAGGGCGCATATCAGCCCCTTTGCTACGGCAGGCATGGGGGGCAGCAGCTTTTCCACCGCGAAAAAAGCGCAGTACAGAACGTTCACCCAGCCGAGAGTTGTTGCCACGGGAGCAGGAAGCCCTGGAAAATAGAGCAGATATCCAGGCTCCGAGAAAAATCCGAGAACGATCCCCCCATTTTCGAGTATCGCTCCGAATGCCAGCGTCACTCCGAACACCCAAACCCAGTCCCACCGAGCCAGCCAGGTTCTGCCGTGCACTAAGAGAATCGCGAACTGGGCAAGGGCGCTGAGCTCATACCACAGGCGCTGGGTACTCTCATCAAGCGGCAGGGAAAGCCCGTGCATGAAAGGTGTGAGATACAGACCTGCCAGAATAACCGCCCAGGCGACGAACGGCTTGAGCATCCGGTCATCTCCATAATCCTTTCTGCAGGCGTACCATAAAAGAACCAACGCCGCTGCGAGCGAAAAGAAAGAGAGGAGTCTGACGCTTTCGACAGGAGGGCTGATGTGGTGGAGCGAATTGTTGAGCATGCTCAAGCCCACAAGCCAGATAAAAAAAACCGGGAGGTTGCGCCAAATGAATCTCATTATGAGTTTCTGTACCCCGGGCCACCAGGAAGAATCAAGCTGATTCAATCAGACCACGTACACTTCACCGAACAGGAATCATTGCGGAATTGGTCTGTACGGATTGCAGCACCATGTGATATTCAATATGGCCAGTATAGCAGTGAAGTGACAGTGTAATAATAATCGAAGGAGGCATCAGTGAAGAATACGTTCGCGATCAGGGTTCTGTTTTTCTATGCTCTGTTATTAGCAACGTATGCATGGATAGGTGACGGCCCATCGAGCATTATTCATCTGATAAAACGCCTCTATGTCTATCACGGCATACCCAAGACCGCATTCTATGTCCTTGCTTATTTGGGAGCGATAGCCGGGTTGTCGGTGCTGTACATGTCCAGAAACAGATTCGTGCGCTATTCTTCATACGTGATCAGCTTCTCTTCCATCGGACTGTATTTGGGTTATAAAAGAGTCAACGGGTATGGATATACATTCTATGACGCCAAAATGGCTGTATCCGTGTATGGCTTGCCATACACGGATGAGAGCATCCAGACTTTTTTGCCCTACTGCATATGGCCGGTTGCCATCGCTGTGTTCTTTGTTCTGGCTGTCGAAGTTTGTCACAGGAAACTCCTGCCCAAGATCGGCACCTACGCCGTAATCGTGCCCATCCTGGCTGTTATTCCCGTTTATGCGATCAATGTCCGGACCCTCGGAGAGATCTCCAATTTTCCGGCGGCTTATGAAGTTCCCATCCTCTCGCTTGTCGCCAAGTATCACGACATACCCCTGGGCCGGAGAGCAGAGCCCTACATGGAGCCTTCAAGCGACCCTTTTGTGAAACACATAATTTTCATCATTGACGAGAGTGTCCGGGGAGACATGTTGAGTACCAATGGCTACCCTGTCGACACTACGCCTTATCTGAAGAGCATTGCCAATGAATTCATTAATTTCGGGGTTGCATGTGCAAGCACGAATTGCAGTTCGACCACGCACATAGTCTTGGAGACAGGCATCCGAATCGATCAGTTGCCGGATAAGGAATACAAGACTTTGAGTCAGCCGAACATATTTCAGTATGCCAGGCAGGCTGGATATAGAACGTATATTTTGGACGGCCCCAATTCCTGGGGAAAACCATATGAGTGGATTGGAGAAAACGACCTGGATTCGATTGACAAGTATTACTATGTTCGAAAAGACAATGCCGGGATACAGAATTATGAAATCGATTACAAAATGATAGATCTTATCGACGAGATCATCCAATCCCAAGAATCGAGCTTCATATACGTCATTAAGTACGGGTGTCATTTCAACTATGAAAACAGCTATCCGCATACAGATAAGATATTCGCCCCGACAATAAAAGATGTAAAGGAGCATAGCCTCGAAGTAATTCTCAACAGCTACTATAATGCAGTCATCTGGTCTGTAGATGGGTTCTTCAAACAACTGCTGCCGACACTTCGCGGGAAAAACGTTCTGGTGGTCTATACCTCCGATCACGGCCAAAGCATTGAGGAATACGAGACCCTGCCGGCAACACACTGTGTGGGGAAAAATCCTCCCTGCAGCCAGGCATCGGTGCCGGTCATTCTTTTCCCCATGGATAGCAAGACCTCCGAAATACTCGGGTGTTTTGGCGACAACCTTGCCGGGAACCATAACCGGGCAAGCCAGTTTCAGATTTTTCCCACTATGCTTGAAATCATGGGATATGACCCCAGTGATATCTTGCATTACTACGGTCCTACCCTGTTTGATAAGCTGCAAGGGGACAGAGAATTTATTTCCGGTACACTCTATGGAAGAGGCTTTTTCCAGAAACACCTTTTCAAGAGCCCTGAAGAATCTCTTTGATTGCTCGGAGGTCCCGCGTCTCGGGTTGCATGAACCTTTCTTTCGATTGCTCAGGCTGACTGGTCAATTCCGGCAAAGAGAATCACACCTTGCCCCTGATCAAGGGCAAAAACTCAAGCCTCGATACAAGAAGACTCCTTTTTGAGAAGGGCACGGAAGGTCTCCCCTGCCGCAGCCACAGGGTCGGGCGACTCCATAACCCTGGCCATGAGATGGCTGCCCACGATCACCCCGTCGGCAAAGGAGAGCATGTCTTCGACCTGGCCCGCGGTGGATACGCCGAACCCCGCGCATACGGGCAGATCCGCGAGGGACCTGATGTCCTGCACCTGCCGGCGCACCTCTGGAGGCAGGCTCGACCTTGCGCCGGTCACCCCCTTGATTGTGACCGCGTACACGAAGCCGCTGCACTGGGACACGACCTCCCGCCTCCGCTCTTCGGTCGTGGTGGGGGCCACGAGCCTGATGAGATCCATGCCGATATCCCGGCACATTTCATGGATGCCCGAGGCATCACAGGACAGGTCCGGGATGATGACGCCCTGTATCCCGGTGTCCCTGAGCCGGACGAGAGTCTCTCTCATTCCGCCGCGCATGAGGGGGTTGATGTACGACATGACGATCAGCGGGGCGCTCACCGAGGAGCTCCATTTTCCCAGCCTGGACAGAAGGCCGTTCAGGGTAAAGCCTGCCTTCAGGGCCAGATGGGAGGCCTTCTGAAGCACCGGGCCGTCCGCCATGGGGTCGGAAAAGGGGATCCCGATCTCGATGGCCGCCGCGCCGGCATCGCCGAGCGCCCGGATGATCTCTCCCGTGGCGTCCAGATCGGGCAGCCCCGCCGTCACATAGGGAATGACCGCCTTTTTGCTCGTCCGTATCGCTTCCGCAATCATAACCCCTCCTGTAAAACCGTGTGCAGGTCCTTGTCCCCCCGGCCGGAAAGATTCACCAGCACCGTGGCTCCCTCGTGATCGGGCGCATACTGTCCGAGAAATCCGATCGCATGGGCGCTCTCCAGGGCGGGCGCGATCCCTTCCAGGCGGTTCAGGAGCCTGAAGGCATCAAGGGCATGCCGGTCGTCCACCAGCTCGTACCGGGCCCTGCGGGTTGCCGAGAGAAAGCTGTGCTCCGGCCCCACGCCTGGATAATCGAGCCCGGCCGCAACCGAATGGGTGTCCAGCACCTGGCCGTCACGGTCCTGCAGCAGATACGACAAGGCTCCGTGCAGGACTCCTGGGGAACCGAAGTGAATGCTGGCGCCGTGACGGCCGTTCGCATCGCCGTAGGCCTCGACCCCGATGAGCTCCACCGGGTCGTTCATGAAGCCTGAGAATATGCCGATGGCGTTGCTTCCCCCGCCCACGCAGGCGATCACGGCACGGGGAAGCGTGCCGGTCTTCTCCAGGATCTGCCCCCTGGCCTCCTCGCCGATAATACGCTGAAACTCCCTCACCAGGGTCGGATAGGGATGGGGCCCGACAGCCGAGCCCAGGAGGTAGTAGGTGGTGTCCACGTTGGTCACCCAGTCGCGGATGGCCTCGCTGGTCGCGTCCTTCAGGGTCGCGGTGCCCGTGGGCACCGCGACCACCTCCGCGCCCAGGAGCCGCATGCGCTCCACGTTCATGTGCTGCCGTTCGATGTCCCGGGCGCCCATGTACACGGCGCAGGAGAGCCCGAACAGCGCGCAGGCGGTTGCCGTGGCGACCCCGTGCTGGCCTGCCCCGGTCTCGGCGATGATCCTTTCCTTGCCCATCCGCCGTGCCAGGAGGATCTGGCCGATGGCGTTGTTGATCTTGTGGGAGCCGGTGTGGTTCAGGTCCTCCCGCTTGAGCCAAACCTCGATGCCCAGGTGCTCAGAGAGCCTGCGCGCATGGGTCAGGGGGCTGGGCCTTCCCACATAATCCCTTAAGCAGCCGGCGAACTCGTCCCGGAACCCACGGTCTTCCCACGCGGCTGAAAACTCGTCCTCAAGCTCCTGCAAGGCAGGGAGCAGCGTCTCCGGCACGTACCGGCCGCCGAACTCTCCGAAATAGCCCTTCATTTTTTCGCCTCCTGTTTTGCCTCATGGATGAATTTTTGGATCATCTGCCTATCCTTGATTCCGGGAGCCTCCTCCACCCCGGAGCTCACGTCAACCCCGAAAGGCCCTGCCTGAGCGATCGCCTGCCCGACGTTTTCCGGGGTGAGCCCTCCGGCGAGGATAAAGGGGATGCCGAGGCGTCTCCAGTCACCGGCCCTGCCGGTGCCCATGCTCGGATCCAGGAGAACGCGGCAGGGAAAGTCTTCCGGAATCCCGGCAGGCACTTGGCCCGGCTCGGCATCTTTCAGGGCCGCGATGATCCTGAAATCATCGAGCAGCATGCGGTGCGCCGGTGTGAGCGGCGCGTGGAGCTGGACCGTATCGAGCCCCAGATGCTTCGAGATCTCTGCGATGTATCCGGGATCTTCGTCCGTGAAGACCCCGACCTTCTCCACGCCCCGGATATCGTGAATCCACGAGCCCACCAGATCCGGGTCCGCCCTTCTCCTGCTCCGGGTGAGCACGAATCCTACGGCGTCCGCGCCGTATTCACACGCCGCCAAGGCGTCTTCGTACCGGGTGATGCCGCAGATCTTCACCCACATCGAAATATCTCCCGCCGGGTCTGCTCGCTGACCACGGCCCGACCGATGAGCGCCGCGTCATAGCCCAGCCGCCCGAGCTCCTCGATCCTCTTTGCCGACGAAATACCGCTCTCGGCCACCTTGACCGCCCCGGGAGGCAGCAGTCCTGCCATCTCCTCGTGGCGCTCCGGCTCGACCTTGAGCGTCGCCAGGTCGCGCACGTTCACCCCGATGATGCCGGCCCCGACATCGAGGGCCTTGTCCAGCCCTTCCCGGCCGTGCACCTCCACCAGGCAGTCCAGACCCAGGGATCTGCCGAAGGAGAAGAGCCGGGCGAGCTCTTCAGCCGAGAGCATCTCGGTGATGAGCAGAACCGCGTCTGCGCCTAAGGACCGGGCCTGGCACAGCTGGCGCTCGTCAACGATGAAGTCCTTCATGAGCAGGGGGAGCCTTGAGCTCTCCCTGATCTCGACGAGGTGATCCGTGCTCCCGGCAAAAAACATGGGCTCGGTGAGGCAGGATATGGCCGAAGCGCCCAGGGCCTCGTAGTCGGCGGCGAGCTCGGAAGGGCTCTTACGCATCCCGAGATGCCCGTCAACCGGCGTGGCGTACTTTACCTCGGCGATCACCGCCATACCGGTGAGCGCATCCCTGAATGATCGGATGGGCGGCCGGGAGGAGAAGCTGGAATCCCCGGTCGAGAGCCCGGCGACCCTCTGCTGCGCCAGTTGCCTCATGTGACGGAGAAAGTCCATCATGCCCTGGCCCGTTTCAGAGCCTCGCGCGCGCCGCCTTCCGCGATCACCTTTACCGCCTTCTCCACGCCTTCCCGGATGCCCATGCCGCCGTCGAGGGCCATGAACGCAGCCCCTGCATTGAGAAGGATCCCGTCCAGGCAGGGGCCTTTGAGCTTTCCCTCGAATACGGCCTGAATCTTCCGGGCCGATTCCTCCGGGTTGGATACACGCAGCCCGTCCAGGCCCTGCCGCTGGATCCCGGCATCCTCGGGCCTGATCTCGCCTCTCTCGATCCTGCCGCCGGTGAGCCGCGCATACCGGGTCACCCCGGATACAGACACCTCGTCGAGGCCGGAGTTTACCACCATGGCGCCCTTGGACCCCAGTATCCTTAAAACCTCGATCATGGGATCGATGAGGTCCCGGTGGTAGACGCCGATGACCTGGTAAGCGGCGTTCGCCGGGTTGGTCAGAGGGCCCAGGATATTGAAGATCGTCTTCATGCCGAGCTGCTTTCTGGCAGGCATGGCGTGCTTCATGCTCGGATGGTACCGGGGCGCGAACATGAAGGCGAAACCGCCATCCTTGTTGAGCGAGTCCGCCGCCTGCTCGGGCCCCAGATCGATCGGGATCCCGAGCACTTCCAGGCAGTCTGCGCTGCCCGAAGACGAGCTCACCGAGCGGTTGCCGTGCTTGGCCACCCTGACGCCCGCCCCTGCCAGGACAAAGGCGACGGCCGTGGAGATGTTGAGTGTGGACGCGCCGTCCCCGCCCGTGCCGCAGGTGTCCATGACATCGAAATCCACGGGAACCCTCAATGCCTTGCCCCGCATGATCCGCGCAGCAGACGCGATCTCGGAGGGCCTCTCGCCCTTGGCCCTCAGGGCGACCAGAAACGCCCCGATCTGGATGTCATTGGCCTGCCCGGACATGATGGCGTCAAAAGCCGTTTCCATCTCCCCATCGCTCAAGTCCTGCCTTGCGATGAGCTTTTCGATGAACTCCTTCATACGACCTCCCTTGTCTGTGCAATGAAATTGCTCATGATCCGGTGTCCATGCTCGGTGGCGATGGATTCCGGATGGAACTGGACCCCGAAGACCGGGTAGAGCTCGTGCCTTAGACCCATGACCTCATTGTCCTCGGACCGGGCGCACACGAGGAACGCCCCGGGCAGGGTCTTCTCGTCAATGGCAAGGGAATGATACCTCACCGCTGCGAACCCCTGGGGAACACCCGCAAACAGGCCGCAGCCGTCGTGGGTGATCCGCGAGGATTTCCCGTGCATGACCCTGCCCGCATGAATGATCTCCGCACCGAATGCCTCTCCGATGCACTGGTGCCCGAGGCATACGCCCAGGATGGGGATGCTCGCGTGGAATTTCCTGACCACCGCCACGGAAATACCCGCAGAACCAGGCGTGCCCGGGCCGGGTGAGATGATGACGCCCGATGGCGCCAATTCCTGTATTTCATCGAGCCTGATGGCATCGTTCCGGTACACCTTCACCTTCTGCCCCAAGATCTCGAAACCCTGGACCAGGTTGTAGGTGAACGAGTCGAAGTTATCGATCATGAGGATCATGCCATGCCTCCCAGGGCCGCGCTCAGGGCCTTGAGCTTGCTGTCGATCTCCCTGAGCTCGCTTTCCGGCACCGAGTCCCACACGATCCCGGCGCCTGCCTGCACGTAATACTCCCTGTCCCGGATAAAGATTGTCCGGATGGCGATCCCGGTGTCGATGTCCCCGTTGAACGACAAATACCCCACCGCGCCCGCGTACGGCCCTCGGCACATCCCTTCCAGCTCGTCGATGATCTCCATGGCCCTGACCTTGGGCGCCCCGGAGACCGTTCCCGCGGGGAAGCAGGATTTCAGCACGTCCAGGTTCGTGAGCCCGGGTCTGATCCTGCCCTCCACGCTCGAGACGATGTGCATGACGTGCGAGTATTTTCTCACCTCCTCGCGGGACTTCACCTTCACCGTGCCCGGCCGGGAGACCCTGCCCACGTCGTTGCGCGCCAGGTCCAGGAGCATGAGGTGCTCGGCCCGCTCCTTCGCGTCGCTCATCAGATCTTCGGCGAACTTGCCGTCTTCTTCATCGCTCTCGCCCCGGGGCCTCGTGCCCGCGATGGGAAGCGAGGTGATCGTGTCTCCCCGGAGCCTGACCATGACCTCGGGAGAGGACCCCACGAGGGTCGTATGGCCCAGGTTGATATGAAACAGGTAGGGCGACGGGTTGATGTGCCTGAGGCGCCGGTAGGTGTCGAAGGGGCTGCACGCGGCATCGAGTCTGAGTCTCCGGGAGAGGACGGTCTGGATGATCTCGCCCTCCCTGATGTAGCCTCTGGCGGTCCTGACCGCATCCAGAAATTCGTCCTCGCTCAGCGATGCGTCCTCGATACGGCAGGGGGAAGGACTCTGGGGGTCCTTGATGCGGGGGCGGGAAAAGAGCGGGCCCTCGATTGCGGCAAAGGCCCTGCTCGACCTCCTCATAGCATCGTCCTCGCCGGTCCCGGGCTCAGGGATCGTGTGGACCAGGGAGACCTCCTGCTTGGGGTGATCGAAGACCACCAGGGTATCCACGCGTCCCAGCAAGGCATCCGGGAAACCCGAGGACACTCCCGGCCGGGGGAGCCGCTCGATCCCCCTCACCAGATCGTACCCCAGGTATCCGACGTACCCGCCGATAAAGGGGGGCAAGCCGTCCTGTTCGAACATGAGTGAGCCGCCCTTCAAGGGGATGCGGCTCCAGGGGTCCTCCTGCCCGTGTACGGCAATCATGTGGTCGTCCGAAAATCTCCCGATAAAGCTGTACGAGCCCGGGATGGACTCGAGCAGAAAGCCTTTCCCCTCGCCCACGAGGGAAAAATAGGTCTGGACCGGGGTGAGCGTGTCGCACGCCAGACGCTTCCTGACCACCACCCCCTGATCGTTTCTGTCCCTGAATACCCTGAATGTCTCCATTGTGCTTCCCTTTCACGAAAAAAGGCGGCAGGCTCGTCGGGAGCCTGCCGCCTTTTTTGCCTGCACTTTTTTAAAAAGCCGCTCTAGGGCAAACCTCCCGTCACATCATTCTCCAGAAAACGCCACCACCACATGGTTGCAGCACGTTTTCCAAAGAGTTCGCTTCTCTTGATCTCGCTCGCTCGCACCATCATGATGTTTCTATACAAAGAAACATTCCATCCTGTCAACCGATATTTTTCTTCACTGCCATTCTCCTGGTCATCTGCTCGAAAAATCAGGGACAATGCGACATCGCCTTGATTTTTCCACCGGTAAGGTGTTAGTATTCCTTGAGAACACAACAATTGCCGGATATTACTACCTGTATACAAAGGGGAGGCACTATGAACGACAAGGTCATCTCTCTCGACAGACACATCATCGATGAACAGCGGAGATACGGCGGCAAGGGGGATTTCAGCGCGATCCTGAGCCAGATCATCTTCGCCGCCAAAATCGTAGCGGCCCAGGTCGCCCATGCCGGGCTCGTGGAAGACATTCTCGGCCGCACCGGCAACACGAATGTCCAGGGGGAGGAAGTCCAGAAGCTCGACGTCTATGCCAACAACATGTTCATAAGCGCGCTGAACTATATCGGCAAGGTCTGCGTCATGGCCTCCGAGGAGGACCCTGATCTGATCCTGCTGCCCAAGGAGCATCCGAAAGGCGAATACGTGGTCATGTTCGACCCGCTGGACGGCTCGTCCAACGTCGACGTCAACGTCTCCATCGGGACCATCTTCGGGATCTACAAGCGCGTTTCCGACGGCGATGACGGAATTCTGGAAGACTGCCTCCAGCCCGGAAACCAGCTCTTCGGCGCCGGCTACATCATCTACAGCTCGAGCGTCAACCTGGTGTATTCCACCGGAACCGGCGTCAACGTCTTCAGCCTCGACCCGAGCGTGGGCGAGTTCGTGCTCTCCAGCCCCGACATCAAGATCCCTCCCCGGGGCAAGATCTACAGCGCGAACGAGGGAAACTACGCCTACTGGAAGAAGGGCACCCGGGAATACATCGACTATCTCAAGTCAGAGGACAACAAGATCGGCAAGCCCTATTCCTCGCGCTACATCGGATCGCTCGTGGCCGACTTTCACCGCAACCTGCTCAAGGGCGGCATCTTCCTGTACCCCGAAGACATCAAAGACCCGAAGAAACCTACCGGCAAACTGAGGCTTCTCTACGAGGCCAACCCCCTGGCGTACATCGCCGAGCAGGCAGGCGGCTATGCCTCCACCGGGTACGAGCGGATCCTCGACATCAAGCCCGGCAAGCTTCACCAACGGGTGCCGCTGATCATCGGCTCGAAAGAAGACGTGCTCGAATACGAGGAGTTTGCGAAGAAGAACAATCTCTGATAACGGAACAGATCCGAACCAAACAGCTTTCGTAGCACAGACGAAGGAGGTCATATATGGGTTTTTCCGCAGATTTCGACAAGGCGATCCAGATCGGCAGGCCGCCGAACATCCAGAGGCTGTTCCCCAACTCCCGGGCCCTGATCGTCAGCGGCAAGGTAATCGACCGGGCCATGCTGAAAAAGGGCCGCGCCATGACCATGGCCGCGAACGGCCGGAATTCCGTGGTGATCCGGGCCGCACTCAAGGCCGCACAGAGGGCCAACGCCGCCATCATCATCGAGATCGCCAAGTCCGAGAGCGGCTATTGCCTGGTGAACATGTGGAACCTCGCACAGTACGTGGACACCTTCTGCAACGAGCTGGGCATCACTATTCCGGTGGCCGTGCACGCCGATCACTTCGGCCTGAAAAAGCCTCTGGAGGTGAACGCGGCCAAGGTCGACGTCCCCTCGATGTTCGATTCCGGCATCACCTCGGTGGCCATCGACGCATCCCATATGAGCGAGGAGCAGAACCTGCTCGCCAACATCGCGCTGAACCCCTTCATCCCGGCTTGGGCCGGTTATGAGACCGAGGTGGGCGAGATCAGGGGAAAGGAAGGCCTGTCCACCCCGGCAGAGGCGCTCTTCCTCATCCAGGGTCTCAATGCCCACGGGATCTTTCCCGACTGGATCGCCCTGAACAACGGCACCTCCCACGGCATCGAAGAAAGCAGCGCGGGCATCCAGGTGGAGCTCACCAGGGAGATCCACGAGGCGCTGGAGCCCTACAAGGTCTCCGGGGCACAGCACGGCACCTCGGGCAACAGCGTCGAGCGCCTCAAGAGGATCGCCGACGAGACCCGGACCACCAAGGCCAACGTGGCAACCGCCCTGCAGATGATCTCCTGGGGCGTGAAGGTCAATGAATACGGCAACGCGCTCCTGGACGAGTCCGGCAATTTCATCAAGATCCCCGATCAGGGGGTGACCGACGATCTCTGGCAGGAGATGGTCTCCTATGCCCAGTCCAAGTCCTGGAAAAAGGGCGACTACAAGAAGCTCAACCTTCCCTTCGAGACCAGGCTGCTCTCCCAGCCACGGGAGATCAGAGAGCGCATGGAAAAGCCGGTGGAGGATTTCGTCTACGATCTCCTGGTCAACTGCTTCAACGCCGCCGACACGGCGCCGCTCGCCATCGAAGAGATTCTCCGGGCAGGTTCCTGTGATGTGGGCGTCAAAGCAGAGCGCATCGAGGACCCGGGCGAGTGGACGCCGGGCAAGATCACCGAGCGGGCGAACAAACTCCACCGGGAAGAGGAGCTTCCTGCCGGAGATTTCGAGGATTGATCCTTTGTGAATCACCTTGACGATTGCGGATTTCTGTGGCATGAGCATTTGACGTTTTGTCACTTTAGGATCCGGAAAGGGACGCTATGGCACGAGTAACAATAGAAGATTGCCTTGAAAAGGTACACGACCGTTTTTCTCTCGCAATTGCTGCATCCAAGCGCACCAAGCAGCTCATGAAAGGCGCTCCTCCGCTTTCCAAGCGCAAGGAGAACAGGCCTGTGGTGACGGCGCTGAGAGAGCTGGCAGAAGGTAAAATATCCCTGAACGAGAGGTCATGACCAAGCGGGACTATTACGAGATACTCGGGGTTCCTCGATCGGCCTCTGCCGAGGATATCAAAAAGGCCTACCGGCAACTTGCACTGAAGAACCACCCTGACAGAAATCCCGGTGACCGCGAGGCCGAGGCCCGTTTCAAGGAAGCCGCGGAGGCCTACGAGGTGCTGCGCGACGCAGACAAGCGCCGCATGTACGACCAGTACGGCCACGAGGGTCTCCAGGGCGCCGGTTTCCGCGGGTTCTCCAACTTCGACGACATCTTCAGCAGCTTCTCGGACATCTTCGGCGAGGTGTTCGGGTTTTCTTCGGGCATGAGATCCCAGCGCAGGAGACCGGCCCGGGGCGCCGACCTGAGGTATGACGCCTCCATCACCCTCGAAGAGGCATACCGGGGCACCGAGATCGAGCTCAAGATCCCCAAGGTCGAGACCTGCGACCACTGTCAGGGGACCGGGGCCGAGCCCGGAACATCACCCGAGCCGTGCGGCATCTGCGGGGGCAGAGGCCAGGTCTACCGGACCCAGGGGTTCTTCACCATCTCGTCCACCTGCGCGCACTGCCGGGGGACAGGACAGGTCATCCCCAAGCCGTGCAAGGTCTGCAGGGGATCAGGCACCATAACCAGGGAAAAGCAGCTCAAGGTAAAGATCCCTGCGGGCGTGGACACCGGAGCGACCATGCGCATCACCGGAGAGGGCGAGGCCGGGGACCTGGGCGGGCCTCCGGGCGACCTCTACGTGTTCATCGAGGTCAAGCCGCACGAAACCTTTGTCAGGCAGGGCGACAACCTCTACCTTGAAACAACGGTTTCGTTCGTTCAGGCAGCGCTCGGCGCGACCATCAAGATACCCACGCTCGACGGGCCTGAAGTGGACCTGAATCTCAAGCCGGGGACCCAGCCGGACGACATCTACACCATCAGGGACAAGGGCATGAAGCGCCTGCGCGCCGGCGGCCACGGGTCCCTGAACGTGGGCGTCAAGGTGGAGATCCCCAGAAAGCTGAGCAAGGAGCAGGAAGAACTGCTCCGCCGTTTTGCGGAAACCACGCGGGACGCGGTGAAGAAACCCTCCCGCGCCAAGAAGCTGTTCAATTTCTGAGGCGTTGATATCCCGGAGCATTTCCTTTGAAAGCGGGTCCGTGAGGGAAGGCGAATGAACGAACGTATCGCCGCCGGGCCGCTTCACGTCAAGCGCAACTGAAAGCGGGATCACGAAAAAAGGCAGGCTTACTTGTCGCTGTCCTTGATGACCCGGGACGGGTCGCTCCTTAAGTTCTCGATTTTCGACTTGAACTCATCCGTGGGTTTGACCCCTGCCTTCTGCAGCATGTGCTCCGCGTGCAGCCCGATGTTTCTCGAATCCTTGTAGAAATCGCCGGACATCCTGGCCTTGGGATCATAGGAAGAAAGCCTCTCCGACTGAGACTGGTGATAGTTGACCCGGGATATGATCCGCTTGAGATCTCTCCCCCCGCACGCCTGGCAGCAGAGATCCTCAGGCTCGCCGAACCCCTGCACGAAGAAACTGCTGATGCGGCTGCACGAGGCGCATTTGTATTCGTAGATGGGCATATCCCCCTCTTATCACACCCCGGCATAAAAAGACAGGGGCGGGAACCTTCCAGATGCACCGGGCTCCCGCCCTTGGGCTATACCGGAAAAGGTCTAGCTCTTGTCTCCCTTGACCTCTTCGAACTCGGCATCCACGACGTCTTCGTCCGGCTTCTTCTCCCCGCCGGGGGCGCCTTGGGCACCGGCCTGAGAGCCGCCCGCACCGGCTTCGCCTGCGGCAGCGGAGTAGATCACCTCGGCGAGCTTGTGAGACGCCGACGTCAGGGCCTCGATCTTCCGGTTGATCAGATCAACGTCGTCGCCCTTCATGGCGTCCTTCAGGTCGGTCAGGGCGTTCTCGATGCTTGCCCGCGTCTGGGCGTCGACCTTGTCACCGTGCTCCTTGAGGGTCTTCTCCGTGGTGTAGGCCAGGGAATCGGCCCGGTTCTTTGCCTCGACCATGGCCTGCCGCCGCTTGTCCTCTGACTCGTGATCCTCGGCCTCGTGGATCATCCGGTTGATGTCGTCCTCGCTCAGGCCCGACGAGCTCGTGATCCGGATGGACTGCTCCTTGCCGGTGGCCTTGTCCTTGGCCGAGACATGCAGGATTCCGTTCGCGTCGATGTCGAAGCTCACCTCGATCTGCGGAATCCCTCGGGGCGACGGGGGTATCCCCACCAGGTCGAACTGTCCCAGAAGCTTGTTGTCGGCCGCCATGGGCCGCTCGCCCTGGAATACCCGGATGGTCACGGCGTTCTGGTTGTCCTCAGCGGTGGAGAACACCTGGGTCTTCTTGGTGGGAATGGTCGTGTTGCGCTCGATGATCTTCGTGAACACGCCGCCCAGGGTCTCGATGCCAAGAGACAGCGGCGTCACGTCCAGCAGCAGCACGTCCTTGACCTCTCCCCCCAGCACCCCTCCCTGGATGGCAGCACCGATGGCCACCACCTCGTCGGGGTTCACGCCCTTATGGGGCTCTTTCTGGAAGATTTCCTTGACCTTCTGCTGCACCCGGGGCATCCGGGTCTGTCCGCCTACGAGAATGACTTCGTCGATATCGGCCGCGGTCATGCCGGCATCGGATAATGCCTTTTTACAGGGTCCTTCGACCCGTGCGATGATATCTTCCACCAGAGCTTCGAGCTTGGCCCTGGTCAGCTTCATGTTCAAGTGCTTGGGTCCCGACTGGTCGGCGGTGATAAAGGGCAGGTTGACCTCGGTCTCCATCATGGACGAGAGCTCCACCTTGGCCCGCTCGGCCGCTTCCTTGAGCCTCTGGAGCGCCATCCTGTCCTTGCCCAGATCAACGCCGGTCTCTTTTCTGAACTCAGTGACCAGGTAGTCGATGATCCGGTTGTCGATGTCCTCGCCGCCCAGGTGGGTGTCACCGTTGGTGGACTTCACCTCGAAGACCCCATCGCCGATCTCGAGAATGGAGATATCGAAGGTGCCGCCTCCGAGGTCAAACACAGCCACCTTCTCTTCCTTTTTCTTGTCGAGGCCGTACGACAGGGCCGCTGCGGTGGGCTCGTTGATGATGCGCTTCACCTCGAACCCGGCGATCTTCCCGGCATCCTTGGTGGCCTGCCGCTGGGAGTCATTGAAGTATGCGGGAACCGTGATCACGGCCTCGTCGATCTTCTCGCCGAGATACGCCTCGGCGTCCATCTTCAGCTTCTGGAGCACCATCGCCGATATCTCGGGCGCGGCGTACTTGCGGTCGTCAACGCTGATGGCGGTGTCGCCGTTGTCCGCCCTGGTGATCTTGAAGGGCATGACCTCACGGTCCTTCTGGACCACGGCGTCCTCATATTTTCTTCCGATGAGCCTTTTTATCGCAAAGAGTGTCTTTTCGGAATTCGTGATGGCCTGCCTCCTGGCGACCTGGCCCACCAGCCTTTCTCCGCCGCTGGTAAAGGCTACAACAGAAGGAGTCGTGCGTGCTCCCTCGGCGTTCGGAATGACTTTCGGTTCCCCCCCTTCCATGACTGCCATGCATGAAAAGGTGGTCCCCAGATCAATCCCCAGTATCTTTCCCATCTGCTCTCCTCCTTGTAGTTTTCTCCTGCCGTCAGCCTGAAACTGTCACTTTCGCAGGCCTCAGTACGCGGTCGTGGACCATGAAACCCTTTTCGATCTCGTCCACCACCATGCCTTTTTCCACGCCTTCCCTGGGCACCTGCATGAGGGCCTCATGGTAGTTGGGATCAAAAGGCACGTTCTGAGCTTGTATAGGTTCAACCTGGTATTTTTTCAAGGTTTCGAGGAAGAGTTTTTCCGTCATCCTCAAACCCTCGATAAACTGCTCGTCTTCCGGGTGAAGCTCTGTTGCCGTGGCGATAGATTTGTGAATCGCATCATAAACCAGGAGAAAATCCCTGAGCAGCTTTTCCGTGCCGAACTTGACGATCTCCTGCCGCTCCCGCGCGAGGCGCTTCCGCATGTTGTCCATCTCGGCGTAGGCGCGCAGGCACCTGTCCTTGAACTCCTCCACCTGTGCTTTCAGCTCAGCGACATCATCGCCGGTTTCTCCTGCCTCCACTGTTTCTTCCGCTTCCTGAAGGCCTTCCTGGGAAGGCCTGTCCTTTTCGGTCATATCGTCTTCGTGCACTTGCGGATCTTTCTTTTCATCAACCATCCTAGACATCCTCCAGTAGATCGCTCAGTATTTTGGCCATGTATCCCACAAGCGGTATCACCCGTGAATAGTCCATCCGCATCGGGCCGATCACCCCCAGCGAGCCCACGGGTACATCCCTGCGGTAATACCTGCTGGCCACCAGGCTGAAGTCATCCATCCCGAAGCCCTCCATGTCTTCCCCCAGCAGAACCTTGACGCCGGAGTCCTCCAGGACGCTGTTCAGGATGCGCACGATCTTGCCCTTGTCCTCAAAGGCATTGACGATGTCCCTGAGCTTGTCGAGGTTTGCCAGCTCAGGACTGTTGAACACGCTTTCCTTGCCCTGGATATAGATGTCGGGCGCGCCCTCGACCCGGTCGAGCGCAGTCATGCCAAGGCTGACCGCGTGCCTGACCAGAGAGTCGAACCGGGCCTTCTCGCTCGACATCTCCTGGACGAGCATATCCCTCATCTCCTGGATGGACAGGCCGGAACACCATTCATTGAGATAGTTCGCATACTTGACCAGCAGCTCCTGATCGATGTCCTCGTCATGGACGATGTGGTTGAACACCATTCCGGCCCTGCTCACCAGGATGACCAGAATTCTGCTCTCATCGAGCCTCACGAAATCGATGCGCTTGAAGAGGAAGGTCTCCAGCCTGGGCAGAATGATGATCGAGGCATTGTGCGAGATGGAAGACAGCAGGCCGGA
Organism: Deltaproteobacteria bacterium; assembly: GCA_018436855.1. Lineage (GTDB taxonomy): Bacteria > Desulfobacterota > Desulfomonilia > UBA1062 > UBA1062 > Phosphitivorax. The sequence goes on along the minus strand of JAHDKO010000034.1, from coordinate 57,152 downwards.
CGCCTCTTTGAGCGTCGCCCTGACATCGCCGGTCGCCCTGGACATATGACGGGTTATCAGAGACTTCTCACCCCTGGGAAGGGTCTTCACCTCCATGATGTCGTTGAGGTAATAGCGGAATCCTTCGGGCGTCGGTATCCGCCCGGCGGAAACGTGCGGCTGGTACAGAAAGTCCATCTCCTCCAGATCCGCCATGACGTTGCGGACCGTTGCCGGAGAAATGGTGCACATGTACTTCTTCGCAACTACCCTGGACCCTACGGGCTCTCCGGTGGACACATACTCCTGAATGATCGCACCTAAAATGCTTTTGTCTCGTTCGCTCAACTGGTACGTCATGTCTTAGCACTCACCTGCCTTAACTGCTAACAATACGTTTATAGAAGCTCTCCTGCTTGATGTCAATACGCAAACCTCTCATAATTCAAGGAAATACGAGATATAATACCTCAATTCCTCTCGAAATTTACTGGACAAAGCATAAGGATCTGTTATTAACAGGAGGCATCCGGACACGGAGAAAAGAACCGCCGTGCCCGAGACTGAACGAATAAGGGTACCCATGAAAGAACAGATAGCCGCTCTCCTCAAGAATACACTGCATGAACTTATAGCGGAAGGCGTCATTCCGGAATACGACCTCGAGACGATTTCGGTGAGTGTCCCTGCCCGCAAGGAATTCGGCGATTTTTCCACGAATGTCGCCATGGTCATGGCATCGCAGGCAAAAAAAAAGCCTCGCGATATCGCGCAGACCATCCAGGAGCGGATGGCCCGCCTGGGTGATGTCTTCGACCGCGTCGATATCGCCGGGCCGGGGTTCATCAACTTCACCATAAGTCCGCTCATGTGGGTGAGGGTCTTGAACACGATCCTCGAAGAAAAGGATCGCTTCGGCACGAGCGCGTTCGGCAGGGGCAAGAAGGTGCAGGTGGAGTTCGTGAGCGCCAATCCCACCGGACCCCTGCACGTGGGTCACGGGAGAGGGGCCGCGGTGGGCGACACCTTGGCCCGGATTCTGAAGGCGGCCGGCTTCGAGGTGGAGTCCGAGTATTACATCAACGATGTGGGCAACCAGATGAATATCCTCGGCCTCTCGGTTCTGAGCAGATACCGGGAGATCTTCGGGAAGGATTCATCGTTTCCGGAAAACGGCTACCAGGGCGACTACATAAAAGACATCGCGCAGAGGCTCTCCGAGGCCCGCGGTGACGAGCTGCTCTCCCGGGAAGAGAGCGATGCCGTGGCGGCCTGCAGAGAATTCGCCTCGGATTTCATTCTGAACGGAATCAAAGAAGACTTGGCGCTTTTCAATGTGCATTTCGACCAGTGGTTCAGCGAGGCGACGCTGTATCGTGACCGCAAGGTTGAGCATACCCTCGACTTCCTGAAGGATCGCGGCCTGAGCTACGAGGCCGAAGGCGCGCTGTGGTTCAGGACCACCGGCTTCGGCGACGAAAAGGACCGGGTCCTGAGAAAACAGGACGGGTCCCTGACCTATTTCGCGCCGGACATCGCCTACCACCAGGACAAGCTGGAACGGGGGTTCAAGCAGATCATTGATGTCTGGGGGGCCGATCACCACGGCTATGTGCCGAGAATGAAGGCCGCCATCGAGGCCCTGGGCGCGGACAGAGACTCCTTCCATGCCCTTCTGATCCAGCTCGTCTCCCTGGTCCGCCAAGGGCAGTCGGTTTCCATGTCCACGAGATCGGGCGAGTTCGTCACCCTGCGCGAGATCATCGATGAGGTAGGCAAGGATGTCTGCAGATACTTCTTCATGATGCGAAGGAGCGATGCCCAGCTCGTGTTCGATCTCGACCTGGCGAAAAAGAAGAGCGAAGAGAATCCGGTGTATTACATCCAGTATGCCCATGCCAGGATCTGCTCCATCCTGAGGAACGCCGCCGAGCAGGGTCTCGCTCCGGACCCTTCCCTGCTGGAGGAAGACGCCCTCACCAAAGGCGACGACCTGGATCTCATCAAGATGATCGCCGGCTATCCGGACGTGGTCGTCTCGTGTGCGGCCGATCTCGAACCCCATCGGTTATCTTTTTATCTTCTGGAGCTTGCAACTGCGTTCCATAGGTTTTATAATAGAAACCGGGTTATATCTGATGACGGCCGTGTGACTACGGCCCGGTTGATTTTGGTGGTTGCAGTAAAACAGGTGCTCGCAAATGCGCTGGCCCTCATGGGGATCGAAGCACCTCAAAGCATGTAAGGTTGCTATGGCAAGGACGCGCAAAAACAAAAAACAGTCTCTGACAAAAAATATCGCCATGCTGTTTCTCTCTTTGGGCATCCTTGCCGGGGCAAGCCTCCTCTTCTCCACGATCAACGCCCGTCCCGAGTTTTCGTACGATCCCTTCGGAGAGCGGTGGAAAAGTCTGGTGGCGAGCGACTCCATCAGGAACGAAAAACCCTCGGGAAAGGCCCAGGCATCCAAAAGCGCTGCAAGCGGCTTCGAATACTCGTACTGGGACATCCTCCTCCTTCAGGACAGCGCTTCCGCGTCTGCTGCAGACAGCTTCAGCATCCAGATAGCCGCGTTCAGGTCCCCCGATACCGCCCGGAGCTTTGCTGCCGAACTCGAAGAGAAAACCCGAATCCGCTGCACGGTCGCGGATTCGGGGAAGTGGACCGTGGTCCGGTGGGGGAGTTTCCAGAGCCGGGAGACCGCCGAGAGGTACTGCTCCAAGCTCAGTGACAGGCTCCAGAGGGAGTGCATCGTCGTCAAAATGTAGCCCTTGATCGCACCTTCCCGGGATGAAACCCGCCTTATCGGCGTTCTGCGGGCGCCCCTTGGGGGACGTACCCGGGAAAATACTTTTCAACGGCATCAAGGGGCCATGGAATTTCCACGCGGCATCTGATATGTACTTGATCGACGGCAGGAGGCGGAATCATTGAGAAACCAGCAGCAGGAGCAGTCCATGAACACTCCAACAGTCATCCACATCGTGGGTGCGCGCCCCCAGTTCATCAAGCTCTCCCCGGTGGCGGAGGCCTTCAAGCGCTGCGGCATCCCGTATAAGGTGGTGCACACGGGCCAGCACTATGACCACGCCATGTCCGACGTGCACTTCGACACCCTGGGGATCGATCCCCCCGACTACCATCTGGGGGTGGGCTCTTCCAGCCATGCGAAGCAGACCGCCCGGATGCTGGAAGCCGTCGAGGAGATCCTCGCGGCCGAGAAGCCCTGCCTCGTGCTCGTGTACGGAGACACGAACTCCACGCTTGCAGGGGCCCTGTGCGCCGTGAAGCTCGGCATCCCGGTGGGCCACGTCGAGGCGGGCGTGCGCAGCTTCGACCGGAACATGCCCGAAGAGGTCAACCGCGTGGTAACCGATCACGTGGCCGCCTATCACTTCTGCCCCACGGAAAATGCCGTCGCCCTCCTTGAGAAAGAGGGAATAACGGGCATATTCACCGGCGATGTCATGTATGATGCCCTGAATCGCTTTTCCCGCGTGCACATCTCTCATCCCTATGCACCGCCCTTTGTCCTCACCACGGTCCATCGCGCGGAAAACACCGACCAGCGCGAACGGTTCCTGGGGATCTGGAAGGCGCTCGAAAAACTCTCGCAGGACATCCCGGTCATCTTTCCCGTTCATCCCAGGACGAAAAACCTTTTCCCCGACCTCCTCATCCGCTCGGCGAAAAGCGGGCTCAGGGTCATCGAACCGGTGAGCTACCTTGCCATGCTCGCCATGATCAGGGACGCATCGTGCGTTCTCACCGATTCGGGAGGCGTGCAGAAGGAGGCCTTTCTTCTGAAGACCCCCTGTGTCACGGTCAGGGATACCACCGAGTGGCCGGAGACGATCGACGCAGGGGCGAATGTCCTGGTGGAGCCCGATCCTGCAAAGATCCATCAGGCCGTTATGGAGATGACCGGCAGAACAGGGTTTACCGCGGGCAACCCGTTCGGAGACGGCAACGCGAGCGACCATATCACCCGATTCATCAGGGAACACATCGTCTAGCGGGCGGCAAACGCAGATCCGCGGCTTTTTACATTGCCAATGTCCGGGTGACAGCGCTTCCTATCCTGTTTCCCGGAATGCATTTTCTGTTGTGAGGAGGTCGGTATGAAGAAACCGGTTTCACCGGAGAAGGATCCCAAGGATCTTCTCCGGCAGGCAGAAAAGGTCGCCGCATCCGGCGAGGTGGAAAAGAGCCTCGGTCTCTTCGAGAGCAGTATCCGGGGCTATCTCCGGGAACGGAAACCTTTCAAGGCCCTGGCGGCGGCAAAGGTGGCCAAAACCTCTTTGGGGAGCCATCCCCGGGTGCACTCCCTGCTCATCAGACTCTTCAGGTCTCTGGATCTCAAGGGCGACCTTCAGAAAGAACTCGAGGAAAGCTGCACAACATTGAAAAAGAACGAGGTGCCGATATTCAGAGGGCTGACCGGTGAAGAGTTCATCGAGCTCCTGGAGATCGTGCACCTCGTCGATGTCGGAAAAGGCCAATTCATCTTCAGGCAGCACGACACCGGCGAAGACATCTACCTGGTGATTGACGGCGCTCTGGGGGTATACCGGAACGGCGAGCTGATGTCGGTCCTGCTGCCCGGAGAGGTGTTTGGAGAGCTCGGGTTCTTCCTCCAGGCGAGCCGGTCGGCCTCGGTGAAGGCGCTCGGCAAAAGCAGGCTCGCCAGGATACCGGCTCAGGACCTGAGGCCTCTCTGCAAACGTTTTGCCGGGCTGAGGCAATCCCTTGAGGCCCTGTATCACGAGCGCATCCTTATCAAGGCCGGTGAAGAGCTGCGCCACCATCCTCTGGCTGATCCGGAGCGTGATTCCCTTACCACCATCCGGTTCACCCGCGGGCAGGTCATCGACTTCGACGCCCCGGCGGATTTCACCATCGTCAAGCATGGGATCGTGGAGATCGACCTGGACGAGAAGGGCGTGAAGACCAAACGTTTCCTGAGACCCGGTCACGTGGTGGAGCGCTTCTGCGGACCCGCCCGGGCCAATACGGACGTCGAGCTGATCCGGGCGCGGATCGATCTGCTGGGCAGGAGAACTGACGAGGCATAGCCCCGGTTCACGGGCGGAGCCTCGTCCTGGGCCTCCGTGTACGACATGGAGGCCCAGGCACTCCGCCCGGCCCCGGCAGGATGCAGCTTGGGAAAGGGCCTTATTCGTCCCCAGGGCTCAGAGAAAAACCCCGGCGCTCATCCGTCCAGGACACCCGCGGCACAGGCCAGGACGATTCCCGCAGCCACGGCCACGTTGAGCGACTCGACCTCTCCCTTCATGGGGATGGACACGGTTTCGTGCGCGAGAGCGAGGATCTCGGGGCTCACCCCTGCACCCTCCTGACCCAGGCAGATAGCGCAGGGCTCCCGGAACAGATCGGAGGACAGCCTCGCGCTTCCTCTTGGGGCCAGGGTGATGATCCGGTGGGGAAATCCCGCCAGCTCTCCGGGCTGGGTCCGGGCGATCGACACGCCAAGGGCCGAGCCCATGGAAGACCTGACCGCCTTGGGGGAAAACGGTGATGCGGTGCCCTCTGTCACCGCTATTGCGTCGAACCCGAAGGCTTCTGCGGTCCGGATGATGGTCCCCACGTTGCCCGGGTCCTGCAGACCGTCGAAAACGACGATTCTTTCCCGGCGCGCGATCTCTGCCACAGAAGCCCATGGCGCGGGGAAGAAGGCCAGTATGCCCTGCGGGGATCTGGTGTCGGCGACCCGGGCGAACAGATCCTCGGAAAGAAGGATATACGGGAACTCAGCCGGCCCGTGAGACCGGCGATACCGGTCGGTGAGCGCTGCCAGGCAGGGGATCATGCCGCGGGAGCGGGCGTCCTCCACGAGCCTCCTCCCCTCCAGGAGCATCATGCCCCGGTCCTTCTTTGCGGCAAGGAGGTCCTTGAACGCCTGATTTCGATGGCTCGTGATCACGGTCACGGCAAAAACCCGCGCACAGGAGAACAGGCCCGCAGTTCCTTCGCCGGCTGCATAACACCGGTCAGCCCCGGGAAATGCGGCATTTTCCTCAGGAGCCCTCCTTCCTGCCGGTCTTGATGAAGGGCGCGATGAGCTCCATGGGAAGCGGGATCAGGGTATTGATGCTTCCCTCGGAGGAAATCTCACGCAGGGTCTGGAGATACCTCAACTGCAGGGCGATGGGCTCGCCGGCGATGACGTCGGCCGCGTCCCGCAGCTTCTGGGAGGCCTGAAACTCGCCCTCGGCGTGGATGATCTTTGACCTCCTCTCGCGCTCGGCCTCGGCCTGCTTGGCCATAGCCCGCTGCATCTCCTCGGGGAGATCGATGTGCTTGAGCTCGACCGCGGATACCTTAATGCCCCACGGATCGGTCTGCCGGTCGAGAAGCTCCTGTATGCGCGAGCTGATCTCCTCGCGGTTGGCGAGGAGTTCATCGAGCTCGGCCTGTCCGCAGACCGACCGCAGGGTGGTCTGGGAAAGCTGGCTCGTGGCGTAGAGATAGTTCTCCACCTCGATGACGGACTTCATCGGCTCGATGACCCGGAAGTAGACCACGGCATTGACCTTGACCGTTACGTTGTCCCGGGTGATCACGTCCTGGGGCGGAACGTCCTGGACGACCGTCCGCAGGCTGATCCGGATGAACCGGTCCACCAGGGGGATGATGATGATGAGCCCCGGGCCTTTGGGCGCGGAGAGAACCCGGCCCAGCCTGAAGACCACCGCCCTTTCGTACTCGTTGAGGATCTTGACTGCCGAGAAGAGAAACAGCAGGATGATGACAACAATCGTGATCAGCGCATATGCACCCATGAGTTATACCTCCTTACAGGGATACGTCTTCCGTACCCATCTCTGCGGTTCTGTTCAGCGAGGGATCGTCCAGCATTGCCAGCCTCTCGGCGGAGAACTCGCTGAACCGGGCCAGTGATTGTCCCTTGAGTGACGGACCGTTGACCGGCTTGAGCGACAGGGGATTGATGAACTTCCCGTTGAGCCGCACCCGGAAATCGAGGTGCGGGCCGGTGGACACGCCGGTCGAACCCACATAGCCGACGACCTCCCCCTGGCTTACCCGTGCTCCCTTGTATATACCTTTCGCATATCCGGAAAGATGGCCATAATAGGTTACGTAACCGGCTCGATGCGTAATCTGGATGCTCTTCCCGAACCCTCCATTGACGCCCCGGTAGGTTACGGTCCCGTCCCCGAGCGCGACCACCGGGGTGCCCGTGGGTGCCGCGTAGTCCACCCCCAGGTGCGGCCTGACCACGTGGTAGACGGGATGCTTCCTTTTGTGGGTGAAACCCGACGATATCCTCCGGTAATTCAGCGGCGCCTTGAGGAAGAGCTTGCGGATGGGTTTCCCTTCTTCATCATAGTACCCCTTGACCCCGTTCCCGTCGTCGAAATACAGGGCCACGTGCGGCGCGCCCTGGTTTATGAATCGTGCCGCCACCACCCTGCCGTAGCCCCGGAAGGTGCCCTTGACATAGTAGCGCTCGTAGACGACCGTATAGTGGTCTCCCTGCCTGATGTCGGTGAAGAAATTGATGTCCCAGGCGAAGATGTCGGAGAGCGCCATCACGACCTCCGGGGACAGGCCCGCCTGAATCGCCGACTCGTAGAGGCTGGTGGTGATCGTCCCTTCGGCGCGTTCGTGCCGCACGTCCACCTCGAAGGTCTGCCTGCTTGCCTTGTACGAGCCGTTCTCCGGCACCACCTCCAGCAGGTTGAGATAGTCGATCTCGTAGGTCAGGCGTGCGAGCCGCACCGGTTCTTCCTCGGTGATCCAGATATTCATGGCGTTGCCCGGAATGATGCCCGAGAGATTATAGACCTTTTTGACCGACTTGATCACCAGGTCGATCTGGTAGTCGCATACCCCCTGGCTGCGCAGGACATTATACAGATTGTCGCCCCTTGCCACGATGTAATCGATCTGTCTGAGCTCCCCGGTGTATTCGGGCGTCAGGACCTTTGCGATCTCATCCTTCTGCGCCTGGATGTTCTCTCCGTCGATAGAGACCACGATCTGCGAGATATCGGAGACCGAATATTCGATCCCGGCGAGGCTCTGGTTATCGGGTGAGAAAACGAGAACGAGATCCCTGCCCGGAACGATTTTCGAAAAATCGAACACAGGCTTGGCCGCGTTCAGGATATCGTAGGCCTGGCGGTTCGATACGCCGTTCTGCTGGAGTATCGCATAGAGGCTGTCTCCCTTTGCTATGGTGGAAACCTTCCGGATGGGCTCGCCGGGCGCCTCCGGTAAAGAGGCAAGCGAGGAGTAATCATGCCCCTGCTCCACTTCATGAACCGGCAGGTCCTGGTCTTCCTTTCCGATTGCAGCCGGATCACCCTGCCCTGACATGTCCTCCCCGGCAACCGCATCTTCAGCGAGATGGCCGCCATCTCCCCGGATGAAGTACCACGAGATGCAGGACACGAACAGGACCGCGAGGATGATGGTGCTCCACTTCCAGGGATTGGCCGGCTGACCTGTGCTCATAGGAATATATTTATAAAAGGATTTGCTTGCCAAGGCAAGTTACTTTTGGTTGAATCATTCAATGCTTATATTTGTCGCAGACGTTCACCTCAGACCTGGAAACGCGAAAGACGCCGAAGTTTTCATCCATTGGCTTAAGGACGCTGAACAGCAGGCATCCGATATTTATATCCTGGGCGATCTCTTCGACTACTGGTTCACCGGTGTCAGGGATGAGGCAGGAGACGTGCTCGCCGCACTCGTCTCGGACCGGATTCATCTCATCCCGGGAAACCGGGATTTTCTGCTGGTAAACGCCCGGGCCGGCGGGGTGCACATCCTCAAGGAAGAGGTGGTCATCACCTCGCCCACTTCAACGCGGCTTCTCCTGGCGCACGGGCACACCCTGACCAGGGGAGACTACGGGTTCAAGGTTCTCCATGCCCTGGGATGGCCGGTGCTGAGACTCCTCGACCGGTGCCTCCGGGGGGACCTCAAGGAACACCTCGCCCGCTTTCTCGTCCGTTCGTCCGCCACTGTCCGGACACCCCGTGCCGTCATCGACAGCGGCATCTCGCGGAGCCGCGGCGTGGACACCACGGTCTGCGGGCATCTGCACCGAGGCCTGATGAGCAGCGAGCTGATCGTGCTTCCCGCCTTTTTCGATACCGGACAGTGGCTCGTCTGGGACGGCAGGGGGCCCCGGATAACAGGCGGGGCACAGCACCCCTTCGGGGAGTCCTGAGCACGGCACTCCCCAAACCGGTGTACAGCATGGGGTGCATATCCTAAAAAACATGGCCGTGGATGGGTTCGGTGAAAGCCAGAAGAAGTGATGCGGATCTCAGGGTGAAGAATTCTCTCTTCTGGCTTGAGAAAAGTCATAGCACACCCTGACGGCGATACACATAGGACCGGGCATGATCTTTCTGTAAGACGCTCTCGCTCGGCCCGCGTAGGACATTCCCGACAATGGCCCTCTTATCGCGTGCGCTCCCGGCAACTCATCTGTGGGCATGCAGGAAAACGAACGCCGATGGCGCGTATTCGTCAATTTGTTGACGAAAATGCCCGCCCCGCTCACTCCCGGCAACTGGTACTGTTACATGTAAGCATATATATTTTATATGCTTTTTATTAAGACCTTTCAGTGGCACGTTTTATGCCTTTCCCCCTTCAATGACAGCGTTGTTCCCCGGCAAGGGAACAGGTGATTTGCATCGGTGTTTAGGGACATTGTTTTCCCAGTCCCTGTGCCCTATACGATAGTATGAGAGGAGGACTTTAGGTATGAAGAAGATTTTGCTGGTGGAAGACGACAGCCATCTTCAGTTCCTCATCACCGAAGAGCTGAAGGACGAGGGATATGATGTAATATCGGCATCAAACGGCAAAGAGGCGCTCTCCCTGCTCTTCGAAGAACAGTGTGGTGAGCCCGATCTTATCATCATGGATATCAGAATGCCCAAGATGGACGGGCTCGATGCCCTCGGGCACATCCTCAAGTCCAAGCTCGATGTCCCGGTCGTCATCCACTCAGCATACGTGAGCTACCAGGACAATCCCGTCGCCATGACAGCCGATGCATATGTGCTCAAATCCCATGATTTCTCCCGTCTCAAGGAGACGGTAGGCGAACTCCTCAACAGAAACGCACAGAGCAGTTCCGGGAGAGAAGCAGAGGTGATCCAGCCTCCCAGGGCCGCTGCCATGTGAACAGAGCCCGGTCCGCCGAGGTCAGCCTCTTGATGCCGGACCTTTCCCGGGGCGAACCGGGTGCTACTGATTCCTTCTGGCTCGATTCTCGATCCTGACCTGGCGGATCTCGGGCTTGCGCCCCTCGCCTTTGTCAATGACTTCCGTGATGTAACCGAGTTTTCTCAGGAGCCTCCTCGCCTGAAGAAGCTGTCCCTTCGTCATCCAGGCAAGGCACTGCATATCCAGGGTGTCGCTCGTCTCTATGGTATCTGTCAGCCGCCTCTTTGCCGCGGATTTATAGAGGGTGTACACGTCAAAGGCATTCTCCCCCATGTCTCCGTATTCCATGAGCTGACTGCGCATAACCGGATTGATATCCAGCTGCTGCATGATGGATGAATGGCCGAACCATCCGGCATCCGCCTTGTCCATAACGCCTCCTTGCACCAACACCGTCTTCCACACCCCTCATGGTTCTTCATGGGAAAAGATGACCATCATCAAAAAAAGCATATCATTGTCAGCAAATAATATGCCAGGGTATATGTTCTGTATATTCACAAATTTATGTTTCGCGATCTCCCTGTCACCTGCCATTGTGGGAAAAAAGACAGCCTTTGACAGAAAATATCTTCCCACAGTCCCGGGCCATCGCCCCGCTTTTAAGCCTGTCGCGCAATGTAGCATTGCCGACTCCTGGCCGTATGCTTCGACCGGGCCTTTGCCTGAACATGAAGACCCGGGGCCTCGGAGCATGTCCCCCTAAGGAAGTGGGCCCTTGTTCTCCATGGACATCCCCTTGTCAAAACAGGGCGAAGAAGCGGTTCTAAGAAAAAGAATAGGCAATCCGTCAGGAGACGCAAGGGCGGTCCGGCCTGTTCGAGCCGGGCTGCATCACCCGCCCAGGACGATCCTCGTGAGAATGGGCATGGCGATGATGGCTCCCATGGAGCTGCCCAGATTGGCCAGGATGACCACCAGCAGAATCCTGGTCACGGGATTCTTCCACCATCCGGTGAAATGGACGATGTCATCCTGGATGGCCTCGAAGTCGGACACCTTGGGTTTTTTGATATACGCCTCGCTCAACCCGGCAAACCACCCGGCAGCCAGGGTGGGGTTCAGGGACGTGATGGGCGATGCCAGGGTGGCCACCAAAACGGTCACGGGATGGGCCAGGGCGATCGCGGTCCCCAGGGCCGCGAACACGGCATTGCACAGGAGCCACCACTTGACCATTTCATAGCCCTGCTCGGGGCTGCCGAAAAAAAAACCGGCACCGATGAGCACCAGGATCACCAGAGGTATGATCCACTTGGCTATCCCCTTTTTCCCCGGAGGCACATACTCCAGGGCATCGATGTCATCCACAGGATTCTTCATCTGCCCGATGAGGCCTTCCATATGACCCGCGCCCACGACCGCAATGATTTTCCTGCCTTTCAGATCGACAATTCTGCGCGCCATGTAGGCATCACGCTCGTCGATGAGCACCCGCTTGACTGTGGGGGCCTGCCTGGCGACCTCCTCGATGGTGCTGGTGAGCACGTCCTTGTCTTTGAGCCTCTCGATCTCGTCCTCCTTGATCTCATCCACGGCCAGGATCGAAAACAAAGACGAGAACAGGAGCTTGATCTTCTCCCACATCCGCAGGGACTTCCAGGCCCGCTGCAGGGTGAGCTGAACCGGTCTGTCCACGAGGGCGATCGGCATCCCCGCGACTTCGGCCTCCTCGATGGCGGCCCGCATCTCGTCACCGGGCTTCACGCCGAAACGTTCTCCGATCCGCCTCTGGAATGAGGCCATCACGAGGTTCGCGAACAGAAAGGAGGTCTTCTTCTCCTTGATGACCCGGATGATGTCCATGTCCTGCCAGCCTCCGGGGTTTTTGAGCACCTCGAACCTGCTCTGGCAGAGCTCGATGGCGACCTCGTCGGGGCAATGCTCGCGTATGGCGGCACGGACCTCATCCACCGACGACTGGGAAACGTGGGCGGTCCCCACCAGGATAACCTCTTTATCTGGCAGCTCGATTCGTTCAATGGGCATATGGTGCTCTTCTATATATGCGATGGGTCCGCAGGTCAAGCAGCACGAGGGAAATACACGGCTGGTCGCGCTCGAAGAAATCGGGAGACCGGTATGGGAGGCGCGCTCGTTTCTTTGCCCCTTATCTCCTGGAGAACACGAGCTCGGCGATCGATTTGCGCCCGGGGGCCTCGGGCGCCTTCCCTTGAGGATATCCCAGGGCGATTGCCGCCATGAACTGGCAGGAATCCGGAGCCTGAAGGAGCGATCCTACCTCCCGTCCGTTCTTGAGGATCTCGCCCAGCCACACCCCGCCCAGGCCGGAATCGTGAATGGCAAGCAGCATGTTCTGGATGCAGGCGCCGATCGCCTGGAGGTCCTTGGTCCGGTCGTAACCGGCATCCTGGTCGAGGAACACGGCCAGAATCACGTCCGCAGACCTGATGATCGAGCCGTACCGGGTCAGGGAGGCCAGCTCCTCCTTCACCGCCTTGTCGCGGATAACGGCAAAGCGCCACGGCTGGTTGTTCAGCCCCGAGGGCGCCCACCTGCCCGCGTCGAGAATCCTGTCCACCAATTCGCCGGACACGGCCTTTTGGGCGAACCTGCGGATGCTCCTTCGCTCGGGTATTGCATCGATCATGCTTCTTTGCCCTCCCTTGCGTTCATGGCGAGAAAGGCGTCCATGAAATCCGAGATCTCCCCGTCCAGGACTGCCTCCACGTTCCCCACCTCCAGGTTTGTCCGGTGGTCCTTGGCCATCTGGTAGGGCTGGAGCACGTAGGACCGTATCTGCGATCCCCAGGCGATCTCCTTTTTCTCCTTGGCGAACTCGTCCAGACGTTCTTTCTGCCGGACCTCTTCCAGCTCGTAGAGCTTGGAGGCCAGCAGTTTCATGGCAAAGGCCTTGTTCTTGTGCTGGGAGCGTTCGTTCTGACACTGCACCACGATGCCTGTCGGGATATGCGTGATCCTCACGGCAGAGTCTGTTTTGTTCACGTGCTGCCCGCCGTGGCCGGACGACCGGTAGGTGTCGATCCTTAAGTCTTTTTCCTCGATCTTCACATCCACGGACAGGTCCACCTCCGGGGTGACCATGACCGATGCGAACGAGGTATGCCGCCTGCTGTTCGAGTCGAAGGGAGAGATGCGCACGAGCCGGTGGACCCCGGTCTCGCCCTTGAGGTAGCCGAACGCCCACTGCCCTTCCACCTCGATGGTGGCACTCTTGATCCCGGCTGCCTCGTCGGCGAGGATGTCGATGATCCTGGTCTTGAAACCCTCTTTCTCGGCCCAGCGCAGGTACATGCGCAGCAGCATCTCGGCCCAGTCCTGGGCCTCGAGCCCTCCGGCGCCGGCATGGATCTCCAGAAACGCGCTGTTGGGATCATCGCGTCCGGAGAGGACATGGGTCTTCTCGATTGCATTGAGGTTTTTCTGGAGGGCGGAAATGGCCTCCTCGATGTCGGCCGATACCGCCTGCTCGTCTTCCCTGGCAAGCTCCAGCAGCACCTGGAGGTCGTCCCAGAGTGAGGTGACCTTCTTCCAGCCGGCAAGGATATCGGTGATGCGGGATCTTTCGGACTGGATCTCGCGCGTCTTTGCCGGATCCTTCCAGATCCCGGGATCCGCGAGCTTCGACTCCAGTTCTTCTAGGCGCTCTTCCTTGTAAGGGACTTCAAAGATAACCTCTTACATTCTCGAGCTTTTCTTCGATAAGGTCACATGTCTGCTGATAATCTCCAACCATAGGCAACAGCCTTTAACACCCCTCATGCGCCTTGTCAATGCCGCTGTGAGATCCTGCTTGAACCGATTCTTCGAAGGATTACGCCGAAAAAGGGAACTCCGGCCCAGACAAAGGCAAGCAATGGGCCGAATCCGGTGTAGAATGTCTTCGCCTCGATGGGAGCGATGTCCGCCAGGACGACCCCCTCCTTGAGGAGTCCGATCTCTTCGACGATCTCTCCCGCCGGGCTGACAATGGCGGATATCCCGTGGTTCACCGGCCTGAGCAGCCACCGCCTGCTTTCCACGGCCCTGAAGCTCGCCATCTGGAGATGCTGCTCCGGGGTCGCCCAGGTCTTGAACCACGCATCGTTGGAAGCATTGACCAGATAGGTCGCGCCTGCATTGCAGAGGTCCCGTGTCAGGCCCGGAAACACGCTCTCGAAACAGATGAGCACCCCCATGTCCCCGATGGGTTCTACCTCTTCCGCTGCAGAGAAATTGCCCACCCCGACGGTGAGGCTGCCGAAGTAGGGCTCGATCAGGTGCGCCAGGGGAAGGTATTCCCCGAAGGGCACCAGGTGCACCTTGTCGTAGTATCCCTCGATCCGTCCCTTTTCGAGCAGCCACATCCGGTTGTAGTGCCTCCCGTCGTCGAAGGCCGGGCTCCCCACCAGGAGCTTCGCGTCATGCGACCTGCTCAGGTCCATGATCCGGGGGGTGAATTCCCACTGCCGGAACAGATAGAACGGGCACGAGGTCTCGGGCCAGACCACGAGCCCGGCGCCATGCTCCACCGCAGTGGCGGTCAGCCGCTCGTAGGTGTCGATGGTGGGCATGACCATTTCGGGGTTCCACTTCTGGTCCTGGGGGACATTGGCCTGGACAACGGCCGCCTTGATCGGATCTCCCTGGACGGGCAGGTTCTCCATCCGCCAAGCCCCCCACAGGACACACCCCGCGACAAGGACCCCGGCCGCCAACAGGGGCGCATACTCCCTCCTCTTGATGAGCTGGTAGAGGGCCACGTTTCCCATGAGCACGAGCCCGCTGATGAGGTAGACCCCTCCGATCTCCGCGATCTGGATCAGCGGCGTGAAGGGGAACTGGGAGTACCCCGCGAGCATCCAGGGAAACCCCGAGAAGGGCACGTACGAGCGCAGAAGCTCCAGCATGACCCACGCCCCGGGTATGGTCAGAAACGCCCATCGCGAACGGATGAGCCCGCCTGCGGCCCAGGCGAACGCGCCGAAGTAGAGCGAGAGAAAGAGCAGGAGCGCAAACAGCAGGAGCGCGGCCGGAAAGAGCCCCATCCCGCCGTAGGTCTCCATCACATAGGCGATCCAGTAGAGAATCCCCGCCCACGCGACAAAGCCGGACGCCATCCCGTAGAGAAACCTCTCGCCCGGGCGCGCGCCCTCAAGGAGATACAGCAGGGGAACGGCCCATACCCACGCCAGGGGCCAGAGATTATACGACGGGAAGGCGACCGCGTAGAGCACGCCCGCGGTCAACGCGAGAACGATCCTTCTCAAGATTCGGTCCCTGGCGGCGGATGGACCATGAGCTTGGATATCCGTTTCTTGTCGGCCTCGGCGATCTCGAAGAGCACCCCGTTGAACTCCATGGTCTCTCCCGGTTCGGGTATTCTCTCCATCCGGCAGGTGATGAACCCGCCGATGGTGTCGTAGTTCCCCTCGGGGATCTCCACGTCGAACTTCTCGGAGAACTCGTCGATGGAGAGCCTGGGGTCCACGGAGTATAGCCCCTCGCCTTCCTGGACGATCTCTTCCTCGCCTGCGGCCTCGTCTTCTCCCACGATGTCCCCGATGATCTCCTCCACCACGTCGCCGATGGTGAGCAGGCCGTCCACATTGCCGTATTCATCGATCACGATGGCCATCTTGGGTCGCTTCTGCTTGAACTCCTGCAGCAGGTCGATGAGCTTCTTTCCTTCGGGCACGAAATACGGCGGGTGCAGCAGTGCCCTGATATCCCCGGGGCGGTCCTGCATGTTCCAGTATTTCAGGATGTCTTCTGCGTGAACCACGCCGATGATGTTGTCCAGGTTTTCCTCAAAGATGGGAATCCTCGAGCAGCCCTCCCTGGCGAAGACCTCGATGATCTCGTCGAGCGGCGTGGAGATCTCCAGGGCTACCATGTCGCCCTTGGGCACCATGATCTCGCGGACCAGGGTGTCCTTCAGGACGATGATGTTGTGGATCATATCGCCCTGCTCTTCGTCGATGATTCCCCTTTCCTCCACCTCGTCGAGGATCTTCTCGATCTCTTCCTTGGTATCCCGCGAGGACTTCTCTCCGGTCATCAGAGACCACAGCCGTTTCAGATAACTGATGCTATCCTGGCTATCTTCGTTACTCTCCAAGTAATGAATCTCCTTTTCTCCTGTGATGAGTCCCCTATATCTATCGCAAAGGGCTCTCGGAAGTCAATCGACCGAAATGCCTGGGGAACCCGGCTCGACGATGCAGCGATGCAAAGGAGAAGGTTGCAGCCGTCATTGAACCGTCTTATTTTCTATGATAAGAAAAATAAAAATTTTCCTGCCATAGGAGAGATCATGGGACCATACACCTTTACCGGAACCAGCACCTACGTTCTCGACAATGAGCTCTCGAAGATCGTCAATGCGAGCATAGCCCTGGAGATGCCGCTTCTGATCAAGGGGGAACCGGGCACGGGCAAGACCCTGCTGGCCCACGCCATCGCGGAGAACCTCGGGATGCCTTTGATCATTCTCAACGTCAAGTCCAGCATGAAGGCCGTGGAGGCCCTTTACCAGTACGACACCCTCACCCGCCTCAACGACAGCCGGTTCGGGGACTCGAGCCGCAACGTGAGCAATATCGAAGACTATATCAAGATGGGCAAGATCGGGCAGTCCTTTGTCACGGACCAAAAAACCGTGCTCCTCATCGACGAGATCGACAAGGCGGACACGGACTTCCAGGACGACCTGCTGGATGTGCTTGACCAGATGTCCTTCGACATCATCGAGATCGACAAGACCGTCCGGGCGAAGAACCGGCCCATCATCATCATCACCTCCAACGCCAAGAAAGATCTCTCCGACCCGTTTCTGGGCAGGTGCGTGTTCCACCACATCGCGTTTCCCGACCCCGAGATGATGGGCAAGATCGTGCGCGCCCACTACCCCGACCTTGACAGGCATATCTCGGAGGCCTGCATCGAGGCCTTCTACCGCTTGAGAAACATCCGGGGCATCGAGAAGAAGCCTGCCACCCGTGAGCTCATCAACTGGATCCGGATCCTGCTCATGGACAAGAACTTCGATCCGAAGCACCTGGCCAGGAACAACGTGCCGTACCTGGGCGTGCTCTTCAAGAAGAGCGAGGACTACGCCATACTCCAGAAACAACTCGGGGGTCTGTCCCGGTAGGGGAAAGCCGCCATGTTCATCGAGTTCTTCTACCTCCTGAGGCAAAAAGGGCTGCTCATCTCGCCCTCGGGCTTTCTGCGCCTCCAGCAGGCGCTCCACCAGGGGCTCATCCGTTCGCTCGACGATTTTTACTGTCTCTCCCGGGCCATCATGATCAAGTCTGAACGCCATTTCGACCTCTACGACCGGGTGTTCGCCCACTACTTCAACGGCGCGGAGCTGGGAGACGACATCGGCTCCGAGATCGAGCTGGCGATCCAGTCCATGCTGGAAGACTGGCTCAAGGACCCCAAGATGATGGCGGAATTCCTGGGGATCGACGAAGAGACCCTCAGCAGGCTCACGCCGGAGGAGCTGGAGGACTACTTCCGGAAACGGCTTCAAGACCAGGACGAGCGGCATGACGGCGGAAACCGGTGGATCGGCACCGGCGGTACCTCGCCTGTGGGGCACTCGGGCTTTCATCCGGGAGGCATGCGGGTGGGCGGCACCTCGCAGCGCAAGTCTGCGGTCAAGGTTGCCCTGGACCGGCGGTACAAGGATTACACCGAAGACACGAGGATCGGCCCCTCGCAGATATCCGAGGCCATGCGCAGGCTCAGGCATATGCAGCCCGCAGGCCCCAAGGATTCGCTCAATATCGAGAAGACCATCTACGAGACCATGAAGAACGCGGGCGAGATCGAGATCGTGTTCGACCGCTCGCTCAAAGACAAGCTCAAGGTCATCCTCATGATCGACAACGGCGGCTTCTCCATGGACCCGTACATCAATGTGGTGCAGGTGCTCTTCAACCACGCGAAGAATCAGTTCAAGGACCTGAAGATCTTTTACTACCACAACACCATCTATAGCCATGTGTGGGAGGATCCCACCCGGCAGTACAAGGTGGTGTTCCTGGAGGATTTCGCTCGGTACGATCCGCAGACCAGGCTCATTATCGTGGGCGACGCATCCATGGCGCCGTACGAGCTCTTCAGCCGCAACGGCAGCATCTACTATGCGGCCCGGTCCGGGGAGCCGAGCATAAATCGATTAGAATACCTTGCCAAAACATTCAAACATAGTGTATGGCTCAATCCGAAATATGCGTACACATGGCCCCACACCCAGACCATCGAGGCCATCGGGGAGATATTCCCCATGTTCGAGATAACCCTCGGCGGGCTGGAAAAGGCTGTGGAGCACTTGACAGCCTAACAGCATCACATGTGCGCCCGTAGCTCAGTTGGATAGAGCGTAGGCCTCCGGAGCCTAAGGCCACAGGTTCAATTCCTGTCGGGCGCACCATCTTATTTATTGTTAAAGAAGCCATGATCAATCTACTCGATCTCGACAAACAGGACATGAAGAGCCTGTTCACCGACAAACCCTTCCGGGGGGGCCAGATCTTCAACTGGGTCTTCGGCAAGGCAGCAGGCCATGTCCGCGATATGACCAACATCCCCATGAAACTCAGGGAGGATCTCTCGGGCAAGGTCACCATAGCCTACCCCGAGGCGGCGGGCTCGCAGGAATCCGTTGACGGCACGCAGAAGATCGCCTACCGCCTGCATGACGGCCGCGTCATCGAGAGCGTCCTGATGCCGGAGAAAGACCACTGGAGCATCTGCGTGTCCTCCCAGGCGGGGTGCGCCATGGGGTGCCGGTTCTGCTACACCGCGTCCATGGGCTTCATCCGCAATCTGGAAGTGTCCGAGATCGTGTCCCAGGTGCTCCATCCCGTGCGGGCCTACCCGCAGAGAAATTTCCGGAATATCGTGTTCATGGGCATGGGAGAGCCGCTGCTCAACTACGACAATGTGGTCAAGGCCGTGCGCATCCTCACCGACGCGGACGGTCCCCAGTTCTCCCGCAGGCGGATCACCATCTCCACCTGCGGGATCGTGCCCCGGCTCAAAACCCTGGTTAGGGACACTGAGGCGGCCCTGGCCGTGTCGCTCAACGCGTCGAACAACGCGACCAGGCAGCGACTCATGCCCATAACCCGCACATACCCGCTCTCCGAGCTCATGGATGCGCTGCGATCCTTCCAGCTCCCCAACCGCCGGAGGATCACCGTGGAGTACGTCCTGATCAGGGGGGTGAATGACTCGCTCAAGGATGTCCGGGAGCTCATCCGGATTCTCCACGGGCTCAAGGTCAAGGTGAATCTCATCCCCTTCAATCCCTGGCCCCGATGCGAGCTCCAGGCGCCGGAGCACTCTGCTGTGCTCGCCTTTGAAGAGCAGTTGAAGAAGTCCCCCTATGCCGTGATGGTGCGAAAGGAAAAGGGGAATGATATCCTAGCGGCCTGTGGCCAGCTTGCAGGAGGAGTAACCCATGGCGGAAAAGACCTTGATCGAATTCTTGCAGAATCCGGATGCCTACCCGGAGAAACCGAAAGGCGTCACCCTCGTCCAGACGCACATATCCTGGGTGTTCATCGGTGACGAATATGTCTATAAGCTGAAAAAACCGGTGGATTTCGGTTTTCTCGATTTCTCCACCCGGGAAAAGAGAACATTCTACACGCGTGAAGAGCTCAGGCTCAACCGGCGCTTCTCTCCCGGGATCTATCTGGACGTGCTCCCCATCTCGCAAAAAAAAGACGGCTATCTGATCGGGGACGATTCGAACGTCGTGGAATACGTCCTGAAGATGAAGCGCATCGACGAGGAGCAGATGCTCTATAGTCTCCTGCCCAAAAACCGGATCACGACGGCCGAGATGGAGCGGGTGGGCAGGCACCTGGCAGGGATCTACCGCCTCATCGCCTGCGACGAGAAGTCGCGGCCCTTCGGGTCCCCGGATGTCATCGCGACCAATGTCATCGAAAACTTCGACCAGACCCGCAAATACGTAGGCGGCCCGGTCGAGCGGAGCTGGTTCACCGCCCTGGAGTCGTGGAGCAGGGACTTCCTGGAGAAAAACGCATCGCTTTTCGAGGAGCGCGTGGAGGACGGCTGGATCAAGGACTGCCACGGGGACCTCCACCTGCAGCACATCTGCCTGGACGGCCCGGATGTCTTCGTGTTCGACTGCATCGAGTTCAACGAACGGTTCCGCTTCGGCGACGTGGCCTCGGATGTGGCCTTCCTTTCCATGGACTTCGACTATAACGGGAGAGGCGACCTGGGCGACGTGTTCGTGAAGTCCTTCATCGAGGCCTCGGGCGATGCCGCCATGGAAGGGGTGCTCCTGTTCTACAAGGTGTACCGGGCGTACGTCCGGGCAAAGGTCACCTCATTCATGCTCGACGACAACGGGCTCGACGAGTCGCGGAAAAAGGCCGCCTTCGAGACCGCCCGCAGGTATTACGAGCTCGCCCACCGGTACATCGCGTCGTGAAGATCGACCTCCACATCCATTCGAAAAACGGCTCGGACGGCAGGTGGGACATCCGGGACATCTTCGCCGAGGCCTCCAGGCGGGGAATCGAACTCATCTCCATCACGGACCACGACTCCATCGCCGCCCAGGAGCAGGCGCAGCTCCTCGCGAAGCAGTACGGCATGCGGTTCGTCACCGGGGTGGAGCTCAACATCAGCTTCTCCCATCCCGGCTATCGTTCAGGCAAGGGGGTTTCCCTGGATGTCCTGGGCTACGGCTATGATTATCGCAACACCGCCCTGGCAGAGAAGCTCTCCCATCTCCGCACCCACCGGATCAAGCGGGCCGGGCAGATTCTGGAAAACCTCAACACCGAGTTCCGCGCCCAGGGGCTGCCCGAATTCACGGGTTCGGACATGGAGGCGATCCAGGCCGGGGCGGACGGCGCCCTTGCCCGGCCGCACATCGCCGCCTACCTCATCGAAAAGGGCATCGTGCGCGACAAACAGGAGGCCTTCGACCGCTACCTGGTGAAGTGCGACGTTCCCAAGATGCCTCTGAGCCTCATGGAGGCCTCGTCCCTCGTCAGGGGGGCCGGGGGCAGGCTCGTCCTGGCCCACCCGGGCGACCCCAACGGGACCTCCCTGGTCTCGCTCACGGACTCCCTGGAAAAACAGCTCGAGATCATCCGGGGTTCCATGCTGGACTTCATCGACGGGATCGAGTGCTGGCACTCGCGCCACGACAAGGCCCACGTTCGTGCGTATCTCGATTTCACCAGGCGGAACGCCCTGATGGCGACCGGCGGGTCCGACTGCCATCAGCAGCCGCCCGTGATGGGAACCGCTGCGATCCCCGGCTGGGTGGCCGGCCAGTTCGATTTCTGAGCGGCTCCTGAAAGTTCAGGCTTTGTCTGGCGTACACTTGTGGTATAAGGATAAAGGAGTACGTATGTCATGGAGGAATGGATTCATGAGGGAGCAGTTCACGGATTTCGTGAGGCGGGAGATCGATGACGATGCGGTCCTGATCGCGTGCGGGCTTCCCGCCACCAACAAGACCGAGACCATGGAGGTGATCGCCCGCATCAAGGGATACACCATCCTCCGGACCGACCTGATCCGACGCGATGTTCTCAAAGACGAAGACATCTTCGACGAAAAGGTGGCTTCGAACATGGACAAGAGGAAGCTCGTCTACGACCGGATGTTCTCGCTGGCAGACGAGCTGGCCTCCCGGGGAAAGGGGGTCATCCTGGACGCCACCTTCGTCAGCCAGTCGCTGAGGAAGAGGGCCGCGGAGGTTGCCGCGCGGAACAGCAAGACCCTCATCATCCAGCAGACGAGCGCGCCCGAGGCCTACTCCCTGGACAAGATCTCCAAGCGCACGAAGGAAAACTACGAGTCCAATGCGCTCACCCCTGAGGCCTATCACAATAACCTGAAGAAATTCGAACCTGTGGATCTGGACGAGCTCAAATCGCTCTTCCCGGGTCTCTCAATGGTCCATCTGGTGGTGGATACGGCATCGGACACGGAAGACGGCTGGTATGTCATCGGCAAAACGACCCGATAAGCGAAAGCAAGAGGCACTCTTCATGAGAAAAGCATGTTTTTTAGCGCTCATCCTCATCCTGGCGGCAGGGTGCGCGTCCACCTTCCAGCAGAAGCGCGAGCTCTCGAAGCCCCTGGTGGCCATCGCCATGGGAAAGATCCAGCAGAACGATATCCAGGGCGCCCTGGTCGAGCTCAAGCGCGCGGTTCAGGCGAACCCGAAGGATCCCGAGGTGTATTATGCCTACGCCCTGGCCTACTGGAGAACCGAGCGGCTCGACAGGGCCCTTGAGAATGCGTCCACGGCAGTGGACCTTGCAGGCAGGATCGGTCTGGAGCACCCGGGCCTCAAGAGCGAGGCATACAACCTCAAAGGGTCGATCCTGGTGAGTATGGACAGGCCCGAAGAGGCGATCCAGGCCTTCAAGAGCGCCCTGAAGGACGAGCTCTACGCCACGCCGGAATACGCACACTACAATCTGGCCTCCGTATACTACCAGACCAGGCAATACCCCGAGGCGGAGCAGGCGGCGAAGAAGGCCCTGGAGGAAAACAGCCACTATGCCCCTGCCTGGAGCATCCTTGGACAGGCGTTCTTGAAGCAGGGACAGGACAAGCGCGCCATCGAGGCATTCGAGCAGGCCATCCTGGAGTTTCCCCGGTACACCGAGGCGCACTGGGAGCTTGCCCAGGCCTTTTTCAAGACAGGCGACACCGGCAGTGCGGCCCGGCATCTCCGGGAGGTGATCCGTCTGGACGAGAACGGATTGATGGGCGCGAGGGCGCGGCAGAGTCTTCAGGATCTGGGCGAACCGGAGTAGGGGCAGGGATCATGGGCGATGCTGCAGTGGTTTGGATCACCCGGGAGAATGCCGGGGACTTGGGACTACGGGGCAACGAGTTTCCCGTAAGGATCCTCGATATCAAAAGCCTGATCTTGGAGTTGCTCAAGGAAGGCTCGCCCAAGGATATCGTGGTGCTGCCCTTTTTCAGAAATTTCGGCGAGGTCGTCGGCCACATCCGCGACCGGGGCATCCTGGGACCCATCATCATCTACACCACCAGCAAAATCATGCAGATGAACCTCTTGGACTACGCGGCCCAGGGGATCATTTTCCTCGACTCCTCCCGGCTCGACCGGCTCATGGTGCTCGGTTTCATCACCTTCCTTCAGAAGCAGCAGGAACTGGTCACCATCCCCGAAACACCCGGGAAAAAGACCCGGCTCCCGGACAAACCCGCCCATGACCCCCAGATCATCCGGCCCCTGTTCCGGAGGATCCTTCGGCACCGGGCCAAAATTCTGCTCACCTGTCAGTTCCGGGAGGACCTCCCCACCCTGACCGTGACCTGTGACATCATTCAGATGGTGGGAGAGGTCGAGACCAAGCTCGTTCTCGACAACTTCAGCCCCGAGGAATTCGTGGGGCTGTACAATCAGTTCGGCAGAGGGAAAATGCTCTCCGGCTTCTTCACCGAGGACGAGGAGACCATGGGCTTCGACTTCGCCGTGGACAGCTGCCGCCGAGGCAAGATAACGGTCTTCCTTCCCGGGAGGATCTACTTCCAGAAGCGCAAGTTCTTCCGCGTGGAGCCGGATCCCAAGGAACCGGTTGTCATCCATGTCCTGCCCAAGGCGCACCAGACCGTTTCCGCTCCGGTCCGCGACGTGAGCGAAGGGGGCGTGGGGCTGATCTCGCCGTATACGGGGCTGGAGAAAAACCAGGTCTGCCCGGTAGCCTTGGCGCTGCCTTCGAACCGCACCCTGCTGGGCACGGGCGAAGTCATGTTCAAGGGAAACGGTAATGACGGTTCCTGCAATTACGGGATATCGCTCAAGTTCCACCCCTCAGACTACCAGTATCTCCAGCACTACGTGTTCAAGAGGCAGGCGGGCATCCTGGCCGCCATCAGGAACCTGGAGCTCTGATCCCTATCCTGATGGCCTTCAATCCGGCCGGAGTCATGCCCTCGAGCAGCGCGGCCTGCCCGAGCGTCTGCGGCCTGATCTTCTCCAGTCTCGACTTGAGCTCGTTGGAGAGCCCGGGTATGTCCTCGTAGGAAAGACCAACCGGGATCTTCACCCGTTCGAGCTCCCGGAGCTGCCGGATGTCGCCCTGCTGCCGGGCTATGTATCCTTCGTACTTGATCCGAACCTCCACTTCCATGCCGCTCAACGGACTTATGTGAGGAGGGACAAGGCCCCGTGATTGCAGGTCTTCCATGCTCGCTTCGGGCCGTTTCAGGAGGCGTCTGAGACTGACGCGCTCACCCTGTGCCCCGCGGGAAGGGCTGATATGGGGCATATCCCTGGGGATCACCACGCTCGTCCTTTCCAGATGAGTCTCCAGGTCCTGCATCTCGCTCACGATCTCCTGCACCCGCGCCTTCCTCTCCCGGGTGACGAGCCCCAGGCCGTGCGCCTCATCCGTGAGCCTGAAGAGGGCATTGGTCTCCCTGAGCACGAGACGGTACTCGGCCCGCGAGGTAAACATCCGGTAGGGCTCGGAGGCGCCCCTGGTCACCAGGTCGTCGATCATGACCGCCATGTATGCCCGGGAGCGGTCCAGGATAAAGGGCTCCTCCCCCCGGAGCTTTCGGCAGGCGTTGACCGCGGCCGCGAGCCCCTGCGCCGCGGCTTCCTCGTAGCCCGATGTACCGTTGACCTGGCCCGCGAGGTAGAGCCCCTCGATATTCTTGGTCTCCAGGCTTCTCGTGAGCTGCGTGGGCAGGATGTATTCGTACTCAATGGCATAGGCGGGCCGGATGATCTCGGCCTTCTCGAGGCCGGGCACGGACCTGACCACCTCCCACTGGATGTCCACGGGCAGGGAGTTCCCCAGGCCCGATGCATAGACCTCCCGGGTGGAGAGCCCCTCGGGCTCGATGATCACCTGATGGCCCTGCCGGTCGCCGAATCGCATGACCTTGTCCTCCAGAGAGGGACAGTACCGGGCGGGCGTGCCGGTGATAGCGCCTGAGTACAGGGCGCTGAAGCGAATATTGTTCCGGATAGTCTCGTGGGTGTCCAGCGTGGTCCGTGCCAGGTAGCACGGTACCTGGGGCAAACTCGACCCTTTCGATTCGAACGCGAAGGGCATGCAGCCCTCCAGAGGGTCCTGCCGGACAAGCGCGCTCAAATCGATGGAATCTCGGTGCAGTCTCGGCGGGGTTCCGGTCTTGTGCCTCCCCGCGGCCAGACCCAGGGCCTTGAGACTCTCCGCAAGCTCGTAGGAGCCCTCTTCGCCTGCCCTGCCCGCCGGGAACCGCTTGTCGCCGATGTGTATGGTGCCGGAGAGAAAGGTGCCTGCCGCCACGATGACGGCGCCGGCCTCAATGAATGCCCCCAAGTGGTCCACCACGCCCTTGACCCGGGAACCCTCCACCACGATGCGATCGATCCGCGCCTGCCGCAGGTGAACACCCGAGCCTTCCAGCCGGGACTTGACGGCGGCCTCGTAGAGGCGCCGGTCGTTCTGGGTGCGCGTGGCGCGCACCGCAGGACCTTTCCGGGTGTTGAGCACCCGGTACTGGATGGCCGTCTCGTCGGCCGCCTCGGCCATGATGCCGCCCAGGGCGTCGATCTCCTTGACCAGGTGGCTCTTGGCGAGTCCGCCGATGGAAGGGCTGCAGGGCATGCAGCCCACGGTGTCCATGTTCAGGGTGAACATGCCGACCTTAAGCCCGAACTTGGAGGCCGCATATGCCGCCTCTGCGCCGGCATGGCCGGCGCCTATGATGACGATGTCGAATTTTTTCATTGCCTGATGTGTATTGCAAATCAGGGATGTTTTCAAGACGGATTGTGCGAACAGACCTGTTATGGAGTTGCTCATCCACAGTTGACATCAATACCAGAAAGCCAATATCCTGACCCGATGAAAAAAATGATCGCCTGCGTACTGGCCACCATGATTTTCACCACGGCGACAGCGTATGGGATCGAGGATCCTTTCACGATCCCGGACGATATCCATGATGAGGACTCCCCGCTGAATCTCCGTCGTATCCGAAACTTTAATCTCGTAGCCGGCGGGGGAATTCTCCTATGGGGGCTTCTGCAATGGGACTACGGCTCCACGGTGTTCCGATTCAGAAGTGAAGGCTGGTTCGAGAAAGACACCAAATACGGCGGTGCTGACAAACTCGGTCACGCCTGGGCATCCTACGGCATGGCGAGCGTATACAGCGAGGTCTTCAAACGCTGGGGACTGAGTGATACTGACGCTTCACGATATGGTGCACCGAGCAGCTTCCTCCAGACCTCACTGATTGAGATCGGCGATGCGACGAGCCTCGGACACGGGTTCAGCGTCGAAGACTTTATCATGAACACCGCAGGTATAGCTCTGGCCTACGTGCACCAGAGCAGCGAACGGGTGAGGAATTCCGTGGATTTCCGGCTTGAGTGGATACCATCCCCTGCCCTGCGGCGGGGGGAGGACCTGGACCTGACCACCGACTACTCCGGGCACAAGTATATCTTAGCGTTCAAACCGGGCGGCATGCTCGAATCCGACGACTTCTTTCTCAATGCCCTGGAGATCCACACGGGATACTACACGAGGGGATACAAATCCGCGGATGAAAGGTATTTCAATGAGAAAAACCGATATCTGTACGCAGGGATCGGTCTCAACGTAACATACCTGCTCGAAAGGTACACGGGCACTCGCGCCTATGGAATCTTCGATTATATCCAGGTTCCCTTCACCTATCTGCCGTATACCAGGAGACTGGAACAGGGGTAAGGGCTCTCCCCGGACAGCCTTGCACCTATGGCAGGCCCGACGGAATATCCCGGACGATGCATTCCCAGACTGCATCGATGCCCTCCCGGGATACGGCCGATACGGGGATGGGCTCTGCTGTGCTCAGCCGGGCGATCTCCTTCATGCGCTTTCCCCTGGCGCTGAAGGTCAGCTTGTCCGCCTTGGTGGCCACGATGAGCGAGCGGGCGCCGGTCGATCGGGCGAGGTCCAGGGCCATGAGCTCCTCCCTTCCCGGGTCCCTCCTGATGTCCATGAGCACCATGAGGAGCCTTAAGTCTTCGTTGTTCCGGAAATACCGGGCCGCGAGCTCCTCCCAGGCGCTCTTCATGCCCTGGGGAACCCGTGCGTATCCATAGCCCGGGAGATCCACCAGGTACAAAGAGGGCAAATCCACCAGGTCCACCTGAAAGAAGTTGATGTTCCGGGTCTTTCCCGGCTGCTTGCTGGTCTTGACCAGTGACTTGCGGTTGAGCAATGCGTTGATCAGGGAAGACTTGCCCACATTGGAGCGGCCGGCAAAGGCGATCTGGGGCAGCCGGGGGAGGCTCTCGTAAATGGTCCCGGCGTACCGGGCGTCGCGCACCTTGACGATCATAGCGACCCGAGATATTCGGCCACACGGGAGACACCCTCGCGGATGTCGGCCTCCGAGTTGGCGTAGGAAAACCGGATATAGCGCTCCGCCCCCGGCCCGAAGTCGATGCCCGGGGTGACTCCCACCCCGGTGTTGTCCAGGATATCCATGGCCAGCCGGTACGAATCGTTGGTCACGTGCGCCATGTTCACCAGCACGTAGAAGGCGCCATCCGGCTCCACCTCCACATCGAGCCCGTGCGCCTCCATCTCCCGAAGCATCACGAGGCGGCGCTGGGCAAAGACCTGCTTCATGCGCTCCACGTCCGGGCCCGCCTCGGTGAGCGCGGCGATCCCGGCCCACTGGGCGAGAGAAGGCGCGCAGATCATGAGGTTCTGCTGGATCTTCTGGGCCTCTCTTATGAGATGCTTCGGGAAAACCGCCCAGCCCAAACGCCAGCCGGTCATGGCATAGGCCTTGGAAAAGCCGTTGATCACCACGGCGTTGTCCGTGTACTCCAGAATGGTGTACTGCCCGCCGGTATAGACCAGGCCGTGGTAGATCTCGTCGGATATGATGGGCAGCCCCAGCGAGCAGAGCCCGCTCAGGTGATCTTCATCGAGACAGACCCCGGTGGGGTTGGCGGGCGAGTTGATCACGAGGGCCTTGGTCGAGGAGTTCCTGGCACGGGCCGCCTTGTGCGGGTCGAGCTGGAACCTGTCGCCGCCTCCCGTGGGCACGAACCGGGGAGAGGCGCCCAGGACCCTGATGAAGTTCGGATAGCAGGCATAGTACGGGTCGGTCAGGATAACCTCGTCGCCGGCCCCGGCCAGACAGGCCATGGCGATCAGGAGCGCGGGGGACGAGCCCGCAGTCACCAGAATCTGTTCCGGATCGATGCCCCCCACCCCATAGGTCTTGAGGTAATGTTCGCAGATCGCATCCCTGAGCTCGGGGACGCCCAGGGAATGCGTATAGTGGGTCTTGCCTTCCTCCATGGCCCGTACCGCGGCCGTCCGGACGCACGCCGGGGTGTCGAAATCCGGCTCGCCCACCTCCAGGTGAATGACGGACCTGCCCTGTTCGGCGAGGGCATTGGCCTTTTCCATGACATCCATCACGAGAAAGGGCGTGATGGACGGATTTGTGAGCACCGCTTCCATGACACTCCTATAACAGACCACCAAAGCGGGGGCAATTGCCTTCCTTAGGAGGGGCCTTCCTAGCTGTTTTTTTCCAGGGACTCTTCCTCGACCTCTTTGAGGATCTTGGTGACTGTAGTCTGGGTCGAGCGGAGAACGCTGCGGAGGTACCGGATCTTCTCGGCGGCCTGCTTCACCGTCTCCCCCAGCTCGTCGATGGGGACCTCGCCCCTGTTCATCCTCTCCATGATGTCTTCGAGCTCCTTGAGCACCTCGGAATACTGTCTGGCCTTTTTCATCACTGCTCCTTGTCATTTACCGTGCTTACGATCTTTCCCTTTGCCAGCACGGTGGTGATGGACGCACCTTCCCGGATCGACGCGGCGTCCACGATGACCCTTCCCTTCGCGTCCATGGTAATGCTGTAGCCCCTGCGCAGGGTCCTGGAGGGATCCATGGCGGAGAACAGGGAACCGAGGTGCTCCGTGCGGTCCTGCTGGCGGACGATGATCGTGCCCGCATGATCGCCGAGGCCCTGCTGCCGCCGTGCGAGATCAGCCTGAAGGAACGCGAACCGCGTCCTCGCATCGCGGACCATGTCGCGCGGCAGCTCATCGAGGGCCTGGAGCTGACTCCCGATTGCTGCGCGAGAGCTGGTCGCGAGGCGCAAGGCCGCCATCGCGAGCATCTGCTCCCTTCCGGCAATATCCCGGGCCAGGGAGGTGTGGAGGTAGAAGGCGTACTCCCTGAGAACGGACAGTGCCGATACCATCCACCGGTGTGTGACATGGCCCAGTCCGGAAGATGCCATCCTGATCCGCTCGCCCGCTCTCTGGAGAACATCGCTGCTCCGGTGGGAAACATCCCGGTGCGCCTGATCCAGGTATGCCCACACCTCGTCCATCCCGGTGACAAGGAACCGCGCCGCATCCGTAGGCGTGACGCAGCAGGTGTGGGCCACCAGATCGGCCACACTCACGTCGATCTCGTGGCCGATGCCGGTGATCACGGGCCTGGCGCACAGGGCAACGGCCCTGCACAGGGAGAGGTCGTCAAAGGAGAACAGGTCGGTTTTGGCCCCTCCCCCCCGGATGATGACGATGACATCCACTCCGGATCGTCTCTGCAGGGACTCGATCCCGGCCAGCACCTCGGGCACGGTGTTTTCGCCCTGCATGTGGGCATCGAAGAGGGTCACGGAGAACGAATAGCCGCTGTCGGCGACCACGCGCATGAAGTCGTTGAACGCGGCCGAGCCGCCTGAGGTGATCAGCCCCACGTTCCGGGGGACCCGCGGCATCTGCAGGCCTTTGTTCTTCTCCAGAAGGCCTGCGGCCTTGAGCGCCCCAACGGTCTGCTCCCTCTTCCTGGCGATGGCGCCGAAGGTATAGGCAGGGTCGATCTCGGAGACGATAAGCTGGTAGCGGCCTTCCCTGATGAAAAGATCGACCCGTGCCTTGAGCCTGACCTCGATGCCGGAGGCGAGCTCGAAATCCTGCATGCCGAAAGATTTCAGACCCTGGCGCCACTTGACGAACGATCCCCGGAAAAAGGCGCAGCCGATCTTTGCCACATAACCCTCGCCCATACCCGGTGCCTTTTCCACCAGGTCGAAGTATACGTGGCCCGACTTCGCATGCATCTTCAGGCCGTGGATCTCCCCCTGCACCCACACCTCGTCGTGGAGACACGAGCTCAGGGCCTCCCTGGCCAGCTCATTGAGTTGACGTACGCTCAGGCATGACACGGGATACAGGAATATCAGAAAGCGGGGAGGAGAATCAAGTAATCCCTGGACCGCGCCCGTATCTTCTGAAAATCGCGGCAGGCGGCTGTCCCGGATTCACACCGGCGGGCACGAAGGCGGAGAAGAAGTGCAGCTTTCGTAAAAGGGGAAAGGTGCCGGGCAGATCCGCAGGGAATCATGTGATTGACAGCGTGAATCCTTCAATGTACAAGTTTTGAGAGAATATAATTTTTTTTCAGGAGCAGCCCATGGAATATCAGTTCATCAGGGTGGAGGTCAGGGACGATGTCGCTACGGTGGTCATGGACCGCAAGCACGAGCTCAACGCACTGTCCTATGGAATGCTCTCGGAGATCAACCATGTCTTCTCCTCCTTCCTCAAGGACGGGAACAATGTCAGGCTCGTTGTTTTCACCGGCGGCGACGAGTGCTTTTCCGCGGGGATCGACCTCAAGGAGGCGCCCAACTTCACCACGGAGGAGGCAACGAGGTACTTCGGCCTCGCGGTCAACACCTATTCCATGCTCCTGGACTACGACAAAATCCTTATCACCGCCGTGAGCGGCATCGCGTTCGGCGGCGGCTTCAACCTCGCGCTCATGGGCGATATCATCATCGCCTCCGAGAGCGCCATCTTCGGCCATCCCGAGATCAAATACGGGTTCAATCCCCTGCTCACCCCTCTGGTGGCCCGGATCGGGATGGCGCGGAGCAAGGAGCTGACCCTGAAAGGAGAGCCCATCGGGGCGCAGGAGGCGCACCATATCGGGCTGGTGAACCGGGTGGTTCCGCCCGAGAGGTTCCGCGACGAGATCTCCGCATGGTCGAAGCAGTTGGTGGGCAGGCCTCCGGAGGTGGTGCGGGCCCTGAAACGGAGCTTCGACGTGGTCAGCCGGCTCGATGCCAAGGCCGCGCTCGAATACGAGCTCGAAATGACGGCCATGCTCTTCAATATCAGGGGAGACATACGGGAGAACATGAAGAGTGTCATCCAGAGAAAAGACCTCGCCGGCAAGATCGTCTGTTCCTGATTCGTTCGATGCATTTCTGCTCTACCGGGTGCTCCGGAACCGGTACGGTCCGTCCGGATGGTGGCCGGGGGAGACCCCGCTGGAAATCGCCGTGGGTGCCGTGCTCACCCAGAACACCGCCTGGACCAATGTAGAAAAGGCCATCGCGCTCCTGAAGGAGCATTCCATGCTGGATGTCAGGCGCATCCACTCGGCACGGCCGGAAACCCTCGCATCGCTCATCCGTCCGTCCGGATACTACAACCTCAAATCCGCCCGGCTCAAAAACCTCATGCAGGTGATCATGGAACTCTCCGCAGGAGACCTGGAAGCATTTTTCAGCCGGGATCTCCATGACCTGCGGTCCGTGCTCCTTGCCGTCAACGGCATCGGGAAGGAGACCGCGGACAGCATCTGCTGCTATGCGGCAGACAAGATAACCTTCGTGGTGGATGCCTACACCAGGAGAATTCTCTCCCGGCACAGCATGGCGGAGGAGCAGGCGGATTACGAGACGGTCCGGCAGCTCTTCGAGGCGAGCCTGCCCCGGGACCTGGCGGTGTACAAAGACCTGCACGCATACCTGGTCTTCGTGGGCAAGGACTTCTGCCGCAAGAGCGGGCCGCGGTGCGGGGCCTGCCCATTGAAGGGATGGCCGTGAACGGTTGTCATGACAAAAAGAGATGGTTTCGCACGCGATATTTGTGGTAGAATAATGACATGAGAAACGACTCTCTTTTCAGCATCGTTATTCTCCTGATCCTCTTCTTCGTGCTCCCTTCCGTGCTCAAACTGCTCGGCCGGTATACGCTCGGCAGCAAGGATGCGGGGAAAACCGGGGAGGACCGGATGCATGAGTTTCCGGGAGAAGAACCCGCCCCCTACCGGGAAGATTTCCCCGCACATGCCGGTTACGATACATACGAAGGGCCGGAGATTTCCAGCAAGCCCATCCATCCGAAATGGTTCTAGCGGGCAGACCCACCAGTCAGGGCATCCGGTTCATCGTCGGGATCTGTATCATCGCGCTGTCGATCTACGGGTTTTATATCGCACTTGCCAGAGAGAATTCTCCCGAGCTCTTTCTCGTCCCCGTTGGAGTCGATCTCCCGGACAGCCCGTGCACCGAGGCCCTCTTTCCGGAATTTTCCCTGTGCGCTCCCTTCGGGCTGGAGTATGAGCCCAGGCCTGACGGGAGCGTCGGCATCCGTGTGCCCGCCATGAAGGTCCGGGGCGAGATCAGGGTCCTGGAAAAGCTCCCCCGGGAAGACGAGTGGAGAACGTCGCTGCGCAAACCGATCATCAGAGCCTTTCTGGGCGACGAGCGGTCCATGGGCACATGGGAACTCCTGGGGAATATCCTCAGCCGCCGGTACAACCCCACGCTCATGGGGATCAAGTCGCAACTCTTCCCCTCGTGGATGAAGAACACGGAAGGGGCCGAGATCCTCTACCCCCGGGGCACCGAAGCCATGCTCTTCTACACCCCTGAACGGCTCCTGGGCTTCGCGTTTCAGGGAGAGAAGATCGTCATGCTCTCCTGCGAGGGGGCCATGGACAAAGAAAGCGCCCTGATCTTCGTCCGATCGATCCGGATCACTTCACCGGAAGGACGAGGAAGGGAATCGTCGCATTCTTCATGAACTTTTCCACCAGGTCGCTCTTGAAGCCGTACAGGCTGCCCCTGCCCGTCTCATGGGACAGAACGATGAGCTCGATCCGCCTGGTTTCGATCGCCCGGTTGATCGCATCCACCGGATTGCCCTTCGTGACGAGCCGGTGATCCGAATCGATGCCCTCTCCCGCTGCCTGGTGACAGATGGCGTACATCTTGTCGCGGGCTGCCTGGGCCACCTGATCCTCCAGAAGCTCGGTGTTGACATGGGGGATGTAGAAGCCCGCGGCCTGCTTGATGTCGGCCACCGAATGGAGAACGAACAGCTCCGCCTGGACGAGCCCGGCAAGCTCGAAGCCGTACTCTACGACAAAACGGCTGTGCTCGCCCAAATCGATGTAACATAAGATCTTGCGGGGTTTCTGTACCATGGTCTTCCTCATAGAGGCCCTCCTCCTG
Source organism: Deltaproteobacteria bacterium (assembly GCA_018436855.1). Lineage (GTDB taxonomy): Bacteria > Desulfobacterota > Desulfomonilia > UBA1062 > UBA1062 > Phosphitivorax. The sequence continues at coordinate 23,633 of JAHDKO010000034.1, read as the reverse complement.
CTGAATGGTGCCGTACCGTAGCGGTTAAAAAAATCAATTGCTCACGACGGAATCGATTACATTTTTCAGGTCTTTGAGATGGAACGGCTTTGCGACGAACGCGTCCGCCCCTTTTTCGAAAGCCAGCTTCTTGGCCTCGCTGACGCTGAACCCGGTGATCAGGACGATAGGGGTGCGGGGATATCTGCTCTTGATCTCGGTCATGAGCGTAAAGCCGTCCATCCGGGGCATGTGGATATCGCTTACCACGATATCCATAGAGGTCTTTTCCAGATATTTCAGGGCGTCCATCCCATCATGGGCGGTGTGCACGCGATACCCGAACATGCCCAGGAAATCGGCAATCACATGGGCCAGATCGTCCGAATCATCGACAATGAGTATGTTCTTTGAGTTCATCATGGTTTTTTCGGCGAGGTGAGATCGATGATCTCGTAATCCCGCAAGGTCGTGTATTTCCTGGTCTCGGCCGTGGTGAGCTTGGCCAGCTTGTCCATGACCTCCTTGATCTTGAATATCTGTTCTTCCATGACCTTAAGGGTCTGCTGTATCTTGCGGCTCTTTTCCAGATCCGGGGCCAGCTGCAGCATCTCGATATTCCCCAGGATGATGTTGAGCGGCGTGTTGATCCTATCAGAAAGCGTGACCGTTGTCTTGGCTATTGCGCTGACCTCCTGAATCCGTTTCTGCTCCTGCCCGTAGCTCTGCATCTCCAGCGCCCGCCGCACCCGGATGATCAGCTCGTCTTCGTCGCAGGGCTTGAGCAGGTAGTCGTAGACGCCCAGCCTCAAGGCCGTGACCGCGGTCCTGATCGACCCGTACCCGGTGATCACGATCACCAGGGTCTTGGGCGACACCACCTTCACGTTCTCCAGGAGATCCAGCCCTCCCATTCCCTCCAGAACGAGATCGGTGAGCACCAGGTGGTATTTCTTCTCGCGGAAAACCTCCAGCGCCTTTTCTGCGGACGGGACCTCATCGACATCATACCCTTGCTCTTTCAGGATATTCACCAGGGAATACCGGACGATCTCTTCATCGTCGACAACGAGTATCTTTTTCTTTTCCACGAGTGACCTACCTGCCTTGCAGCTGCTTGCGAACCATATCCCTGAGCTCCTTGACCCGAAATGGCTTGCGCAGGAAAACCACTCCGGTCTTCTCAAGAAACTCCTTGACCTGATAATCGTACGTATCTCCGGTGATGAACAGGAACCGCTTCTTCAGCCGGGGGTTCTTCCTGACCGCCTCGCGGTAGAGGTCCATCCCGTCCATCACGGGCATCCTCAGATCCGATACGATGAGCTCCCACATATGCTCTCCCAGGTGATCGAAGGCATGCCGGCCGTTCGTGAAGGTCGTCACTTCGTAGTAGGGACTCAGGGAATCCACCATCAACTCCAGCAGATCTTCCTCGTCTTCGACCACCATGATCACCGGCCGCTGCCCGGGCCTGCTCTCTTCACCCGGGGCGGACGATTCCCCGGCATCCGTCTCCGTGCACTCGGGCTGCGTATCCGGGACCATGGCGGGAATCCTGATCCGCGCCAGGGCTCCGTGAGCGGTGTTTTCCAGGGATATCTCTCCCTTGTGGTCTGAGATGATGCCGTAGCAGATGCTCAATCCCAGCCCCGTTCCCTTGTCCTTGGCCTTGGTGGTGAAAAAGGGATCGAATATCCGGGTGATGATCTCATCGGGGATGCCGGGCCCGGAATCCTCGATGGAGACCTGGACGCTCCCGTCCTGCAGCCCCGCCTTGAGCCATATCGTGCCCTGCTCATTGTCGATGGCGTCGATTGCGTTGTTGATGAAATTGACCAGAACCTGCTCCATGCAGTTCATGTCGGCCCGGACGAAAAGCGGTTCGGACCCTTCTTCGGCGACAAGCCTGATACCGCGCTTCTTCACGGTCGGCGTGTAGAGGCTCAGCACCCTCCTGATAATGTCCCGTATATCGAAGATCACCTTTTCCGGCGGCTTGTTCCGGGAGAACTTCAGGAGGGACTCCACGATGCTCTTGGCGGAGTTGGCGGCATTGACGATGACGGAGAGCCTTTTGCGATCTTTGCCTCCCAGCCTTTGGGCATTGATGAGATCGGCAAAGCCCAGGATGGGGGTGAGCCTGTTGTTCAGCTCGTGGGCGATGCCCGAGGTGAGCAGGCCCAGCGAGGTGAGCTTCTCCGTCTGCATGGCGCGCTGCTCCATGCGCCGCTTGGCGGTGATGTCCCGCATCATGACCAGGACTTGGCCTTGGCGCAGGCTCTTGATGAAAAACCTGCCCACGATCCCCGCGTCTGCGCCGAAGGTGACGGTCCGCTCGAAGTCCAGGAACTGCCCCGGGCTCATTCTGGACTTATAGCCGCGGATGCAGTCCGCGGTCGCCTTTTCGAACAGGTCGCGAATCTTGACCGGGACCTTCCCCAGTGCGGTGATGAGCCTCTGGTTGCAGAAGGTGACATCGTCATCCCCGTCAAGGATGAAAATGCCGTCTTCGGAGGCATCCACCACGGTTTTGTAGCTCTCTGTAAGGCTCCGCAGGCTCTCGTCCTTGAGCATCAGCATCTCGCTCAAGTCGAGGTTCTTGCGCTGAAAGACCGAGGATATATGGATCAGGGTCAGCATCTGCCCCACCAGCAGGCCCAGCAGCTCGAACACCCGCTGATAGTGGAGGTTGAAGAAGTTGCTCTGGGAATGGGACAGGTTCAGGACGCCGAAGGTCGTGTCGCCGTCCTTGACGGGTATGCACAGCATGGATCCGATCTGCACCTGCGAGTCGGGGAACTCCTTGTAATACCGGCATTCATGCACATCAGCCACCAGAATCGGCTTGCCCTCCCGTGCGCACATCCCGGCCACTCCCTCGCCGAGCTCCATGCTGGCGGCAGGGACCTCTTCGAGAAGCTCGATGCCGGCCGCGGCCTTGAGCACCACCCGGTTTCCCTCCACGAGGAAGACCGAGGCGTTCTCACAGCGGGATTCCCTGATCAGGATCCTGACGACATAGGAGTAGAACTCTTCTTCCGGAGAGCCTCTTCGGACATACTCGGAAAGCTCGTAGATACCCGAGAGTATTCCGATGATGTCCTCATAGAAATCGGTTGCTTTCTTCAGGAGATCGAGCAGGATCTTCTCCCGGCTCTGGGAGAAGCCCGCGGATTCCTGGAGCCCTGACAGACCGTCTTTCACAGCCCCCCCATGCCCCTAAAACAGGTTCTCTATCACGACAGTGTTCGTTTTATACCGTTGAACAATGGTGTTGACAAGATCTTTGTAGCCATCTCCCAGGAAGGGCCGGACCATGCAGAGGTACGAAGGGTCCGCTTCCGGGATCCCCATCTCGCACCGGCAGATCACGTGGTTGATCAGGCATATCAGGGCGGAATCGTGGTTGACGGGCCGATGATGGCTGCCGATGATCCCCACGATCTCCTCGGGGAAGTTCCATTTCCTTGCCACTGCCTCCCCCAGCTCGGTGTGGCTTAAGGAAAAGGTCTGCCGTTCCAGCTCTTCGCCGGGGCGGCATCCTTCCGAGTCGATCAGGGCGGTATAGACCTCGGGCGCGAGAAACAGAAAGATCATTCTGCCGAGATCGTGGAGCAGGGCTCCGGTGAAGAGTCTGTCCTTCTCCGCCTTGTTCGTGCTCAGGGAAATGGCTATCAGGGCGGCTGCATACGAATGCGCCCAGAGGTCCCGGGCATACCTGGCCTCACACTTCAGCCTGTCCATGACAGTCATGGACAGGGAGATACATTTCACCATGTCCAGCCCGATGGTCAACAGCGACTGGTGCAGGCCGAGGTGCTGCTGGGCGTGGCGGTAGAACGGCGAATTGGCGAGCTTGATGACCTTTGCGGTCACCGCCGGATCGGTGGAGACGATCCTCTCCACCCGTTCGATATCCGCGTCGTCGCTCTGGAGCACCTCGAAGAGACGCATCCTGGTCGCATCCAGGGTCGGGATGGTATCGAATCGTTTCTCAACACAGAACTGGGCCTTCGTGCTTTCCACTGTCATACCGTAACGGACTGTCAAACCGTGAACTTGAACGTTTTCTCCTCCCCTGACGGCCCGGACTTGCCTTCAGGGGCGGGTATGCCGCTTCAAAGATTCATTGATTGACGTATCGTACTCCTTTTTTCCACCCGGATCAAATAGTAGTAATGATTGTCCTTAAATACCGCAGACTTCCTGGTATTTTCGATATCAGTGGAGATTTTTCTCTCATGAATTTTTTTTGAATTTCCGTTACTATACCTTGAAAGCAGAGGGACAGCTCTGCGATGCCGATGAGCGAAAAAGATACGATGAATATGAAGATGCCAGCAGACGCGAGCACGAGCAGCACGACCAGAATCCTGATCGTGGACGACGAAAAGGAGACTCTGGATCTCATCTCCGAGTACCTCGAGGAGAAGGGGTTCGCGCTGTCGAAATCGGCCAGCGCCGAGCAGGCGATCCATCTGGTGGAGCAGAACGGCTACGAGATAGCCATCGTGGACCTTCACCTCCCCGGCATGACCGGATCCGAGCTTCTGAATCATATCAAGAAGATCCGCCCCCATATCCAGGTGATCATGATCACCGGGTACGGGACCATTCGCGACGCGGTAGAATGCATGAAACTGGGCGCCTCGGACTTCATCACCAAGCCCATTCTCCTTGACCATCTGCATCTGACGATCAGCCGGATCATCCAGGAATCCAGGCTCAAGGAAGAGGCCGAGCTGGCCGTGTACTACCGGAACCTCTCGCGGACCGACGAGCTGACCGGAATGTACAACTTCCGCCACCTCATCTCGCTCCTGAAGAGCGAGGTGACCAGGCACCTCCGCTACAACCGGACCATGTCGCTCGCCATGATCGATATCGACGATTTCAAGAACTACAACGATACCAGAGGTCACGAGGAGGGCAACGAGCTCCTCATGCGCCTGGCGCACGTCTTCCGGCACAATACGAGAAACTGCGATATCCTGGCGCGGTACGGGGGGGAGGAGTTTGTCATCATATTCCCGGAAACAGCCCTTGAAGAGACGATCGTGGTGGCGGAAAGAATCTGCAGGACCGTGGCCGCGACCCTGGAAGTGAGCGTCACCATCGGCCTGGCCAGCCTGCCCCGCCACACCGCCGACTACAACGAGCTCATCAGAATGGCCGACAAGGCCATGTACTGGGGCAAACAGCACGGAAAGAACCGGATCGTGATCTACGAAGATTCGATGTCCACGTGCAAGTAGAGATCGCCGGCCTTTTTCACCGGATTCGCCCTCCCCATCCCCGCTAACTTCAAGACGGTGCCCGGCGCCGTGCCCCGGGGAATGCTCACCCTGATCCTGCGCTTCGAGAAGCCGGGCCGGTACTCGATGGTGATCGTTCCGCCGCCGGAAACAATTTCGGAAGGTAGCCGGACGTGCTCGTGGATGTCCATCACATTGTGGAAAACCCTGTCCGCGCTCTGCGAGGCAAGCCTCACCAGAGAGCGTTTCAGGACGTCCCGCGGCCTTCCCCCGGACAGCAGGGCCTCCTGGGCTATCACCCTGCTCACCATGAGCAACCTCTCGAGCCACTCCCTTCCGATAGGCAGGTCGTCGAAGACCTCCCGGAAATCCGAGCGGGAGAAGATGTCCTGATACACGCGCTCCCGCTCGAAGCCCCGTTTGCTGTCCCCGTCGTATTTTTTCCTTTTCCGGGGATCGATGAGCACTCCGTATGCCTCGGTGATGTCCCGGAAATACTCCACCGATTGCGGATCATCCCGGTTGAGGTCGGGATGGAACTTCAGGGCGAGTCTGCGGTAGGCTTTCTTGACTTCCTCTGCCCCGGCATCTCTGCACACGCCCAGGATCTGGTAGTAGTCTTTGATCATGTATCCGTTTCTTTCATCAATACCCGGCAGCGTCTATCGATGAGACTGGATAAAGATCTCCTCCGGGAGCTGAACCGCGGTGAGCACCCCGCCATAGATAGCCCCGGTGTCGACGCCGATCTTGTCTTCCTTGACAAAGGGCCTGGCAAAGGGGGTGTGCCCGAACACCACCTTCTTGCTCAGGCCGGTGGGAGAAAAAATGAAATCATCGCGTATCCACACGAGATCGCGGCGTTCCTGCCTGAACATGGGCACTCCGGGTTTGATCCCCGCATGGGCGTAGATGTAGTACCGGTCCTCGTAGTACCACTTCAGGTCTGCATAGAAGTCCCGGTGCTTCCGGCTGAGCGCATGCGCGACCTGGGTGTGGGAGACAAAGGATTCCGGTCCCAGATAGGATTCGACGGTCTTCATGCCGCCGTTGGCGAAATACAGCGACCTGTTCGTCCCGAATTCGAGAAACTCGAGGAACATGTCCTCGTGATTGCCCCTCAGGAAGACGCAGGGCATTTCCGCCGCGAGATCGATGAGATAATCAACCGTCTCCACGATCCGCGGCCCCCGGTCGATGTAGTCGCCCAGGAAAACGAGGGTGTCCTCCTCCCGGGGTTCGATGCGGGCCATCAGATCTTCCAGTTGATCCAGACGGCCGTGGATGTCGCCGATTGCAAATGTTCTTTTCATTGTCTTAACAGGAGATTGAATCGTTTGTGCCGTATCCTGGCCGAGCAGGACATCAGATGCCTTTTTTGAGTTTTATGGACTCGATCTTAAGCTCCGGGATCTTCTCCTGGGCCTTCGTGGATTTCGGATTGATCTTCAGGGCAAGCTGATAGGCCTCCACTGAGGCGTTGATGTCTTCGAGCTTCTGCTTCCCTGTCTTGGAAGAGGCCCGTGCCTCGTATGCGTACGCGAGCGCCAGCGCGGCATCGTAGTCCTTTGCATGTTTGAGATACTGGCCTGCCGCGTCAATGATTTTGTCGTGATCCTTCAGGCCCACCGCGGCAGACACGAGCCCCTTGCGGTATTCATTTGACTGCTCTATCTTGAGCAGCGACTGGTAGTATCCATATGACGACTGGTAGTCCTTCGCCTTCAGGCACAGCGCGGCGGCCCGCAGCAGGGAATCCTTGTCGCCGGGCTTTATCGCGAGGGCCTTCCGAAAAGCGCCCAGGGCATTCTTCTCCTTGCCGGCCTTTTCAAAGGATGCGCCCAGATTGTAGAGCAGGACCGGGTCCTTGGGAGAGAGCTCCACGGCCCTGGAATAATAGGTGACCTGCGCATCCGCATCCCCGAGCCTGCCCATGACCATGCCGAGCTGGGCATATGCGTTCCCGTCTTTGGGATAATGCGTGACATAGCGCTTCAACAGGGAGGCCGCTTCCTTGTAGTCCTTCTTCCTGAGGGTGTCTTCGATCACGGGAATCAGGATCTCGCGGTCCCTGGCCTTGCCCGCGGCCGACTTGTATATCTCCAGGGCCTCTGCATTCCTGCCGGCCTGCTCATAGGTCTTGCCCAGGTCGATGATGATCGAGTCGGTTCCGGGTGCGAGCTCGAGGGCCTTCCTGAGGTGCTTCACCCTGCTGTCGAAGTCCCCCGTCAGTCCCGCGATGTATGCCATGCGGCGGTAGGTGTTGGAATCGGCCCTTCCCTTGTCCACGATCTTCTGGCTCATCGCCATGGCCTCCCGGAACATGCCCAGGCGGATATAGCAGCGGGAGAGCTGCGCATGGGCATGGATGTTCTCGGGGTCGGCCTCTGTCATGGCCTTGTAGATACCGGCGAGCGCCTCGTAGTCGTTCTTTTTCGTGAGCAGGTCATCGAGCTTGGACACGAACTCCCGGTTTTTGGGAAAGCTCGCATGGGCGCTCTTGAGGATGGCGATCTGGTCGTCAACGTTCTTGGACTCCTTCACCCGGTTCAGAAAATCCTGCTCGGTGAGCTCCATCTCGAGCGGAACCCTGGCGATGTTGTACTCGATGTAGTAGACATCGATGGGAACCGAGCGCAGACCGGCAGCCAGGAGCTGGTCGCGGATCTGAGAGGTCTCGAGCGGCTCGTGCAGGTCGTTGGTGTTCCCGAACCCCACCACGTCGGCGGTGAGATAGGAATCGAAGAAGGTGTTCGCCTTTATCTTGGTGATGACAACGGTCTCCGTGCCCCTGATCAGCAGGCTCTCACCGGGCTTGACAATCCGGGGGGCACCGTCCACGCTCACCTCCATGGATATGAAGCGCGGAGGCTTGCGGAAGATGAATGAGACCATGGCCTCTCGGACGAGCCCGATCTTCCCGCCGATGGGAACACTGAGAAAGAGTATGAATCCTATGGCGATAACCAAGATAACGATGAAAACGGCGCTTCCTTTCTTTCCCATCCCTCGCCTTTGCATTTGCTGGTATTTGAGTCGGTTATTACCAAGGAATAACCGATCTGTCCATTCCCATTTTCGCCCCGCGTACAGCCCTGAGCCCTTCATTGAGAGGGTGCGCGGGACACGCCCCTGAAATTCCTGACCGTTCGATTCGAAAATCTCGGGCCCAGGGGTTTTTTATCATATCGGCGGCCGGGATATAATTCAGGAGAGAGAAACCTTGACCATTCACGAAAATTATTTTACTGTAATATTCAATATCCACCCTTGAGTCCCTCACTTCAAGATGAATGCGTTTGTTTCTTACGGATCATGGTATCCGACTGTTTGGTGTGAAATTGTATGGAAAGAGGTCTGACCCTTGTTGAGCTTATGCTTTCGATCGCCCTTGCGTCGATCCTCATCCTCACCCTCTACAGCATCCATTCACTCACCGCGTCCACCTATCGGGACACCATGGCCGGCTGGTATTGCATGCAGTCTCTGCGCAGCGCAATCGTCCGGCTGGATGCCGACCTGAAGCAGTGTGCGTGCCTGCTGCCCCAGGATATGAGAATCGCGTGCAGAGAAAACGCCCTGTTCATATCCGGGGTACCCCTCACCTCGTCCCACAGCGGCATCCACGTGCATGCCAGCATCGCTCCCCCCTACTTCTCCACCATCCGTTCGCTTTCCGGCAGTTCCATGACCCTCGATGCCCTCGACATCGATTCGAACGGATCATACGACTACTGGGCGGATCTCGGGATCATCACCGAACACGGGCCATGCGTCATCTCCCACGGGTATACCCGTGGCGATGCCGTGCTCACCCTGAAGGAGCCCGCACCGGGGAATATCGGCGACCGCGCCGTGCCGGCGGTTCACTACGAGCTGAGGGCGGACGGTCTCTACCGGAACGGTCAGCTGCTGGCAGAGGCGGTCTGTGCGTTCGCTCCGCACGTGGACGGCAGCGAGGTCGTCATCGTGATGGAAGCCTGTTATCATGAGTACAAAAAAGACATCGCATACTCCTACCACCTGCAGTGACCGGGGATGGGTACTCATGTACGCCCTGGTCTTCTGCGTCGCGGTGCAGGGCATCGCCCTGATCACCTGCTCGCTCGTCGCGCACAATATGAAGTCCGGCACCACCTTCACGAAGATGCTCTCCCTGAGGCACATCCCTGCCGGGACCGAAGAGGAACCCGTTTTCCGGCACACCACGCTTCGTGCACCTGAAGGGTGGGACCACACCTGCTTCTCCACCGAGCTGACCGAAAAGGCCTGGGAAAATCAATGCCGGTATTCCTGGCGCATCCGGCTCAGACAGCAGCCCGATGGGCTCAAGCAGATCCCCATGCTCTCCGGCTGGAGGCCACACGTCATTCTCCTGGTGGACGACGGGCAGGACATGCTCGCCGCCTGCGATTGCCGGTATCGGGACAACAACCTGTACCTCGTGAAAGCGAGCGGAGAGATCGTGCCCGCACAAGACCGGGACGATGTGATATCGAGCCTCTCCACGCCATCGGGAACCTTTTTCCGTGGTGATTACGGCAACCTCTGGCATCAGGCCGACGACATCTATCTCCTCGGAGGCACCATGCCGTGCTGGACTTTTGCCATCGAGTCGCTGAAGGAGTTCATCGATTCCATGGACCTGTGCCCCATGGCCGTCGCGACCGTGTCAGGCGGGATCGTCCAGTCCTTCACCACCGACCGGGCCCTGCTCTTCTCGACCCTGGAGGGCCTGCGGCCCCAGGCGGCTGATTCGGCGCTCTCGGAGAGCCTCCTGAGTCTTCTCGATTCGTTCCCCGACAGATGCAGCACCGCCAACCACATCATCGTGGCCACCAACGGCATTGCCGTAGGCGACGGAGACATCCCCCCCTGGCTCCAGGACTATGACAACGACGGCAATCCCGACGACCGGGCCATTGCCGGAGAAGGCTCCCATTGCCTGGATGACGTGGCGGCCTATGCCCGGTCGCTGGGCATCAGCATCCACATGACAGGACCCGACACCCTCTTCTTAAGAGACACGGCCGATAAGGGCGGAGGAATCCTCATGCCCGATGCCGGGGCCTTCGATCCGCCGGCGAGCCTGGTCACCCTGACGCACTGCCTATCCGGAGACGCCAGGCGTATTCTCGCAAATAGTGACCTGCATCTTTCCCCTGTGTGGGTTGACTGGGAGGATACTGCATTTTTCAAACGCATGGCCAATGGACTTCCCCATCTATCAGGCGTTTCCGCCCTTGGGTTCAGAGGCACTGCGCTGTCTGCCTTCATGGAGGGAGAATCACTCCTGTGCACCACCTCCCGGGACGATCTCGTGTCCATAGACGCGGCGACCGGGACCTGCTCCTGGATGGTGGAAGGGGCGGGCGGCAGGGTGATCGGACGGGAAGGACTCATCATTGCCGGTCCCGACATCCGGGGCGACATCGTGGTTCTCGACGATGGTCCCCAGATCCGGTGGCTGTGCCGGGGCGACCTGTTCACGGCGTCGGAGGGAAGCCTCTACTCGACGGATGGTGACGTCATCACGGCCCACACGCTCCGGGATGGATTCTTCGAGGCTGCATACGCGGCGGACAGCGCCGTGTGCGCCCTGGAATACGATCCCTGCCGGGGGGTGGTGCTCGCCGCGTCGCAAACAGGTCAGATCACGATCCTGGGGCAGGATCTCGCCTGGCTGGATTTCCTTTTTCCGAACCTTTCAGGTGGAATCCGGGGTATCCGTTCCTTCCATTCCAGGCGCGAGCTGCACGTTATCGCCCTCGCCGAGCGCGGGGCCGCATGTTTGAGGGCAGGAGACATTCTCTGGAGCAGATCCCTGGAGGCCGGGATCATCACCAATGCCGTGGTCATGGATTCCAAGCTCTACCTGTCAGCCTGGGAGCCGGACGAGTGCGTCGGGATCGACACCGGCGAGTCATCACTGGTGATCCTGGATGCGCTGACCGGGGACACCATTTCCCGGACCACCCTCTTCGGGGCAAAGGCGTTCGGACCGGTCATCAATCCGGATGCCGGGATCATGGAGCATATCAGCTGGGACACGTCCATTCACCAGACGGACATATCCGACCTGCCGGGCGTCAGACCGCGCGGTCTCGGAACCAGAATCTTTTTTTGAACCTCCGAGACACGTTCCAGAAAGAGATTCCTGTTTTCCCGGCAAAAGAAAAGTCTTTCGTGAAAAGAAGCGCCCACGTAAAGTTTTCAGGGAAACAACCCGAATAAGCGGCTACATACCAATGAAAGAGAGGTACTGGACATGAAAAGGCCGCGGGTAAGAGGCAAACACGGATTCACCTTGGTGGAGCTCGCACTGGTGCTGGTCATTGTGGGGCTGCTCATTACCGGAGTGCTCAAGGGTGAGGCCCTGATCGAAAACGCCAAGGTCAAGAAGCTCGTGAATCAGAAAGATTCCATTGCAGCGGCATACTACACCTTCTTCGACCGGTACGGCATGCTCCCGGGAGATGAAGACCGGGTGGGAACACCCACCGGAGACACCCACGAAGGAAACGGAAACGGGCGCATCGATGCAGCAGAATATGGATTCGTGTTTGAAGACCTTGTCCTGGCCGAGATCATCAACGGCAGTTACGACGGCACACAGACCGACGTGCCGAATCATGCGTTCGGCGACTTCATGCGCATCCAGTGGGTGGGCAATTTTGCAGGCTCCACCGTGAACGCCAACTGCATGTACTTCAACGGGGTGCCGGCCCAGGTGGCCCTGCAGATCGACACCAAGTACGACGACGGGGTATACAATTCCGGGTCCATACGTTCCAACACGGTCTATACCAACCAGGCGCCCAAACAGATGATCTGGCGCATGTAGGGAAAAACATCCCCAGGCATCTCGAGAACGTACCTGTTGCCCGGGGGTCATCTCCCGGGCAGTGTCCGGAACGAGACATCCTTTTTTCAGCCTGACTGGAGAGAGATACCGCGGCAACACGGAACACGCCAATTCGAACATGGTTTTTTCCATGGTTACGATCCATCATGTCCTGTCCCTCCCCTTTTGCGATCCGCTTGCAGGAACCTCTGCCGCTTGGGGAAAGACGAACTGATCAGGGAATCCGTGATCTCCAAGGGAAAACAGGTAAGGTACCGCCCGATATCTTGCTGATAAAGTTCTTCTCCCTCTTCGTCGATTGATTGATTAACTGCACGTAGAGAACAGGATAATGTATGGAAAAGAAGCGCATCGGTGATCTGCTCAAGGACGAAGGGATCATCACCGACCAGGAGGTCGGCCTTTCCCTTAAAGAGCAGCGTGCGACCCGCGAACGGGTGGGCGACATCCTGCTCCGCCTGGGGCTCGTGACCCAGACCGAGCTCGCCCAAGCCATTGCAAAGCAGTCGGGTCTGGAGTTTCTGGAGCTGAGAAACTACACCCCGCCCAAGGAGGCGCTGAAATCACTGCCCCTGGCCTTTGCCAAGGACAACGCACTGCTGCCAGTGGCAGTCGAGGACTCAGTGCTCACCGTGGCTACCAACGAGCCTGAGGATTCCAAGGTCCTGGACTTGGCATCCCGGATCGCAAAAAAGAAGCTCGCGTTCGTGATCGCTTCTTCGTCCCAGATACAGCGGCACATCGAAAAAGACTACTACCTCCTGGAGCATCCCGTGGAGGATGAGATCGCCGAGCAGCTCGAACACGCCAGGCGCGACATCCATGAGGCGGACACCGAAAAGCTCTCACGGCTGATACTCATGTCCGCCATCAACTCCCGGGCGACGGACATCCACATCACCCCCACGGACAAGACCTCGCAGATCCACTACCGCATCGACGGGATCCTCTATCCCTTCTATATTTTTCCCGTGGGGATTCACCCCCGCATCATCTCCACCCTCAAGGTCAAGGCGGAGATGGACATCTCCGAGCAGAGAAAACCCCAGGACGGACGCCTCACCTTCGACTTTCTCAACGAAAGCTATGACATGCGGGTGTCCACCCTCCGGGTATCCCACGGCGAGAACATGGTCTTGAGGATCCTGGCGAGCACAGAGGAGCTCTACAATCTCAAGAACCTGGGGATCGCGGACGACGACATCACCAGGCTCAAGGACATCCTCCGCAAACCCTTCGGTATGATCCTGGTATCGGGCCCCACCGGCTCGGGGAAGACCACCACTCTCTACGCCTCCCTGCGCGAGCTCAATTCCATCGAGAAGAACATTGTGACCGTGGAAGACCCGGTGGAGTACCAGTTCCCCCTGATCCGGCAGACCCAGGTCAACGAAAAGGCTGGCTACGTGTTCGCATCTGCGGTGAGGGCCTTTCTACGGCAGGACCCGGACGTCATCCTCATCGGCGAGATCCGCGACGCAGACACCGCCACCATGGGGATGCGGGCGGCCCAGACCGGACACCTCGTCCTCTCCACCGTACACGCCAACGACGCCGTGGGCGCGATTCCCCGGCTCAAGGACCTGGGCATCAAGGATTACATGATCTCCTCCTCGCTCCTGTGCGTCATCGCCCAGCGGCTCGTGCGCGCCCTGTGCCCCTACTGCAAGGAACCCTACCAGTCCGGGGAAGAGGAGTGCCGGATCTTCGGCATAGAGCCGGGCTCCACGGTTTACGCCCCGAAAGGATGCGATCAGTGCCTCAAGACCGGATATCTGGGCAGAATGATGATCGCCGAGATTCTCCCGGTCACGCAGGAGGTGGAACGGCTCATCTCCATGGGTGCCCATCCCTTCGAGATTAAGGACAAGGCGATCGAGGAAGGCATGTACACCCTGTCGCAGGACGCGGTCCGGAAGGTCATTGCGGGCAGGACCAGTTTCCAGGAGGCCAGGAGGGTCCTGCGGTAATGCTGTTCACCTACCAGGCGCTGAACCAGGACGGATCGGTCATCACGGCCAAGGGACATTTCGATGACATAGGCACCCTCATGGACACCCTCTCTTCCCAAGACCAGATTCTCCTGAAGTATCGGAAGAGGCGGTTCATCCTCACCGATGCCGTCGACTCCATGATCCAGCCCCGGGTGGAGCGCCCGGACATCATCGAGTTCTGTGAATCCCTTTCCTCCATGGTGGCAAGCGGCCTGCCGCTGCTGGACTCCATGGAGAGCATCAAGGACACGGTCCGGAACAAGAGGCTCAAAAAGGCCCTCGAACGGGTGATCCGGGAGATCACCGGAGGCGAGTCGCTTTCCGGGGCGTTCAGGGCACAGCCCGAGGTTTTCCCTCCCATGCTCGTGTTCTTCTGCAACATCGGGGAGGAGACCGGCACCATCCAGGAGTCGCTCAAGAGCACCGCCGAGTACATCAAGCGCGTGGACGATATCGTCTCACAGACCAAGCGGGCCCTTATCTACCCGGCATTCGTCATCTCGGCCATGGGGGGCGTCATGGTATTCTGGCTCTTTTTCGTGCTTCCAAGGCTGGTAGAGACGTTCCATGACATGAACGTGGTGCTGCCGGATATGACGGTCCGGCTGGTGAGGTTCGTGGAGTTCTCCCGGACCTACTGGTACGCCTTCCCTGCGGTGATCCTGCTCCTGAGCGCATTTGTCTTCATGCTGAAAAAACATGAGCGCACGCGCGTCTTCCTGGCTTTGGCCTGCTTCAGGATCCCTGTTGCCGGAAAGCTCCTGAAACAGGCATCGCTCACCCTGTTCTTTTCCAACATGTCCCTGATGCTCCGATCCGGCGTTACCCTGACCAAGTGCTTCGACGTGCTGGAGACCACCTTCTCGAACCCTGCCGTCACATCGGTGATCGCCAGGATCCGGCACGCCACGAACAGGGGCGACTCCCTCCTGAACGCGTTCGCGCTCACCCGGTTCTTCGACCCTGTCACACTGCGCATGGTCAGCGTGGGAGAAAGCACGGGAACGCTCGATCAGCGCCTTCAGTACCTGGCAGACACGTACCAGGAACAGACCTCCCGGTCCGTGGACATCATGGGCAAAATGATCGAGCCCATTGTCATGGCGCTCTCGGGCGGGCTGTTCGTATTCATCGTCATCTCGCTGATCGGACCCGTCTATGATCTCATCTCACAGCTCGGAGGAGGATGATATGGCGACAGACCGGATGCTGCGACTTCCCTTTCGTGCCAGGTACGGGCCGGAGCGCCCGAAGGGGTTCACCCTGATCGAGCTGGCCTTTGTGCTCGTGATTCTGGGCATCCTCTTGAGTATGGGCGCCGGGCTCATCCCCCTGCTCGTCAACCAGAACAAGCTCAATGAAAGCCGTGCCATCGTCAGGGAGGCCAGGACCGCGGTCATCGGATACGCCCTGGCCACGGGCAGGCTCCCCTGGGCGGCCGCCGGCACGGACGGCTCTGAGACCGTGAACCGCCAGAGAGGTTATCTCCCCCACGAGACCCTGGGCATTCCGGGCACGGATTCCTATGCCAAACCGCTCTTCTACTCCGTCGATCCCTATCTCGCCACCTCCTCCACCACCGATGAGCTCAAGGACCGTCTGGCCGAGCTCATATCCGGATCTCACGCGCCAGGCCTTTTCTGCGACGATACGAGCATCAGGGCCGCCTTCGTGGTGATCTCTTCGGGAAAAAATCTTGAGGCGGACACCCCCAACGACGACAACCACAACGGCATCGTATCCCAGTCAGGCGACAACAACCGCTTTGCAAAGCCGGGTGCTCCCCAGGCATCGGATTATGACGACATCCTCGATGCCGTGACCCTGACCTATCTCCACGGACGCCTAGAATAGAGAACAACGTAAAGAAATTCGCTCTGAAATCCGAGAACACAGGCGTGGGGGAAAGTGTTTCCCCTGCACTGCTGAACCCGCCGGAAAGAAGAAAAAACCGGCTCCGAGCGAGACGACAGGTGATAAGAAAGAGCGGGAAAACAGGATACACCATCTCACTGACCGACAACGGATACCAGGCGGCCCGCTACACGAGGGAGGCCGGAACGATCCGTCTCGAAGAAGTTCGAGCCTCGGGAGCGGGCGAGCTTTCCTCCTCCGTGCTCCGCGGCAAGCATGTGAGCGCATGTTTCCCGCCGAGAAGCGCATACGCCGATGTGGGTGAGTTCTCAAGCGTATCGGCAGATGCCACCCTTGCCCATATCCGGTCCACGATAGACAAGACCGGCCTGTTCAACGAGGACTACTGCGTCTCATACGCCAAGATCTCCGACATCGACGCCGTGAGGGCCCGTTACTCATACCTGGCGATCCCGGCGACCGATGTCGACAGAATCTCGGTCCTGAACGGAAGTGACATCCTGCTCGATGCCTATTGCCCCATCGAGGCATCCATCGCAGCGGTGGCGGGGAAGACCACAAAGGAAACCTGCGTCGTGATGTTCGAAGACGATCAGTCCGTCCGGATCATCGGCACGAAAGCAGGCATCATCTATCATCTGATCACCATCCAGAAGAGCAGCTCCTTTGACCTCCTCGCCGAAACCCTGGCCGGTATCAGCGAGATGACCTCTCTGCTGCGGGTCAGTTACAACGAGACACCCCGGACGGTTTTCACG
Source organism: Deltaproteobacteria bacterium (assembly GCA_018436855.1). Classification (GTDB taxonomy): domain Bacteria; phylum Desulfobacterota; class Desulfomonilia; order UBA1062; family UBA1062; genus Phosphitivorax. Next base: position 6,904 of record JAHDKO010000034.1, on the reverse strand, counting down.
GCGGGCCGGGGCGAAATGAGCATCGAGGATCTCCGTGAAAACGATATCGATGCTGCCGGTCTGCTGCCGGAAGACCTTCCCGGCCATGGCAATTGTGCGCCCGAGCTCCTGGGAAACGTATCCGGCAGTGCATATGACTTCACCCCCGGCCCATACCGCCGGGCCAGAACGCTTGCCCGTTACGCGGGCTATTCTCTTCTGCTTTCCCTGGTGATGATCACGTGCGCGTCACTGATCTTTTTCCTGGGCCTGCGCTGTTCATGGGAGAGCCGGGATCTCGAGAAAAGGACCGAGGCAGCATTGCAAGCATACACCCACGACATGACCCTGATGGAGCACGACTGTTCTGCACTTCTCAAATACATGGAGCCGGATCGCATCAACGGGCTCATCGCCCTGTATCAGCGCTTCGAATCAGAGCCCAGGCTCCACGCCATGCTGGGCGCCATCACCGGCGCCGTTCCCGCCCAGACATCCATCGAACGGGTGGAGGTTGTGAGACCGGGTGCACGGACGGAATCGGATGACCCCTATGGATCCCTGGACCTCCCGGAACCCTCCGCCATGCCTTCCCCGGGAAGCGCGGTGTTCCAGGTGAAGATCGAGGGTGTCATCAGGGCTCAGTATCCGCTGTCGAAGAGCCTGTTTTCCACCTTTCTTTCCGGTCTGCAGGAGCACTACCCGGTTGCCGGGGCCACCTTCCGCCATACGGACCAATGGGCCGGCTACACCGTGGAATGCGAGGTAAAGAGATGAGGATCTATCGCCTGGCTGTCGTCTTCAGCATTGTCAGCATGCTCTGTGTGATCTCTTCGTGCTGGTTCTATCTCTCCGAGCGGGCAGACACCCGGTACAACCAGGCCAAATTCACCTCGATCATGCGCGCACGGTCCGAGCGGCAGGTATACCAGGAGAAGCTCGACGCTCTCGGAATGCACTGGAAGAAACTGGGAGAGCTCTCCGGTGAGCAGACTGCGGACGTGAGCTATGACATCACGCTCTATCCGAAGAACTTCAGCGATCTCCACGAAAAGCTCGTTTCAACCTATGCAGAAGGATTCTTTTTCCTGGAGAGGGCCCTGGTACTGAGCACGCCCGTGGGAATACGGCTGGCAGTGGCCGGCTTCAGGATGGGAGGGAGTCACCCGTGAAGATAGACGCCGGAGTCTTCGCCCTCTTCGCATCCCCGCTTATCGCCGTTCTCGCGGGCATCATCATGCTCCTGTTCCTTTCCGGTCATACACCCTATGTTCCGGACAGGCCGGAGTTTCTCAGCTATATCGATCGGCTGGGATTCTCTCCGGAAGGGGGCGCCCGTTCGAATACGGCTGGAGTCATCAGAAATGTATTCTCCCCGCACAGTCCGGACGAGGAAGACGACTCTCTGGGGCCGGAGAATCCCGCCCCGGTCTTCGTGAGCATGATCGTGAAAAACGACGGAAAGAGCTTCTGCATCATTGACGGCAGAAAGATGCAGGTAGGTGATGAAACCGGAGCCTTCACCCTGAAGGCCATCGAAAAAGGCGCGGTCACCATTCGATACAAAAACGGCGTTGAGGAGACTATCCATGTCGAAGTGTACTAGGCACATGCTCTACCTGTGCATCATGGCCCTGCTGTGGGGATGCTCCACGGACAGGCTCATGGAGAAAGAGGACTTTACCGTACAAGGAGAGACCAGTGAGACAACGCCCCCTGTTCCGCGTCCGCTCCCCGAGGTGAAACCCCCTGTGGTGGAAGAAAAAAGCCCTCTTTCGGACAAGACCATCACCCTGGCGGCAAAAAACGCTCCGTTCACCGACATCTTCTCCGCCATCGCCGAGGTTGCAGGACTCGATCTGGTCATCGACTCCCGGCTCGTCAGTGCGGATGTGACCGCTGTCGCAACGCAGTCGGACACGCCTCCTTCTTCTCCCAACCCTGCCCCGGTGCATCCGGATCAGCCAGGGGGAGACACTCGGAATTCGCAGAGCTCGGGATCGAACAGCACACTCATTCCTTTACGGCCGGTCACGGTGGCCTTCAACAACACCCCGCTGGAACAGGCCCTGGAAGGCATTTCCGCCTCCCTGCACGTCTTCTCGGAGGTCCGGGGAAACTGCCTGTACGTCCGCGGAACGGCATCGAAGGCCTTTCACCTCAACTTCGTCTCGTCCCGGAAGGAGACGCGTCTTTCGGTGGGAGGCGATGTCCTGGGCTCGAGCTCGAGTGATGGGAACTCTACAACCCCTCTATCCGGCGAATTCTTCATCAGGCACACCACCACATCGGAAGACATCGACATCTATGCACAGATAGAGCAGGTCGTCCGCTCCTCCCTAACGCCGCACGGCACCTACTCGCTCAACCGGACCGTCGGCTTCCTGGAGATCAACGACCGCAGAGACGCCGTGGAACGGATAGAATCGTATATCAGGACCTTGAAAACCTATTACAATTCACAGGTTCTCATCACGGCAAAGATCCTGGAGGTCAGCCTCAGCGACTCGTGCCGGTACGGCATCGACTGGTCCAGTATCCACGGAAGCATCGGCGACTACGTGTTCAACCCCATCCAGCAAAACCTCGCCCTCTCCACGGACAACCTGGTTCCGTCCCTGGAGATTCAGGTGAGTTCACAGGAGCACGGGTTCGACGCGGCGCTCAACGCCCTGGCCCAGTACGGAGAGATCAAGGTGCTCTCCAACCCCAGGATCAGGGTGACCAACGGCCAGCCGGCACTCATCAGCGTGGGCACGAACACCTCATACATCCAGGAGATCGAGCTGACCATCACCACGGTGGAGGGCGGGACCACGATCACCTCGCCCGAGGTCACCATCGGGTCCATCTTTGACGGGGTCATGCTCGGCGTGCAACCGTACATCGATCTGGAGACGAACCAGGTGAACCTAAGCATCACCCCCATCAAGAGCAGGGTCGTAGAGTTGAGGGAAACGTCCATAAGCGGGAATATCTACACTCTCCCCACCGTGGATCTGAAAGAGGCCACCACGCAACTCAGGGTCAAGAGCGGAAATATCGTCGCGCTGGGGGGGCTCATCAGCAAGGGGCTCGCCGATCAGAAAAAGAGTATCCCCATCCTGGGCGACATCCCCGTCCTGGGCTACCTCTTCAGCCAGAAGATCAAGACCGTGGAAACCGACGAGCTGGTGATACTCCTCGAGCCCGTCATCATCGAGCAATGACGCGCACCGTATCCCCGCGACCCGCCCTTCACGCCCCTGGCTCTGTTTCCGCCGCCCGCTCACTGCCAGGCGGACATCCTCTCCCGGATCGCTTCGATCAGGGCCGCATCCGGCTGTCCTGGCACGTCGCCCAGACCGATGCCGGGCTTGATCCGCTCACCGTGAAAATCCGACCCGGCGCTCGCGAGGAGACCCAGCGAGGCGGCACATCCGGCAAGATACTCGGTGACCGCAAGCCCGTGGTGGGTGCTGTAGACCTCGATTCCCTGAACCCCGTGTGCCTTCAGCTCCCGGAGGCTCGCCCTGTCCATCTCCCCGGGATGGGCCAGGATGAGAATACCGCAGGGTCCCACGTCCCGAATGGCCTGGACCAGATCGGGAAGGCCGGAGGAAACCGCCTCTCCGAGTCCTGCCCGGGAAAAGTCCTGGTAGAAGTTCAGGTAGGGGGAACCGGAGCGGTCTCCCCGGGTATAGCGGAGTATCCGAGGGTCGCGGGGATTGCGCTTCACCAGCGCATCGAGAAAGGTCACCCCGGTCGGGACCGATTTTCTCCACCCCGCGATGTCGCCTTCCTCGAGCAGAAAGCCCATCTCCCGGAAGCGTCCGATGATGGCGGAAACACCCCGCCAGATTTGCCTGCAGGAACGGTCGATGAACTCGCGGATGCGGGAGTCGCACGGATCGAACCCGTAGCAGATCAGATGGCGCTCCCGGCCCTTGAAGGCGGCGGATATCTCGACACCGCTGAAGAGCTCGACATTGCCGGCGCGGGCGGCATCCAGCCCTTCGGGCACAGCGAGGAAGTCCATATGGTCGCAGAAGGCCAAGGTGCGCACCCCCCGGCCTGCTGCCAGAGAGATGATCTCTGCAGGGGAATATTGCCCGTCGCTGGAATGTATTGTATGAACATGAAGATCGATCATCACGCTGGTGAACCCATAGCACAACGGCCGCATGGAGGGAATACCGGGCGGCAAGGCAAGGAGCACGCATGAAAAAAAACGACAGATACCTCATCGATCAGATCAGCCCTCAGGAGTCGTGGAGAATCTTCCGCATCATGGCGGAGTTCGTGGACGGCATCGAGACCCTTTCGTCCCTGGAACCGGCCGTGACCGTCTTCGGGTCCGCCCGGTGCCGGCCGGACGACAAGTACTACCGCATGGCCGTGGAGCTCGCCGGCATGCTCGCCCGGGAGGGCTACTGCGTGATCACCGGCGGAGGCCCCGGCATCATGGAGGCGGCGAACAAGGGGGCGTTCGAGGCGGGAGGCCAGTCGGTGGGGCTCAACATCGTGCTCCCCTTCGAGCAGGCCATGAACCCCTACACGAATGTCCACCTCAACTTCCGCTATTTCTTCGTGAGAAAGGTCATGTTCATCAAGTATGCCATGAGCTATGTCATCTTCCCCGGCGGGTTCGGCACTATGGACGAGCTCTTCGAATCCCTGACGCTCATCCAGACAGACAAAATGAAGCCCTTCCCTGTCATTCTCGTGGGCTCGGACTTCTGGGGGGGGCTCCTGGACTGGATGCGGGATACCATGCTCAGCGAGATGAAGATCGTTCAGGAGGATCTGGCCATCTTCACCGTGGTGGATTCGCCCGGCGATGCGGTGGAGATCATCAAGAACACCAGGGTCTAGGCGAATCCCCCTGACGGTCTCGGGTCCTTCTTGCAGATGAACGGGGCCCGCGAGAGCCTAAGAGACGAGGCGCGACGCCTTCTGATATGCCGCGAACACCGCGTCCATGGCCGCGGACCTGAAGCCCCTGGACTCCAGCACGCCGACCCCTTCGATGGTGGTCCCTCCGGGAGACGCCACCATGTCCTTGAGCTCCCCGGGGTGCCTGCCGGTCTTCAGGACCATGGCGGCAGCCCCTTTCAGGGTCGCGCCGGCCAGCTCCAGGGCGAGCTCCCTGGGAAGCCCCGCGCGCACCCCGCCGTCGGCGAGGGCCTCCATGAAGAGGAAGCAGAAGGCAGGGCCCGATCCGGACAGGGCGGTCACCGCATTCATATGCTTCTCTTCCACCTGCCGGCATATGCCTACGGCAGAGAATATCTCCTCCGCTGTCTTGACGTCTTCAGAGGAGCACGAGGGCGACGGGCACAGTGCGGAAACCCCCTCGAGCACCAGCGCCGGGGTGTTGGGCATGATTCGGATCACCCGGGACTGCAGCCCGGTGACCGCCTGGATGGACTCGATGGGGACCCCTGCGGCGATGCTGATGATCAGCCTTTCTGCAAGAGGCTCCCGCACCTGTTCCAGAACCGCGCCGATCCTATCGGGCTTGACCGCCAGGATGACCAATCCGCTCTTTTCCACCAGTTCCGGAGTGCCTCCGGCCGTCTCGACCCCGTAGCGCCCGTGCATCTCCTCCATGCGCTCGGGACGGACATCGTATATGATGACGTCCGAGGGTGCGTACAAGCCCTTCTCGAGTACGCCCCCTATTATCGCCTCGGCCATATTCCCGGCACCGATAAAACCGACAGCAGCCATGGTATTCTCCTCCCTTCTCACTCAAGATGGTACGCTTTTGCTCACCGGGTGCTCTTTTTTCCCCATTATACCCATTCCCGGCAAAATATTCTAAACATAAGATTTTTATCTTCCGATAAAAAGGCTATGGACAATGCAATCAAGAAGATCAAAGGGGTTTTTTTTGAGGAAACCACCATCACCCTGGGAACCGGGCACACGAAGAAGTCCCAGCGTGTCAAAAACTACTGCCGCGCGGAACAGCTGGATGATGAACTCATACAGGTGACCTATCTCGGGAATGAAGGACAGCCCACCGGCATCGTCATCAAGATGCCCTACGACGAATTCATGAACAAATACACCTTCGAGCCCGGCTATAAAGTGAAAAACAAGGAGGAACGCGACACGGACAAGCACATTGCGCTGGCGGAAAAACATCGCTCGCGCAAGGAGTTCAACTCAGCCGAGTGGGAGTATAACTCCGCTCTGAAGATCGATCCGGACAGCATCCGCGCCAACTTCGGCGTGGGAACCCTGTACATGGAGATGGGCCAGGTCGACAAGGCGAAGAACGTGTTCCAGAAGCTCTCCCAGATCGAGGCCATCTTTGAAGAAGAAAACAAGCACATCTTTAACGAGTTCGGCATCGAGCTGAGAAAGGCCAACATGGTGGAGGAGGCGCTGGCGAACTACATGAAGGCCATCGAGATCTCCCCCGGCGACGAGAACCTCTACTTCAACGTGGCCCGCCTGTACTACGATGCGAAAGACTGGACCAACGCCCTGAAATGGATCGAGAAGTCCATCGCCACCAATCCGTATTCCCGGGAGGCCAAGCAGTTCGAATCTCTCATCCGCAAAGAGATGCTGGAGCAGGGCGGAGCCAGGTCCAGGAGAGAGGATGACGACGATCTCCCCCGCAGGCAGCCCTCCGCGAACGTCTCAGCGCAAGAGTCCGATCCGCCGCCCCGGCCCCTGCCGAAAGACTGACCCTCCTCACCATTCCTTGAAAGACCGGTTCATCAATTGCATGGACCTGTGCAGGACAGGCCCATCGACCTGTCAAGTCCGCACTGTTGAAGGGAATGTCAGGATCGGGGTCAGGTCTCAACGGCCTGTTGCCCAAACACTTTTAAGGCATAGCAATTGACTGAATAACAATCCTGAAGACATCTGGTATTATCTTGCAATCAGAGTAGTTAATAAGTTGTAATAATTGGCAATATATGCC
>JAHDKO010000017.1 GCA_018436855.1 Deltaproteobacteria bacterium | reverse complement strand
TCGTTCGCAGTAACCTGACTCACTCCCCCGGAATCATACCGGCAACAGTTCGCATTCCCGTTGATCCCGATGGGCGGGGTGCTCGACGGATAGAACATCCAATACTGCAGGAACACCGCTGTCCGGTCTTCCGGAGTGCCGCCTATGTCTTCCACGATAGTCCTGGTGACGGCATGGGTATGGAGCGTTGGCGTCTCCTCTGCTGTTCCGCCAAACCCCCGCTTCCTCCAGTTCTCGGGATAATCTCCATATACATTCCCATCACTCGGGTCGTTGAGATCCATGTAGTAACGCTCGTTATTGAACAATGACATGACATCGGCCATATCTCCCGGTCCCGGTGAAACAATGTGGTAATCAAAGGGGTCTCCCGGCAGAAATCCTCCAACAGGGCTGTCGTAGAACATGCGGTAGTGCTTGAGCATTATCTCCGTGCTCACCGGCGGGCTGAACTCGGTGGCCTGCAAATAGATCTGTTATCCCCACCATGCTCCTGGATCCATTAAGAATAGCAATAATACACCAAGCAACTTTACAACAGGTAAAACCAGAACACATGTTCCCAAACAATATAAGGTTATTAACCACCAAGGCCTAACTATCAATCTGCCTGAAAAAACATGCCCCACAAGAAAACCAATTAAGAAATAATAAAACAAAATTATTATAATAGTAAGCAAATATGGGTTCCCTGAAATATACATCTCTTTTGTGTATATGATCTTAAATATCCATGATTCTCCGATTAATAATAAGTTTTGGTGCGGAATCAGAAACAATGATTCAATAATTGAATATATTAAGCCAAACCACACTTTAATCTTCCTCTTGCTTTTTTCATTATGACGATAATCAACTGATTTAGTGTACAATTCTATCGTCTCCTATTTTACCTTTATTAGAACAAGATCTTGATTGCCAGGACAATGTCCTTTTCCATTTTGCACAAAACGATTATGCCAGATAACGAAATCAGTTAACATCCGTTCTCCAAATATGTCTGCTCTCTTGTTAGGCGGATTGGATCCTCTTCCATGAATCCCTGTTTGTTCTCCCCAGACACCATTCCACTGAGCTGTATTGTAATCAAGTGGATTAATTTCCAGATAGTAATCTGAAGTGCATAATGGATTAGCAGAATCAACAAGCGCAGTAACATAACCGTATAATGTCATTATCTCATGACCTGACAGGTATACTCTTGACCATGAGTCTTCAGAACTAACGACTGGCAGCATTGTCCCGAAAGTGCCCTCTTTGAAGAACGTCGCATGGCTTCCAGCGCCAATATACAATTTTGGCCTGTGCCCACTCAGTTGAACATAATCAACCCCTGCAGGATCATACTCTATGCCCTGCTTATTCAGCTCC
>JAHDKO010000092.1 GCA_018436855.1 Deltaproteobacteria bacterium | reverse complement strand
TCGTTCGCAGTAACCTGACTCACTCCCCCGGAATCATACCGGCAACAGTTCGCATTCCCGTTGATCCCGATGGGCGGGGTGCTCGACGGATAGAACATCCAATACTGCAGGAACACCGCTGTCCGGTCTTCCGGAGTGCCGTCTATGTCTTCCACGATGGTCCTGGTGACGGCATGGGTATAAAGCGTGGGCGTCTCCTCTGCTGTTCCGCCGAACCCCCGCTTCCTCCAGTTCTCGGGATAATCTCCGTATACATTCCCATCACTCGGGTCGTTGAGATCCATGTAGTACCGCTCGTTATTGAACAATGACATGACATCGGCCATATCGCCCGGTCCCGGTGAAACAATGTGGTAATCAAAGGGGTCTCCCGGTAGAAATCCTCCAACAGGGCTGTCGTAGAACATGCGGTAGTGCTTGAGCATTATCTCCGTGCTCACCGGCGGGCTGAACTCGGTGGCCTGCAAATAGATCTCGGGCCTGAAGTACGACGAGAGCTCGTAGAGCCGGTGCTTGTCGCTCATGTACCACTGGCCGCCTTTGAGCACCCGTATCTGCACGTGGACGATCCCGTCGGGCAGGTTCGTCACATACTCACCCGCATCGTCCCTGCCGTCCCACTGCGCCTTAAGCTCAACACCGCCGGCTGCGGGCAGACCTTGCAGCTCACGCTTGCGGACAAACCCGTCCTGCCCCTTCCAGGATATCTCCATCCTCACCGCTTCGACCTGCTCCCTGAGCCGGTAATATACATTCACGGGCACCGGCTTGCCATTCGGGGTCATGTCAGCGCCCTCCCCGGCCACGTAGCAGTCGTCGCTGTCCCGGCTCTCGTCTTGTGCGGTCTGAGGATCGTCGGCAAGCCCCTTGGACGGCACCACCCTGTTGACGATCTCCACCAGCGGGATTGTCACCTTTCTCGTTGCACCCTTGGTGATCGTGCCCTTGACGTCATAGCCGAAGAGTACATTGACCGAGTCCGGCAGCACCGGCAGGGCCTGCCCGGGGCTGATGCGCGCAAACAGCAGCGGCTGCGTCACCAGGGCCTTGCCCTCACGGGCAAGCGCCAGGGTCTTCTCGTTTATCACCTCGCCCGCAAGACTCTCCGAGCCCGCGACCACCGTCTCACCCTCACGGGAGGACGGGTCGATCAGCTCGACCCGGTACACGGACGGATACGGGTGCTCGGTGCTGTCATAAAGCGACACCACCTCGGTCCTGGGCGTTCCTTCCTCTCCCGGATCAAGCTCCTTCTCCACCCGGATATAGTTGATCAGGGTCGGGCTCTCCTCCCCCCCGACCTCCACGGTGAGCGCGCCGTCCGTTACCGTCACCGGCACGTCCTTCACCTGGTGAATCTCACCCGCCGCGGTCGAGACGTTGTTGACCACCACCTCGCCCTCGACAACCACCCGGTGCGGACCGGCCGAGTACTGCGTGTCCCCGCAGCCAAGGCTTACCCGGTAGGTATCCCCCGGCAGCTCCACCTCCCAGGTGCGCACCTCGGTGCCGCTCGCTATCGCGGTGTTCTCCTGCACCAGCCGGCCCACTGTCTCTCGGGATACCGCCGCTTTGGTCATGTCCGTGCCCCAGCCATAGCGCTTCTCGATACCCGCAATCCCAACGACGCGGCGGTTGCCGCCGTCGGCCACGTAAACTTCCTCCCCGTGGGCGGCAATGCCCGCGCCCACGGGTGCAAACATAAACTCACCATGGCCCGAGCCGACCGAGCCGTACTCCCTGACAAATTCACCTGCGGCGCTGAAAACCTGGATGCGCGAGTTGCCCAGGTCCACGACGTTGACCCTGCCCTGGCTGTCGATATCAACCTTTGACGGAGAAATAAGCTCTCCCCTGCCGCTGCCTTGAGAGCCCCACCGGGTGGTGCAGGTACCGTCCGAAGCAAACACCTGGATGCGGTGATTGCCCGCATCCGAGACATAGCAGTTCCCGGCCGCGTCAAGGGCAATGCCTGAAGGCAACACGAACTGAGCCTCCCCAAAACCCTGCGCGCCCCACTGCGAGAGATACTCTCCTGTGGCACCAAACCGCTGCACGCGGTGATTGCCCTGGTCCACCACATAGACATCACCCGCGGCACCTGCCGCAACATCCACCGGCGAGTTGAACTCTCCGTCACCAGTGCCGTTTCCCCCGAATTCCAGGAGGAACACCCCGGATGAGTCAAACACCTGGATGCGGTGATTGCCGCTGTCGGCAACATAGAGGCGCTCCCCCGCGCCCACGCAAATCGCCTGCGGGTAGACAAACTCGCCCTGACCCTGCCCCGGAGTACCCCATTGAAGCACAAACCCGCCTGCAGAGTCGAACTTCTGCACCCTTGCCTTGGCGTAGTCGAGAACATAGGTGCAGCTCTGTGAATCAACCGCAAGGTCGACCGGCATGCCGAACTCTCCCTCGACCACGCCCGATCCCGTCCAGGTCAGGCAGTGGAAGAGCTCGGTCACTTCCCCGGTCGCATGGCCGGAGTCCGTCTCTTCGGACTGGTACATCGCATACGCCTCGTCGGGCTCAAGATCCTGCGGGGCAAAGTTCACATCAGCCGCCGTGATGATCTCGGGCGGCTTATAGCCCTCCCGGCTCGTTACAATGGAAAACCCCGGGCTTAAGCTGTTGCCGATGATATTGGTCGCCGTAACCGTGACCGAGCCGTGCGCGTCGGCCGTGTTCACGTTCGTGATGAATTCGGCACGAATATTCTGCCGCGCAGGCACTATTCCAGTCCTATGGTAGCTGACCGCCACCGGCATATCGTTTACGGTCACCGTCATCATGTTCTCCGGCAGGGGATCGGCCGTAATATCCATGATCGGGTCGAACACATAGCCGCTGACCGTTATGCTGCTCCCCACCTCTCCGTGGGAAGGCGAGGTCAGCACAATATGCGGCATGGGGTCGGAGAGCACCGGCCCTCCCTCTCCCACCGGCTGCATGGTCGCGATATCGACAAAATCCATATCCACAAGCGCATACTCCCACAACACATTGCCCGCGTCGTTGTTCGTGTATAGCCGCATGGTCAGGAAGTCCTCCGCATCCAGCAGCGCCAGGTGGGCAAGGTTGTCAAACCGGATGCTCTGGTCAGCCCCGATCGTTGCCGTAACCTCCTGGCCGCCCACGGAAAACACCAGCTCCTTGTCCCCTGCCAGGTCGATATAGTCCATCGGCAGCAGCTCGGTCGTGCTCAGGCT
>JAHDKO010000122.1 GCA_018436855.1 Deltaproteobacteria bacterium | reverse complement strand
TCTGTCAAGGAGAAAAGGCTCTGCCATTGCAAGACGTTTTCTTGCAGAGATAAATGTGACACCAGCACGGATGCTGTCCCTTACCTTTCCGAATCCGTATTTTTCTTTCAATATGGGTAGCGGCTAGTTATACTGTGAGCCGCACCGGTCACCCATCAGGATCAGGGTTGTCCGAGGTGCGAAGGATGGTGCGTAGCGTAGAGACCGGGTGAATCTCGGAGCGAAGCACCATCCGCCTTCTCTGCAACCCGTGGCCTCAAGAGGCCCCAGAAAACCAACGGTTGCCTGCCATGTCCATAAGGTTGATATCAGATCTTCCGGCTCGTCATGCCCAAACCCATGTGGCTCATGTCAGGGGCGGATCAGTTCAGGGATACCATCCCCTGTGTTCTTATGTATTATGAGGGCGTGGGGCGGAGGGCTAATCAGATCTCCTGGTTATCAGCCAACCCCAATCACCGCCTCACCACCCCAGCCTCCTAGCTGAACAAGGCATCCTCCCGGAAGGGAATCTGGTCCCTGATGATGTAATAGCATGCACGTGCAATTTTGTTGGAGAGAGCCTTGGCCGCAACGATTACATTCCTCTGGGATGCCTTCCTCTGATAGTATGCATGTATCCGTGGACTATGAGCCCTGGCGAAATGTGCAGCTTCAATGAACGCCCATGACAGATACTTGTTCCCGTTCTTCGTGTTGCCCTTACCTTTCTTTTTGCCGTTCGATGTATATGAGCTGGGTGCACACCTGCAGTACGAAGAGAAGTTTCCCACATTGGCGAAGCGGGAGATATCACCTACTTCAAGCATGATGGTGAAAGCAAGGATGTTCCCTATCCCGGGGACGCTCAGCAGATGTTCAAACTGCGGCCGGATTCTAACCACATCTTTGACAGCCTTCTCGATCCCCCTGATTTGATGTGTTAGATGTTCGATACTGCATATGCTGGTCTTGCCCGAGAGCATCACATACTCATCTGCAAACAGGGTATTCACGTCATCAGGGTCAAGCTTCTTGATCTCGTTGGAGCTTATCCGCCTGCCTGTCTGCCGTTGAACCATAGTCTGGAATGAGAGTATATGGGATGTTCTCTGTCTCACCAGGAAAGTCCTCTTCCGCAGCAGATCACGTACCGCCCGTTCTTCCTTGGGGTAGATGTATCCTTCCGGGAGAATACCCAGTGAAAACATCTGGGCCAGCCAAAAGGCGTCATGACGGTCATCCTTGTGCTTCAACCCTTCGTATTGCTTAATGGCCGATGGATTCGCAAGGTGCACACAGTTGTATCCAGCTTCCATCAGACCATCCACCAGCCAGTACCAATTGTACGTACTCTCCACCACGATCCCATGAATCTCTTCCCGGTATGGCTCCAGGGCCAGTACAATACCCTTGAGATCATTCCTCAACCTCTTGTCCTCGATCCGTCTTCCTGTTAGCTTGTTGAAAATGCCCAAATACATGTTCGATGAGTGTAAATCCAAACCCACATACAACTCTCGCATAAGACGCCTCCTCTTTTTTCTTTCTCAACGTCTTGTGCAATGGCTTGAGTTTAACCTTTTAGATGATTATCAGGTCTC
>JAHDKO010000109.1 GCA_018436855.1 Deltaproteobacteria bacterium | reverse complement strand
GTCTTTCAGTCAGAGGTCTGCTACGTGGACGTGGAAGACACCCCCTTCGTGGTGGCGTCCATCCGGGGGGACCAGGAGACCGAGCTCCTGGTGCTCCTGAACACGGGCGAGGTGCACAAGCTCGACCCAGCGACCCTGTCCATCGGAGAGCACAACGTCATGTACTGCCTGCTGCCAGACGGCATGAAGGTGCGGTTTTCGCGGGCTGCATACTATCTGCTGGCCCTGATGATGGAAGAGGATGAAGAAAGAAACATCGTTCTCAAGATGGGTGAGAGGATATATCGGATCTCTTCATCCCATTCTGAAGGGAAATGACGAATCCAAAAAGGAATGGACGCGGCATTCTTGTCATGAGATGCGGCAGGCTTCAGCCGAGTGAATTCCAGGTACCGAGCCCCTGTATCTGGCTGGTCAGCCACGACTGCTGAGACTGCAGCTGGGACAGCAGCTTCTCCATGGCCGTGTACTTGGCGATCAGGGTCTCCTCGTACTTGGTCAGACGGACTTCCATGTCATCTATTTTGTCATCGATTTTGTCCATCTGGTTCTGCAGGGACTCCTGCTTGTTGGCCACGTATCCATCTATGCTGTCCGACATGGAGTACAGCGCATGGTCGAGCTGTTCACCGACGCCCTTGATGAACGTGAAGTCGAACGTGCCAGTTCCGGTTCCCGTATACTTCAGCCGGAGGTCTTCCACGTCCTGGTCGTCGCCGCCGATGAGGATCTGACCCTGTCCGGTCATGGTCATCCACTCGACAGAGCCCTGCTCCCTGATCCTGGCCGCTACATCGAGCCCCTCATAAGCGCCGTCCGTAAGGCCGAGATTCCCGCCCGTCACCGACAGGCTGAACCCGGAGCTCCCGTAGGACCCGCTCGTTATCCTGAGCTGGCCGCCGTCGTTCTCGGCAGTGATTCCCAGGGTGTTGCCCGAGTTAATGGCATTCACGATCGAGTTGATGTTCCACCCGGCACTCAGCGAGATGCTCTGCTCCGTGCCTCCGGCACTGGTCAGAGTCAGGGTGGCGTCGCTGCTCAGGGTTCCGGAAAACCCGCTGCCTACGGTACTGGCGCGAGTGGCCGCCTGAGTGATCTCCACTTCGTAATCGCCCTCGCCCATTCCCAAGTCCGACGCGATATAAGTGAGGTTGCTGCTCGAGCTGGTTCCCTGGGCCGCGAAGAGGTTCACTACATCTTCGAAGTTCGTTTCCAGATACCCGCCAAGGGTTTCATCGTCGATCGAGAGCCGGCCTGTCTTGTCAATATTGATCCCGATAAGGCTTAAGTGATCGAGGGTGGAATCCAGGCCACTGACTTCAGAGAGGATAATACTCCTCACCGAGCTCTTGATGGTCTGGAGCGAGGTGTCCGCAAAGAGCGGCTTTGCATCCTTGCCTTCTCCCGGCACGGTGTTCTGGGCGGCGATGAAGCTCATCACCTCGTTATAGCTGTCGACGAAATCCTGAATCTTCTCCTTGATGCCGCTCTGGTCCCGGTTGACATTGAGCGTGATGGTCGCTTCAGGATCCTCGCCCACGAGATTCAGCGTCACTCCCGTGAGGATGTCGCTGACCTGATTCGTGGATCTGGTAAAGGCTACGCCGTCAAGGGAGATTTCCGCATCCTGTCCGGCCACGATCTCGCGCTTCCTGACCGTGGACAGATCGAAGGCGCCGAAATCGAGAGTCGAGTTCGCGTCCGCGATGCTCGAAGACAAGGTCAGCGAAAGGCTCGATGCACCGGCCTGGTTGTCCTCCACCACGATGGCTCCGCTTCCGTTCACAGATGCGGAGACTTCGCCGCCAAAGGCGGTTTCCACGGCTCCCAGCAGGTCATCGACCGTGGTGCTTGCGGTGATCGTGAACACCGTGGGCCCGACGGCCGACCCATCGTGGGCCGTGCCCTGAATGGTTATGGAATCGCCGGAGGTCCAGGTGTTGTATCCGTCGATATCGGCAAGAAGGGTGCTCCCGGTTATCACTGCCCCGTTGGTCGTGTTCTCCGTTGTCCCCGTAACACCCAAGACATCGGAATACCCCTGCTTGAGTATACCCAATGCCTGGAGGACATTGCCTGAATCCGTAAAACTCTGGTTTCCGTCTATCTGGAGGGTATAGACGGTCTCGTCGTCGTTGGTCGAAGATACAACAGATGCGCTTACCCCGGCAGCCTGCAGGGTTGCATTGCCGTTGATCGTGCCTGCAATGGAATCCAGTGAATCGGTGGACAGATCGATGGCGATCCCCACCCCGGCGATGGTCACGGTGCCCGATGCCGTACCGGTCAACCCCAGGCTGGTTCCCACCGCATCCGTGGAGCTTGAGAACGCTGACGATTGCGCGCCGCCGGTAATGGCATTCCGCAGGGTCAGCGTGCCGTCGGCCAGCCCGAATTCGGAGAGGATGTCGGTTTCCGAGCCGTTGGCCAGGAAGATGCCGTCCTCACCGGTCGACTTCGAGGTGAGGCTCAAGCGGTATTCGTTGTCAGACATGCGGATGATCGATGCCGTGACGCCTGCAGGATTCTCTCCGGAGTTCAGTGCATTGATCCTGGTCTGGATGTCTGCAAGGCTGTCATTCACGCCAATGCCGAGCACCCGGTTGTTGATGATAACATCACCGGAGACTCCCAGGGCCTCGCTGGTCGAGCTGAAGCTCCTGCTCGAAAGCTTCTGGGCCGTTGCCAGATTATTGACGGTGATCGAGTAGGATCCCTCGGTTGCGTTGGACCCCACGGCATAGCTCAGGAGATCCCCCACATCGCCGCTCGTGCCCGAGACGGTTGCGGTCGGAGTGAACAGGTTGAAGTCATCGAGAGAAGAAAGGGATCCGGCAGCGGTTCTCAGGGAGAGAAGCTTGGTGTTCATCTCGTTCCATGCAGACTTTTTCTCGCTAAGAGCGGTCTTGCTCTCCTCAAGCAGCGTAATGGGTCTGCGCTGCAGCTCGACGAGCTGAGAAATCATGGTCTGCCAGTCAAGCCCTGATGCCAGTCCTGAAACGGAAAACGTTGCCATATCTCCCCCCTGTCTCTCCAGAATAGTGCCGGATCCCGGCTGATCAATGCCGGGGTCCGACGCGCCGATCTCTACACCTTTTCTTCAACAATCAGCCCGGATATCTCAGCCATCTGCTCGCGCAGCCGGAGCAGACTCTCGGGCGGCACCTGTCTGATCAGCTCGCCGCTCTCCTTGTCCACTACCCTGACCACGATATCGTGTGAGCTCTCGTCGATGCTGAACTGTATGGATCTGTTCCTGATCTTGAGCTGAGCATTGATGACGTCCAGATCCTTGCGGATCTCATCGGCAGATCGTTTTCCTTTCTGAAGAGTCTTCCGAGGCTCGGTGGTATCGCTCTCGCGATTGATGGATGTCCGGGCAATGGCCTCAGATTCCATACCGGCGTTCTCGACCCTTACAGGGATAACCGGCTGTGTTCTGATCTGATCTATTTTCATGGCCACACCCGCCTTTTCTCAGTCATTGGACCATGGGGGAGAATGCCTCCCCCATGGTCTTTCTGACTGGTATTAGCCGAACAGGGAGAGAACGTTCTGCGTGGACATGTTGGCCTGGGCGAGCATTGCCGTGCCGGCCTGGAGCAGGATCTGGTTCTTGGTGAAAGTCACCATCTCCGAAGCCATATCCACGTCCCTGATGACGGATTCCGAGGCCGAGAAGTTCTCGATCTGCACCTGAAGGTTGGAATAGGTGTAATCGAGCCGGTTCATGCCTGCACCGATGTCGCCAAGCACCGTTGCAACGTCATCGATGGCATCGTCGATCTCGGTGAGGGCCGTTATCGCATTCTCAGTAGTGCCGACCGCCGAAGTGGTAAGGCTCAACCCGGTTGTATCGACCGCTGTGTCGATTGCAACGTTCATGCTGTCGGTGCCTGCCGTTCCCCCTGAACCGACCTGGAAGGTACCGCTGAAGGTCCCGTCCAGCAGTGCTGTATCCTGGTACTCTGCATCTGCCGAGATACGGTCGATCTCATCGAGGAGCGTCTGATACTCTGCATCCAGCTTGTCCAGGTCGCCGCTGGCGTTTGCGGAAGAGGCCTGGGTGGCAAGCTCTTTCATCCGCTCGAGGATGCTCTCGATCTGGTTCACGGAACCCTCTGCGATCTGCAGCATCGACTTGGCCTCGGTCACGTTCCTCGATGCAACTGTCAGGGATCTGACATTGACACGGAGCCTGTTGGCGATGGCCAGACCTGCGGCGTCGTCGGACGCACGGTTGATGCGGAAACCGCTGGAGAGCTTCTCCATGCTCATGTTGAGTTTTGCTTCGGTCCCGAGTAACTGCCGGTGTGCGTTGATTGCTGCTACGTTGGTGTTAATACGAAGTGCCATAATTCAATCCTCCTTGATTTTTTGTTTTTCCGGTCATCCTTGACCGTTTGTTTTCTTTGATCAGTTTTTAAGGTCCTGATCAGACCCGTATGCACCCTCACCCCCTTCCTGCAAGTTCGTTAGCCTTTCAGTCCTCCTTATCGTCATGCCGTTCATTAACTTTAATTATTTCATTCATTCCCACGAAATAATCATAAACACTGCCATGATTCTTTATGCCAGTCACCCATAACGATGTTTCATGACGTTTTCTCTGAAATTATGTCAATTAATTGACTGAATGTCTTACGGTTTATCTTAATTATTTAATATTTCTTGTTTTATTTTATAGTGATAATTAAGGCATACATCTTGCTGAAACATCTGACCGTATGAAAAATATCATCGACTTCAGATGCTCTTTGGATATTCTCCAGTGTGGACGGTGCGTTATTGCAACAAGACTCGGCATACAAGGAAATGAGCAGGTATGGAGTACACCATGCAGCTACAGCAAAACGTTTGGGTGTGATTGGGTGTGATTATGAAGAAAGATGAACCGATATATGTGACCAAGCCCTTCCTGCCGCCACTCGAAGAATTTCAGGAGTATCTTGAACAAATCTGGTCAACGAAACAGCTCACAAATAAGGGAACATACCATGATATGTTCGAAAATAAGCTCGCCGAGTATTTAAACGTAAAGTATGTTTCTCTTTTTTCAAATGGAACGCTCGCCCTGATCAGCGCCCTCCAGACCTTGCGTATTACTGGAGAAGTCATTACAACGCCCTTCAGTTTTGTTGCAACAACACACGCCCTTCACTGGAATGGAATCAAACCGGTATTCTGTGACATCGATCCGGTATCGTATAACTTGGATCCGCAAAAGATCGAAGCGGCGATCACCCCAAAAACAACAGCCATCCTGCCGGTTCATGTCTACGGAAATCCATGTGACATTGCCAAAATTCAGGATATTGCCGGAATATACGGCCTAAAAGTCATTTACGATGCATGTCATGCTTTTGGTGTCACAATAAACGGCAATTCTATTCTGAACTTCGGGGATCTTTCTGTCCTGAGCTTTCATGCCACCAAGGTTTTCACCACCTTTGAAGGGGGCGCGATTATCAGCCATGACGAGGTAACGAAAAGAAGGATCGATTTCCTGAAAAATTTCGGATTTGCAGGCGAGACCACAGTCGTCGCACCGGGAATCAATGCAAAGATGAACGAATTCCAGGCCGCCCTGGGCCTGTTGCAATTAAAATATGTGGAGCAATCCATTATAAAAAGAAAGAAGGTAGCGGAATACTACCGGCAGAACCTTCGCGGATTACCTGGGGTTACTTGTATTGAAGATATCCCTGGAATCAGGCATAATTATGCTTATTTCCCTATATTTATCGACAAAGAACGATACGGAAAATCAAGAGATGAATTATATGACGAATTGAAGAAACATGGTATTTTTTCAAGACGATACTTTTACCCTCTGATCAGCCAGTTCCCCACCTATAAGGGGTTGGAGTCGGCTCAGCCCGGCAATCTTCCCACAGCCGAGGAAATCACGCAAAAGGTGCTCTGTCTGCCTATTTACCCTGACCTGGAACTGGATCACGTCATACAGGTTATCAATCAAATAAGAGGCCTTAAACACTGTACAAAAAAAAGAGGAAGTCGGGGATGAAATCAACAGAAGAGATATGCAGGGAGTTGGAACACATCCCATACATGAAATACAGGCAGGCTGAGATCATAAAAAGCATCATAACTGAAAATAATTTCAGAAAAGCACTCGAAGTGGGATTCTATCATGGGAAGAGCAGTGTATTGATAGCATCAATCTTCGAAGAAATCGGTGAAGGCCATTTGATAACATTCGATCTGGAAATCGCCAGGGAAAAAGACCCGAACATTATCCAACTCCTCAACGATTACAATCTTTCCCACAGAGTCACTCCGGTATTTTGCGAAAGGTCATACACATGGGAACTGGCTAAAATCATAAAGGACACAAAAGAGCCTGTCTTTGATTTCTGTTATCTGGACGGGGCCCACACATGGGACAATACAGGTTTCGGCTTTTTTCTCATCGACATACTCCTGAAGCCTGGAGGAATTATAATATTTGACGATCTCAACTGGACGATAAACAAATCACCCGCTTATAAAAAGGCCTTAAGTGAAGGTAAAGACCCCTATGCCCAATATTCCGAAGACGAAAAAAACACACCCGCTCTTCGAATGGTAGTCGAAGAGCTCGTCCCGACCAGAGATTATGCGTGTTTTGAAGTCAAGGAAGTAAACTGGGGAATTTCTGTAAAAATGAAACATGATACGACCAGGGAGCAGCAATGATCTACTGTGGGTAAAGGAAAGGGCAGCTAACGGATGACCGGTATATCTAAAACTATACGAATACCTACACACGGGAGGAGGCATTTAAATGTATCCGAAAAGAACGTTGGCTCACAAAATGACTTTCCCAGCCACATCGGGATTTACTGATGACATCTCAGAGAGAAGGGAATCAACCCTTGAAAATTGCCATCATGCAGCCCTATCTGTTCCCCTATATCGGCTATTTCCAGCTGATCAACGCCGTCGACAAATTTG
Source organism: Deltaproteobacteria bacterium (assembly GCA_018436855.1). GTDB lineage: Bacteria > Desulfobacterota > Desulfomonilia > UBA1062 > UBA1062 > Phosphitivorax. The sequence goes on along the minus strand of JAHDKO010000109.1, from coordinate 13,442 downwards.
TTTTGTTGGACACTGTGAACTTCATCAACCGCGGGTGGATCAATAGGAACAGAATCGTTGTGAACGGGAAAGAACATATGATCAGCATACCGCTGCAAAAGGCGTCCCAAAATCGCATAATCAAAGACCTCCGCTTGGCTGCGGACACTGCCTGGCAGGTAAAATTCATGAATACACTTCGACACAGCTATCATCGAGCCCCGAATTTTTCCGAAGCTTACCCCCTGATTGAAGCCGTGATAAGCCGTAAGGAAACCCATATAACAAATCTGATCCGCCACAGCATCACAGCGATTAATGACCATCTCGGCATCCGAACGGAAATCATTCCGACATCGTCAGATTACCATAACGACGAATTGAAAGGTGCCCACAAGATCCTTGATATTTGTACCAAGGAAGGAGCGGATGAATACATCAATCCTATCGGCGGCATGGAGCTCTACGACCGGGGACAGTTCTCCCGGCAAGCTATCAAGCTCAAATTTTTGAAAACAAAGGCCATACGGTACCGGCAGACGGCTGATCCATTCATTCCGAATCTGTCGGTCATCGATGTGCTGATGAACAATTCGAGAACCGAAACGATCGAGCTTCTCACCCAGTTTGAGCTGGTTTGAAGGATAGAGGGATGAATACCTTTTATGTATTCAATGCTGGATGCATTCGAAGAGCGCTGGATATGATTCAGGTAGAAAAGTATTTGATCGAGAACGGCTGGGGCGTGACACGACGGATGAAACAGGCCGACCTGGTCATTGTAGCTACTTGTGGCGTCGTGAAGCTCAACGAGATCAATTCGCTGCAGGCAGTCGCGGCAGCGGTAAAGAAACGCAAGAGGAACGCCCGGATCGTTGTATCCGGATGCCTGCCAAAAATCAATCCTGGCGAAATCAATGCACTGGGCGATTTCATCATGATACCGTCCGGCCGACTGGATGGGTTCGATGCCGTAATAAACGCCCACAAACCCTTCTGCCAGGTCGGATCGCCTGACAGCGTCACGGGCAACAAGGATATAACGAACTACCTGATGGCACGCTCCTATTGCCGGCGTTCCAGACTGTATAAATGGCTCTTCCACCGTTATGGGATGAATGGAGAGTTTCTGACTGCATCAATCTATGCGTTCCGCATGATCGACCTTCTCAAGAACTTTACGGCGGGGGGGCGAGGAAAAAAATTTGTCCCCTACTTCAATATCAAGATCGCGGACGGCTGCCTGAGCAACTGTGCTTTCTGCGCAACGAAATTCGCTACGGGAAAACTCCGCAGCAGGCCGCCTGAAAGTATCATCGGGGATTTTCAGGAAGGTCTCGGGAAGAACCACAAGATTTTCCAGCTCATCGCCGAGGATACCGGAGCTTACGGTAAGGATATCGGCATCGACTTCAGTGAACTCCTCCGGAGTATATTCTCCATCGACAAAGACTATCAGCTGGTCATTATCGATTGCTGTCCCCAGTGGCTCGTAGAGCAGCGTGAAGTGCTCGTTCCGCTGTTAGCCGCCAATCAGGAGAAAGTAAAGGAACTGTTCATCCCTATCCAATCGGGGTCAGACAATGTTCTGAAACGCATGAGACGCAACTATTGTACGGCAGATGTCGGATCAGTGCTGAAGGAGCTCCAGGACCGTGCCCCTCATATCAATCTGCGCACAAGCTTCCTGGTCGGTTTCCCCGGCGAGACCGAGAGTGATTTTTCCGAGACCAAGCGGTTTATCGCAGAAATGAACTTTTCTGAAGTAACTGTGAACAGATACGAGGACCGGCCCGGCACACTGGCATCTACGATGGAAGATAAAATACCACAGGAGATCATCGAGCTGCGTGCCCGGGTCCTGGCCCAGGAGCTGAACTGCAGCATCCTATCCTAGGCGGGGAGCCTTTGATGATGCAAGGATGGTAAGAAACCGGTATGAAACATCGAATCATTCACCTGGCAGAACAGGATGTATGGGAACGCGAACTATCAGGCATGCGTTATCTGCCTGCTCATACATGGCATTATTGCAAGGCCATGGCAGAATCATCCCGCCTGGATACAGCCCTGTACGTGGAAACATCGAACGAGAAAAAGATCATCTGCCCGTTCAGTGTGCGGTCCAAGGAAAAAGGCTATCGGGAGATAGTCTCCCCCTACGGATTCGGCGGAGTGCTCTCAACCGAGATGCGCCATGGCGGCGCAGCATCACTCGGTAGTTGGGAGGACTTCTGGCGTCAGAACGATGTGGTAACAGCCTACATCATGCAGCATCCTCTCTGCAGGATTTCCGCAGAAGGCGGCGATGAATGTGTCAAAGAGTCACACCCTCTGTTCTGCATCGATCTTCAGCTTCCCGAGGAAGAGCTGTGGCGGAACATGCACAGCACACACAGATATGAGATCAGACGTGGCGAGAAGGATTCCGGCATCGAAATCTCCATCGATGATGAGGAATTGAAGCACGCACTCCTGGTGCTGTATCCACAGACCCTGGAACGGATACAAGCATCGAAAATATATTATTTCAGACAGAGCACCTTGGAGACGCTCATGAATATGCGGCATGCTTTTCTCGTAGGCGCAGTGAGTGGAACCACAGTCCATGCGGTTTCCCTTTTTCTCTATACAGAGCATGGAGCTGAATATTTTTTAAACGCAGCGACTCTGGAGGGGAGAAAATTTTCGCGCACACTTCTCTGGGCAGCGATCCGGGAGCTAAAAAAAAGAGCGGTCCCCTTCCTGAACCTCGGCGGAGGGGTTCGGCCGGGTGACAGTCTGGAGGACTTCAAACGTCGCTTTGGAGGAAAAATGCTTTGTGCCCAGACATTGCGTCAGATTTTCGATCGGGATAAATACACCTACCTGATGAAATACTGCGAGGCGGGCGATGCACACGGATATTTCCCTCCCTATTGGAAAGAGAAACAAGACATGGAATCGGTTGCGTGAATTGAGGCACAACTCTATGGGTAGTAATGAATATATGGATATCGTCAAACATTATGAGCAATGTCTTGTCCAGCACGGGCCTACACATGAGGGCATGGACTGGCCAAACGAACACGATCTGGCTACGAGGTTCGATGTCATGCTCGATATCGTCAGATTGCAGGGGAAGCGCCCCCCTAAACTGCTCGATATCGGCTGCGGAGCGGGCCTTCTGGTGGACCGGCTCAAAGAACGGGACCTTTTTGATCCGGTACTCTATCGAGGCATTGACCTCTCAATGAAGATGGTGGAGGCTGCAAAACAGAGGCATCCAACCGCCTGCTTCGAGGTGCGCGACATTCTGCAGCGTCCCTTGCGGGCCCGATCAGCCGACTACATCGTCATGAACGGGGTTCTCACCGAGAAGCGATCCCTGCCCCAGACCGTTATGGAAGCCTATGCCTGCAGGATGATCAAGGCAGCCTTCGATGCAAGCTCCGAGGGCATTGCTTTCAATGTGATGAGCAGCCATGTGGACTGGCGACGACGTGATCTCTTCCACTGGCCGCTTGACCGCGCAGTCAAATTCCTCGTGAACGAGTGCAGCAGGCATATAGTCATCCGAATGGATTATGGCCTGCATGAGTACACCGTCTATGTTTACCGGAAGGCAAATGAATATGATTGATATCCTTCCCATATTGCCGGTTGAGCTCGAAGATGCGTCACGACTGATCGACGCTGTCGCTCAGGGGGAAATCGGAATGCCCCCTGCAGCATTCGATGGCTATCGTGATCTTATCGAATCAGCAGTAAAGAACCCGACCGGCACAAATCTATTCCTCGGCTCCCGACACAACAGCAGTATCTCCGGGGTACTGCTGTGTACACGGCCAGAAGGAGGCGTAGCAACGATCATCTGGTTGATCGTTTCGCCACGACACCGCGGTCTGGGCCACGGCGCGGCACTGTTCCATAAGGCATGCACATGGGCAAAGGGGTGTGGGGGCCATAAGATCAAACTTACGGCATCGTCCCGAAAAGCTGTACGTTTCTATGAACACCTGGGGATGACTGTCGAGGGCTTCCACCGAAGTCATTGGTGGAAATTGGATTTCTGGTCGCTGGGGATGCAGGTGTGAACTGAAGGACAACGGAGGGTACATGATCTGGAGAAAACTAGGAATGATATTCGATGTCAGGCGCCACAATATCACATGGATAAAAAGCCATGCCATGCTGCCCACACCCTTGTTAATGGAAGATGTGATCCGAATTTTCTACACGGCTCGTGACGAGAACGGCTGTAGCCGCATCACCTATGCCGATCTGGACCGCAAAGATCCCACCAGGGTGGTTTATGCTCATGACCTGCCCCTTCTCGATCTCGGTCGGCTGGGAACATTCGATGACAGCGGTACGTTGGCAACCTGCGCAATCAGATCCGGAAAGGAGATTTACCTTTATTACAACGGATACAATCGGCGAGTCACCGTTCCTTACAGTAATTCGATAGGCCTTGCTGTAAGCAGGGATGGCGGCGAGACCTTTGAACGAATGTTCGAAGGGCCAATCGTTGACCGCAATGCCGCCGAGCCTTACTTTACCGTTGGCGCCTATGTCATGCAGGAGGATGAACAATGGCACATGTGGTATGCATCGGCAACCAGATGGATTATCGTCGAGAACAAGCCTGAATCTGTTTATGTCATCAAATATGCCCGGTCCAAGGATGGAATCACTTGGGTTCGAAATAACCATACATGCATAGAACCAGCAACACCGGACGAAGCGAACGTCAGGGGCACGGTTATCAAGGAGGATGAGCTGTATAAGATGTGGTTCTGCTTCCGAGGATCAGTTGACTTCAGAGACGGTGCCGACAGTTATCGCATAGGTTATGCCGAATCACGTGATGCAATACATTGGAGCAGAAAGGATCAGGATACGGGGATATCGTTCTCCAGTGAGGGATGGGATTCAAAAATGCAGGCCTACCCCTCAGTGTTGACAGTCGATGGAGCAAGGTACCTTTTCTACAATGGGAACGGATTCGGACAAACAGGCTTTGGCTGCGCCGTATGGGAGGACTAGGATGTCTACTGTGGATGTCATCGTTGGGACTTATAACCATGAGCACTATATTGAGCAGGCCCTTGAAAGTGTATTGATACAGCAAACAACATTCCCTGTAATGATCCATATTGCTGACGACTGTTCCACTGATAAGACACAGGAAATTCTCTTAAGCTATCGGGACAAATATCCTGATCGGATAAAACTGTACTTAGACACGAAGAACCGCGGACTTTTCAACAAGGATCGAAAATTTCTTCAATTGCTTACAGGTTCCCAAGCAGACTACATTGCACTCCTTGAAGGCGATGACTATTGGAATGACCCTCTGAAGCTGCAAAAGCAGGTGGATTTTTTGGACGTCAATCCGGATTATGTAATCTGCTATCACAATGCAATGATTATAAACGAAAAGGGCGTTCTCGAGACTGCGTCAAAATTACCGGACAGACTGAAGAAAAACTTTTCTTCTGAAGACTTGATCCGGGGCGAAATGGTCCTGACTCTTACCATGTGTTATCGTAACGTCCTGAAAGAATTCCCTGACGAATTCCAAAAAGTTTATAATGTAGATAAATTTCTTACCTCACTGCTCGGCAACTTCGGCAAAGGCAAATACATGACCGATATTGCCGATGCGGTTTATAGAAAACATTCATCCGCAGTCTGGTCGACTCTGGATAAGATAACCCAGCAGTTCTATAACGGCGACACGCGTGCTTGGATGCACCGATATTACAGCAGGATCGGGCAGGACAAACAAGCCGATTTCTTTAAAGATGAAGCAATAAAACGTTTTCAAAGGGTACTGAAAAATATTGCCTCTACCGGCGATCACCCATACGAAGGAATCATCCGCGATATTTTTTCTCAGTATAAGGACATCATTGACAAGGATTCTGAACAGCGATTGAGGAAAGTTCTGAGAGAGGCACGGACCTTATGTCGTCCCGAGCGCAACAATAACAAGCCCGCTGCGCTATTACCGGAAGAAATTCCCGGCCGGCACGGAACAACTCCCGAGGCAAAACATCCAATAGACATCGAATACTTCAGTTGCAGTTATATAGAAAATGCTATCGCATTTTATTACGACAATCTGGTCTATACGTGTTGTTATCCTGATTATATAAAAGATGAAGGTATCATCGCGAATTTGTCTGAAGGCAGATTCGACCCAAGTGAATTAATTGCACGGAAAAAAGAAATTATTTCCAGGAGAATGAGAAATAAATTAGGCGGTTGTTCTTCCTGCCCGAAACTCATCAAAAAAAACTGGCGTCAAGACTGGAATTTTATTATCAATCATATAAACCTTAATCACCTATTGACCTGCAATCTGAAATGCACTTTCTGCGGCTATTTTGATAAAAGAGGTAAAGTCCAACCTACAAAAACAGATGCAATCATCCATTCAATTCAGCAACTGGAAGAGAGCGGGTTATTGGCCCCCGGGGCAGTATTTTTTATCGTCAACGGGGAACCATCAATAAATAAAGATATGGATGCTCTGATTCATTTCCTGATGAGCAAGGATTATAGAATTGTTGTGCAGTCAAACGGCACAAAATACAATGAACTATATGTGTCCGGGGTTAACGCCAAAAAAATCAGGCTGACCTTGACACCTGATGCCGGAAACGAAGTCTCCTACAAGAAAATTAAAGGGAAGGATTTCTTTCATACCGTTTGGGCAAATATTAAAAGATACTCATTGGAAACGAACGGCCAAGTTACTGTAAAAACAATTATGCAGGAAGAAAACGTCGATGATGTAGAGTCGATTGTCGACTTATGCGAAGAATCGAGAGTGAAAAACATCGTTGTAGATGTCGATGTAAACATCAGAGACAGCATCAGCGATAGAGTTGCTTCGTCAATTGAAAGATTCGTCAAGTACTCCAGAAACAAAAACATAAAAATAACACTCGGCTTTCATTGGCCGAAAGAGATCGTGGACAGATTCAGTGCAGATCAAGGAGAAGATTTAGAGCAGGTCAGCACCCAATCGCCTCAAGAGTGCAAAAGCCCTTTCTGTAAAACAAATCATCGGGACGCTCTTGCATATAAGTTGGCAGAAAAGGGCTGGCACCTTAAACATAAACTGTATGAGAAAGTTTTTGAATCCTGCACGGAACTCAAAAAAGTAGAATCTCCGGCCGTCTCCATCGTCGTCATCTCCTGGCGCCTGCACCCGGATAATCTGAAGAATTTTCAAATCCTGGAAAAACAGCGCGATCAGAACTACGAGCTCATCTTTGTTGACAATGGCGGGGAGCGAGGCGAATTCGAGCCGCTCAAACCTTTCGTGGACACCTATGTCCGCCTGAACACCAATACGGGCGCTTATCTCGCCAGGAATGTAGGGTCTGTTTTCGCCAAGGCGCCTCTCCTCATATTTCTCGAAGACGACGGCATACCGCAACACGACTTCGTGGAAGCACACCTGAGGATGCACGGCAGATACGATCTGATTGCGGTCCGGGGCGTCTACAGCCCGAAGACTGACACACCCCTGAACAAACTGGCAGCACACTATTATCTGGGAGACCTCCCGTATCCGTATCCCAGCAACCTGGAGGGCAACTGCTCATACCGCTCCGACATTTTTTATGCTGCCGGAGGCTGGGATGATGACATCATATTCGGCCACGGCGGAAGGGAGCTGTCCATCAGACTCCTGGAAAAGGAGCCCGACCAGAGAAAGCAGATCTATTCACCCGACCCTGTTATCTACCATGATTTTGCGACAAGCGAAGACCACCTGGCGAAAAAGAGCAGAAAACAGGAAATATCCCTTCAGCGCCTGAAAAAGAAACATCCCCACTGGGATGCTGTTACGAACAGCTGGCTGAGATACACCAGAAGGTATGACTTGCTCATTTTGAAAGATCGTCCATACGATATCGATGAAATCGAACGATTCATGAGTGAAGGGAAGCATGCCGAAGCAATAAACCGCCTGAACAGGATTCTCGCTGACGAGCCTCATGATGCGTCTGTTCACAATGTCATGGGTATCGTTCATTTACACGGCGGCCAGAAAGAGTCCGCCCTGGAGCACTTTCTGGCCGCGGTCAAACTGGAGCCGCAAAACCCGACCTATCAAAAAAACCTGGCGGGAGTATATGTCGATCTGCAAAGACTCAAGGAAGCCGTCGGCATATACCACCGCGTGGTACAATCGTATCCGGAGGATACGGACAGCCTCATGGCGCTTGCGAGCTTCTGCAAACTCCTGGGTCACCTTGGTGATGCAGTGAAGTTCTGGGAGACTGTGGTGCGAGTGGATCCTGAAAACGCCGTTGCGTTGCGGGAGCTTCTGGAGAACGATGTGCACCGTTTTGATTATCGAGAAAATGCGGCGTCCCGCCTGGGGACAGAGACCGACATGACAGCAGTCGGCAAGGGGCGGCTGGCGGATGCCCTCAGATCGTATGAAGAAGGCAGCGTCGATGAGGCCGGGAGGTTTCTCGAAGACTATATCCATCAACTGAAGGATGCGACCGCATGATAGAAACACGATCACTCTTTGACGTAATTATGGTGTGGTACCAGAACGACTGGGGCCTATACGGCAGGCGCAACGAGTTCATTGCGCGGACGTTGCTGAAGCACAGAGCGGTCCGCAACGTCCTTCATATCGAGCCGCCCATTGACCTCGAACATCTCAACTCTCATTTAAGTTCTGATTCCCTTGACGACAATGTCCATACGAACCTGAAGAGAATCAATCTATGCAACGATAAGGGTGTATTCCTTTATACCCCGCACATTCTCGAGAAACTGTCCAGGAATACGCTGTTAGAGAGCCTTCAGATCCAGCTTGAAAAGGTGATCGACCTCTGCGGAATGGACAACATACTTTTATGGCTGTATCCGCCTCATCCCTTTGCCGACTTTGCTCTGAACTTTCTCAAAGACAGAGCGGCCCTGATTGCAAGCGACTGCGTGGATGATCACAGACAGTATGCAAAGACAGACGCCGAGAGGCTCCTTATCGAAAGCCGCTATGAGAGAATCGTCGGTGCATCCGATATTGTCTTCTGCGTATCGAAGACTATGCGGGATGAAATGGCTCGATACAACCCGCGCGCCTTTTATGTACCAAACGCGATCCCCTCCGAGCTGTTCACCAGGAAGAGGACGGACCCGGAACCTGACGGGATGGCCGGGATCAAACGTCCGGTCATCGGTTACACCGGAGCCCTGTCGCTCAGGATCGACGCCGGGTTACTGCATTTTGTCGCGGAGAGCAGACCCGACTGGAATATCGTGCTGATCGGCACTACTCCGGACAGTGACGTGCAGGCACTGTTCGGGCTGCCCAATGTCCGCTGGTTAGGCCCCATGCGCTACGAAGACATCCACGCACACATATCCCGATTCGACGTCTGCATTCTCCCGCATGCGGTCGATTCCATGACAGACAACATGAACCCGCTCAAGGTATTCGAGTACCTTGCCCTCGGCAAGCCGGTCGTCTCCACCGATGTAGCGGGAGTGAGAATGTTCCAGGGAGACATCGAAATTGCCGGCAGCAGGGAAGAGTTCGTCGATGCAGTTGAAACATCTCTTGCAGAAAACTCCCCGGAGCGGGAAGAAAAGCGGATCAACAGGGTAAGGAATCACACGTGGACAGATCGTACAGATGAAATGATGCGTTTATCCCTGAACGCATTGAAAGCGAAAACATCGGCCGCGGCTCCGGCGGACAACGGGCAATACTATTCCTTCGAAAGGCCCGAGGTGTGTGCATGTGTCCCCGGTACGGCAAAAACCATCCTCGATGTCGGCTGCGCATCGGGCTGTCTCGGTGCGGCACTGAAAAAGAGGCAGGATTGTTTCGTCGTCGGGGTGGAGTATGAGCCGGAGATTGCAAACAAGGCAAGATATCTCCTCGACGATGTCATCGTGGGAGATATCGAGGAAAAGATCGACGTCCTTCCTTCAGCCTACTTCGACTGTATCGTTCTCGCGGACGTCCTGGAGCACTTGCGGTTTCCTGAAGCGGTTCTTCAGAAGCTGAACCGCACCCTCAAAGATACGGGAACGATCGTGGCGAGCATTCCTAATGTCCGCCACTGGTCGGTTCTCCGGCCCCTTCTGGAAGGAGACTGGAACTACGAGGATGCCGGAATACTGGACCGCACCCACCTGCGTTTTTTCACAAGGAAATCCATTCTGAAAATCTTCGCCGATTCAGGATATGCCGTCACGGGATTCAAATATACGACGGTGGGTGAGTCCAACGCATTCCTGCAGCCGATCAGCAAAGTCCTGTCGCTTGCAGGAATCGATTCAGCAACTCTTGCGGAAGAGGCGAATCACTACCAGTATATCGTGACCGCTGAAAAAGCGATACGTCCTTCAAAGCTCACATCCATCATCATCCTGACCTTCAATCAGCTCGAGTACACAAAGAGGTGCATGGAGAGCATACATGAGCATACCCCTGAACCCCATGAAATCATTGTCGTTGATAACGGTTCGACTGACGGAACGAGGGAGTATCTCCAGAGACTCGCCCAAGACCGTTCAGAAATCCGGCTCATACTCAACGATGAAAACCGGGGTTTTGCAGCCGGCAACAACCAGGCCATAGAAATAGCCGAGGGAGATTACATCCTTCTTCTGAACAACGACGTTGTCGTGACGCAGGGATGGCTGGGTACGCTGATAGAACACATGAACAAGACCCTGGATGCGGGCATGGTAGGGCCCATGAGCAACTCGGTTTCGGGCCCCCAACTGGTACAGGATGTTCCTTACGGGAGCTCTCTGGATGACATGCAGGCATTCGCCCGGGACTTCGCGTCCGGGAATCGCGGCAAGACAACCGAGCACATGAGGCTGGTGGGATTTTGCCTCCTTATCAGGAAAGAGGTGATCGATGTCATCGGCCGCCTTGACGAGAACTATCTCAGCGGCAATTTCGAGGACGACGATCTGTGTCTGAGGGGCTTCATTGCAGGCTATAAAAACATCATCGCCCGCGATGTGTTCGTACATCACTATGGCAGCATGACCTTCAAGGGAAACTCGATTGATCACCAGTCCACGATGAGTAAAAACTTCCGGTACTTTTCGGATAAATGGAAGGGGCTCATCGAGGCCGGTGACAATCAGTACCGGGTCAGCCTGACGAGAGAGCAGCAAATCAAGACCCTACTCGCCTGGGGAGAGGACAAATTCTCTCAAGGCGACGCTCGGGCTGCTGTGAAGATCTTCGAGAGAATACTCCACATCGACAGGACCAACTCCCAGGCACTGAACAATCTCGGTGTGATACAGTGGCAAATCGGCGAGGCTGCCTCAGCAATAAACCTCTTCCAGAACGCCCTTGCTTCCAGCCCTGGAGACCCCGACGCCCTGGCGAATCTCCTGCAGGCTGCAACGGAAACGGGCCGGTTCGACCTTATAGACCAGAACCTATTGGACGTTTTGAAGCAAGCGCAACCCGCCAACCCTGACATTGTGAAAATCGTGAATGGACAAGAGGGGATCCAAGACGGTGTATAGGAAAAGGAGCCGGAGCATCACGCCGACATATGCGTTTGTACGGAATGCCCTGCAAGGCAGTGTGAGAATATGAAAAACCAAACACTGGGCATCGTTATGATTGTGAAGAACGAGGAGAAAAACCTCGGCGGAATACTCTCCGACATCCATGATGTCGTTGATGAGATCTGTATCGTGGATACCGGTTCCTCGGACGGAACCGTAGCACTTGCCGAATCATTCGGCGCAAGAATCGGACACTTTTCCTGGAACGGCGACTTCTCGGCTGCACGGAACCATTCCATTGCCTGCGCACAATCTGATTACCTGCTCTGGCTCGACGCAGACGACAGGATCGATGAGGACGTCGTGAAGTCGCTGCTGAAGCTCAAGTCACGCCTGCGGCCGGAGAAAGACCGTGCCTACATGCTCAATATTCTCAGCAGGTCGAAAGACATGCCGGACACGTTGAGCTACCAGACCCGGATCGTACCAAACAGAAAAGGTGTGCTCTTCGAAGGCAGGGTGCATGAGCAGATCCTACCCTCGCTGCAGAGAACCGGCGTCACGGTTGAGCCTGTCGACATAACCATCATACACACCGGATACCACGACCCGGATGCACGAAGGGCAAAGGCCCGAAGGAACCTTGACATCCTCACGGATGAGCTCAAAGCCGGAAAGGATACCGCCAACCAGCATTTCTTCATGGCCATGGCATGTATTGGCATGGAGGACTGCGGGCAGTGTCTCGAGCACCTGCACAAGGCCCGGCAGAAGCGCACCGACGAAGACTGGCTCCACTTCAGCTATACCATATCCACCGACTGCCTGCTCCGGCTGGGACGAATCGATGAGGCCCGCCGTGAGATCTCCGGCGGCATAGCCCATTTCAGAAACAGCCCGCTGCTGCAATACTATCTCGGGCTGGTATGTATGAGGGCCGGGAAGTTTACCGAAGCCGCTGCAACGTTCAGAAAGGCCGCAGCCTTGCCGCAGAGGATCGACTCATATCCGTGTCCACCCGATCTGAACACCTCCATCCTTCTCCAGTACGGAACGGCTCTGGAAAAGGCGGGGAAGACAGACGAAGCGATCGGCGTTTATACCCGTGCCCTGACCCTGAAATCAGGAGACCGGAAGAAACCCATCTATCACGCCCTGGGTATGGCCCTGCTCCAGGCCGGCAGAATTGATGAGGCTCTTCTCCATCTGAGCAGAGCCAAGGACCTGTCGGAATCCACTGATAATGCTTTATGGTTGAGCCTTGCCCACATTCATCGCCATCTGAAACATTATGAACAGGCCCGATCTCTCTATCTCGATGTTCTCCGCGAGACCCCTGAGCACCTGATCGCCCTGTCCGGCATCGTGGATACGAGCGTGGAGCTGGACGATGTCGAAGCATTTCTCAATGCACTCGAGCGGCTCCTGCTCATTCTCGATATTCCTGTTCCGGAAGTTGCCATCGATTCCCTTGTCGAATGCTCAGCTCTGTGCATGAACGTTGCGAATCGGCTGAAAAGCAGAAATGAACAGGCTGCAGCCCAGCAACTCGCCGAGACGTCTCTGCACCTTGATGCAGCAAATTCCGGGGCGCACCTCTTTCTGGCGGACCTGTTCGCGGAGCAGGGAAACACCGTACGAATGCTCGCCAGCCTGGAAATGGCCCTGAAATGCGGAGCTGGCAGCCAAGAAGTACTCACGAGAATCGATCTCGCCCGTCAGACACTCGGCAAGAAATCGTAAGCCGAGGTCTCGGTCTGTGAGGATCACGAATGTGCTATCTTTTTCCCGGCCTCCACTCGGCAGACATGCGCTTGGCCTCGGCGATCTCCGCGGGACTCATGCCTGCGGCCACGGCCCTTCTGAGGTCTTTGGCATTCGCATTGCCTCCCCTGGCCGAGATATCGAACCACATGTAGGCCATGATGTAACTCTGCGAGATACCC
>JAHDKO010000142.1 GCA_018436855.1 Deltaproteobacteria bacterium | reverse complement strand
TATAATGGCATATATTGCCAATTATTACAACTTATTAACTACTCTGATTGCAAGATAATACCAGATGTCTTCAGGATTGTTATTCAGTCAATTGCTATGCCTTAAAAGTGTTTGGGCAACAGGCCGTCAACATATGACATTTCCAATGTCATATGTTGAGGCCTGACCCCCATGATGTGTGTCCCCCATGATATGACCCCCATGACTGATTACCACTTGTAGAGAGAGTATTAGACGGCCCGGCCGGGCTGAAGGACACGGTCGATCTTCTCCAGCACATCCTCGGGCGTGATGGACTGCATGCACACCGGGTTCTCGCAGGTCCTCCGGTTGCAGGGCGCGCACGGCAGGGACGCGCGGACCACCTGACCGCGGTAGGGGCCTGTCCGCCCCGGGTCTGCGGGGCCGAAGAGCGCGACCACATCCTTGCCCAGAGCAACCGCCAGATGCATGGGACCGGTGTCGCAGCTCACCACGGCCTGTGCGCTGAAGAGCACGCCGGTGAGCTGGGGAATGGTCGTCTTTCCCACCAGGTCGATCGCAGACCCTGCCGCCAGGGCCGTGATCCGCGCCGCCGCCGGCATGTCCTCCCGCCCGCCCGTGAGCACGCACGGCAGGTGGTGGCGGTTCGTCACGAGCTGCGCCAGCCGGGCGAACCCCTCCGGGCTCCAGCGGTTGGCGGGCTTGGTGGCGCCGATGTTCAGCACGATGTAGTCTTCGGGGAGGCCTCCGGGCGGAATTTCCCCTTCCGGGACATTCCACTTCACCTCAGCGCCCCCGGCGCCCAGGTGCCGGGCAAACTCCAGGTACTGTTCCACCATGTGCGCGGACGGATCGGCAGGCGCGATGCGCTCGAAGGGCATGATCCAGGTCATCTCCTTGCACCGCCTGCGGTCGAAGCCCACGCGCCTGTCGGCAGAGGCGGCCATGCACAGGAGGGCGGATTTGACGATCCTCTGGAGGTCCAGGGCCACATCGAAGCGCAGGCCCCTGATCTCTCTCATCACCTCGCAGAGGGAGCTGCGCAGGGACGAGCGGTCCAGGAGGATCGTGCGGTCCACCTGGGGGTGCCGGGAGAGCAGCGGAAGGCTCAGCGGCTCCGTGATCCAGTGAATGCGCGCGTTGAAATGGGACTTGAGCCTGATTGCCAGCGGCAGGGTGTTCACCACGTCTCCCAAGGCACCGAGTTTGACGATCAGGATGTCCATATTCACCTGGTTATGTCATTCCCGCATTTTTCGCAAGGCCTGTTGAGAAAAGAACCTTTCCCGGGATATCACCTGGCTACCTCATTTACACGCCTGAAATCCTGAGGTATGGTGATGCCATGAACGATCCCCGCGCAGCGCAGAAAGAACGGCCCCGGCTGAGCATCGTCATCGTGTCTCTGGGCCTCGACGGCCTGCTCGACGCGTGCATTGCATCCATCGGGGAGCACGTGCGGGTGCCTCACGAGATCATTGTGGTGAACAACTCCCCCGAAGAGCTCGGGTACCGGGGAAGCATCGGGATACTCTGCCTGGAGAACGGGAAGAACCTGGGGTTTGCCCGGGCCGTCAACCGGGGGATCCGCGAGTCCCGCGGCGACACGATCCTACTGCTCAACCCCGACGCCCGCTTCACCTCAGACATCGTCTCCCCGATGCTCTCCTTCCTGGACGGTCGCGAGCGGGCGGGGATCGCGGGGCCCCAGCTCGTATTCCCCGACGGATCGCTGCAGAACTCCGTGGACGTCATCCCCAACCTCCTCACCGAGCTCCTGAACAAGTCCCTGCTCAAGATCCTCTTTCCCGGGACATACCCCAGCAAGCGCTCCGGGTTTACGCACCCGGTGCAGGTCCCCTCGGTAATCGGGGCCTGCATGATGATCAAGAGGCAGGTCATCGACACCATCGGGCCCCTCGACGAGGGGTTCTTTCTCTACCTGGAGGAGACGGACTTCTGCATGAGGGCCGCTGACGCGGGCTTCGAGGTCTGGCATCTGCCGCAGCTCACCGTGACCCACCACCAGGGGACGAGCGCACGGCGGTTCGATGCAGCCAGGAAGGTGGAGTACCGCCGGTCCATGTACCGGTTCTTCCTCAAGCACCGGGGGATCGCCCAGACAGCCCTGCTCGCGCTCTTCACCATGATCAAGCTGGGCGTCGAGCTGATCGGCGGGGTCGCCGCCTCGTTTCTCTCCCCGGCACGGGCCCGCCTGAAGAAATCCCTGTCTCTGGCGCTGTGGCACCTCGCGGGCGCACCTGCCGGGTGGGGGCTCGAACGCGCCCTTCCCCCCTGCCGGACCGTACGCAGGCACGGATGTACCTGGTTTCTCCCGGAAAACGGAGAAATCCCCCCTGATGCCGCAGACCCGGGGCGGTTCCTGGAGACCGCGCTCGATGCCGTGCTCAACCGCTCAAAGACGACCTTTGTCAAGTCCGGGACCTTGCAGGGCAGGCAGATCTTTCTCAAGCGCTACAACTTCAAGGGATTCTTCGACACCGTCAAGAATCTCTTCAGAAAGGGCCGGGCCAGGAGGGCCTTCGAGGGCGCACTCATGCTGGAGCGCTGCGGGATCCCCACCCCGCCCGTGATCTTTGCCTGCGAAAGGCGGATCATGGGCGTCCTCACGGAATCCTATGTGGCGACCGAGCGGGTCGAGGCCCTGGACCTCGTCAGGCACGTGGAGCTCCACGGGTATGACACCGGACTGATCATGCAGGTTGCGGGATTTGTCCGCAGGCTCCACGAAATGGGGTTCGTCCCCGTGGACCTCAAGGGGGAGAACCTGCTCGTGGGAACGGACGCGATCTATCTCATCGACCTCGACAGGCTCAAACGCAGGAGGCTTCCCGGCGTGCGTATCATCGCGAAGAACCTGAGCTATCTGAACGCCTCGTTCGTCGGGGAAATCCCCCTTGCCGAGCGGCTGCTCTTCCTGGACGAGTATGCCAAGGGAAACCCGCTGATCGAGGGTAAGAAGGACGAGCTCGCCCGCCGCGTCGGATGCCTCACCGCACGAAGAATCAGAACCCGGTATACCTAAAAAAAGATTCGGGAGAAAACCCGGTGGATGAGGCGGCCCGTTTCAGTAGGAAACCGCGTCCGTGTCCGTCCGGGCAGAGCGGATGACCACGGATACGCGGTTCGGCACGCAGACGATGCTTTCCCCTGGTCTGCTTGCCGCGCCCATGTGCATGCACAGCTTGTTCGGACAGGGCGACCAGGCCATGGACGCCTCTCCCGAGCGGATCTCCACCAGGCTCTCGCCCAGGGGGCCGGGGACCCTGATATCCCCGTCCTCGTTGAGCGGCGCTTCACGGTAGAGGCCCTGGGCCGTATACACCTGCACCCACGCAGGGTCACGCGATCCGGAGAGCCCGAGCGCCCACCAGAAGCCTGCAAGGAACAGGAGCGCGGCGATCAGCACCAGATCGAACAGCCGGAGCCTCATACGGGTGTGCTTTCCCATAACCGGTGTATACCTTCTTCTCGCATCGGAAATCAACCGCAGCGCACGACCAATGGTACGGACCGGGGGCAGGCCCTTCGACTCTTTTTAAGCGGTAAGCTTCAACGGAAATCAGACCCCGCCCCTAAAAGGTCCTTCGAAGCGAACGCGAAGGAGGATCATTGGGCCGGGCGGGACCAGGGCTTCTCGGGAATCAGGAAATCATCCGGTTGACCCGCAGGCCCCTATGTGCCTATAGTCATGGGCCATATGCATACCAGAGTATTCAGTTCCTCGGGCGTCAAGGCCACGCAGGTTACCGACACCATCTACGTGATCCAGGGAAACAACCGAGCCCGGTCCCCCTTTTCCAACGCGGTCTGTGTTCTCGACCGGAGCACTCTCCTTATGGACTCGGGCTGCGGCCTCGACATCATCCGTCAGGTGTGCTCCCGCTGCCGGATCGATGCCGTGGTCCTCTCCCACTCGCACCCTGACCACACCTCGGGCACGTGGCTTCTCCAGGCTCTCTGCGACCCCGATATCTCGGTGCCCCGCCAGGGATCGGACAGCATCGCGCTGGCCGAAGAGCTTGCCTTAAGATTCGTCGAGCATGACCTGGCACAGCTGTGGAAAGAGACCTATCTCCCGGTCACGGGTTTCAGGGACTTCACCTTTACTTCGCAATTCGACGACGGGGCCGAGTTCTCCACCGGCAGGAACCGGTTCATCGCCATCCACACGCCGGGCCACCTCGCGGATCACTACTGCCTGTGGGAGCCGGACGAGAAGATACTCGTGGGTTTCGACATCGACCTGAGCCCCTTCGGTCCCTGGTACGGAAACCCCGAATCAGACCCCGGGCTCTTCCGGAAGTCCCTGGAGAAGATCAGGGGGCTGCCTGCAGAGGTCTATGTCTCGTCCCATGCGCGGCCCGTCAAGCAGCCCCACTTCATGAAGCGCATGCGGATCTACGAGTCGGCCTTCCGCGAGCGGGACGAGGCGCTCCTGAGCATGGTCCCCCGGGATGCCTGGATCGGGATCGAGGAGATCGTCGAGCTGTCGCCCATCTACAAGAACGATTACCGCGCCCATCCGGACAAAATCATGCGCTTCGGGGAAAGGCAGATGATCTGCAAGCACCTGGCGGGCCTCGTGAATCAGGAGCTGATCGCAGAAGACACCGGCGGAAGGTTCCGGAAGATCCGGTCTTAGATCCCCCTGCGCCGACCGCCCCATGGCGCAGCCGTGGGGATCTCTCCCCGCCGCCCGGGGTCCCGCGCAACAGGAACACGTTTTTTCCTGAGCAGAACCCTGTTCCTGACGTTCTCAACGCTCAAGAAATATCCGTCATTTTCCGATCCTGCCATTACTGTGATAATTGCTGCGTCGATGAGAAGCTTCATGTTCACCCAGAACGGACGGAGTCTGCCCGAATAGGGGCGATCACCCGACGACAGGAGAAAGACAGGATAGCCGAGCGACATGTCGAATAAAGCGGAAAACCACTACAAAAAAACGACCGAAATCTTCCCGAATGACGAAAAGACACCTGCGACGATCCTGGTGGTCGACGACAGCCGGGTCGTGCGCACCTATCTCCAGTCTCATCTGCAGAAAGAGGGATATCAGGTTATCGAGGCAAAAGACGGAAAGGAGGCCATCGAGCTTCTGTCCGACGATATAGGCATCATCCTGCTCGATCTGTGGATGCCCGAGATGGACGGTATGTCCTGCCTGCGCTATATCAGGGAGAACTTTCCCGACATCCCCACCATCATGATCACCGTGAGCAACGAGGTGTCCAACGCCGTGGAGGCCATGAAGTACGGGGCATTCGATTATGTCACCAAGCCGTTCAATCCCAGCGAGCTTCTGGCCCTGGTCCAGCAGGCCATCCGCACGAGGATCCAGGCAAAGCGGCTCCGCCGGGTGGAGGCCGAGCTCATCAAGTCCCGGGAGCACGAGATCACCACCGCCTCCCGGATCCAGCAGACCCTTCTCCTGGGCGGCCGGCCAAAGAATCTCAAGGGGATGAAGATCGGCGATCTGACCATCGCGTCCAAGAAGATCGACGGCGATTTCTACGACTTCTTCATGATAAACGACACCTGTCTCGACGTCATCGTGGGCGATGTCATGGGCAAGGGTATCCCTGCCGCACTCATGGGAGCGGCGGCAAAGCAGCATTTTATGGGCGCGCTTTTCAGGATGGCCCGCATATCGGAAGCCGAAGAGTTCCCCTCTCCCGAAGAGATCGTTTCTGAAGTGCACGAGGAAATGATCGGACGGATGAACGAGCTGGAAACCTTCTTTACGCTCTGCTACGCGCGCTTCGACTCGTCCCGGAAGCTGGTGAGCTACGTGGACTGCGGGCATATGCGCACCATCCATTATCACAGCGACACAAGCACCTGCACCCTTCTCCAGGGTGTGGACATGCCGCTCGGTTTTCCGGGGCAGAAGGGGTTCAGACAGATTCTGGCTCCCTTCACGGACGGCGACCTCTTTTTCTTCTATTCCGATGGGCTGACCGAGGCCAAGAACCCCAAGTGCGAGTTCTACGGCGAGAAACGCCTGACGGATTTCGTACAGGGGCATGCCTTTCTCGAACCGCAGGACCTGTGCAGGGCTGTCTGGAAGGATATCGTGGAATTTTCGCAGACCGAGAGCTTCTCAGACGACTTCACCTGCGTGGCGGTCAAGATCGAGATGCCCGAACCGGAAGAGCGCTACAATCAGGAATGGAAGCTGGAGGTGCCCTCGGACTTGGGCGAGCTGGGAAGAGTGCGCTCGCTCATCCGTGATATGTGCAAAGGTCTCGGCTCGAATCTGGTGGACGACGAAAGGATAAAAATGATCCAGATCGTGGCCACGGAGATCATGACCAACATCATCAAGCATGCATACCAGGGAAAGCCCGGGGAGACCATCGCTATCGAGGGAAAAACCTCGCGCGACGAGATCGTGCTCTTCTTCTACGACTGGGGAATCGAGTTCGATTTCGCCTCGGCCCCCAAGCCGATCTTCGACGGATCCAGGGAAGACGGCTTCGGGCTTCATATCATTGCCCATACCGCGGACTACGTCCGCTATTCCCGCGACAGCAGCGGCAAAAACTGCGCCTGTGTGACATTCTTCCTGCAAAGGAGGGGATAACGGTGAAACTCTTCGCTGAAAACATCGACGGTATCATGGTCATCTCGTCCCTGCCCAAGGTTCTCGATGCGAGCAATGCAATGGAGTTCAAGGAAAGTATTTCCCGGATTATCGAGCAGAGCTCTCAGGCGGTGTTCGATATGAGCGCCGTGCAGTTCATCGATTCGGCCGGATGCGGCAGCCTCATCACCACGCTCAGACGCATCAAGGAGACCGGGGGCACGCTGAAGCTCTGTGACGTCCGGAAGCAAGTGCGCTCCGTGCTCGAGCTGGTGAGAATGCACAAAATCATCGACATCTACAACACCAGGGAAGAGGCGCTGCGGTCTTTCTCGGTCGAGCCCTGAAGACACCCGGGCCAAGAGACCTCTTCGCCTTTCTTATCGGGAGATCACCGGATGACCGAATGCATTCCCGAAACAGGGCGCATCTCTCTCATCCCCGGCATGATCGCGGCCACTCTTCCCTATCGACGCCCTGCCCCAAGAGAACACTGATGAAATCCTCCAATCATCGCATCGACCTGATCGAAGAGCTCTATGAGCGTTATGGAAAAAACCCGGGGCTCTCCTCCTTCAGGCACAATTTCCGTTTCTGGCGGAAAAAGACCGCATGGATAACGGTCGTGGGCGGGGCACAACTGATAAAGCGGCTGCTGGACATCCTGGCCTCTTCCTTTTTGCTGATTGCGCTGTCTCCCCTCTTCGTTCTCATCGCCCTTTGCATCAGGCTCACCGACGGGGGTCCGGTTCTCTACTGGCAGACAAGGGTTGGCAAGTGGGGCCAGGAATTCAGGTTTCCCAAGTTCAGATCCATGTGCGTGAATGCGGACAGACAGCGGGAGAAGATCCTCGATCAGAGCCATCACAAGGACAGCATCACCTTCAAGATGAAACACGACCCCAGGATCACGCTGGTAGGACGCATCATCCGGAAGACCAGCATGGACGAGCTTCCTCAGCTCTGGAACGTGCTCAAGGGCGAGATGTCGCTGGTGGGTCCGCGCCCCCCGCTGCCCGAAGAGGTAGACCGCTACACCCTGACCGACCGCCGGAGGCTCGATGTCACACCGGGCCTCACCTGCATCTGGCAGGTGAGCGGCCGCGGGGATGTCCCCTTTGCCAAGCAGGTGGAGTACGACGTGCAGTACATCGAAAGCCGGAGCCTGCTGCTCGACCTCCGTCTGCTGCTCAAAACCGTCACCGCGGTCCTCACCGGCAGGGGGGCATATTAGGTGGGCACCATCCTGATCGCCACGGGTGATGCTCCGGCCATGGCCGCGCTGAGAGACGATCACCCCGTTCCCCTGCTCCCCCTGATGGACCGGCCGTTCATCCGGCACGTAGTGGAATTTCTGGTCGCGGGTGGGAGAAAAGACTTCCATATCGTGCTCTCGCACCTCCCGCAACGGATCGAGAAACTGCTCGGCGACGGGAACAGGTGGGGATGCCGTTTTCAGTACCACCTGCTGCGGGACGAGTCCCGCCTTGCCGCAACCGTCCGGGATATTTCGCAGGACATGCCCGGTGGCCCGTTCCTCCTGGCGGATGCGTCCGTCCTGCCCCGGATGGATGTGCACAGGCCGGATGAGAAGACCATGGAAAAAGGGCCGGTGCTCTACTGCATCGAGGATGCCGGGCAGATGCCGGATGCAACCCGCCTCTGGACCGGGTGGGCATGGCTCGCTCCCGAACAGGTGGAGGGACTCCTTGATGCGTTGGAACGCGATGATGCCGGGCACATGGTCTTCAGCCCCGTGCCCGACGCCTGCACCGTGATCGACGTGCCCGGCACACTCTCCATGGAATCCTATTCCGGGATTCTCGCTGCCCACCGCTGGATGCTCGAAAAGCGCTTCCCGGGACTCCTGCTTACGGGCAACGAGGTGGAGGACGGTATCTGGCTCTCCCGGAACGTCGAGATCCACCCCACGGCGCGCGTCATTCCCCCGGTGTATGTCGGGCAGAACTGCCGGATCGGCAAAGGGGTGCGGGTCGGGCCCTATGCCGTGATCGGCAGGAACTGCGTGCTGGACGAACGGTCCGTCATAGCCGGCTCTGTCGTTTTCCCGAATACCTATGTAGGGCATTCCCTGGAGGTGGTCGATGCGATCATCGACCGGAACCGATTCATCAGCGAGCGCCACGGCTCAGATGTCATCATGACCGACAGCTTCATCCTCAGCGACATCCGGCATAAGCAGGTGAGAAAGTGGCTTTCCGGATTCTTCTCCCGGTTTCTTGCCCTGGTGCTCCTCGTTCCGGCAGTCCCTGTCCTCCCCCTGATCCTGCTGTATGGGAGGAGCAAGGGCACGGTGACGAGCGGATCGGGGAAACAGGTGGTAAAGCTGCCCGCGGCATACGATCCCGCCCTCTGGAAGACATACTCCCTGATCAGCCTTTCACGGTCCCGGGCCGGGGAGGGCACGGCCGGTTCCACCAGCGGCACCATCCTCTCCCATTTCTTCCTTGATTTCATCCCCGGGCTGTTCAACGTGGTCAGGGGAGATCTCCAGATCATCGGGGTTCAGCCCCGCACCAGGGAAGAAATCCTGGCCCGGGGCAAAGACTGGCAAACCGTGTATCTCAAGTCAAAGGCAGGACTCGTCACCGAGAGCATCATCAACTTCGGACTCGATCCTGACCCCGACGAGGTCTATTCTGCCGAGATGCTCTACTCCGCCACGTTCACCCGGTGGAAGGACCTGAAGCTCCTGGGCAGATATTTCCGGCACGTGTTCAGAGCGGCTTTCATCCGCGGGACCTTGAGGGAAAACGGCTGAAAATGGCGTCATCTCCCATGAACGGCGAATTCACGGACATCGACGGACGAAAGCCTCACAAGCCCTTCGATCCCATCGGAACGGTGTGGAGGCACTGGATGGAGATCGCGGTCTTCGGCAGCGTCCTGCTCGTTCTCTGTCTGCCCCTGGCCTTCCTGCTGAGCAAGCCCTACTACTCGGTGCAGGGAAGAATCTTGGTGGCCCCCGCTGTCAGCACCTTCATTATCCAGAGCGAAGAGACTCCCATCACCAGCTATTATAACGCCTATGTCCGCACCCACGTAAACAGGATACACCAGCGCGACGTGATCGAGAAGGCCCTGGACCGGCTCGAACCGGAGCTTCAGTCGCTGTTCGTCCCGGAAGACACACCGCCTTCCCGGGCAGCATCACGGCTGCTGGAAAGGATGGAGATCGATCACCTTGCCGGCACGCATCTCATCACCCTGGAGATGACCGGCAGAAAGCCCGATGGGTTGGCACAGCTCATAAACGGCGTCATCGATATCTACATGGGCGGGATCCAGCAGGAGGTGGAATCGAAGGACTACCGCCGCCTCATGTATCTGAAGGACGAGAAGGAGAAAATCGAGGAAGAGATCATCGCGCAGACCAGGCTCTTTCAGGTGATCGGGAAGGAAGCCGGAACCTTTTCCTTCCGCAGCGAAGACAATGTTCACAATACCGAGTTCGAAATTCTGCAGGAGGAATACATCAAGGCGTACAGCGAGAGGATCCTGAAAAAAGGCGTGCTCGACTCGCTGGTGAGCGCCAGGAATTCCGACAGCCGGCCCTCGCTGGATCCCCTGGCCCGCGAGTTCCTGGCCCAGAGCTCCTCGTCCGGTGCGATCCATGCAGCCATACAAAGGGAGCTGCTGGAGCTCTCGTCCCTGATGGCCGAATATCCAGAGGCCCATCCCGGCCGGGTGAAGATCGAGGCAAAGATCGCCTCCCTGACCGATACGCTCGGCCGGCTCAAGGCATATGAAAAAGAAGAGGCTACGAGCATGATCTCGCAAAAGCGCGATCTGGAAATGGACGAGGCCATCCTCACCGCCAGGGCCCAGTATGAGGCCGCACGACAAGCAGAGGAGGAGATCCGGGCCAGACGTGGCGAGGCGCTGTCCCGGCGAATCGCTGTTTCCCAAAAGATCATGAGCGGCAAGCAGATCTCGGACAAGATCGAGCACCTGCGCACACTCCTCAACAGAATCGACGAGAGGATCAGCGAGCTGACCCTCGAATCCAAGGCCCCAGGAAGGCTCCAGGTCGAGTCCCGGGCACGGATACCCGAAACCCCTGCAGGAAGCAACCTGAAGAAGATCCTGGTCGTTTCTTTCCTCCTGTCATACGGTCTCATCTTGATGATTTGCGTGGTGTACGACCTCTTCGACAGGAGGGTCCGCGATCGCAAGGATATCCTCCATGGACTGGGCTCTCACCCCACCTGGCCCATTTCGAACTACCGGTTCACCGGGTCAGGCATGGTGCCGTTCTCCCGGATCACTGCCGACGACACCACCAATGTGGCCGCCAAGGCGGTCCAGAGCCTCTCCATACGTCTGGACAAGGAACGCAAGGAGAACAATGCCCGGTGCGCGGTGTTCATGGGAATAGACCGGAAATGCGGCAACACCGAGATCCTGCTCAACACCGCCCATGCCATCACGAAGCTGTGCAAGAACGTGGTGGTCATCGACGCCTGTTTCGACCACCCCGCCATTGGCAGCCACCTGGGCATCGACGGCGACCGGCCGGGAATCATGGACTTCCTCCTGGGCAAGGCGTCGATCAGGGAATGTATCGTGCACGACGACGAGCGAGACCTGGACTTCATCCTTCCAGGCAGGCCGCCCACCCCGGACGACCTCGCCACCATGGACCTCTCCATCGTTCCCCACATGATCCGCGAGCTCAAGCAGCGATACGGCTTCATCTTCATCGACTGCGCCCCCATCCTGCTGAGCGACATCACGGAGTACTTCATCCTGCAGTCGGACATCACCGTAATGGTGGTCCAGGGAGACAAAACCCTCTACGAAGACCTGTTCATGGCCTCCAGCATCCTCTTCCGGCTGCAGGTGCCGGCCATAGCCGCGGTTTTGAACTGGGGCGCCCCCAGGAATCTGAACAAGCTCCAGATCTGTGTCTCCCGCCTCCTCTGGCCCGTGGAGCAATGGATCGCCCGAATCACCAGGAAAGACCTGAAGCAGGTGAAGTACTTCCTCGAGGATGACCATTCCGGGAAACACGCCCCCGATCCCATGGTGATCGGCAGCAGCGGGTCGCCCTAACGGTATGTTTCCTTATCCTCACAGGACCGCACAGCATTGAAATGACCTGTATCCCGGCCATCATCCAGCACGAGCACGTGATCTTCCGCTGCCCCGGGCAGGGGGGAGCCTTTGTCAGCGCATGAGCCCGTTCGTCCACATCGTCATGTTCGCCTGGATCCCGGTGGTGATCGGGCTCTTCTCGCGGCTGAAGCCGCGCCACGCGGTCATTGTCTCCATTCTCATCGCCTGGCTCTTCCTCCCGAACGCCGAGTACTCCATCCCCGGATTCCCGAACTACAACAAGATGTCCGCCACCTGCTGGGGAATTCTCATGGCCGCGGCCATGTTCGACATGGAGAACCTCTCGCGCTTCAGGCTCCGGGCCCTGGACATCCCGCTCATCGTCTGGTGCCTCTGCCCCCTGGCATCTTCTCTGGCCAACGGGTACGGCCTCTACGACGGGGCGTCCGGCGTGTTCCGGCAGACCGTGACCTGGGGCTTTCCCTACCTGATCGGCAGGGTGTATTTCAACAGTCTGGAGGGCCTCAAAGAGCTGGCCCTGGGCATATTCATCGGCGGGATGATCTATGTCCCCCTATGCCTCTACGAGAGCAGGATGAGCCCCCAGCTGCACTACCAGATCTACGGGTTCTACCAGCACAGCTTTGCTCAGACCTACCGGTGGGGGGGCTGGCGCCCCATGGTCTTCATGTCCCACGGGCTCATGGTCGGGGCCTGGATGATGAGCGCATCGCTCATCGGCGTCTGGCTGTACAAGGCAGGGGTGCTGAAAAATTTCCGCGGCGTCCCGGCCGGCCTCATGCTCTGTCTCCTCCTGGGGACCACCGTGTGGTGCAAGTCACTGGCGGCCATCGGTCTCATGCTGGCGGGGATGGGCGTCCTGCTCCTGTCGAGCAGGTTCGGAAAACCCCTGTTCCTCATCCTCCTCGTGGCCGTCCCCCTCCTCTATATTCCGGCCCGGGCGACCGGTGCCTGGTCGGGAGAGGGCCTGATCTCATTCATCGAGGAGCACATCAGCCAGCAACGGGCCGAATCCCTCCAATACCGGATGGGCAACGAGACGATCCTGGCCGAAAAGGCCATGCAGCGCCCTCTGTTCGGCTGGGGAACCTGGGGCAAGGCCCGGGTATACGACGAACAGGGCAGGGACATCTCCGTCACCGACGGGCTCTGGATCATCGCCCTGGGCAATCACGGCCTGGTGGGCCTGATGTCGCTGACCTTGAGCATCCTCATGCCCGTGTTCCTGCTGTTGCGCACCTGTCCCGCCCGGTACTGGGCCCACCCGCGGACAGCGCCCGTAGCCGTGCTCTCGGTGCTCCTGGGCCTGTACATGGTGGACAACCTGCTCAACGCCATGATCAACCCGGTCTTCATGCTCGCGGCAGGCGGAATAGCAGGCCTCGCCCGGCTGAACGTGCCCGCGGAAGAACCGCTTCCCGCAGCAGGAAAAACCCCGGCTGCGAAGCTCGCCTATGCCCCGAGGTTCCTGTGAAAAATCTTTATTTGACAACAGCAGTCATTTCATTGAGCCCCGTGCCCGAGGAAGACATGAGGGCCGTATTCTCTTATCGTGAACCTATCGGCAAAACCGCCGGTGCCGTTCGTTCTCCGGCAAGAGGGGCCTCCTATTTCCCGGAGGTTATGCCCATCTCATCCAGAAGTGCGCGGTACTTGGGCGCACCGGACAACGGCTCGCCGAGATATTCGAGATGCCCCCACGATCCGTACCGCGTCTGTTGTGCGGATACCAGAATAAAGGCCATGAAGAGATCCACGTTCATTTCCCTCAAGGAAGAGAGCATCTCCCGGTATGCCCGGTACATCTCAGGGGTCTTCTGGGCGCCCCAGAGCGCTCCGAGGTACTCGGGCGCGGTTCCCGGGGGAGAGGGGGTGAGGGATTGCCCGGCCTCGTAGGTGACATACCTGACGCCCGCGCGCGACGCGAGCCTGGCGTGTGCTCTGAGGGCAGGGATCTCCACGGCCCGCATGTGCTCGGATGCGCATTTCATGACATCGAGCGCCGTGGCCTTGTTCCCCAGGGCCTTAAGTGTCTCGTGACCCTTGGCCCCCAGGCCGAAATAGCCGGTGGTGGCAAGGGCGTCCATGCCGGCGGGCCCGAGAGAATCGAGAATCTCCTCCATGACCCTGGGGTTTGCCTGCTGTCCGGACGCGACCCGGACGACGCGGGCCTTTTCGTCTCCGAACTCGTCCTGCCAGAGGGCGAAGACCTTTCCCGCCCTGGCCGCGTATTTCCGGGCGTGCGACAGGGCGGGGTCCCCATGGCTCTCCACCCAGGCATACTGGCTGAACATCCGGTTCCAGACCTCGTTGGAGTATTCGACATAGACCCTGCGCCCCGGGTGGAGCCTGTCCCTCACCAGGCGGGCGAAACGCCTGACATAGTCCTCACTCGCCTGATGCGGGATGCAGAACCAGGGGTCGGCGCCGAGCAGGTTGCACAGGTCGATCATGTGCTCGACGGCCACTCCCTGCCCGCCCGCCTGGGTGTGAGCGGAAGGAGTGGTCCTCCGGTCCCAGTCCCGCACACAGGAGTCGTTGGTGCGCTGCCATTCCATGAACCGGATGACCTTGAAAGGCTCGAGCCTTTTCACGAAGGCGGAATTGAAGGTCTGCGATCCGCCCGCCTCCTCGAAACCAGGCATGAACACGCGGATGTTCCTTACGTGGTCGCCCTTTTCCGAGTGGAGAATCTTCATGAGGATGCCGGCGGAAGTGGGCGCGACATCGAGCTCGATGCGGCCCGGCCTGCCGGCGTGCACCCGTGCGTCGAGCGAAAACCCGATCTCGCCCCGGCCGTCATAGAGGCAGACATACCTGCCCGCTGGGTAGCGGCCGTCACCGGTCCTGCACATGAGCGCGGCCACGGCCTGCGGGGCCTCGGCCCCCTCGACCTCTACCGGCAGGCTCAGCGGATACCCGTCCCCATCCAGGGAGATGTGCTCCAGCATGCCCGTATCCCAGAGGTTCCTGCCCCCGGGAACGTCGCGGCT
Organism: Deltaproteobacteria bacterium; assembly: GCA_018436855.1. GTDB lineage: Bacteria > Desulfobacterota > Desulfomonilia > UBA1062 > UBA1062 > Phosphitivorax. Next base: position 20,705 of record JAHDKO010000142.1, on the reverse strand, counting down.
GTTCTGGGTGATCCAGGGCATGCTTGCCTTGGCCACGTCCACGAAGGGGAGCTCGCGGCTCCAGTAGGTGACCGCCGAGAGGTTCATGCCGATGGTGAATTCTCCCGGTTCGGGGCGGACACCGGCACCGGAACGGTCGGCCAGGAGAAAAAGGGCGGCGCCCAAGCACACGGCAATGAGGGCGAGCAGGGCGCGCTTCATCCGCCCCTCCGCCCGTATCCGCCTCTTCCGCACGGCCCATGGCGCATCGAATCATTGAGGATCATTGGTAAAATGTATACGGGAAAACCGAAACCCCCACAAGCGCTATCCGCTCAAAGGACAGACCCCTCATGAGGCCGGGCGCCCTCACAACGGCCCGGAAGGCGCTCTCCTTCCTGGCCGACCTGATTGCCAGGCCCCAGGTCCATTCCTTGAAGCTCCAGAGCATCCGGGCGGCCCTGTGGACCGTTCTGGAAAAAGGCACGGGCCACCTGATGCGGATGGCCGGGAGCCTCATTCTCACGCGGATCCTCTTTCCGGAGGCATTCGGGCTCATGGCCGCGGCCCAGGTCATCCTCGTGATGATCCAGCTCGTCACCGATGTCGGCATCCGGATCTCCATCATCCAGAACCCCAAAGGCGCACAGGAAGAATTTCTGGACACGGCATGGGTCATCTCCGTCATTCGGGGGGCGCTCCTCTCGCTCGCGCTTGCAACCATGGCCTACCCCCTGTCTCTTTACTACGGGCAGTCCGAGATGACGGGGATTTTCCTGGTCCTGTCATTGAGCCCCCTGCTCCTGGGTATGGAGAATCCGGCGATCACGCTGACCATCCGGAAGTTCCGGGTGGAAAAAAAGGTCGCCCTGGAGCTCGGATCGCAGGCCCTCGGGCTCGTCAGCTCGATCGTCCTGGCCCTCATCCTCCGGTCGGTGTACGCCCTTGCCATCGGCAACGTGCTCGCAGTGCTCTACCGGCTGGCAGGCTCGTTCATCGCGGTGCCCTACCGGCCCAGGGTCAGATTTCACCGGGCATTCGGCCGCGAGATCCTGCGTTTCGGTTCCTTTATCTTTGCCAACTCCCTCATCTATTTCCTTGCCATGAATGCCGACATCCTCATGATCGGCAAGGTGCTTCCCATGAAGGACCTGGGTATCTACAGCATCGGGCGCAACATCGGCATGCTGATCTGGATGGTGTGCCATCAGATCTTTCTCCAGTCCTACCTGCCGGCGGTCAGCTCAGCACAGCACGACATCCCCCGGGTGGCGCGCATGTACGGTCGATCCATCACCCTGATGCTCGCCCTGACCATTCCGGCCTCCATGATGCTCGCCCTGTTTTCCCGGGATGTGATCGCGCTGCTCTACGATCCACGCTATGCAGATGCCTGCATCTCCCTGTTCTGGTTCAGCCTCGGCGGGATCCTGCTCGTGGTTGCGGCGATCAACAGCAACACCTTTCTGGCGCTCGGCAAGCCAAAATACGAGACCCTCTCCATGGCCGCCGGGTTCCTGGCCGTCTGTCTGCTGGTACCCGCGGGTGCTCGGCATTACGGCCTCACCGGGGCCGCCGCGGGCGTGTTCGCCTCGGTGCTGGTCATTGTCGCGGCCGAGACCGCCTGCCTCTTGCGCGCCATCCGGTTTCCCCTCGCGCGGGTCCTCGCTCCCTGGGGCCGGATCGTTCTCACCTGCTCGGCCACATCGTGCCTGTACATCCTGCTTCGTCCCGCCCTCAACGGTCTGGGACCCTGGAATCTCCCCTTCATGGCCGTGATGCTGGTCCTCGCGTTCGCGGTCTCCGGATGCACCTGTCTCATCCGCGAAAAGGCCGGATACCCGGCAGCCGGGGTGCCCGAACTGTGAGAAAACTCGTGCTGACCGTGGCGACCGCTCTTCTGGCGCCTTTTGCGCGCGTCATGGCACCCCGTGCATCCGGCATGGCCCGGATCTGGCACCGTGCGCGCCTGAAGGCCTTTCTGAAGGGCGTGGATGTCAGCGTGCAGTGCGACGGCCGCGTCCTCCTCGGCGGCACACACGACATCCGGATCGGCAAAGGGTGCCGGCTGGGCAGGGACATAGAGCTCGGCACCGAGGGAGAGGGCCGTATCCGTCTGGGCGAAGAGGTCAGGATCAACCGGGGATGCACCCTGGTCTCCTATGCCGGGATCACCGTCGGGGACTTCACCATCATCGGCGAGTACGTATCGATCCGGGACGCGAACCATGGAATGGGCACGGATGAGCCCATGCGCTATCAGGAGCACACCGCATCGCCCATCTGCATCGGCAGGGACGTATGGATCGGTCGCGGGTGCTGCATCCTGCCCGGGACCACCATCGGCGAAGGTTCCGTGATCGGGGCCAACAGCGTGGTTACATCGGACATTCCCCCCTACTCCATCGCGGCGGGCTCGCCCGCGCGGGTTGTGAAGAAGAGGAAATGAGCAGCCGATCCGAAAACAGAACCGCAGACGGGAAGCTGACCATCGCCTACCTGGCGCCCGAGCTCCCGGCCCTGTCCGCCACCTTCGTGTACCAGGAAATCCTGGAGCTCCAGCGAAACGGGGTGGGCGTGGTTCCCATCTCCGTGCACCTGCCCGGGTCAAGGGCACAAGAGGACGAGGTGTGGGAGCTCGCCGGAAAGACCCGGTATCTCTACCAACTCCCCCGGCGAACCCTGTTCGCCAATGCCCTGGTGACCGCGATCACCAGGCCGGGGAAGTTCATCGCCGCGCTCACTACTCTGGCCGGTGACGTCCTGCACATTGGCGTGCTCAGCCGCACGGCTGCCGGGCTCGTGTTCCGGTTCCTGGCTGCCTCGACCGTGGCGCGCGTTCTTGTCAAAACAGGCTGCAGCCACATCCATGCCCATTTCGCCCATGTCCCTACCGATATCGCCATGTATGCGTCCCTGCTCTCGGGCGTGCCGTACAGCTTTACCGCCCATGCCAACGACATCTTCGTGCATGCCTGGCTCCTGGAGCACAAGGTGAGGAGGTCGGCCTTCACGGTGACCATCTCCGCATTCAATCGCGAGTATCTCATGTCGCAGGGCGCGCTGCCTGAAAAGATCCGCGTGGTGCACTGCGGCGTGGACGCGAAGACGTTTGCCCCTCACAAATCCCGGGAAATCCACCGGCCCGTCAGGCTCGGATCGATGGGACGAATGGTGGAGAAGAAGGGGTTCGACACCCTGATCCGCGCGTGCAGGATCCTGAAGGACTCCGGCACCCCCTTCACCCTGGAGCTTGCAGGCGACGGCCCCCTGAAGCAAGACCTTCTCACCCTGACCCGTTCGCTGGGATTGACCGGGGAGATCGGATTCATCGGCCCCCTCCCCCACGACAGGGTCCCGGGGTGGCTCGACGGGCTCGACATCTTTGTCCTTGCCTGCAAAAAAGACCGGGAGGGCGACATGGACGGGATCCCCGTGGTGCTCATGGAAGCCATGCTCTCGGGCGTCCCCGTGGTGTCCACCCGGCTCACGGGCATCCCTGAGCTCATCCGGGACAGGGTGAGCGGGTACCTTGCCGGCCCGGAAGATCCCCAACACCTTGCATCGGTCATCGAAGAGGTCATCGGAGACGATCGCCTGCGCGAGCGTATCACCCGGCAGGCAGTGGAAAAGATCGGGCGGGAATTCGATCTTGCCCGCAACGCCCGGATGCTCGCCTCGCTGTTCAAGGAGAACCAGCCATGAATGAGAAGTCGCCCGGATACATCATCATCTCTCCGGTCCGCAACGAAGAGCGTTACCTGCCGCTCGCGATCGAAAGCGTCCTGAACCAGAGCGTGGGCCCGCTGGAGTACATCCTGGTTGATGACGGCTCCACGGACCGGACCGGCGAGATCATCCGCGAGGCGGCGCTCAAGGACCCCAGGATCCTGTATGTCAGGCGGGAGGACCGGGGCGAGAGACGGGTGGGCCCGGGCGTGGTCGATGCGTTCTACGACGGATACCGGGCAATTCAATCAAGCCGCTATGACTTCATCTGCAAGATGGACGGCGACCTCACCATCGGTCCCCGGTACTTCGAGACTCTTTTTCACAAGTTCGCCCGGGACCCGTACCTCGGGGCTGCAAGCGGCAAGCTCTTCCTCCGGCTCGAAGGCGAAAGGCTCGTGGAGGAGCGCATCACGGACGAGAGCGTGCTGGGGGGAATGCTCTGCCTGACGAAACCGTGCTTCGACGCCATCGGCGGCTTCGTGCCGCAGGTCATGTGGGACGGGATCACCTTTCACCGCTGCCGGATGGAAGGCTTCCGGACCAGGAGCTTTCCGGACGCCGAGCTGATGATCACGGACCACCGGATCATGGGATCCTCGCACAAAACCATCTTTCACGGACGGATCAGGTGGGGCTGGGGCCAGTACTTCATGGGCACCCACCCCTTGTATATGATGGCGGTGAGCGCCTACCGCATGATGGAGCGGCCCTTTCTCATCGGAGGGATCCTGATCTTCTGCGGATTTCTCAAAGGCTGGATCACGAAGACCGGGAGGTACGAGCATCCCGGGTTCAGGGAGTCACTTCGCGCCTGGCAGATGGAACGGCTCGGGCTGGGCAGGAGAAAAGAGATCATACCCCCCGCACCCCGCCAGGGATGATGACAATGCACGGCATTCATACACCATATGGAGCGCCAGAGAGGGACTCCGGCTCGACCGGCCTCGACCTCTCCATCGTCGTGGTGTCCTTCAACACCCGGGAGACGACGAGGACGTGCCTGAAAAAGATTCAGGAGTGCGATCCCGCCCTGTCCTGGGAGGTCATTGTTGTGGACAATGCATCGGATGACGGCTCCGCACGGATGGTGGAGCAGGAGTTCCCCCGGGCCAGGCTCATCCGCCTTCCGGCGAACAGGGGGTTCGCAGGCGGAAACAACGCGGGCATCCGCGAGGCCTCCGGGCGCTATGTCCTGCTGCTGAATTCCGACGCCTTCATTGGGCCCGGGGTGCTGGAATCGACCATTGCCTTCATGGACGACCATCCCGAAGCCGGGATCCTGGGGTGCAGGCTCACGAACCCGGACGGCTCGATGCAGGCATCGGCCCGGATGCACCCAAGCCCTCTGAACAAGCTCCTCGTGATGACCGGGCTGACCGCCCGCCGCCCGTCTTCACGGTTCTTCGGACGGGTGGACTTTTCCTGGTGGGACCATGCGCATCCCCTTGAGGTGGGGTGGGTCGTGGGGGCCTACTTCCTGATCCGCAGGGAGGTGTTCGACGACACCGGGCCCCTCGACGAGCGGTATTTCCTCTATTTCGAGGAGATCGACTTCTGCAGGGCCGCGCAGAAAGCTGGATGGAGCGTGGTCTTCTACCCCCATGCGCAGGTGGTCCACCTCGGGGGGCAGAGCGCCGTGCAATCAGGCGGCAGGATATCCGCGCAGGGAAGACAGATGGTTACACAGCGGATCAGGAGTGAGCTCAGATACTACCGGAAATGGCACGGGTTGTCGTGGGTGATCCTCTCCGCACTCACGGAGATCATCTGGAGGTTGCTGGTGTTTGCCCGGAATATTCAGTCCCGGTCCGAAAGCGCGGGAGCGAAGAGGCGGGAGGCCCTCTCCGGCGCCTGCATCATGGCGTCCATCCTGGTCAGGGACCGGTTCGGCAAGGGAGAAAGGGCATGATCGGCCGCACCGGGGATCCCCGGGCCGCTCACGACAAAACCCGCCTTCCGGGCGGACCTGATCCCCAGCGCATCAGCGTGGTGATCATCGGGCTCGACGTCCAGCGGTGCCTGGGCGAGTGCATTGCATCGGTGCTCGCCGCCGACTATCCGCAGGAATGCCTCGAGATCGTCTATGTGGACGGCGGGTCCATGGACAGGAGCGTGGAGATAGCGAAGAGTTACGGCAGGGTGCAGATCATCGAGCTTCAGGACCCGCATCCGACCCCGGGCAAAGGCCGCAACGCGGGAATGGCTGCAGCTGGCTTCCCGGTCATCCAGTTTCTGGATGCAGACACCCTGCTCGAGCCGGGATGGTTCCGCGCCGCGCTGCCCCATCTCCGGGGAAATACGGCAGCCGTTGCGGGCAGGGTGCGTGAGCGATATCCCGGAAAGAACGTCTACCACCTCATCGGCAACATGGAATGGGGCATATCCGCAGGCAGAAACGGGCACCTGTTCACCGAAGGCCCGGCAGGGGTATTCGGCGGCATGGTGCTCGTGCGAAAGGACGCGATCGAGCAGTCCGGAGGTTATGACGGGTCTCTCGTGGCCGGAGAGGACCCCGATCTCAGCTACCGCCTGCGCAGGCAGGGATGGGTCATATACCGGACGACCGCGGACCTGGCCGTGCACGACCTGAACATGACCACCTTCCGCCAGTATGCCAGGCGGGCTTTCCGCAGCGGTCACGCCTATGCCCAGGTCGGGCTGCGGTACGGGCGGGAGCGCGAGCGTTTCTTCCTGAGGCCTCTGCTCCGCATCTGCATGAGCGCCCTGGCCCCTGCGACCGTCCTCACTCTGGGAGCGGCCCTGAAAAGGTACAGGGCGGCGGCCGTCGTGGCAGGCCTGCTGGCGGGAAGGCCCTTCCTGAGGATATACCGCTTCATGGATTCGCCCCGGGACCTCCCCGCGGCGGCCCTGTACTGCGCGCACCTCGCTTTCGCTGTATATCCCCAGTTCCTCGGGGTGTTGAGGTATCTGCTCACCACTGTCACCGGAGCACCCCTGCAGAACCGGGGGTACCAGGCAGGCGGGAACGCGGACAAGGGCGGCCCGCGGTCGGGGAGCTTCTGAAGAGGAGGAGGGAGAAGGCATGGCCGGAGCATACATCGTCCAGAAAAACCGGGAAGACGACCTTTACGGGATCGCCAGGCTGCTCTCGTCTGCGCTCGCCTTTTCCGGGGAACCGGTGAACCACTACTGCATCTCCAGGCGCACCCTCCTGGGCCTGGTGAGTCCGGACAAGCTCCGGAAAGGTATAATGCCGGTCTATCTGCCCGGGGAGAGGCTCTGGGCTCTCCTCATGGGCGAGCTCCACGAAAGCGACTACCTCATCGAGTTCCGCAAGTCCAATCCGGACGTGGGAAGCGACCCGGCCGTGTTCGCCCGGCTGCTCAGGACAGGGGCCCTCAATACGGCGCTTCCCCGTCTCAGCGGGGCGTTCTTCGTCGTGCTCTACGACCCCGAGGATGATCTCCTGGTGGCCGCAAACGACCGATACGGCCTCTATCCCATGTATTGGGCGCATACCGACAGGGGGTTCTGCCTGTCAGGAAGGGTCGTGGGCCCCGTCCTGGCAGGGATCGTTGACGGTGCCTGGGACCTGGAGGGCATCGCACAGTTTCTCACGATCGACGATTATCTCGGAGAGACCACCCTGGTGTCCGGGGTCAGGGCCTTCCCCCAGGCCACGGTCCTGACCAGGCAGGCCGGGACGCTCTCTTTCCGTACCTACTGGCACTATGACTTTACCCCGCGGGCACAGGCCGCGGACGGCAGGGAGCTGGCCGAAGAGCTCGGACAGCTCTTCCTGGCAGCGGTGAAGCGGCAGGCACTGAGGCCCGGCCGCATCGGCGTGACGCTCAGCGGCGGTCTTGATTCCCGGTCCCTCCTCGCCGCCGCATCCCGCCTGGGAATCGAGGTGCAGACCTTTACCTGGGGAGAAAGGGACTCCTTTGACCGGATCCTGGCAGGCAAGGTCTCCCGGCTCTACGGAACCCGTCACCATGACTGCGATTATGCCCATCACCTGATCCCTGATCGATTCGACGAGGGGATCAGAATGAGCGAGGGGCTCCTCAATTACTTCGATTGCCACATGCTCTTCCACCTCCACGTCCTGAAGGAGCACGCGGACATCGTTCTCAACGGGTATGCAGGAGACCTGGTCCTCGGAGGCTCCTACCTGCGCCGGGCATGGACGGCTCCCGCGAGCCCTGCAGAGCTTGCCCGAAAACTCTTCCAGTGGAGGAACACACTCCTCAGAGAAGGATCTCTGGAAGATGCAATCCCGGACCTGAACCGCCTGGAAGGGCACCGGTATCCGTCCCGCCTGTTTCAAGCGGGGCTTTCCCGGATGGACGAGGGCCTCGCCCCGGCGGATATGGCCGACCGGTTTTTCCTGGAGAACCGCGTACGGAGATCCACCTCCATGGGCACGGTGATCATGCGGGAGGCGGTGGAGTCGGCGGCCTGCTTTTTCGACTATCACCTGCTCGATCTCATCACCTCCATCCCCTTCTCTCTGCGCTTCGGGCACCGGATATACCGCGACATGCTGAAAACCTCCCTGCCCGAGTCCCTCAAGGTGCGGTGGCAGAGAACCCTCCTGCCGGCCTATGCACCCTGCAGTCTGGACCTCCCTGCCAAGGCCTTCCTGAAGGGATGCGGGATCATGGAGCGGACGTTCGGCTGGCACGGAATCACCTCACGCCAGTCGCCCGTGGATTTTTCCTCGCTGCTGCGGGGGGTGCTGCGGCCCTGGATGGACTCCATCATCTACGAGCCCTGCCCGCTCAGTGAAGAGGTCCTGCTCCCCGATTTCTGCGAACGGATGTGGGAGCGGCACCTCTCGGGAGAAAACCTCACCCGCCTGCTCGGCGCCATAGCAGGCATCCGGGGTTTTGCCGCCCTCCTCTCCCGGGCCCGTGCAGGAGTTGTCGCGCGGCCTGCGGACCCGGTCGAGATCGTCGCCAGGGAGGAGTGAACCGGAACTATCCCGGGACAGCGGTGTCTCGAATCGTCCCGTTATCCAGGCACCATAGACGGCCCGGATTGCCGTATGTTCAGGTTGTCGTGAAATATGCCGATAATAATCTTGAAAAACAGATCACATAGCTGGTCTTTTTATGGACTTTTCACTGCAAATGATGCATCGGGAGGGAAAACCATGAGGCAGAAAATATCATCCGATCACCGGTCAGGCGAGCCGCCCCGGAGAGACACCGGATCCCGGTCGCATAAGACGGAGTTTATTGCCTGCATGATCATGGGCCTTCTCACAGTCTCACACCCGGGCATATCCAAGGCAGAGGATTCGCCCATCCAGTCTCCCGCCCGCCCGTTCGGCCTGGAGATCGTGGACACGGTGCGGGGGCTCGCATCGGATGAGAAATCCGCTGATTTTCAGAACAACTATCTCCCCTCCATGAGAGAATGGGGAAATCTGGACCTCACTGCCCCGTCGTTTACCCAGCTCACCTCTACGGTGTCTCTGGATCCGTCGAAGATCAGTCTGGCGACCCAGTACGATACCCGGGTCTATTTCGTGGGAGAAAACACCACCTATAAAAACACCCTGGGATTCAACACCTCCGGGAGCGGGATCACGGAAGGAAATCCCCTGCTCATCTTTCCCGACGCCACCGAGCCCCATAGAAACTTCTCACTGCCCTCCCTGCAGACCAAAAAGTCCATCCGCTCCCTGAAAGAGCCTCTCGTGCCCGGGGACTTCGTGAACCTGGGAACCCTCTCCGCAGGAACGCAGCTGGATTTCTTTCTGATTGCAGACGGCGCCCGGGGAGGCACGGACGTCTTTTCCACCCGGACATCCGCAAATCCCGACGGGCTGAACCACACCCTGGCGTTCGTCATGCCCGGCAGTCCCTACCTCTTTGTGGGGTTCGAAGACCTCTACGGCGATGCCAACGGCGACTTCAAGGACCTGCTCTTTGCCGTGGATATCGGGGCGGCCAACATCACCGCCCTGACCAACATGCCCGAGCCTTCAACCCTGCTCATCCTGGGGTCGTTCGTCAGTCTGGTGATCTACCGGAAGTACACCCTTCTTGCTCAGCACCGGTCTGACATCACCTGATGAAGCTTTCTCTCAAAAACAAGGTGCTCCTCCTCGTCGGGATTGCAATCCTGGGGGCCTCTGGTGCGGCGGGTTTCTACACCTGGCGCTCGTACGTCATCAGCTCGCAGGAAAGGCGTCAGCAGGAGACGGTGCGCGTCCTGCTGGAGAAATCCATGGGCCGGGAGGCCCTGGCGATCATCCGGTCCATGAAGGCCTCCACTGCCGAGGAGAGTTCGGATCAGTGGCTCTCTCTGGAGATCGAGGCCCTTGCACAGGTGCGCAATATCCGCCGGCTCCTTTATCTCTACGGCCAGCATCCTCTGGAGGTGCTTACTCACGAGCAGGCCTCGCTGCTGGTCGCGCGGTCCCTCCTGCAGATGCGGAACATGGACCTGTTCACCCAGGTGCGGGATGCATGGCGGTCCAGGGAGAAGAGCCCGGAGCTCTGGCTTGCCCTGGATGCCGATGTGCTCATTACCCTGGGGAGGCCGGATGAGGCGCTCGCACTGCTGGAATCACAATCCTTCGAGGGAAAAGCGGACTGCGCACGGCTCATCAGGATCGCCCTCCTGCGGGCCAACCATGACCTCGGAGGGGCATGGGATCTTCTCGAAGAAGCCTTCCGGGCGGACCCGCGCAACGCTGATGTCCGTTCGTTCCGAGGCCAGGTGCTGGAGCACCTGGGAAGAACATCCATGGCACGGGTGGAATATGTGGCAGCCCATCTGTGCGACCCGGCAAACCCCCTGCAGAGGGACCAGCTCGCCGAGTTTTACCGCAGGCAGGGGCGGTATGCCCTTGCGCTCGAGACATGGGCTGACGGCCTGAGCGACTCCCCCCTGGGTTATCCCTGGGTCAAGTTCTTGTTCTGGTCAAAGGTTGCCCACCCCTTCGAGAGTGAAGCGGCCGCGGGGGAACCACCTGCAGGAGATCTGAAGCCCCTCATCCTGTTCATGCGTTCATTGCCTGAGAAGAAATTCTGGGACGAGCGGTCCCTTCAGGACAATATCATGGTGCAGAAGCTCACGGACAGCCGCCAGGAGGTCTTCTGGCTGAAACTGATCCAGGCCCTCGACGAAGGGTCCGAGTCTAAGGCTCTGGATCTGCTGAGATCAAGCCCCTTCAAGGATGTTTCGTTCCACGGGGGCATCGAACGCGCATTGCAGATCGCGCTGGTATACCGCAGGTGGGGGGTGTTCGTCGAGCCCGGGGTCGGCAAACCCGTTCCTGCACAGGGCGACGAGCTCGAGCACCAGCTCTTCCGGCAGCTCGACGAGCTGGTGCGGAAGGAGAATACGACTACATCGCCTGGTATCGCAGTCAGCCGGGAGCTTGACAATCTCCTGAAGAGCCGGGATATCTTCAGTGCAATCTTCCTTGCCGGAGGATGGTGCGAGGCCGCTCTGCGGCTCCACACCCTCTCCACCATACCCGATGGATTCCCTGACTGGCTGGCCTACGGCCTTACCCAGGCCCTGAGATACAACCGGGGAAACAAGGCATCACTCGATTTTGCCGGACGCCAGAAATCGAGCCCTTCCCTGGACATGCTCATCGCCGAGATATTCCTGGCGGAAAACCGCACATCCGAGGCCTGCGGAATGCTGGAGCCCCTGGCGCGCCATGACGGACCAATCGGGCTCAGGTCGGCATGGATGCTGTGCGTCGCTCACCTGGACCGTCAGGAGTTCGAAAAATCGAAACGGATCGCGGCGGGGAATCCCGCCTTCTCAAAAAGCGTGGCCGGCAGTGAAATCCTCGCGAGGATCGCCCTGGGCACGGGAGACACCCGGGAGGCGGACCGGCTGTTCTCCCTCCTGGAGAGAGATTCCCTGGAGGCCAAGGCCTATCTGGCCCGCAGGGCATTTGAGCGCAGGGACTGGGAAAGGGCGCGGAAACTGACCGAAGAGCTCATGCTCTATTTCCCTGACATGCTCGAGCTCAGGGAAAACATCGAGAAGATTTCCCGGGAAGAAGGCCATGATCTTTCGTAATCTTTTCTTCCTGCTCTTTCTGACCGCTACGGCCGTCCATATCTGGGTGCGTGATTCGAGCTGGATGACCTCCCCGGAAAACACGCTGCCGGTCATCATAGCCCTCCCCCTCTTCATCTGGCTGGGGGCGCCCTGGAAACGGCGAAAGGCACCGCCTCCGCTGCCATCGAGCAGCCTTATTATCGGCGCTTCGGGTTATATCCTCGGTCTGCTTCTGGATATCACCCTCCTCCTGACCGCCGGCTGGATCTGTCTTCTGTGGACCTGGATCTCATCCCGTGTCGAGCAGGACGCGCTCCCCCGCATCCGGCGTCTCATGGTGCTGCCTTTTCTGGCCTTTCCCTGGCTCAGTATTGAGGGAGACGCGGTCGGCTGGTACTTCCGGATCACCGGGGCATGGGTGACTGCGGAGATCTTTGCTTCCATGGGCTTCAACGTGCTCCACGAGGGGACGAGTATCATCGTCCAGGGCCTGCCGGTGGGTGTGGGCGAGGCATGCTCGGGTATGAACGTTCTCCAGTCCATGCTCATCGCCGGTTCGGCCCTGGCATACCTCTTTATCGGCGGATACCGGAGCTACTGGTGGAACATCCCGGCCCTGGTGCTCATCGCCTGGCTCGCCAACACCTTAAGAATCGTTGTCCTGTGCGTGACCGCCCTGACCTTGGGCTCGGAGTTTGCTCTGGGAATGTTCCATACCTGGGGCGGCTGGATCGTGCTCGTTCTGATGCTCTGCCTTTCCTGGACAGTCCTCTCCGTCCAGGAATCATGCCTGCGCAAGGCCGGAACCCCATCTTCCCTATGAGAAGACCTTCGCTCATCACGCTCCTTATCTGCGCCTATTGTGTCCTGTGCTCCCTGGATCTCGTCGAGACCTGGCTGTCTTCATCGAGCATTCCCGTGGGCGCGGGAGCTTTTGTCCTGTGGCTTTCGCCGGTGGCGGTCTTCTGGTGTAGCCGAATGGAAGGGTCTCCCCCGGAGGTCCCGGACAGACCGATCCTGCTCGGCCTCGCCCTGTTCTTTTCCTTTATCGGCGGGGTGGGGTCTCTGCGTGTCCTGAGTCATGCCGGGCTGGCTCTGGCAGTCGGCTCTCTGATGCCGGCTTCAGGAGCCCACCTCCTCTGGCTGTCCTCGTCTCCTGCCTGGATGCCTGCACTGGACTGGCTCGGCGGGAGGTTCTTCGTGGAATACACCACCGTAGCCCGTATCCTCCTGGCATCTCTGACCTCTCTGTACCTCGTTCGTACCATCCAGCACGTTTCCCGGGGGAGCTCGTGAGCGCACTTGCACGCCGGCTCCTGTGGACTGGGCTCTGCATCGCCATCATCCTGGGGATCGTCTTCGATATCTGTTCGCTTCCCGCTCAGAGAAGCCGGATCCATGCCATACCCGCTGAAGGGCTCGGTTTTGCCGGCACGGATATCCCCCTGACCTCGAGCGAGCTTTCCATCTACCGCAAGGCCGAGGTCATCAAGAGATACTACCGGTTCGGGGCCGACGAGCTCGTGCTGATCGCAATCGACGGCGCAGGAAACAGACACGCGGTGCACGACCCCATGTATTGCTTCCGGGGTGCGGGCTGGCGGATCTGGAACAAGACCGTGGTACCCATCGAAGGAGGAGAGGCACTGCTCCTGCAACTGGAAAAGGACGGCATGATCAGAGAGACGGCCTACTGGTTCTCCAACGGCAGGCAACGCCACACCTCGGTGATGCGATACTGGCTCCAGGCGACCCTGAGGAGGATAACCCTGGGCCGCTCGGACAAAGAGCCTGTTTTGATCATGCTCCAGTCAGTGGAAGACCACACCCTGAACCTCGACGAGGTGCTGGATCAGTTCGGGGTGCTGTTCGATATCTAGCGACCATATACTTACGAGAGAGAGAGAGAGCATATGCCGACATCCGGAGCATCCCTGTCATGAAGCGCGAACCCGTCATCATCCTCGGTGTACCCATTGACCGCCTCACCATGGATCAGACCGTCGAGCAGATCTTCCATCTCGTGGAATGTTATGCCCACGATGGCAGGCCCAGGCTCGTCTGCACGGTAAACGCGGATTTCCTGGCGAACACCCTGAGCTGGAATCTGCGGGAATCCTCTCATCCCGAGCTCCAGAGGATCCTCAGGAGAGCGGATGTGGCTACCGCCGACGGGATGCCCCTTGTCTGGGCGAGCAGGCTCCTGGGGCCGGCACTGAGCGAGCGGGTCACCGGAGCAGATCTCGTGCCCCGTATCGCGAGTGAGGCGGCTGGCAGAGGCAGGTCCATCTACCTTCTGGGCGGAAATCCCGGAGCGGCCGAGAAGGCCGCAGGCAGACTCGAGCAGGCCAACCCGGGCCTGAAGATCGCCGGATGGGACTCGCCCTTTGTCCACGTCCGGGGGACGAAACTCCCGGAGTCGTACGAGAACGACAGCGGGATCGTCGGCAGAATCAATGAATCCAGGGCCGACATCCTGCTCATAGCCTTCGGCAACCCCAAGCAGGAGATCTGGTTCGAACGGAATAGAGGCCGCCTGAAGGTGCCGGTGTCCATCGGGGTGGGAGGCACCTTCGATTTCATCGCCGGGTCCGTACACCGCGCACCGCTGTGGATGCAGAACGCGGGCATGGAATGGCTCTGGCGGTTATCCCGGGACCCGGCACGCCTGTGGAAGCGCTACCTCATAGACCTGTTCAAGATCGGGGCGCTTCTGTGGCCTTCGGTCCTTTTCTATCAGCATGCCCGGGCGACAGCACCCCACGGCTACCTGAGAAAGTGCAAAAACGAGATCGTATCCAGGCACGGCAGTATGGGGTCCCGAGAGTTTCTCCATATCGTCCTGCCCGGGGTTCTCGATGCCGGATCCGCCGAACGGATACAGGCACTCGTCCCCCGGAAACCGGCGGCGCACCTCATCCTCGATTTCAGCGAGGTGGGGTTTACCGACTCCGCGGGGTTGGGGTTTCTCCTTAATATCATCCTTCTCATGGATGCCTCAGCATTCGGGGTATTCTTTGCGGGACTGAGCGAGGACATGAGAAAAAACCTGAAATACAACCGCCTGTACGACCTGGTGTCCCATCGTGAATATCGCGACGTTGACGACGCCCTGCACGCGCTGGATGAGGCGATCGGAACACCTCTGCCCCAGTATGAGCTGGAAAAGAACGGGAACAGAATCATTCTTCGTCTCTCTGGTGAGCTGTGCGTGTCCAGTATTCCGCACGATCTCATCAGGATCCTCGTCTCCCATGAAGACAAGACGGAATGCGAGGTCGACCTCAGCCGGCTGCGGTTCATAGACTCCGCCGGAATCGTCTTTCTCTTCCATCTCAAGCAGGCCCTTGAGGAGAAGGGGAAACCCTGTTTTCTGAAAGGGGCCGGGGGCGATGTGGCACAGATGCTCAAGGTGGCGGGTGCCCGGGCGCTTCTCTGACCCATCCTCTCTCATGAAAGGGAGGGGATTCCTCCCACGTGAAAAAAAATCCGGCTTCAAGCCGGATTTTTTTGTATCGGCATCCGGACCTGCGGTGCATGACGTGGTGCACTTGGGGGCGCCCGCGCGGGGGTACTTGCACGGCTCGTTGATGTGCCGCACCTTGGCATACAGGCGAAGCGTCCAAGGGAGCACCTGCACGATCACGGCCCGGATGCTCCTGCCGCGGCTGCCCCGGACCGGAATGTCCTGAAAGAAGGGCTAGAACATGAACCTCCTCCAGGCGATGTTCAGGACCAGGCCGATGCATATCCAGTTGATGAGCATGAAGGAGCCGCCGTAGCTGATGAACGGCAGGGGCACGCCCACCACCGGGAATATCCCGACGGCCATGGCGATGTTGATGAAGATGTGCAGGGTGAAGTATGCCGCCACCCCGAAACAGATCATGGTGCCGAACCGGTCTTTCGCCTTGAAGCCGATCTGGGTTATCTTGGTCACCAGCCCTATGTACAGGAGCAGGAGCAGGGCCGAACCCGCGAACCCCCACTCCTCGGCCACCACCGAGAAGATGAAATCCGTATGGTGCTCGGGCAGAAACCTCAGCTGTGTCTGCGTGCCTTCGAGAAACCCCTTGCCCAGAAGGCCTCCCGAACCCACGGCGATCTTTGACTGCATTGCGTGGTAGCCGCTTCCCAGCGGGTCCCGCGAGGGATCGAGAAAGGTAAGGATCCGAAGGCGCTGATACTCCTTGAGGGAGAACCAGACGAACGGCATGGCGGATATGAACAGGACCAGCAGACCGACAAAGGTCGATCTCTTGATCCCCAGAAGAAGCATCAGCGTGCAGGAGATGAGGGCCACGATCCCGGCGGTTCCCAGATCCGGCTCCACGAGGATGAGCCCCACGGGAATAAGGATGAAGAACGTCGGCAACACGAGCTCCCGAATGCCGTAGCCCTGGATGTGCTTTTTCTGCTCCCCCCAGTACGCCAGCCAGATGATCATGATGATCTTCGCCAGCTCCGAGGGCTGGATACCCATGGGCCCGAGCGAGATCCACCTCCGTGCCCCGGAGATCTCCCTTCCTATGACGAGCACCAGTACGAGCCCGAGGATCATGAAGATGTACAGGGGCCAGGCCGACCTCAGCAGCACGCGGTAATCCACGACAAACACGACGATCATAACCAGCACGCCGATCGCGATCCACATGAGCTGCTTGTAGAAGATGGCCAAGCTGGTGCCCCGCGACGAGCTATATAAACACAAAAGCCCGATGAATACGATTGCCAGGGCCGTGGTGATGAGACCCCAGTCGATGTTATCGGTTATCCTGGCATACCTGCTCATCACACGGTCCTTTGCCTGCGTAATATTCTTTTATCACATCCCTGGCCACCGGTGCGGCGATGCTCGATCCGCTCCCTCCGTGCTCGATGATGGCGACCACCACGATCTCGGGATCCTCGACCGGGGAAAACCCGAAGAACCACGCATGGTCCCTGATCTTATAGGGAAGATCGGACTGATCGGGAAGATTGGAGGAGTAGCCGCTCACCACCTGCACGGTACCGGTTTTTCCGCCCATGGTGAAGTCCGGGTCCCTGACGGCCCGGGCAGTGCCCTTCTCCGATTCCACCACGGCCTTCAGTCCTTCCTTGATGACCGCGAGATCGGCCTCGCGGATGTTCAGGGTCCGTTCCTTCGTTATCTCGGTAGAGGCCAGGATCCTCGGCGTCAGGACATTGCCCCCGTTCACCACACTACTCATGACCTTTGTCATCTGCATGGGGGTGACCAGGGTAAAGCCCTGTCCAATGGCGGTAATCACGCTCTCGCCCTTCTGCCACTGCTCGCCGAACCGCTTGTATTTCCACTCCTTGGTAGGGACGAGCCCTGAAAGCTCGTCCTTGAACTCAATACCGGTGGGCCTGCCCAGCCCCAGATCGGTGCAGAACGAGGAGATCCGGTCGATCCCGAGCCTTTCGCCCAGCACGTAGAAGTAGACGTCGCAGGACTGGGCGAGGGCGGAGACAAGGTCCATGTTTCCATGTCCTCCCCTGCGCCAGCACTTGAAGGTGGAATCCCCCAGGCTGTACGCGCCCGGACAGTACACGGTATCTTGAGGGGTGATGAAGTTGTTTCTGAGCGCCAGGGCGGCAATGATCACTTTGAACACGGACCCGGGTGAGTACTGCCCCCGGATCGGCCTGTTCTCGAGGGGGTGCATGGGATCCTCGATGATCCCTTTCCAGACCTCGGGCGTCATGGGACTTAAGAATACATGCGGATCAAAGCTGGGGGACGAAACCATAGCCAGGATGTTTCCGGTCCGAGGATCCATGGCCACGACCGACCCCGCCCGGCCGGCCATTGACCTGCAGGCGGTGAGCTGGAGCCTCTTGTCGATGGTGAGCACCACGTCCTCACCCGGCACCGGCGGCTTCTCGTCCAGGATCTTCGTTTTCCGTCCCGTTGCGTCCACCTCGAAGATCCGGACCCCCTTGGTTCCCCGCAGCGTTTCCTCGCAGATGCTCTCCACCCCGGTCTTTCCGATGGGATCTCCGGGGGCGTAGGGAGACCCGGGCTTCAGGCCCTCCAGCTGTTTCCGGGATATCTCGCCGAGAAAACCCAGGACATGGGCGCCCAGTTCCTTGAGCACATAGTCCCGCTCGCTCGTGGCGTCGATGGACACCCCGGGCAGGGTATAGAGCTGGGTCTCGATGCTCGCCATCTGGTGGAAGCTGATGTCCCTGGCCAGGGCAACGGGATTGTACGGCCTTTTCTTCGCCTCCCTGATCCTTTCGATCATGTCCTCTTCATCGCTGCCCAGGATGCCGGCGAGCCGGTGAGCGATAAAGGAGACGTCCGAGATGTCTTCCGGTATCGCAATGAGGTTGTACGCGGGCCGGTTGTCTGCGAGGACCTCCATGTTCCGGTCCAGGATCTTGCCCCGCTGCGCGGGGATGCTGACGATCCGGATCCGGTTGTTCCGGGCCAGGCTCTCATAGTAAGATCCCTTGAAGACTTGCATGTTCATGAGCCTCAGCAGAAGGATGGTGAAGAGGACGAACACGAAGGCGATGAAGATCTTCGCCTTCCACTTCAGGTCATCGTCGATATGCGGCCCGGGTATATTGTTTGTATTATTCATATTCCAGTTCATATGCCGTCTGGAGCCGGCCCACGATGTACACCATCATCGGGCTCACGCATCCGGTGAGCACGGCGCCCGCCGCGAGGGGAGAGGTTATCCCCTTCAGGTAGGAGAAATCCGAGAGAAACGCCGTGGCCACCGCGAAAAGGCAGTAGAAGAGAATCCCCAGGACGGCCTGCGTATAGACGTTCTCCAGGTAGATGAAGTTCTTCAACACTTCGATGGTCATGAAGATGATGATGTATAACAGTGGAATGAGGCCGAGCCGCGCCCCGGAAAAGGCCTGCAGGATGAGCGAGCCGAGAATCACGAAGGGGAACCCCTGAGAGAAGGGTACGAAGATGATCTGCCCGATGATCATGCCGATGAAGAAATCCACCCTGAGCGGCGCCCAGACGGCAGGGATGACGGTCGCCTCCATCAGGATGGCGGCGAAGAGTATCCCGAAGAGGCTAATCTGAAACTTCCACACCTTGAGCAACGCCGAATATCTCCTCGATCTTTTCCATTTTCACGCAGGGCTCCACGACGATCTCCGCGAAGATCTGACGGTCGTCCTTTCTGACCTCCCGGATATACCCGAGCTTCAATCCCTTGGGAAACATGCCGAGCAGCCCCGAGGTCACCACGGAATCCCCCACATTCACCTCCTCCATACTGCGTACGTACTCGAGGCTCAGCAGGCTCTCCCCCCTGCCTTTGACGATCCCCTTGACCCGGGAGGACTCGACGAGGGCGGGAATGGAGCTGTTGGGGTCGGTAACGAGCAGCACCTGGGCCGTGTGGGGTGAGACCGCGATCACCTTGCCGACCACACCGCTTGGATTCAGGATGGGCATATTGATGCCGAACCCGCTGCGCGAGCCCTTGTCGATGATCACGGTCTTGAACACGTGGGTGATATCCTGGGAGAGGACGCTTGCGGGGATCAGGGAAAAGTCGTGAAACTTCCCCTTGAAATCCAGCATGGCCCGGAGCCGCTCATTCTCGTTTTCGAGATCCTTGAGCCGCATGGTCCGCACGCGGAGCTCATCCAGCTCTTTCTGAAGATCTTCGTTCTCGTGGCTGGTGTTTACCAGGAAGACATAGTGGTTCCAGATGCCTGCAATAAAAGAAAAGGGGGCCCTGACCACCCGCTCGAAGGTGCCGTATCCCTCGCGGACACTGCTGACGCCCAGAGATGAGGAACTGTACTGTCCGGTGGAAAGCAGAACAAGGATCAGGGCCGCAGCCCCAATAAGCAGAACAACCCTTGTGCTACTTCGTGCCATCAACTCGAAATCGTGACGTCTCGAAGGAGATCGATGTCATCGAGAAGTTTGCCTGCCCCCCTGGCCACGGTCGAGAGCGGGTCTTCGGCGATGATCACCGGCAACCCGGTTTCCTCCCGGATGAGCCGGTCGAGGTTCCGGTAGAGCGACCCGCCGCCGGTGAGCACGATGCCCCGGTCCACGATGTCGGCGGCCAGCTCGGGCGGTGTCTGCTCCAGGGCGACCCGCACGGCGTCGATGATGGTCCGGATGGGCCCTTGGCACGCCTTGCGGATCTCTTCGGAGCTGATGGTGAAGATCTTGGGGATGCCGTCCACCAGGTCCCGGCCCTTGACCTCGATGGTCTTCTCCACCTCGTCCGAGGCGGCGGAGCCGATCATGATCTTGATGATCTCCGCGGTCCTTTCGCCGATGAGCAGGTTGTACTCGCGCTTGATGTACTGCATGATGGCCTGGTCGATCTTGTCTCCGGCCACGCGGACGCTGTTCGTATAGACGATGCCCGACAGCGAGATCACCGCCACCTCGGTGGTGCCCCCGCCGATGTCCACGATCATGGAGCTGATCGGCTCGGTCACGGGCAGACCCGCCCCGATGGCTGCCGCCATGGGCTCGGCCACAATGAACACCTCGCGTGCGCCGGCTGCCTCGGCTGATTCCTTGACCGCCCGCTTCTCAACCTGGGTGATCCCGGAAGGGACGCAGATGATGGCCCTGGGCCTCACGCCGAGCCTGCGCTGGTGCACCTTGGTGATAAAATACTTCAGCATGGCCTCGGTGGCCTCGAAATCGGCGATCACACCGTCTTTCATGGGCCGGATGGCCTGGATATTCTCAGGGGTTCTTCCCAGCATTTTCTTGGCCTCGGTGCCAACGGCGACGATCCGGTTGACGCCGCCGTGCTCCATCTTCACCGCCACCACCGAGGGCTCCGACAGGACAATTCCCTTATCCCGGGCATATACGAGGGTATTTGCCGTACCCAGATCAATGGCAAGATCGCTGGAGAACATCCCGAAAATCCATTCGAAGAACATAGATGCCCACTCCTTTCCTTCATGCGGCGCTATTTGATAGGCCGTCTTAGCAAATACCCACCCCTTTTACAAGAGAAGAGAAG
>JAHDKO010000086.1 GCA_018436855.1 Deltaproteobacteria bacterium | reverse complement strand
TCTTCATCCAGTCCTCCTCATTTGAGCATCGGCGCCCCCTCCAGAGTTTCTTCTTTCGTCCCTCTGAAGGTACTACGCTTCGCTCAATTTGGGGGACTTTTTATTCCGATACTTTTGGGACTTTTAGCACCGGCAATGACAGAGTGCCCGGAAGTGGCGGAAAGCATCGATCTAGACCTTAACTTTAGCCCATCGACAAATCTCCTCCCCATTCGCCGACTCAACTTGTCCATTGGCGAGCAAGCCCAGGTGAAAGCTGCGTGGCTGCGCTTTCCTGGATTCACGCTTGAACCATTCGAGCAGACATACCGGCGAGTAGACGACGTCACTTACCGCTATGAGAGTGCGGGGGGAAAGTTCGTTGCTGAACTCAAGGTGAATGCCGTGGGCTTCGTCACGTTGTACCCGAAGGTCTGGGCTGCGGAATAGGCTGCACAACCATCTCTTCCAGCGGACCGCAAAAGAAACGCGGCCGCTGAAAAGTTCGTTGGCAATCAAAAGGACAAAGCATGAAAATGCTGGGATCGATAATTAAAGCTAATAATGAAGACTTATTTCCAGAGAATAAAGTTTTGGGAGTTGGGGGAAGTCCCAGAAAAAATGGAAATTCAGATGTTTTATTGAGGCACGTGCTTGAAGGTGTGAGTCAGAAAAACATCGAATGCGGTTCAATTCAATTGAGAGATATTCAGTTTCAAGGTTGTATCGGTTGTGAAAAATGTAGAAAAGATAAAATTTGCACAGGCTTAATTGACGGGATGACATTGACCTACAGTCAGATCATTACCTCAAAGGGCCTTGTTCTTGTTTCACCGACCCACAACTATAATATTACCTCATGGATGAAAGCCTTCATTGACCGACTCTACTGCTTTTATAATTTTCAAAATACCCGCCCTAGAGCCTGGTCAAGTCAGTTGGCCGGTCAAGACCGAAAAGCGGTTATAGTCGCAGTTTGCGAACAAGAGAACAAGAAGGACATGGGGGTTACCCTTGAAGCCATGCGAACTCCAATTGAAGCCCTCGGATATCAAGTAATTGGAGAGCAAGCAATATTCAGGGTTTTCGATAGGGGAAAGGTTAAAGAGGATACTGAATCATTGGAAAGAGTGTTTACATTAGGCAAGACTTTGGCAAAATCATTAATCTAAAG
>JAHDKO010000003.1 GCA_018436855.1 Deltaproteobacteria bacterium | reverse complement strand
CACTTGACTGAAAAGGCTGCTGCAACGTACCATCTGCTCAATCCTCCTTCTGGGTTTTGGTGTTTCTTGCTAAAAACAACTCTACCCTCCAGGAGGATTTTCACAAACTTTTTCTTCTTATGCTATTTTGGACAAGTGTGAATGTGCATAAAGATTCTCCATTAATATTCAAACATCCGACCCGACGAGTTACAAGGAATGTCACGGGGATTGACACAAGGCACATGCGGGAATATATCGATGACGAGTGGCGGGGCGGAAGCTACATGCACATTTTATCATGTAGGCTTTCCTCCTGGCGGGTGGGTGACAGCTTCGGCAAGGCTGCATTCAGTGTAGCGAAGATTACGGATGGGCTGGGAGACATGAGGAGTCCAAACTGTCAGAGCAATAGATGCCCGTATATGTGATAATGGCTTCAAAAGAGAATGCAACGAAAGATAGCCGTCTGCGCGGGTCTTGGGTATCAAGATTAACCGCCCGGGAAGATATGTCACGATAATCCCGATACAATACCTGAATAACGAGGATGTTTCAGGATAAAATCTATACCTACTATCACCAGCATGCTCGTTCATTCCCGTGGCGGGAAACCACAGATCCCTACTGCATTTTGGTCTCCGAGTTCATGCTCCAGCAGACCCAGACCGAGCGGGTCACGGGGAAATACGAGGAATTCGTCGCATGTTTTCCCAGCTTCGCCTCACTGGCACGGGCTAATCTTCACTCGGTGCTGAAGGCATGGCAGGGGCTCGGGTATAACCGGCGGGCACTTTCACTCAAGGAGACGGCAGGCAGGGTGATGCAGGATCATCGGGGCAGACTGCCGGAAGGTCTCGACGGGCTCGTGATGCTTCCCGGAATAGGCCGATCCACGGCCGGCGCGATCCTCGCCTTTGCGTATAATATCCCGGTTGCCTTCATCGAGACCAATATCCGCAGGGTCTATATCCACTTTTTCTTTCCCGAACGCGAGAGAGTGGGGGACCGTGAGATTCTTCCCCTGGTTGAAGAAACCATGGACAGGGACAATCCCCGGGACTGGTACTATGCCCTCATGGACTATGGCGCCATGCTCAGGGCAAAGCTGCCCAACCCCAATCGGAAGAGTGCCTATTATACGAGGCAGGCCCCATTCGAAGGCTCGATCCGGCAGATTCGGGGCAAGATACTGAAGATGCTTCTGTCCCAAGGTCCCCTACAAGAGGCCGAGCTTGTTTCCGAGTTGTCCGGCGAGCCCTCACGGGCTCGGACGATCCTCTGTGAAATGGAGCGGGAGGGGTTCATAAGGATCTCCGGGAGCCTGATCTCGATCCGGTAGGGCCGGCTGCGGCTTACCCCTCTTTCGGTGTCGGAGTGACCGCAGCCTCCAGCTCCTCCCAGAACCGTTTCCTTTTCTCTGACCCTGGCTGGGACTGAGCTGGAAACTCCAGGAAGGGGACATGGATCCCTTCCTTGTCCAACTCCTCTGCTACGATCTCGGCCATGATGCCCATGAGCACCGGGCCTTCTGTGCCGGGTGTTTCTTCCGGGGTCGGCGACTCGGTGCCATAGCGGTTGACCTTGTGCCTGCCCCAGTGAATGCCACAGGTGGGGCTGTTTTCCAGCCCGATAAAGCAGCAGAGCCGGTAGCGGTTGTGGATGAACTCGCGCACCATGAGCATGGGGATTTTCAGCAACTCCTTGCAGTGGTCCCGGAAAAAGATGTTGTCGTACTGCTGGCGGCCCTGAGGGTTGCGCATAAGGCCCATTGCCGTGGTTTCCGGACAGGGATACTGGATGACGCCGATGTTTTTCCCCAGGAGATAGTCCATCAACTCCAGAGACAGGGGAAAGTTCTGTCCGAGCAGGTGGACCCGGCAGTAGGGGTTCACCAGGCACTGACACACAAGAACGATCCGTCGGCCTTTTCTGCTCATCATGCCTCCGCCCATCACAGAGTATGTAGTTGTCACATGCTCGAAATACAATAGGTGCCGGCTGGACGAGAAAAAGCATATGGAGTAGGCCTTACAGATGAACAGCGCTTCGCAAGCTATAGGAATGCATTCCGATGAGAGGTGAGAAAAGAGCAGGCCAAATGGGGAGACCGGGAACGATATCCCGGATAAATCTATCGGGAACGCACGGATACGGTAAATGAAAAAATCACCGTGCTTACCATGCGCTTACATTGCGGAAGATCACCCGGCGTGCTGTTGAATAAATCTGTGACAGCGAAGTGCCCCCGGCAGGAATCGAACCTGCGACACCAGGATTAGGAATCCT
>JAHDKO010000141.1 GCA_018436855.1 Deltaproteobacteria bacterium | reverse complement strand
AGCAACCACCTGCCCTTCGAGCGGGAGGCGGCGCAGGCCAAGATGTTTGCCTCGGACACGGCCATGGACGCCACGGTCGAGGCGGTGCAGATCCTGGGCGGCTACGGCTACAGCAGCGAATACCCCGTGGAGAGGCTCATGCGGGACGCCAAGATCACCCAGATCTACGAAGGCACCAACGAAATCATGCGCGTCGTCATCTCCAGAAACGTCCTGGGCATGCGGTAATCTGACCAAAAACGCTGCGGGGCGGGCTCTGTGCCCTGCCCCGCTTTTTACTGTCTCTGAGGGTCCAATTCCCCTTAAGCTCGCTGCAAAAGGCTTAATCAATGGTATGAACCTTATAACGGCAAGTCCTGGACCCTGCTTCAAGCCGAAAAGCTTTCAACGGGAATGTGACCCACATTCAAAGTCCTTCAGGAAGCGGACTTTAGAAGGAGGATTCAACTTGCGGGTATTGATACCCGTAGCTTGCTGCAGGGTCGCACATTTTCCAGTAACGCGCCGACCTTCCTTTCCTGTGCCGTAAGAAGGCCTTGGCCCGGATGTTTCGAGGCGGGGGAGATCGCTTCAGTGGGCGGACGCCCAGTCTTTTCCCGTGCCGATATCCACCCTGACCGGAACATCCAGCTCGCAGGCATGCTCCATCTCCTGACCCACCATGGCGGTCAGCGCTTCGACCTCGCCCTCGGCCGCCTCGAACACCAGCTCGTCGTGCACCTGCAGGATCATCCTGCTCCGGAAGTCTTTCAGGCGTTCGTATATCCTCACCATGGCTATCTTGATGATGTCGGCCGCGGTCCCCTGGATAGGGGTGTTGATCGCGATCCTCCTGCCGGCCTCGCGCTCGTTGAAGTTGGACGAGTGGATCTCGGGGATGGACCTGCGCCTGCCCAGGAGCGTGGTGACGAACCCGTCCCGCTCGGCCTTTGCAGCGATGGTCTCGGTGTACTCCCGCACGCCGGGGTACTTGGCGAGATAGCTGTCGATATAGGCCTTGGCAGTGTCCCTCCGGATGCCCAGCTCTTGGGAGAGCTTGTGCGGCCCCATGCCGTACATGATTCCGAAGTTGATGGTCTTGGCCGTCCTCCGCTGGTTCTCGGACACCTCTTGAAGGGGCATGCCGAAGATCTCGGCCGCGGTCTTTGCATGAATGTCCTGGCCGTGGGTAAAGGCTTCCATCAGGGCGGCGTCGCGGGTGATGTGGGCGAGAATCCTGAGCTCGATCTGGGAGTAGTCGGCGCTCAGGATCAGGTGACCCTCGGGCGCGATAAAGGCCTGCCTGATCCTTCGGCCCATCTCGGAGCGCACCGGGATGTTCTGGAGGTTGGGCTCCGAGGAGGATATCCGGCCCGTGGCGGTGACGGCCTGGTTGAACCGGGTGTGGATTCTGCCGGTCTGCGGATTGATCATGGAGGGAAGCGCATCCACATAGGTGTTCTTGAGCTTGGCGAACATCCGGTACTCCAGGATGAGCGCAGGCAGATCGTGCCTGGACGCGAGCGACTCCAGGACCTTGCTGTCCGTGGAGTAGCCGGTCTTGGTCTTTTTCACCGCGGGCAGCCCCAGCTTCTCGAACAGGATGACGCCCAGCTGCTTGGGCGAGTTGATATTGAACTCTCCGCCTGCCAGAGCGAAGATCTTCTCCTCCATGCCCTTCAGAAGCCCGTCGATCTCTGAAGATATTCTCCCAAGCCCGGCCGTGTCCACAAGCACCCCGCATGCCTCCAGCGAGGAGAGCACTGTGGTGAGCGGGATCTCGATGTCATAGAATATCCTGTCCACCCCCACCCGGGTCATCTGCTCGGCGAGCCGCTCCTTTAAAGGGACCAGCACGCTCGCGTGACAGGCGAGGTAGCTGCCCAGGGTCTTCCGGTCGATCCCGGCGATGCTGCGGGCGTTTCTTCCCGAGCCCAGGAGGTCGCTCGGGTTCGGGATATCCGTCTCCAGGCATGCCCGGGCGAGGTCCTCCAGGCCGGCCTGTGAATTGACCGCATCGATGCAGTAGGTGGCGAGCATGGTGTCGAACACGCCCGCACGGACCTCCAGTCCCTTCATCATGGCGGCAACGAAGGCCTGCTTGGCGTCGTGCATGCACACGAGCGCGCCCTCGTTCTTCAGCGGGTCAAGGCAGGTTTCAGGGTCCAGGCACACCGTGGACACCTCGCCCTGCGCCACCGCCGACCCGACGCCCGGCATCACGTACATGCCCATTTCTCCGGTAAAATCGCACCTGCAGGCGTACTCGATCCTGCCCTCGTGCATGCAGGCCCTCTTCTCGTCGGGCCTGAGGTTCAGCTCCTTGAGGAGTGCCTTGAACTCGAGCTCCGTAAAAATCTTCCGGAGGCCTTCGGCATCGGGCTTGCCCGCCCTGAGGTCCTCTGGCCCGAAATCGAGCTCCACCTCCCGGTCGAGCCTCACCAGTTCGAATCCTTCCCGGGCCTGGTCCGCATGCTCTTGAAGCGCCTTTCTCTGCTTGGGGGAGCCGACATCGTCCACGTGATCGAGGATGTCCTGCAGGTGGCCCATGTCCCTGATCAGGGCCGCGGCCCCCTTGGCGCCGATCCCGGGGACCCCGGGGATGTTGTCAGATGCGTCGCCCATGAGCGCGAGCAGGTCCGGGATATACTCGGGGTAGACGTCGAACTTCTCCTTCACCGCCTCCCGGTCGTAGACCTTGTTCGTGAGGGTGTCCCAGACCAGGGTGGTCTCGTTCACGAGCTGCATGAGATCCTTGTCGCCCGAGACGATGTAGACCGTGCACCCCTGCCCGCACCGCCTGGCCAGGTCCGCGATGATGTCGTCCGCCTCGAAGCCCTGCTTCTGCACGATAGGGACCCCCAGGGCCTCGATGATCCGGATGATGTAGGGGATCTGCACGCCCAGGCCCTCGGGCATCTTCTGCCGGGTGGCCTTGTAGTCCTGGTAGAGCTCGTGGCGGAAGGTGGGTCCCCGGGAATCCAGCACGAAACAGATGTGCTCGGGCTTTTTCTCCTTCAGGAGGTTGATGAGCATCCGCGAGCAGATGAACACCGCATTGGTGGGCATGCCTCCGGAGGTGGACATGTTTCTCATGGCATAGAACGCCCGGTAGATATACGAGCTGCCGTCGATGAGATAGACTTCTCTGTTTTCCGTTACCGGCACGTCATGCCCTTCCTTTCTCCACGCTTCCAGGAGAAATAGTCTGCGATGATCCGGGAATGGTCGAATGCGATGTCCCCGGGCAGCTCGTTTTCCGCGAACACCCCGGCGCTCCCCGCGTCGTCGCCCGCCCGGAGAACGCCTTTGCCTGAGGCCGTCAAGACCGTGGTGATGGTGTGCATCCGAGGGTCTCTCGATGGGTCGGAGTATACGTGGAACATCCGCAGGTTTTCCAGGACCAGGCCCGTCTCCTCCTGCGCCTCTCTGGCTGCGGCATGCTCCACGGTCTCGCCATAGTCCACGAAGCCTCCCGGCAGGGCCCACCCGTGGGGAGGGTTCTTCCTCTCCACCAGGACGATGCCCGAGGCATACTCGATGACGATGTCCACCGTGGGCACCGGGTTTTTGTACCGCTCCATGACATGCCCGCACGAGGGGCAGGTGAACGATTCCTTGGCGGCCATCACGCGTCCTTTACCCACAGGGATATCTCGAACCCGTGCTCGTCTCCCATCACGATGTCGGCCCGCCCCCTGATCCCCAGACAGACGCTCTCCACTTTCTCCCGAACCTCGGGAGTTAGATTGAGGTTCGGGCAGCGAAAGAGGATGGCCCCGTTCT
Source organism: Deltaproteobacteria bacterium (assembly GCA_018436855.1). GTDB lineage: Bacteria > Desulfobacterota > Desulfomonilia > UBA1062 > UBA1062 > Phosphitivorax. The sequence goes on along the minus strand of JAHDKO010000141.1, from coordinate 34,970 downwards.
CCAGGGAGATCTTCAGGGTCCTGCCCTTTTCCGTGGAGTTCATGATCGTCTCGATGATGCCGGTGAACGCGCAGGACAGCGCGTTGTAGTCGCACTTCACGTAGCACGACCGGGGGCCGGGTTGCACCTCCCTGGCGGTCTCGTGCTTAAAGCGCATGTCCGCCATGAGGAAGTCGGTTTCCCTCTCCAGAAATTCCCTGAGCTCGATGGACGTGTATCCCTCGTTGGTCATCTGGATCTTGTAGCCCAGCGACTTCAGAATGTGGTCGATCTTGTCCGCGCCGTCCTGGATGGATTTGAGATCCTTGCTGTTCTTCGTCTTCATGGCGCGGAGATCTTCGCCGTCCTTTCCGTTGAGGGTGTCGAGCTTCTCGTTCCTCGACTGGACGAGCTGAGCCCTTCCCATGATCCACATGAGCGGGGTGTTGAGGTTGTGGACCATGCCCCCCATGAGAGAACCGATGTGCGCGAGCACCTTCTGCTTCATTTATCCTCTATCCTCCATGAATGCCCGATACGCCAGATAGGTGGAGTAGGTATCCACCTTGGACGAAAGCTCGAATGGCGAGTGCATGGACAGCAGCGCCGGGCCCATGTCCACGATATCCATGCCGTACTCGGCCAGGAACTTCGCGACCGTTCCCCCTCCCCCCTCGTCGACCTTGCCCAGCTCGCCGGTCTGCCAGGGTATCCCCGACCGGTTGAGGATAGACCTCATGTAGGCCATGTATTCGGCATGTGCCTCGCTGGAGCCCACCTTGCCCCGGGCCCCGGTGAACTTGGTCACGCACACGCCGTAGCCGAGCCTGGCGGCGTTCATCTTTTCGTGGACCTCGGGGTAATCGGGATCGAACGCGCCGTTCGCATCCCCGGATATGGCCCTGGACTTGAACAGCACCCGCGACGGAATGATCTCTTCCCCGAAACGCCCGGCCAGCTCCCAGAGAACCTCCTCGATGAACATGCTCTTTGCGCCGGTGTTGCCCTCGCTGCCGATCTCCTCCTTGTCCATGAGCAGGGCGATCGACGTGTACCCTTTCGAGGCGGCATCCCGCACCGCGGCAAAGGCCGCCCACGAGCAGGCCCGGTCATCCTGGCCATAGCCGCCGATAAGGGACCGGTCGATTCCCACCTCGCGCGCGGGGCCTGCCGGCACGATCTCCAGGTCGGCGGAGACGAAGTCCTGCTCCATGATGCCGTATTTCTCGTGCAGCAAAGAGAGGATGTACTCCTTGACCTTGTTGTCCTTTGCCGCGAGGTCCGGGCGTGAGCCCAGGATGATGTTGAGCTTCTCGGCCTGGAACGCATCGGGGAGCTTCTTCGCATACTGCGCGTTGGCGGCCAGGTGGGGCAACAGGTCTTCGATGGTGAAGCACGGATCGTCCGGGTCCTCGCCGATGAGCACCTTGACCAGGCTCCCGTCCTCCTTGACGACCACGCCGTGGAGCGCGAGCGGCCGCGCGAGCCACTGGTACTTCTTGATCCCGCCGTAGTAGTGCGTCTTGAGCATGGCCAGGTCGGTGTCCTCGTAGAGCGGGTTGGCCTTGAGGTCGAGCCGGGGGCTGTCGATGTGGGCCACCACGATTCGGACCCCCTCCTTCAGGGGAATCGCACCCCTCCTGCATACGGCCAGGGCCTTGCCCCGGTTCTCCACGAGCTCGAGCCCGCCGGTCTCGCCCGCGCGATCCCGGAAATATTCCACGGCCTCGCGCTCGGTCTTCACCTGCGAGAGGAACCGCAGGTACTCCCGGTTGTACGATTCGACCTCGGGGAGAGATCCTTTGAGAATCTCCCACCCGGACTTGATCTTATGGCTCAGATCGGGCTTATCCGTTGCTCTTTTTCTCGGCATCTCCACCCTCTTTCTCTTCGCCTGCCACCTCTTCGGAATACACCTCGGCAATGGCGCGGACTTCTATTCCCGCCTCTTTGAGGGCCTTTTTGATATCGGCCTTCTTGGCATCGACGACTTTGAGCACGTAGTTCTGGTTTTTCATGTGTACCTCCCTGGTATGTTTTGACTGCAGCGGCTGCAGAGGCTGCCCTGCATGCTCCTGTTCTCTAGGGAAAATCCCTTCCGGGCGATGACCGTATGCCCGCATCCCGGGCAGACGGTGTTCTCCCGGGCACGCCCCATGACGTTTCCGGTATACACGTAACGGAGCCCCTCGCCCAGACCGGTCTCCCGGGCCGTCTCCAGGCTCTCCACGGGTGTGGGCGGCGCGTCCTGATAGCGGTACCGGGGAAAATAGCGGCTGATGTGCCAGGGGATGTCCGGGCTCATGCTCCGGATGAACCGCGCGATCTCCCTGAGCTCTTCTTCGGAGTCGTTCTCCCCGGGGATGACGAGCGTGGTGATCTCGATCCAGATACCGGCCTCGAAGTAGGCCTGGATGGCCTCGAGAACCGGGGCGAGCCGGGCCGAGCAGAGCCTGCGGTAGAAACCGTCGGAGAACGACTTCAGGTCGATGTTGGCCCCGTCGATGAGCCCGGCGAGGTCGTTCCTGACGATCTCGGGCGAGGTGTAGCCGTTCGTGACCATGACGTTGAGCAGCCCGGCCTGCCTCGCCAGGCGCGCCGTGTCGAGCGCGTACTCCAGGTATACCGTGGGCTCGGTATAGGTGTAGGAAACGCTCGCACATCCCCGTGCGAGCGCGGCCCGGACCACCTCCCCGGGCGGCAGATCCTCTCCGGTGACGCCCCCGGTATGGCGGGGGTACTGGGAGATGTCGCTGTTCTGGCAGAAGGCGCACCTCATGTTGCAGCCCACGGTTGCGATGGAGAAGGAGAGAGATCCGGGCAACAGGTGATAGAGCGGCTTTTTCTCGATCGGATCAACGCTCGCAGCCACACTGCGCCCCCAGACCAGGGAGAAGAGCGTGCCTCCCTCGTTCTTCCTCACCCCGCATATCCCGGTTCTGCCGTCTCTGATGGTGCAGCGGTGGGGGCACAGCAGGCAGTGCACCGTGCCGTCTTCATCTGCTTTCCAGTACCGCGCCTGTTTCATCAGTCTCTGTATCGGGCCCCTTTGTCTGCCGAGAGGGTCTCCCGCGCATAGCGCTTCAGCACGCCGGTGAGCTTTTTCTCAGGCGGCCTGAAGGCCTGCCTGCGCCTGGAGAGCTCGTCCTCGTCGACGAGAAGGTCGATCTTCCGGGCAGGTATGTCGATTCCGATGCGATCGCCTTCCTGCACCAGGGCGATCGGCCCGCCCTCGGCCGCCTCGGGCGAGCAGTGCCCGATGGCCGCCCCCCTGGTGCCTCCGGAGAACCGGCCGTCCGTGATCAGCGCCACGTCCCTGTCCAGCCCCATGCCCGCGATCGAGGAGGTCGGGGTGAGCATTTCGCGCATGCCCGGGCCGCCCTTGGGCCCCTCGTACCGGATGACCACGATGTCACCCGCCCGGATCTTGCCGGCGAGAATGGCGTCGGCCGCCTCCTCCTCGGAGTCGAACACACGGGCTGTGCCCTCGCGCTTCATCATCTCGGGCAGCACGCCCGACTGTTTCACCACCGCCCCGTCGGGCGCCAGGGAGCCGCGCAGGATCGCGATCCCGCCCTCCTGGTGGTAGGGGGTTTCCAGGGGCCGGATCACCTCGGGGTCGAGGATCTCGGCATGTTCAAGGTTTTTCCGCAGAGCCTCACCCGTTGCCGTGACCACGCCGGTGTCCAGGACGCCCAGGGGCTCCATCCGCTTCATCACCGCCTGGATCCCGCCTGCGTAGTAGAGGTCTTCGATGTGGTGCGGCCCGGCCGGGGAGAGGTTGCACAGGTGGGGCACCCGTTTGCTCATCCGGTCGAAATCGTCCAGGTTGAGCTCGATGCCCGCCTCATGGGCCACTGCCGGAACATGGAGCACGGTGTTGGTGGAGCACCCCAGGGCCATGTCCACGGCGATGGCGTTGTTGAAGGCGCTTGGGCTCGCGATGTCCCGGGGCTTGATGTCCTTTTCCAGGAGTTCCATCACCTTCATGCCCGCGTGCTTGGCAAGCCTGATCCGCTCGGAGAAGGCGGCGGGGATCGTGCCGTTGCCCGGCAGGCCCAGGCCCAGGGCCTCGGTGAGACAGTTCATGGAGTTGGCGGTGAACATGCCCGAGCAACACCCTGCCGTGGGGCAGGCGCACCCCTCGAGCTCCCGGAGCTCTTCCTCGGTGATCGTGCCTGCTTTAAGCCTGCCGATGCCTTCGAACACGCTGATGAGGTCCACGGCCCTGCCCTTGAGACGGCCGGCGAGCATGGGCCCTCCGGAGACGAAGATCGCGGGGACATTGAGGCGCAGGGCTGCCATGAGCATGCCCGGGACAATCTTGTCGCAGTTGGGGATAAAGACCAGGGCGTCGAAGGCGTGCCCCATGGCCACGAGCTCGATGGAATCGGCGATGATCTCCCTCGACGGCAGGGAGTACTTCATCCCTGCGTGGTTCATGGCGATACCGTCGCAGATGCCGATGACCGAAAACTCCATGGGCGTGCCGCCCGCCATGCGCACCCCGTCCTTTGCGGCCCGGGCTATCTGATTGAGGTGAATATGTCCGGGAATGATTTCATTGGCAGAGTTCACGATGCCCACAAAGGGCCGGGAGATTTCTTCGTCGGTGAATCCGTTCGCCTTGAGCAGGGACCGGTGAGGGGCCTTTTCGAATGATTTTTTGGAACAATCGCTTCTCATGTCCTGGTTTGTTCCTCCTCTTTCAGAAATGCGGGTTGCAGTATTGCACGGAATAGCTCCGTTATCAAGATATTGATTCCAGAAGCAGAAGGTTGCCGCACCCCTCGAATCCACATTCTGAGAGTCTATCCAAAAACCCTGATTTCCTCTCCAGAGGGGGTGATCCGTTCCCCCGGCTTTAATCCGGCGTGTGTCCATTGGTGTGATTTGTCTTGTTCTCAGGCGAGATCCGTGTCACGTGAGGGATCTTTATGGGATCGGTATGAATATTTCCATAGGCCTGGGTGGAACGAGACCTGCTTGATTCATGAGCGTTGCCGTGGGGAAAGGGTCCAGGGCTTGCCGTTATAAGGTTCATACCATTGATTCAGAACGCCTTGCGCCCTGATTCCTGCGGTGGTATAGCTGCGGGAGAAAGGGGTGCTCGTGAGATTTTCCATAACCTTCCCGACCCGCAAGAACCAGGAGCTCGTGGACATCACCGAGCGGGTCCGTGCCGTGGTTGTCGAGCATGGAGCGGACGCGAGGCTCTGCGCGATCTATGCCATGGGCGCCACCGCCGCCATCATGGTTCAGGAAAACTGGGACCCCAACATCCCTACCGACGTGATCACCTGCCTGGACAGGCTCGTACCAAAGGGCGTCTGGCTGCACGACCGCGTCGACGGCAACGGCGATACGCACATCAAGGCAGGGATCATCGGCCCCTCCGAGGTGGTCCCGGTGGAAGATTCCCGGCTCGTCCTCAGCACCTGGCAAAACATCTTTTTCTGCGAGTTCGACGGCCCCAGGACAAGCCGCGAGGTCCTGATCACCCTCGTCTGACCCCCTGCCCTCCCGCAACCACGAAAGGCCGGATCGTCCCCAGGCACGGGACCGGACCATTGTGCATCAAAGGGGATACCGCATCCCTTTCCCGAACCTTCCTCCTCCCGGATCGGTAACCCGGCTTGAGAAAGACTGTGTTTTAGAAAAAAAGCCCGCACTCCGAAAAGGACACTTGACTCGGCGGCGGTGTAGGTTAAGCTGCACAGGAGAAACCCTATGCCGTCCGGGTCACAGAGAATTCCCGGACAAGGGAGATATGGGAGGGAACAGTGATATACGAAGAACCTATTCGGCAAAAAGGAGGAGCGTGCAGGTGAAGGAAAAGGACTATTTTCTGGCATTGTACGATGTGGTGAAGGTGATCAATGCATCACTGGAGATGACGACCGTGCTCGAGGAGATCGTCAAGGCCGTCGCCCTTGCCATGGGTGCCAAGGCGTGCTCCATCCGCCTGCTGGATTCCCGGAAAAAGGCCCTCATCATGGGCGCTTCGTACGGGCTTTCCAAGGGCTATATCCGCAAGGGCCCGGTGCTCATCAAGGAGAGCGGTCTCGATCAGAAGGCCATGACCGGCCAGCTCATCTGGATCAAGAACGCCCAGACCGACCCGGGCTTCCAGTACGGCGCTGGTGCGAAAGCCGAAGGAATCAAGTCGGTGATCGTGGTGCCCCTGAAGGTGGAAAAGAACGTGATCGGCGTGCTCAGGGTCTATACCGACAAGGTCAGGGAATTCAACGAGCAGGAAACCAAGTTCATGGAGTCGGTGGCGAACCTGAGCGCCCTGGCGCTGGAGAATGCCAGGCTCCATCAGGCCCTGAAGACCAACTATGAACTGCTCATCGCCCACAAGTATCGTCTGGACGACAATTAATAAGGAGGCAGCCACATGGTCCGATGCGGAATCAACGGTTTCGGTCGCATAGGAAGACAGGTCTTGAAGGCCATTATGGAGCGGCACTCAGACAACCTCCAGGTCGTGGCGGTCAATGACCTCTTCGATGTGGAGACCAACGCCCACCTCTTCCAGTATGACACCAACTATGGCCGGTTTGCGGGGGATATCTCGGTCAAGAAGGACTCGTTCATCATCAACGGCCAGAAGATCAGAAGCTATGCCTTCAGGGACCCTTCATCCATACCCTGGGACGACGAGGGGGTCGATATCGTCATCGAGTCCACCGGTTTGTTCCGGACCGGTCCCGAGGCCTCGGCGCACATCTATGGCGGAGCGAAAAAGGTGATCATCACGGCGCCCGCCAAACAGGAAGACATCACCGTGGTCATGGGCGTGAACCACAAGAGCTACAAGCCCGACAAGCACCACATCGTATCGAACGCCTCGTGCACCACCAACTGCCTGGCGCCGCCGGCGCTGGTCATCCACAAGAACTTCGTGATCGAGAGCGCCATGATGGTCACGGTCCACGCGTACACCAACGACCAGAGGATCCTGGACATGCCTCACAAGGACCTCAGGCGAGCCCGCGCCGCGGCCATGAACATCATCCCCACCACCACGGGCGCGGCCAAGGCGGTTTCGCTGGTCATCCCCGACCTCAAGGGCAGGGTGGACGGGTACGCCCTGCGGGTGCCCACGCCAACGGTTTCGGTGGTGGACCTCACGGTCAGGCTCGGCAGGGAGACCACCACCGAGGAGCTTCGGCGCCGCCTCATCAGGGCATCGAAGACCTCGCTGAAGGGGATCATGGCCTGCGAGGAGAAGCCCCTGGTCTCGACCGACTTCAAGGGCAACCCGCACTCCTCGATCGTGGACATCGAGTTCACCCAGGTGATGAAGGGCACCATGGCCAAGCTCGTCACCTGGTACGACAACGAGTGGGGCTATTCCTGCCGCACGGCCGACCTGGCCGGCTACATGGCGGGCAAGGGCCTGTAACCGGTTCCACCAAAGGCCGGTTTATTTAACGGATAAGTGCGGCGCGCCTTTTTTCTCCGCGCCGCCCCGTTCAAGGGGCGGATGAGCTTAAAAGGCGCGCTGTTTTCCCTGTCTGATCCGAAGAGATCAGGGGGTATGTCTCTTCCGGTATTTCCCGTGTGCCGGCAGGTACTTCCCGCGCATCCGAACAGGGCGTATTGTTTCCCCCTTTTATCTTGACTCACTTTGTGGGCTCTCCTATAGTGCATTCGCATTTTTTCAGGAGGACGACATCTATGCCGAAGAGAGACGACATCCGCAAGGTAATGATCATCGGGTCAGGCCCCATCGTCATCGGACAGGCGTGCGAGTTCGATTACTCCGGAACCCAGGCGTGCAAGGCGCTCAGGGAGCTGGGGTATGAGATCGTGCTGGTCAACTCGAACCCCGCCACCATTATGACCGACCCCGAGACCGCGGACATCACCTATATCGAACCGCTGAACGTCGACACCCTGGCGGCCATCATCGAGAAGGAACGTCCCGACGCGGTGCTCCCGAACCTCGGCGGCCAAACCGGCCTGAACCTCACCTCCGAACTCTCGCGCAAGGGTGTTCTGGAGAGGTTCGGGGTGCAGATCATCGGCGTCAATGCCGACGCCATCGACCGCGGGGAAGACCGGATCGCCTTCAAGGAGACCATGAACCGTCTCGGCATAGAGATCCCCCGAAGCGAACCGGCATACACGATCGAGGAGGCCGAGGCTATCGCAGCCGATCTCGGGTACCCGGTGGTGGTCAGGCCGGCCTATACCCTCGGCGGCACCGGCGGAGGACTGGTCTATAACGTCGAAGAGCTCCAGACGGTCGCCAGCAGGGGCCTTGCGGCCAGCCTCATCAACCAGATCCTCATCGAGGAGTCTGTTCTGGGGTGGGAAGAGCTGGAGCTCGAGGTGGTCAGGGACGCCAGGAACAACATGATCACCGTGTGCTTCATCGAGAATGTGGACCCCATGGGGGTGCACACCGGTGACTCGTTCTGCACGGCCCCCATGCTCACGATCCCGAGCGAGTTGCAGAAAAGGCTTCAGGACTACGCCTACAGGATCGTGGAGGCCATCGAGGTCATCGGCGGCACCAATGTCCAGTTCGCCCACGATCCCAGGACCGACCGGTTGGTGGTCATCGAGATCAACCCCCGCACCTCGCGGTCGTCGGCCCTGGCGTCCAAGGCCACGGGATTTCCCATCGCCCTGATATCCTCCAAGCTCGCCGCAGGGCTCACCCTCGACGAGATCCCCTACTGGAAGGAGGGCACCCTCGACAAGTACAAGCCCTCGGGAGACTACGTGGTGGTGAAGTTCGCGCGGTGGGCCTTCGAGAAGTTCAAGGGCGTACAGGACAAGCTCGGCACCCAGATGCGCGCGGTGGGCGAGGTCATGAGCATCGGCAAGACCTACAAGGAGGCCCTGCAGAAGGCCATCCGCTCGCTGGAGATCGGCCGCTACGGCCTGGGTTTCGCCAGGAACTTCAATGAGCTGGATCTCAAGTCGCTGATGGACCTGCTTGCCGAGCCGACCAGCGAGCGGCATTTCATCATGTACGAGGCCCTGAGAAAGGGCGCGACGGTCCGCGAGCTTGCGGACAAGACCTCGATCAAGCCCTGGTTCATCGAGCAGATGCAGGAGCTGGTCGAGCTGGAGGAACGGATCATCTCGTACAAGGGCGGAGAGCTGCCCGACGAGCTGCTCGTCCAGGCCAAGAAGGACGGCTTTGCCGACCGGTATCTGGCCAGGCTCCTGGGCTCGACCGAGCAGGCGATCAGAGCCAGACGCACGGCCCTGGGCGTCACCCATGCGTGGGACCGCGTGCCGGTGAGCGGCGTGGAGAACGCGGAATATTACTATTCCACCTATAACGGTATCGATCACGTGCCGGTGAGTGAAAAGCCCAAAATCATGGTCTTAGGCGGCGGCCCCAACCGGATCGGCCAGGGAATCGAGTTCGACTACTGCTGCGTCCACGCGGCCTTTGCCATCAGGGAGATGGGGTATGAGTCCATCATGGTGAACTGCAACCCCGAGACGGTTTCAACCGACTACGACACCTCCAACAAGCTCTACTTCGAGCCCCTGACCGTGGAGGAGGTGCTGAGCATCTATGAGAAGGAAAAGCCGGTGGGCGTGATCGTGCAGTTCGGCGGGCAGACACCGCTGAACATCGCAGAAGAGCTGGAGAAGGCCGGGGTGAAGATCCTCGGCACCTCGCCCGCGGCCATCGACCTGGCCGAGGACCGGGAGCACTTTGACCAGCGGATGCGCAAGCTCGGCATCCCCATGGCAAGGTCCGCCATGGTGAGCACCCTGGAAGAGGCGCTGGCCGCGGCCGGGAAGATCGGCTACCCTCTGATGGTCAGGCCCTCCTACGTACTGGGCGGCCGCGGAATGGAGATCGTGCACGATGAGGAGATGCTGCAGACCTATGTCCAGGCCGCCGTCGGGGTGACCCCCGAGCGGCCCATACTCATCGACAAGTTCCTGGACAACGCCATCGAGGCCGAGGCGGACGCCATCGCGGACGGTACTACCGCCTACGTGCCCGCGGTCATGGAGCACATCGAGCGCGCCGGGGTTCACTCCGGCGACTCGGCATGCGCCATCCCGCCCATCAGCATCCCGAAGAGGCACCTCGACACGATCAACGAGTATACGAAAAAAATCGCCATTGAGCTGTCCGTGGTGGGGCTCATGAACATGCAGTACGCCATCATGGACGATACGGTGTACGTTCTGGAGGCCAACCCCCGGGCGTCCCGCACGGTGCCTCTGGTGTCCAAGGTGTGCAACATCCCCATGGCGCGCATCGCCACGAAGATCGTCCTGGGCAGGCATCTGGGTGATTTCGATCTCAATGCCCGGGTCATACCGCACTTCGGTGTGAAGGAGGCGGTGTTCCCCTTCAACATGTTCCCCGAGGTGGACCCGCTCCTGGGTCCTGAAATGCGCTCCACGGGCGAGGTGCTGGGCATGGGCAAGACTTTCGGCCAGGCCTTCTACAAGGCCTCTGAGGCCGGCAGCCAGATCCTGCCCAGAGAGGGTACCGTGCTGCTGACGGTCTCCCGCAGGGAACGCCCGGCGGTCTTGAAGGTCGCGCAGCTCTTCGATTCTCTGGGGTTTACCATATGGGCCACCCGGGGGACGCACAAGTTCCTCCAGGAACACGGAGTCACGTCGAGTAAGGTGCTCAAGCTCCACGAAGGGCGGCCCAACATCATCGACGGCATCAAAAACAAGGAGTACGACCTGATCATCAACACCCCCAGCGGCAAGCTCAGCAAGCACGACGATTCCTACATCCGGAAGGCGGCCATCAGGTACAAGCTGCCTTACATCACCACGCTCGCCGCAGCCATCGCAGCGGCCCGGGGGATCGAGGCCTGCCGCAACGGCAAGGACATGGTCAAGTCGATCCAGGAGTATCACAAGGATATCAAATAAGTACAAGGAAAACAAAATAATCCTTGATTTTGCCAGACATTGAAGGTACATTACGTTTGTCTCCTGTGCGCATATTAATGATGAAAAAAAGGGGGCTTATAAAAGGTGATATCTGTAGTGCACCTGGTATGATCGTATAGTGTATAGGCACTACGAGATTCGATTATGGATTAAAGCACAGGGGACACTACTTTTTCTTCCTCAAACGGCCTGCCGGAAAGCGCAAACCCTTTTTTGCAATACCCATCATCCCTCATTCGGGCTCGGCTCAATCGTCATCCCGGCACAGGTCCCTTTTGCACGCGCTTAGCGCACAGACGCTTATCGACTGCATCCTCACCTTGAATGTACTCCTGGAATCCGGAAGCGGATATCCGGAAGATCAAGTCCAGCCCGCTTCTCTATCCGCCCAGGCAAGCGGCCCGTCCGGCACATGCCGCCTTCAGCGGTACAGACGACCGCATTCGGAGGCGCCGGGTCTTCCGAGTTCCATACATCGGCCGTGACTCTCCAGCTCGCCCGCTCTCTGCCCCGAGGCAGCCTCCACGATCCATGATCCAGATTCCCCGGGCGCACCGGCCGGCTCATTCTGATCGCGGGATTGACAATGCCGGCGTTTTTATACACAATCGGTCTTTATCCGTTTGGCTTGCTGTTTTTTAAGTGAGGAGGCTTTATCGTGAAGCTTGGATTTTTCGTGCTTGCCGCTGTCGTGCTCCCGGCACTGCTCGCCGGCTGTAAATGGAGCAATGATGCGGTCCTGGTCGACCAGAAAGGCCATATGTATTACGGCACCGTGAGCTTTGACTCGGAGTACAAGACAGGGGTGATCGCCTTCCCCGGAACCCCCTATGGCGACATCACCGGACCTTTCACGCTCGTAACCACGGGGGAAAACCCCGTCATCGAGCTGTCGAACCTGCCCCTGCTCCAGTTTTCCGGCAAGGCCCACCTCGGCAACAAGGCCATGCGATTCCTCGAGTGCGATATCACGGCCGAGTTCAGGTCAAAGGGAATGGGCGACATGAAGATGGTCGGCTGCGGTACCTGCCGCGACCAGGAGAACGGGGTCTACGACATATCGTTTCAGTAGCAGCCGGCAGAGAAGACCGTACCCGGGGCCGAGGAAACCTCTTTTTAAGGCTGCAGCAAGGCGCTAAAGGAGGCATTGTTCAACGCCTTCGCGTGCATGCCCTCCTTTTTGGCCTCCTCTTCCCCGAGCACTTTCTCAGATGCTAAGAAAACACCGGAAAAGCGATTTCCGCCTGCCGGAGGTTCATCTTCCCTCCCTGCAGGATGGCTTCGATCTTTCCAAAGTACTTGGGAAATTCCGTGGCAAGCCAGAACTCGGAAGCGCATACCTTGCCATGGTAAAAACCTGCCTCCGGATCTCTCTCCACAACCGGATCCAGACATGCGCCCGCCGTGCCGCCGGTGAGAGCTGCAAGCTTCGGCTTCGCGATCTTCAGGCACCACAGGTGCATCCATGCGATCACCAGGTAAAGGATCGCCCTGCGCAACGGATCCACATTCACCAGCAGAACCCTGAAGTTTCCCGATTCCATCACCTGCTCCATGAAACACACTGCCGCGTCCATGAGGTCAATCGCCTCGGCCAGCGAGCGAAGGTGTGCCTCGTCGACAATTCCTGCAGCGCTATCAATGGTCTTGCGGATCCTTTCTTTCAGTACACGGTAGTTGTACTGTTCCGGATTCATCAGGATCTTTCTCATGACCAGATCGAGGGACTGGATGCCGTTGGTTCCTTCCACGATGCACAGGGCCTTACAGTCCACGGCGATCTGCTCTACGGGGTACTCTGAGCAGTAGCCGTAACCGCCGTGCACCTGGATCGCCTCCGAGGCAATCCGCCACGCCATGTCCGAATTGCCCGCCTTGACCACGGGAATGAGAAAATCCACCAGGGCCTTCGCATCCCTGGCCTCATCTCCTTCCAGCAGGTTCTGGAGATCGATCTGCTGAGAGAGGTAATACGAGAGCATCCGCTGGCCCTCCACCCAGGACTTCATCCATAAAAGCATCCTCAGGACATCGGGATGCTCGATAATGGGAACCTTGGGAGCCGCCGGATCGAACATCCGGCTCACATGCGAGCCCTGCAGCCTGGTGCGCGCATAATCGACTGCATGGAGATACGCGGCCGAGGAGCCGCCCAGGGCCATGATACCCACCTCAAGGCGCGTCTCGTTGAGCATCTGGAACATGATGTTCATCCCCCTGCCCCTTTGTCCCAGCAGATACCCAGTGCACCGGTCATTCTCGCCAAAGGACATGGAACAGGTGGCGGATCCGTGCGCGCCCATCTTTTTCTCGATGCCGGCGCAGAACACATCGTTTCGTTCACCGAGGGTGCCGTCCTCATGCACCAGATACTTGGGAACAAGGAACAGGGAAATTCCCTTGGTCCCCGGAGGGTCTCCTTCGATGCGCGCCAGGACCGGATAAACGATCTGCTCGGTGATATCCTGATCCCCGTTGGTGATAAAGCACTTCTGCCCCGTAATTCGATAGCTCCCATCCGGCTGAGGCACGGCCTTTGTTTTGAGGGCGCCCACATCCGAACCGGCTTCAGGCTCAGTGAGACACATGGTACCCCCCCACTCCCCTGAAAGCATCCTGGGCACGTAAATTGCCTTCTGCTCAGGAGATCCGAAGTGCTGGATCATGAGCGCCGCCCCATGTCCGAGCATCAGGAAAAGCATGAGCGCTCCGCCCGCACCGCAGCACACTTCCCACGAGCAAGCCTGTATGGCGAGCGGCATACCGGTCCCCCCGATATCGGGATCATCCGAGATACTTAAAAAACCCGCATCGAGCAGGGCCCGAGAGGCATCTGCATATCCTGCAGGAAGACGCACGGATCTGGTTTCCGGATCATAGGAGCAGCCCTGTCTATGGCCTGCAGTATTCACAGGGAACAGATGCTTTGCCGCGATCCTGTACGCCAGATGGATCGTCTCCTCGTATACGGCGCGGTCAAAGGACTCAAACCGTTTGAATCTATTCATTTTCTCCAGCTCCAGGAATTCGAACAGAACGAACTGGAGATCCCGCTCATCGACACGATATGTATGCACAGTCCCTCTCCTTTCTCAGACATCCCCACGCCGATCATCCCAGACAGCCGCATATCCGCCTTTTTATCGAGACCGGTCCCTGGCAAGCATGGTTATCCGGCAGCCCTCGCAGGAGGATCATTCTTTGTAGAACGATTGTATCAGTTTGAAGAACTCGCCCGAGAACACCATGACGGTCTGATTGCGGTTCTCGAGATTTATCGCGCTCTGGAGCGAGGATGCATGGAGATTGTCTTCCAGCACCCGCTTGGTGAGCTTCAGCCCTCCCGGGCTTTTGCCTGTCATGGACCGGGCATAGGAAAGGGCCGTCTCCACCAGCTCTTCTTTCGGAACCACCCTGCTCACCAGGCCCATTTTCTCGGCCTCGTCGGCCCTGACCTTCCTGCCGGTGTAGAGCATGTCAGATGCCCGCGAGAGGCCCACCATCCGCGGCAGAAAGTAGGAGCATCCCAATTCGCCGCCCGAAAGCCCGATGTTGATGAACGATGCCACAAAATATGCCTCTGGGCTCGCCACCCGGATGTCGCTTGCCAGGGTCATGGCAAAGCCCCCTCCTGCGGCGGGCCCATTCACCGCTGAGATGACGGGCTGTGGAATCTTCCTTAAGTTCAACACCATCGACGCATACCGTTCCTGAACGATCTTCAGGAAGTTCTCGGGGTCGGCGAACGCATCTGTGTCTTTATGGACAACGGCGTCGTTCAGGTCCGCCCCCGAGGAGAAACCCCTGCCGGCGCCGGTAATGACGAGAACCCTGATGGAATCGTCCCGGGTCAATGCCTCGCACAGCTGCTCGAAATCCTCCAGCATCGCCAGGTTGATGGCGTTGAGCTGGTCGGGGCGATTCATGGTGACCAGCCCGATGGACGGTTCTTTTTCCTCGAAGATGAGTGTTCTGAATTCTCCCATTTTTCCGCTCATAATCTCCCTTCCCTTTTCTGTGCATCCATGTCCCTGACCTCCCGCCGCATGATCTTGCCGATGGTGCTCTTGGGGAGCTGGTCGACGAAAGCCACCTGTGTCGGCACCTTGTAGCCGGTCATTTTCCCCTTGCAGTAGGAGATCACGTCCTGCTCCGTGAGCGTCTCTCCCGGCTGCACGACGACATAGGCCTTCACCGTCTCTCCGCGGTACTCGTCTGGAACACCGATGCAGCATGCCTCCAGGATCTTGGGATGGCTGAAGAGTATCTCGTCGACTTCCTGGGGATAGATATTGAAACCGCTGGCGCAGATCATGTCTTTCTTGCGGTCCGATATGGTCAGATAACCGTCCTCATCGAAGAACCCGATGTCGCCGGTGTAAAACCATCCATCCTTCAGGGTCTGCGCGGTCTCCTCCGGTTTCTTGTAGTAGCCTGTCATGACCTGAGGGCCCTTGATGCAGATTTCTCCGGCCTCTTTCGGAGGAAGCTCGCGAGTGCCCGTATCCAGATCCACGATCTTGATATCCGTGCCGGGAAGCGGTACTCCCACGGTTCCGATCTTGACCTTCCCGCCCCAGGGTGTCACGGTCGCGAATGCCGTGTTCTCGGTGGCCCCGTACACATCGTAGATGATCGCGCCGTGGAGCTGCTTGAGCTGGCTCAGGGTGTCTTCGGGAAGCGGTGCGGCCCCGCCGAAGTAGCCTTTGATATACGAGAGGTTCATCTTCCGGAATTTTTCGTTCTTCAACAGCCCGGTATAGATCGTGGGCACACCAGGGAGAAAGGTGGGCTTGAACTTGGAGAGCATTTCCACGATGACACCCGGCTCAGGCCTTGGAACGAGCGTACAGCACCAGCCGTTCCAGATGGGGAGGTTCTGGCCCACCGAGTATCCTGCGGAATGGAATATCGGATAGATGCCCAGGAGGTTCTCGTATGTATCCTGGAGATCCGGAAACCAGGCCGAGAACTGCTGGACGACCGAGGAGATGTTGCCATGGGTCAGCATGGCCCCCTTGCTGACGCCCGTGGTCCCCCCAGTGTAGAGCAGTGCGGCCAGCGCATCCCATCGGGCCTTGTTTTCCACCGGCCCATCGGGATATCTGCCGATGAGATCCATGAACTGGTAGACATCCGGCTGGGGATCCACCTTCCGGAACATGCCTTTCTTCACGTAGGGAAAGAGCTGCTTCTTCGGGAATGGGAGGTAGTCGCTGATGTGGCAGGTGATGATGGTCCTGATCTTCGTCTCCGGCTTGATCTTGAGCGCCCGGGGAAGGAGCAGGTCCAGCGTGATCAGCACCGTGGCGTCCGAGTCGTGGAGCTGATGGGCCAGCTCCCGCTCGGTATAGAGGGGATTGTTCATGGCCGTGACTGCCCCGGCCCGGTACACGGCATGGTTGGCAATGACCGTCTGGGGTATGTTGGGCAGAAGCATCCCCACCTTGTCGCCCTCCTTGACCCCGATATCGGCCAGGGCTCTCGTGAATCGGTTTACCAGTCCTTCCAGTTCACGATAGGTGATCTTCTTCCCCATGTAGATACAGGCCACGCGGTTTGGATACTTCGCAGCGGTCTGGCCGAGCCTTTCCGCCATGGTGATCCTTTTCACCTCGAAATCCGTGGGTACGCCCGGCACATACGATTTGTGCCATAATCGTTCAAAGGACATATATCCCTCCTTGTGATTGATCTTCCGTACCGTCACAAATGCTTAAATCCATTGCAAGGATGCTGCTTAAAGCAAGACTGCGTCCGTCGCCTTCTCTGCTTTTCTATTCCACCTCCTTTCGCCCCTTACCGGGCACTTTCCTACCTGCCCTTGAAATGCGGTGTTCGCTTTTCGAGAAAGGCCGCTACCGCCTCGATCATGTCCTCATTGGGTACGACAGCCGCATTTCTCTGAGCGACGAACTCCAGGCCCTGGTAAAACCCGTGGTCACGGGTATAATTCGCCACCTCCTTCACCCCCTGCACGGCGAGCGGGGACAGCCCGGCGATTTCCTCAGCGAGCCTTTTGGCTTCTCCCAGAAGGGTCTCCCGGTCACGGCAAAGCCTCGTTATGTACCCCATCTTCAGTGCCTCTTCCGCAGTGAAATCCCTTCCCGTAAGCGCCAGCTCCCTGAACCAGCCCTGCCCGACAATGTACGGAAGGCGCTGCAGGGTGCCGATGTCCGCGATGATGGCGATGCGTGTCTCCCGGATGGAAAAGACCGCATCCTCTGACGCGATCCTGATATCGCAGGCGCTGGTGAGGTCCACGCCCCCGCCGATGCAGTGCCCGTGGATGGCCGCGATGACGGGTTTCCTGCACTTTTCGATGGCCGTCATGCTTGCCTGGAGCTCTTTGATCTTCCGGTACAGCCAGTCCCGGTACACGGCCGACCCGTCGCCGAGGAGCGCCTGGGCCGCCACCAGATCCAGGCCCGCGGTAAAGCTCTTCCCCTCCGCCCGGATGACCACCGCCCGCACCTCGGGGTCGGCGTCGAACTCTTCGAAGCACCGGGTGATCTCATCGAAGAACTCCGGGGTCATGGTGTTACGCTGCAGAGGCCGGTTCAGCACCAGCCATGCCACATGTCCGCTTTTTTCGACCTTCAGGCTGGGCCCGGCGGCCGTATCGGTCTCGTCTTTTCTCACGCTCATTTGACTTCCCTCCTCTTAAAAATGACTGTGCATCTTCTCCTGAAGCCCCTCTCTTGACAGCCCGGCTGCGCGCGCCAAAAACTCCGTGCCGCCAAGTGTTGTCATTCCCGTG
Source organism: Deltaproteobacteria bacterium (assembly GCA_018436855.1). Lineage (GTDB taxonomy): Bacteria > Desulfobacterota > Desulfomonilia > UBA1062 > UBA1062 > Phosphitivorax. Next base: position 17,323 of record JAHDKO010000141.1, on the reverse strand, counting down.
AATCCTCCTTCTCAAGTCCGCTTCTTGAAGGACTGAGAAGGGAGGAACATTCCCCGCTGCTTGCGATGGAACCGGGCCCAGGATCCACCCTTCTAAGTCCTCCGTAGCGAACGTAAAGGAGGATTGAATACGGGGCCTCGCCTCGAGAGCCGGATGATCTCCCTGCACATTCTGCACGAGCGCTTCGAAACGAACGTGTGCCTTGATCAGCGGAAAAGCCCCTCGCTCTCAAAGATCTCGATATCCTTCTCCGAATAACCCATCTCCCGGAGCACCTCTTCGGTATGGGTGCCTGCCTGCACACCGGCCTTCGTGTATACCTGCCTGGTCTCCGAGAACCTTATGGGGCTGGCGAGCTGCCGAACATGACCCCCTCCGGCGAGCTCCAGCTCCACTACCAGCCCCCGCTTCTTCGCGTGAGGATTATCCAGGGCCTCGGAAAGGGAAAGGACCGGATCCACGCATGCATCAGTCTTGTCGAAAATCTCCATCCACTCGTCCCTGGTCCTGGTTTTCACGACGGTTCGGATCTCATCCTTGACCTTGTGGAGGTCCTGCGGGGTCACCCCTCCCTCGATCAGGTCCGGGCGCCCGATGGCATGGCAGAAGGCGGCGAAAAACTGTGGCTCCAGCCCGCCGAAGCTCACGTATCCGCCGTCCTTTGTTTCATAGAAGTCGTAGACCGACCCTCCGTTTAAGAGGAACCCCTCGCGCCCGGGCTCCTGGCCGTCCACCAGATAAGCCCCGGCCACCAGGGCATTGAAGGCGATAGCGCCGTCGGTCATGGAGATGTCAACGTGCTGGCCTCTGCCGGTGTTGGCGCGGCTGATCACTGCGGCAAGGATTCCGATCATGGCATTGTTCGATCCGGACGCAACATCCGCGATCTGCATGCCCATGAGCGCGGGCCCGGTTTCCGTTTTTCCGGAATAGGACATGAGGCCCGACCGCGCCAGGTAGTTGATGTCGTGACCGGCCCGGCTGCTGATGGGGCTGTCCTGGCCGTAGCCGGTGATGGAGCAATAGATCAGCGCGGGGTTGACCTCCCGGAGGCTCTCGTAATCGAGACCGAACCTGGCCATGACGCCGGGGCGGAACTGCTCGACCAGGATGTCATAATCTTTGAGCAGCTGATGCACGATGCGCACGGCCCGTTCATCCTTCAGGTTCAGCGCAAGGCAGCGTTTCCCCCGCCCCAGATACGCGGTGGCAAAGGACAGGTCGGTCCCGGGAAAAAACGGCGGGGCGAACGCCGCCATATCCGGCCTGGAGCCGGATGTTATCCGGAGCACCTCCGCGCCCATGTCGGCAAGATTCATGGTACAGAAAGGTCCGGGCAGCAGCGTGGTAAAGTCCAGAATCTTCAGTCCTTGAAGCGGTCCTGCCATGATATAGACTCCTCGTTGTTTCCGGGCGGGCCGCCCGCCCGTTCGCTTCTCCTACAGGCCCATGAAGCGGGCCGCGATCTGGCGCATGATCTCGTTGGTTCCCGCAAAGATTCGCGTCACCCGTATATCCCGCCATGCGCGCGAAATGGGGTACTCGTCGCAGTATCCGTAACCGCCGTGCAACTGCATGCAGCGGTCCGCCACCCGGCTCGCCATCTCGGTGATCCAGAACTTGGCCATGGATACGTCCACCACCACATTCCTGCCCTCCATGTGGTCCACGATCAGCTTGTCCACGAAGGTGCGTCCGAGCTTGAGGTCTGTGGCCATCTCGACCAGCTCGAACTGGCTGTGCTGAAACTTGGATATGGGACGGCCGAATGCGGTGCGCTCCCTGCAGTATGCCAGAGTGATCTCAAGCATGTACTCTGCAAGGGCCTGGGCACCGATTGCGCACATGAGCCGCTCCTGCTGGAGTTTGTCCATGAGGTGCAGAAATCCCGTGCCCTTTTCGCCCAGGCGGTTTGCCTTGGGCACCCGGCAGTCGCTGAAATACAGCTCTGCCGTATCCTGGCTGTGCCACCCGACCTTCTTGATCTGCTTGCCCTTCTCGAAGCCGGGTGTTCCTTCTTCGATGACAAAGAGGTCGATGGCGCGGTACGGATCTTCCACCCGGGGATCGCGGACCGCGGTCACGCAGACCCCGCAGTTGATGCCGTTACTGATAAAGGTCTTCTGCCCGTTGATGATGACGTCATCGCCGTCATCCACGGCCGTGGTCCGGATGGCGGCCAGGTCGCTGCCCGTGTTGGGCTCGGTCATGGCCACGGCGGCGATGGTGTCTCCCGACACGCAGCCCGGAAGGTATTTCTTCTTGAGCTCCTCGGAACCGTAGGACAGAATGTAGGGAATCACGATATCACTGTGCAGGGCGGTGCACAGGCCCATGTGGTTGGTCCTGCTCATCTCCTCGGTCATGATCACGGAGTACAGAAAATCCGCGCCGAGGCCCCCGTATTCCTCGGGGACGCTCATGCCGAGAAAGCCCTGCTCGCCAAGCTTCTTCCACGCGCTCCTGGGGGTGATGCCCGCCTCTTCCCATTCTTCCACATGGGGTATAACTTCCTTTTCCAGGAATTTCCTCACGGAATCCCGGAACATTCTGTGTTCGTCCGTATATTGGATGATTTCCATGCCGTTTCTCCTTCGCCGGTAACGTGAATCGCAGCATCTTTGATAAAACATCTTTTTTAATGCCGGGAGGCTCCCAATGAGTCCGGAGACTTCTCGCCTGCCCGTGCTGCCTCGTTTAAGATGATTCTGAACAGGAGCCTGTCCCTGATGCATCCTTCAAGCTGAGGATGGATCTGTCTTCACTGCATTCATTCGGAGGAGGGCCCGACCTCCGCGTTTTTTCATGCGGAGGGGGAAGACAGATCCATCCTCCCGGTTTTTGATAAAACCTGCGCCCGGCAGCTGTCCGGCCGAGGGCCTATTCGAACCTGCTCGTATCCTGAGTGAACGCTGGAATGAAAATGCCCTTGAGCGTCTCTTTTACAATGGTGATGTATTCGTCCTTGCTCTGCGTGACCATGGGGGAGAATAAGTTCTCCCCTGAGATGAAGCTGTGGATGGAGTTCATGATGGTCAGCACGGCGGCCATGGAGAAGCTGATGTTTTCTTTGTCCTGCTTGAGCCCCATGGAGCGTACGATATCGATGGTGAACTCGGGCACCTTGAGATCGACCAGCTCCTCGTGCCTGATCTTTCCGAAATAGCGGAACAGCACGAGGTTCGAGATCTCGGGATGAAGAAAGAGATAGTCCACCATGGTGTCGATGCCGATGGCGATCCGTTCCTGAAGAGGGCGGCCGTGAATGATCCGCTCCACCTCGACGAACTTCTTTCCCAGATCGTTGTTGATGTCGATGATCACCGCCTCGTAGAGATCCTTCTTTTCACCCCAGTGATAGTGGAGCGTGGAGATATCGATGCCCACCTCTTTGGCGATCATCCGCATGGTGGTTCCGTGGAAGCCGTATTCGCCGTAGATCCTTCTGGCAACCGCCAGGATCCTCGCCTTCATCGATTCGGGGTCTTTCTTCGCCTTTTCGAGTGTCGTTTTCACCATTTCTCCATTCTGCGCTGGAATTCCCGGTTACGGCCGGCCCGGCCGGTACTGGTCGCCCGCCTACTGAAGCACGGGTCCCAGCACGCCGAACATCTCAGGCAGCATACCAAAATATTTGGGATTTTCAAGGCTCGTTATCTTGTTCCAGCTTTCCATAACCTCCTCGGGCGTGGGAACCCTTTTCCCGTCCGACAGAATGGCGCCGGGACCTGTCACCACGGCGGAGCGGCTGTAGTATCCCAGGGCCGCATTGATGATCATCCCGTTGTCCGTGCACTGCTCCGAGCACAGGTAGAGCACCGCCGAGGTCACGAAGTCGGGCTTCATCTTCTCGAAGAACTCGGGGGGAAGCACGTCTTCGGTGAGCCGGGAAGCGGCCACGGGCACGATCACATTGGTCTTGACATTGTATTTCTCGCCCTCGATCTTGAGCACGTTGGTCAGCCCGATGAGCCCCATCTTGGCCGCCGCATAATTGGACTGCCCGAAGTTGCCGAACAGTCCGGCTCCCGACGTTGTCATCACCACCCTGCCGTATCCGTTGGCCCTCATGACTTCAAAGGCCGGCCTGGTTACACAATAGGCGCCCTTCAGATGGACGTTCATCACGCCGTCCCAGTTTTCCTCTTCCATCTTGGTGAATGACTTGTCGCGCAGGATCCCTGCATTGTTGATGACGATGTCCACCTTGCCGAAGGCATCGACAGCGGTCTTCACGATGTTCGCGCCTCCCGCCACGGTGGCCACGTTGTCGTAGTTCGGTACCGCTTCGCCGCCCAGGGCCTTGATCTCGTCCACCACCTTGTTCGCTGCGGCATCGCTCGATCCCATGCCGTCACGGGAACCGCCCAGGTCGTTCACCACCACCTTGGCCCCGCGTTTTGCCAGCTCGAGCGCATAGCATTTGCCCAGACCGGCACCTGAACCCGTTACGATCGCCACTCTTCCGGTAAAATCGATTTTCGCCATAGCTCCCTCTCTCTTCTTTCCCTGCATTATGCCTTGCCGGGCAAGGCCGCGTCAAAGCTTCCACTCACCTTTACGTCACCCTGCTCGTCCTTGGCCACCACGGCGCAGGTGACGATATTCTCGCCGTCCACCACGCGTTTTTCCGTCACCACGCCTGATATGGTGATCGTGTTTCCCGGCTTGGACATGCCCGCGAATCGCACGCCGTAGCGCTTGAGCCGCTTCTTCGGCACCCAGTCGGTGACGGCCTGGCCCACGCAGCCCATGATGAACATGCCATGGGCGATCACGCCGTCTTTCATGCCCACCGCCTTGGCGAAGTCATCGTCCGTGTGCAGAGGATTGAAATCGCCCGATGCCCCGGCGTACATGACGAGCTGCAGCTTCTGCAGAGGGCCTTTCTCCATCTCGATGACCGTATCGCCCACGTTCACGTCTTCATAGTATCTCTCTTCAGCCATGGCATCCTCCTATTTCCTTTCCACGAGCAGCGAGCGGGTCTTGGCGACATCTTCGCCCAGCTGGTTGGTGTAGAGCACCTCAAGGGTGATCATGTCCATCTTGGAGCCGGACTTGCTCGTCTTCTCTTCCATCCTGGTCACCTTCGGGGTGCCCGTGATCACGTCGCCCGGATAGATCTCCCGGTAGTATTCGTATTCTTCCTCGCCGTGAAGCACCATCATGAAATTGATCTTCAGATCGTTGATGAAGTCCGGCATCTTTCCGCACCACATCATGGGCACGGTCAGGAACGTCGGCGGTGCCGGCGTGTCTTTGTATCCCGCCTTCACCGCAGCCTCGCGGTCAAGATAGATCGGGTTGAAATCACCGATGGCCTTCGCGAACTCCCTGATCTTGCCCCGCTCCACCTCCCAGACAATGGGGGTATACTCGGTGCCTACCTTGGATAAATCAGCCATATCTCACCTCCTTTATGAAACGGTCCGTTCCCCTATGCACCCTGTTTCCCGATGATGGCGATGCTGCATACGTTCATGAAGGGAAATCCGCCGAGATTGTGGGTGAGGCCGAACTTCGGATCCTCGAGCTGCCTCTGGCCGGCCCTGCCGTGGAGCTGCAGGTACATTTCATAGAGCATTCTCAGGCCCGAGGCCCCGATGGGGTGGCCGAAGCACTTCAGCCCGCCGTCCACCTGGCAGGGAACCCCGCCGCCGCCCAGGTCGAAGAAACCGTCCATCACGTCTTTTGGAGCCTTGCCCCGCTCGGAGATGTGCAGGTCTTCCATGGTCACCAGCTCGGTGATGGAGAAACAGTCGTGGACCTCCATCATGCTGATCTCCTCCCGCGGATTCCTGATGCCCGCCTCCCTGTACGCCTCCGAGCTCGCCTTGGATGTGGTGACGAAGTGATCCCCGTCCCAGTCGAAGGCAAACTCGGTGCCGTTGCTCAGAGAGAGCTGCAGGGCCTTTACCGTGACGAGATCCTTTTTCCCGAGGCTCTTTGCGATCTCGGGCGTAGTGACGATGGCGCATGCAGAGCCGTCGCTCACTCCACAGCAGTCGAAGAGGCCCAGAGGATAAGCGATTTGAGGAGAATTGAGCACTTGCTCTTCGGTCACCGGTTTTCTCAGATGCGCCTTGGGATTGAGCGCCCCGTTCGCATGGCTCTTGACCGACACGTGGGCCATTGCCCGCTTGACCTCGCTCATGTCGATGCCGTACTTCGCCGCATAGGAGGTCGCCAGCATGGCGAAGCCGCCGGGAGCGGTGAAGTTCGCCATCCAGAGCTGGTTCAGCGTGCCCATGGCCGTGCTGAACTCGGGCAGTCCGCCGTAGCCGATGTCCTTGAGCTTCTCCACCCCGATGGCCAGGGCGATGTCATATGCCCCGGACGCCACGGCGTAGACCGCCCCCCGAAACGCCTCGGTGCCGCTGGCGCAGTAGTTCTCAACCCGGGTGACCGATATGTTGGGGAGCCTCAGGGACATGGAGACCGGCAGAGCGCTCTTCCCGACGCCGACCTCGTCGAAGCAGGATCCGAACCATGCGGCCTGGATGTCCGTCTTTTCGATGCCGGCGTCCTGGAGGCATTCCGTGAAGGCCTCGACCATGAGATCTTCAGGACCGTCGTTCCAGCGCTCGCCGAACTGCGAGCACCCCATTCCGATAATCGCGACCTTGTCTCTGATTCCCGTAGCCATTATTTACCGCCTCCTTCCACCTGGGGTACAGCCTTCCAGAAGTATCCGGTGAACCCCCGCATGTTGTCGGTCTGCCTCCTTCTGAACGACATCCTGGTCTTCATGCCCACCTTCACCTGATTCAGATCGCAGTCCGTGAAGTCGAACATGGTCCTGCCTCCGCCCTCGAATGCGATCAGCCCGTATACCGCCGGAGGGTCGACCGACGGGGAGAGCATATCGCCGGTGAACATGAGGATCTTCGCCTCCTTGTCGGAGAACTCATAGTCTTCGAAGTCGTTCACACTCCAGCATTTGGGGTTCACGCAGGTCGGATATACGGGGAACTGCGGGGTCCCGCACTTTTTGCACCGCACACCCACCAGGCCGAGCAGCATCTTCCGCTTCCGCCAGAGCACGGTGAGCGACGTGTTGGGGTTGGCCTCTCCGCGGATGCCCAGATCTGCGGTGATAAGGTTTCTGAACTTGGTGAACTTCTGGTAATTCGTCAGCTCCACCCGGTTGGCTAGAGATCCCTTGATGCCGGTGCGCGGCTTCATGTCCTTGATTTTATCGGTCACCTCGAAGGCCAGCACATCGCAGCCCTGACCGAAACCCGCCACCAGGAGCTTGTCGCCGGGATTTGCCTCTTCGAGCGCGGCGACCAGCATCACCAGGGGATGAGCTGTTCCCGTATCGCCGCAGACGGCGTGGAGGTTGTTCTGCGCCCTTTCCTTTTCGATTCCGAGTCTTGCTGCGATGGCCTTGTGCGTGCCCCCGAAATAGCAGGGATAGATTACCTTGGCGAAGTCCCCGATCTTCATGCCGCTCTGCGCAAGAAACCCGGATATCGCCTCCGGGATGACCTTCCCGTAGCCGATATCCCGCACCCAGCGCTCTTCGTAGCCATAATCGAACTCCTTGGCCTGCCCCCGGTAGTGATCCACGAAGTCGCAGTTGATAGAGTAGCTTCCCAGATAATCGGCGACTACGTCCTCGTTGCCGATGAGCACTGCGGCGGCTGCGTCGCCGTAGAACATCTCGAACATGGTGGCCATTTTCGTGCGCCGCTGGTCGGATGCCGCCACCAGCACGTTTTTCCTCGACCCGGCCTGCACCGAATCCAGGGCGGCGATCATCGCGGTTGTGCCCGCCTTCATACAGGACGCGAAATCCGCATTCGACACGCCGTTTTCGCGCATGTTGAGCGCGGCTGCGACAATGCCCGCATTGAGCCTGTCGGCAAAGGGCATCGTGGTCGATGCGAAATAGAGGGCGTCGAGCCCTTTCCTGTCGTGTCCGGCCATACAGTCGTATGCGGCGGCGACAGCCATGCTCACCGAGTCTTCATCCCAGTTGGCCACCGCCTTTTCGCCGCCTGCGACCGCCATGATCACGGGAAAGTACCAGGCCATGTTCTGGACGATAACCATCCTGCTGAGCCGGTAACGGGGGATGTATCCCCCGAAGGAAGTGATTCCTGCCATGCCAGATCCTCCTTTTATGTGTCGTGCAACTTCTGACGCTGATCAGGTGAAGCTGAAACAGCCCGACATCCCCCCGGGGAGGGAAATGTCCATCATACATCACTCATGCTTTCTCGCACTACTTGCTTCCATCAATGTATTACACTGCTTGATTCCATCATTTGATGGAGATGTATATAGCCAATTATTCCCGCACTGTCAACACAAATATTGGGTTTTTTAGGACTTTGACGATCGCCCTCGCTCATGCCTCCAAACCCTTTTGGGAAGCGACTTTCCCGGCTTCAGAAAACCCTGGTCAGCCGGTATTTTAATGACATTTCGTTTTATTTTGATATTGTATTATTATATTACAAAGTTTTTTAATTTGACTTGGCTGCATCAAAGGCCTAGAAATTATGCAAGATGTTTCCCGGGGAAGGTGGTTCCATCAAACTATTCTGTTAAGGAGAATATTATGATAAAAACTGCCATCACCGAGATGTTCGGCATCAAGTATCCCATTATCTGCGGCGCCATGATGTGGCTGTGCAAACCGGAATTCTGCGCGGCAATATCAAATGCGGGCGGCATGGGCAACGTCACTGCGGCGAATTACGACACGGAAGAGGACTTCCGGGCCGCGATTCACAAAACACGGAAGATGACGGACAAGCCCTTTATGGTGGGGGTGACGATCCTCCCCTCGGTGCGCATCACGGCCGAACATTATAAGATGTATTTACGGGTATGCGCCGAAGAGCAGGTGGCCGGCGTGGAAGTCTCTGGAGCCCCGGTGGACAAGGCGTGCGGCATGGAATATATAGAGATGCTTAAAAAAGCGGGAGTGAAGCTGTTTCACAAGGTCGGCGCGGTCCGCCACGCGGTACATGCCGAAAAAGCGGGTTACGACGGCATCTATGCCGCAGGCATCGAGGAAGGCGGCCATCCCTTGGACGACGATGTCACCTCCATGGTGCTGACCCCGAGGATCCTCGAAGAAGTCGATCTGCCCGTGGTCACGGTGGGCGGGATGGTCAACGGTAATTCGCTTGCCGCGGCTCTCATGCTAGGCGCACAGGGCATCATGATGGCGAGCCGCTTCATGGCGACAAAGGAATGCAACATCCACGAAAACATCAAAAACGAGCTCATCAAGCGGCAGGAACACGAGACCGCGCTCATCTGCAAATCGATTCATCTCCAGGCCAGGGCCTTGAGAAACAAGAACGTGGAGGCCGTGCTCCAGGTCGAGGCGGACGGGGGCGGCCTCGAAGGTATCCTCCCGCTCATCACCGGAGACCGGATCGCCAATGCCTGGGAAACAGGCGACGTGGACCTGGCTCCTATGATGGTCGGCCAGTCTGTGGGTCTGATCCACGACATACCGGCGGTTCAGGAATTGCTGGACCGTATCGTCCAGGAGGCAGTCGACCGGATCAAGGATGTGGGGTCGAGGATCCATCCGTAACAGAGGCCTCTTCCTTCAAAGGACTACCGCCGCTGACAGGGTCGGTTACCGCCCTGCCGGCGGCATGCGGTTATCTCCGCTTCGTCCTTGCCGGCCGGCATCCAGATCAGTGGTGTACCACCTTATTTATAGCAAAGAACTCGAAAGGACTCATCGATATTCTGTGCCTCTTCACGAGGCTTATTCCTGTTTCTAGGTGCTGTACGCAAACGTGATCAGACCAAGTGAACAGTTGTTCCCGCTGAAGTAACAATCCATGAAATAGGTGGAGATACAGGTCCCCTGCCTTCGCATGGAAGGCAGTTTGCATACAGCACCTAGACCGGGCCAAGAAATCCGGCCGGCTAACACCAGGTCCGCTCTGTATATTACCGCCCGTGGATATTTCATAGAAAAAGCCGGGCCGAAAAGGCCCGGCATACACTAGAGAATAAAAACGGCTGTTTTCCATCGCACAAGTTGTCTCTTGCTCATTCAAACAACTCTCATAAGGAGGGTGATATCACTTGAGCATCTGCCTGAACTCCCGGGTCAGGGGGTGATCTTCGGGCAGGTGCTCGGGGATAGGCTCTTCCGCAAGTGCAATGGAGTTCCCGGGGATCGGGAGCACGTCGAGCACATGGGCATAGGATATCCATTGAGGGATGTCCAGACGCTTGCCCTGCGGATGGTTCCAGGTCTTGTACCAGAAGATCTCGTTGACCGATTTCCGCTCGTTCATTGCCTGTATCTCGGCAATAAAGGCATCCTGCTCGCTCTTTGCCGAGATGGCGATCAGGGCGAGCATCTTGTTGATCGGCGGCAGGTCCGGTGCGAGGATGTCCCAGAATCCCTGGCCCCACCCGCGCTTGAGCTGATCGTCCGTATCCAGGAGCTCGGCCGAGTGGATCGGGCCGGTCATACAGAAAGCGCCATAGAGCAGATCCTGATCGTCCGGCACATTTGTGGTCCCGTCGAGATGCACGGAGTTGAGCCCGGCTTGAATGGCGCTACCCGCGGTCTGCTCCGCGATATCGATCGGGATGCCCTTTTTCTGAAGGGCCTCCATGTCGATGTAGACAAAAAGCATCTTGTGCCCGTCTTCACGGGGCTTGAGCACCTTCTGACCGAGGTCGCACGCAAGCTTCGCCATGTCGCGGTACGTGCCGAGATCCAGGTCGGTGCTGCTATCGGCCAGATTGGCCGGATATGCCGCCAGGATGTCGTCATAACACTTCCTGAGCCCGTCTCCTATGCAATCCCGCATGGATGCAAGCATGGACTTGCCTCCGGGGGTGTCTCCCCCTACCACCATGGTCTTGACGATACCGTGCAGCCCGGCCTTTCGCAGCTCCCGGTTCACGGAGAGGAAATAGCGCGACATGACGACCACCGGGACCTGTCGCGAGAAATCCGCGTTGCGCCGCTCGCTCTTGCGCTCGATGATCTTGGCGGCAGCGAGATCCATCATTTCCTGATCGAAGCTGACGCGGTCTTCGGACTGCTTGAGACCGATCTGCAGGATACAGGTGATGGATGCCTTCGGGTCCATGCCCTCCACTGAAGCCGCACCGCGCAGGGCCTCATATCCTGCCCTGTTCGCCTCTGCAACCAGGGGCTTTGCCAGAGAGCACCGGATGACGTTCACCCCGTACTCGCCGCCGAGCACCGCGCCGACCGAGCTCCTCAAGTTGTGCTCAAAGGTGCCCATGTCGAGGTTTTCGAGGCTCTCCATACTGGGCGGGAGAAGACGGCGCCGGCTTTTGAGCATGTCCATGAACACCCCGCCATAGCCGGTATTGTAGAGCACCACCGTGGCGAATGCGTTCTTCACGAACTTTTCCGAATTCACCATGGTCCCGAATTTCGAAAAGGCCTCTTCGATGTGATGGTTGAAGGTCCAGTCGAGGTACATGCCCTGCCAGTGCTGGGAATAGGTGGCTACAGCGGCCTTCAGGCCGCAGGCCAGCACCTGGGCGAGCTTGTACTTGCTCGGAATGGACGACACCTCGAAGGGGCTGAAATCCTTGCCCTGATAGTCACTCGCATGCCAGATCGCGCGGATCCTGGCGTTCATATACCCGGTAATCGCCCGGGGAGAACGCAGAAACGGCACCTGCGACCGTCCCGGGTGCGTTGCGGGATACCACTGCGAAGCATGCACGCCGTCCGTCCCCTGGGGTCCTACCCGCCTGCCCTTGGCCTTGCTGAAAATTCCTGTTTCCTCCTTTTGCATAATCGGGTATCCTTTCATTTCGTAGTGTATGCTGTACCGTCATCGGGTCGGCGCCGGTACAGGGACCGTCTCCATGATCGTGCCGGCATGGCAGTGCCGGCTCAGGAGCCGCCCTTTGCGGCGCCGTCCCCCTGACGGGGGCATCCTTGTAAGCCTTGTAAGTGTTGCGTCCTCATCCCTGCCGTGTCCCCTCACCTGTCCTCGGCTTCCGGCGAGGAAAAGTAGCTGGTGTTACTATTGCGCTCGCCTACGAAACCGTTCAGAAGCACCTCCAGGATAACAGGGATCTCGTCGGTCAGGGGGTAATCCATCTGGCAGCGAAACCATCTTTGAGCAACGCCGTCGATAAAGCCGAGCGCCCCGTAGAAGGTCGGGTAAAAGCTCGTGGTTTTCAACCGATGCTCGCGGTTCAAGGCGACAATGCGCTCTTTGAGCATGGGGAGATGCGAGACGATGTAATCGTAGAACATGGTCTTGCCCCCCGGACGCTGGAATATCGCCTCGCTCTGGATCAGGCGATAGACCAGGGGATTGTCCTCGATGAAGTGCACCCAGAACACGATCAGCTCGCGGATCTGCTGGAGTATGTCGGTCTCCTTGCTGCAGATTGCGCTGATCCTTCCGACGATCTCTTGATAATATTCTTCCAGGAGCTGGTCCAGAAGATCTTCCTTGCTCTTGAAATAGGTGTAGACCGTGCCCTTGGCCACACCGGAGAAGGCCGCTATCTTCTCCATGGTTGCCTGGTGATAGCCTTCTTCGGAGAAGATCTTGAGCGCGGCGGAATAGATCATGCGCCTCTTTTCATCCGCGGACTGGCGGTGCTGGGGCTTCTCCGGGGCAGCCGGGGCGGCCGCCCGCAGGATGTCGCCGAGGAGCTGCGGCGGGAGCACGACCCTGGTCACCCCCGTCTTCCCGGCCTCGTCCACGGCTGCGGTGAAAAGCCGGACAGCGGCCTGAGCCATGTCCTTTTCAAGGAGATAGGTGAGAATATCCTGAAGATATGAAGAGAGCCACATCCCCTGTGCATCGAGACGAGCGTCGTCGGATTGATTCTTCCCGCCGGCCTCGACGAGCCGATCTTTCAGGCTGGAGCGAAAGGCGGCCTCATGAAAGTCCCCTTCTGCCGTAAAATAGCTTCCGACTTCGGCGTAGAACGAAATCCGCCTGCCGCCTGATTTTTCGAGAATGACACGTTTCCCGGTCATGTGATTGCCCTGTACTCCATTCTATGATGACTGACCGGTCAGTCTTATACAATACAGGGTGCGGGCTGTCAAGGAGGTATTGGCTTTTTCAAAAGAAATAGCAAAACCCTGCACCGGAGACGGTCGGGGACCCGGGCAGAAAGTTAAACCGGTCTTGCCGTAGAGTATCTGATGAAATCGGCTCAAGGATAAAATATATATTTTTATTATTAACCACTTGATTATGTCATACTCGTGTTTTTCCGTCTCTTGTGCTGGGGTCTTGGTATGAGCTTTCTCAAGTTGAGACAATTCCAATGTTGCATATTGGGACAAACTGTGCTTTAAACATTCTAATGTAATCCATTCTGCCCTGCTTGGAGCGAGAACGACACTGAATATTTCTCATTAGACTGATCTTTACAGACAGCTCTTCAGAGAGAAAATGGGGGACAGACATGGACAAGCTTCGAGAGAAACGCTGCAGGATCAAGGAGAAATGGAAGAAGTTCGTATCCGGTGTTCCGGCAGAAGAGATAGACTCCAGTGTTGTTCGAGCGCCTATTCTCCGCTCGTGGAAAAGATGCCGGGACAATGGCGTGAGCCCCTTTCTCAAAAAAATCCCCATCGTCCTTCAAGGCAGGGAGATCGATGAACTCCTGGAGTGCAATGAAGAGCTCATCCGGACAAGCGAGCCGTTTCTGAACAACCTGTACCGGTCTTTCTCAGATTCTGGTTTCTTCTGCGTACTGTGCGATCATCGTGGCTATATCCTCAAACTGGTAGGAGATGAGTCCACCATCAACGACCTGAAGCAGGGCGTCTTTGTCATCGGGGCACTCACCAGCGAAGACAGCGTGGGAACGAACGGCATTGGAACAGCGCTCATGGAAGACACCCAGGTACAGGTATTCGCCACTGAACACTATTGTGAATCCTTCCACCGGTATACGTGTTCAGGTGCCCCGATACACGATGAGGGAGGAAACATCATCGGAATGATCGATGTCGCCGGTCCGTATCTCGAGGCGAATCCGCATACGCTGGGAATGGTTGTTGCGGCCGCCAACGCTATCGAGAACCTTCTCCGCCTGAAAAAATCCTTCCTGGAATGCCGGATGGCGGAAAACTTTCAGAGGATGGTCATTTCTTCGATACCCGAAGCGCTCATCGTAACCGACAACAAGGGCGCCATCAGCCTTATCAACCAGAATGCCCAGAGAATGCTGGCCCTCGATCCTGAACTGGTCTTCGGGGAAAACATCAGGGACGTGCTGGGAAAGAAAAACGAGAGCTTTCTCACCAAGATTGCAAACCACCGGTCCATGACAGACGAAGAGGTGAGGATCCACAACAAGGATGGCAGCTATGCAGACTATACGCTCTCATCCAATCTCATCACCTCACCCGAGAGGCAGGTGACAGGGAAGATCATTCTTCTCAGCGAGATCTCGAGGGCGAGAACAATGATCAAAAAGATGACCGGCGCAGAGGCCAAGATATCCTTCAGCGACATAATCGGGCAGAGTCCGGATTTCCTCGAAACCATCCGTCTTGCGCGCATTGCATCGAAAAGCACCTCGAACGTCTTACTCCTCGGCGAAAGCGGGACGGGAAAGGATATCTTCGCACAGGCCATTCACAATAACAGCGAGAGGAAAAACGGGCCTTATGTGGTCATCAACTGTGCCGCCATACCCCGAAACCTCATCGCGAGTGAACTGTTCGGCTACGACGAAGGCGCATTCACGGGCTCCAAGAGGGGGGGGAATCCCGGCAAATTCGAGATAGCCGACGGGGGAACCATCTTTCTCGACGAGATCGGGGAAATGCCTCTCGAGCTTCAGACAACGCTGCTGAGAATCATTGAAAACAAAGAGATCATGCGGGTGGGAGGTAAGAAGGTGCGGTCTGTAGATGTGCGAATACTGGCTGCCACGAACAAGAGCCTGATCGATGAGGTAAGCAACGGCAACTTCCGGGAGGACCTGTATTATCGCCTCAATGTCTTCACCATCAGGATACCGCCGCTGAGAGAACGCAGGGACGATATCCCTCTCCTTCTGGATCGATTCGTGAAAGATATCTCGAGCAACATTGGCAAACCAGTGACCAAGATCCGGGATGATGTGCTCAGGATCCTCATGGACTACTCCTGGCCCGGCAATGTCAGGCAGCTCCAGAATGTCCTGGAAAGGGCCATCAATATCGCCCCTGAAAATGTATTGACGGGCGATCTCCTGCCTGATGAAATAACGAGATCTCCCAAGGTTGTTCTCCCTGCTCGGGGAAACAGCTATGATCTGAAAAACATCGAGCGGCAGATGATCGAGGGCATGATCAAGTCACGTGCCTCGAAGTCAGAGATTGCAAAAAAGATGAACATATCGAGAAGCACCCTGTATCGGAAGCTCGAACGGTATGGATTTTGAGCCGGCTCTGGATAAAGCCGGCGACGACGCTGCCGGGGCTCATCTGGATGATTCGCATAGGGATAAGCTGTAGTGCCTCCTCGACGTCTTCATCATCGGTTGACCCCCTATCGAACGTCCTGTCGCCAAACCTTATGCGAATGCAGCAATCACCTAGGGCCCAACCGCCTCCCGGTACATTTTTACGAATCGGTTCTCCTTGTTGAGAGCTCTATTCCCTGCCTTGATCACCTTCGCTGTCTCCACCAGCTTCCTGCAGAGAATCTTGGCCTCCTTCATGGCAAACTCATCTTTGCATATCGCGTCGCGATCATCCGGATCGACTTTGCCCTCACCGCCATAGCTGGTCAGGCCTCCGGAACCGTACGGACCCCATAAACCGAGCGTAACAGGCAGCACTTCCCACATCAACAGGCCCTGAATGACACTGAGCATGGTCGTTTCAACGCCTGCATGCCTGCCGAAAGCGACCGTCAGGACAGAAGCCGCTTTATTTTCCAGGCTCCCCTTGTAGAGATTCCCGTGGTAAAGGACGCGCAATCTGTCCATAAAGCACGCCATTTGTCCCGTGAGCCTGCAGGCATAAGCAGGTGTCGATAACAAAAGGGCATCCGCTTCGAGCACCTTGGGATATACCTTTGTCAGCTCATCATTGATTGCGCAGAATCTATCGGGTTTCTGCCTGGTCGCACAGTAGTTGCAGTGATGACAGCCTCTCGGCGTTTTCCAGTCTGAGAGCAGAAAGATCTCGGATTCCACATCCGGATCGTCCTCGACAGCTTTGAGAGCCTCCCTCGTGTAAGTCTCGCAGTTACCTCCTTTTATGGGGCTCCCGACAACCGTGAAAAGTTTTATCTTCATGTCGCTCTCCTCTCCTGCAATCCTGCCGGCT
This sequence comes from Deltaproteobacteria bacterium, assembly GCA_018436855.1. Classification (GTDB taxonomy): domain Bacteria; phylum Desulfobacterota; class Desulfomonilia; order UBA1062; family UBA1062; genus Phosphitivorax. The sequence goes on along the minus strand of JAHDKO010000141.1, from coordinate 1,032 downwards.
CATGCACTCAATATTCGATCCCTGCCCTGTCTTTGATCCCCGAATCATAGTGGTGCTTGATGTCCTTGACCTCGCTTACCATGTCGGCCGCCTCCATGATCTCCTGCGGCGCATATCTTCCGGTCAGAACAAGATCGAGATAGGAAGGCTTGTTTTCGATGATCTCCAGGACGTCCTGAAGATCTATGAGCTTGAAATCCAAGGCAACGTTTATCTCATCGAGGATGACCATGTCATAGTCGCCCGAATCTATGGCCTCCCGAGCCATGGCCAACCCATTGCGCGCCAGTTCCCTGTCTACCGGAGAAGGGTTGTCGCGCATGACAAAGCTGTCGAGCCCGGAAAGACAGATCTTGATTCCCGGTAGATACTTTTCCGCACACAGATATTCACCATACTTTCTTCCCTTCATGAACTGCAGGACAAATATCTTATAGTCGTGACCAAGCGCCCTCAAGGCCAGTCCGAACGCAGAGGTGGTCTTTCCCTTGCCGTTGCCCGTATAGACCATTACCAGACCCCTTTGGAATTTTTCCAATACCTCTTTATTTACCATTAGTTGACCCCTTGTCGGTTTTCTCTCTCATGCCCCCCGGAACTCGCACGGTATGAACCCCGGCAGGGCAAGCGTTTTCACCTTCCGGCAAACCGGAACCTCTCAGTCAGTGTCACGATCAGTAAGACCCCCCCTTCTCGTCCTGTGAAGGCAGCAGACCAAGAAGGAGGACTCACCGGTCACCCTGGTCTTCGCCCTTATAATTTCAGAAAAGATCGCACGATCTCTCCATGAGGCATGCGCGTGACCTACCGCATACCCAGGACGTTTCTGGAGATGACGACGCGCATGATTTCGTTGGTGCCTTCGTAGATCTGGGTGATCTTGGCGTCTCTCATGAGCCTCTCCACGGGGTATTCGCTGCTGTAGCCGTAGCCGCCCAGGATCTGCACCGCCTCGACCGTGGCGTCCATGGCCGTGTCCGAGGCAAACATCTTGGCCTGCGCCGCCTCCCGCTCGAAGGGCAGGTGGTTGCT
>JAHDKO010000071.1 GCA_018436855.1 Deltaproteobacteria bacterium | reverse complement strand
CGAACCTTTGTATCCAGAAAAAATCTCAGCAGGCTGCCCAGCTCGCTCATGGACGCAAAAGCTCTGCCCCTGCCTGGATCCTGTCGCGTTTTTCAGGGGCATCCTCCCGGAAGGACTTCGCATATGCCGTGACCCTGGCAAGCGCGCGCACGGCCGGTTCGGGAGACGGGTAGGCGGTTATGCCCCTGCTCTCCAGACAGGCGAGCGGGCCGCGCTGATCGGGTATATCAAAGGCCATGATATCCACGACCGGCACGATGGGCCGCCCGAACTCACCGATGAGATCGGCGATGAGGCCGAAGACCTCCAGCTCCGCCTTCATGAGGTGTTCGGCCGGGCCCTGAGCCGCCTCTTTGGGCACGACCTCCGACATCAGCCATCTTCTCGCCCGGAGAAACATGTATCCGAGCCCCATGACCAGGACGGCATCCAGGGCGGCATGCTCCAGGAGGATCCGGACGGTATCGGTCACGGTACGGGTGTTGCCCGGCGCTACGAGGTCGATGGGATTGCCCCGGCTCCAGTAGGGCGGGAGCACCCGGTCGAGCTTCCGGATCACCGCCTCGCCCAAGGGCTCCACAAGGAGACCCTCTCGAATGCAGAGGTCGGTCGCGATCACCCCCCAGCCCCCTCCCATGGTGAGAATGCCCACCCGGCTGCCTGCGGGCAGGGGCTGGCTCAGGAGCATGCCGGCCACGTCGATCATCTCGTCCATGGTATCCACCTGGATGATGCCGGCCTGGCGGCACAGGGCGGAAAACACCCCGTCGTTGCTCGCCATGGCGCCGGTGTGGGAGAGGGCGGCTTGAGCGCCTTTTTCCGTGCGGCCCCCCTTGATGAGCACGATGGGCTTTGTCTTCGCAATCCGCCTGGCCAGCCTGAAGAAACGCTCGCCCTGCCTCAGCCCCTCCACATACAAGCAGATGACGTGGGTGTGGGGATCGTGTTCGAGATATTCCAGGAAGTCTTCCAGGGTGAGATCGGCCTCGTTCCCGGAGCTGACGAGCCTGCTGATGCCGATCTTCCTCCGCAGGAACCGGTACGATATGGACGAGCCGAGGTTGCCGCTCTGCACGATGAGGCCCACATTGCCCGCGGTGAGCGGCATGGACCCCATGAGGGCGTGCAGGATGCAGGGGTAGGCGCTGAACACGCCCATGGTGTTGGGACCGACGATCCGCATCCCGCCCCTGATCGCTGTCTCGACGATCTCCCGTTCAAGGGCGGCGCCTGCTGCACCGGTCTCGGAGAATCCGGCCGTGATCACGATGCCGGCCCTGATCCCCTTGGCCGTGCACTTGCGGACGGTCTCCAGCACCAGGCTGTCCTTTACCACGATGATTGCCAGGTCCACAGGGGCCGGGATCTCATTGACATCGGAAAATACTTTTCTGCCGAACCAGGTCCCGCCGTTCGGATTCACGGGATGAATCTTTCCGGCATATCCGCGCTCGATGATGTGGTGGAGGATGTTGAACCCCCACTTGAAGAGATCGCTGGACGCCCCGATAAAGGCGACGGACCTCGGCTCGAAGATGGCTTTCATTGGAAATAATCCCTCCTGTGTCTGGCTTGTGGACTTCCCTCTTCATTCTTTCCGTAAGAGAACGCTTGCCGGAAAACCGGGGGCCACAGGAGCGAGAGGAGGAGCAAAGATCCTTTCACAACCCCTTCTGGTCGCAGCAATGGGCCTGTTTCCCGCCGGCGCGCGGAACGGCTAGTACTTGCAGGGGAAGTCGGGCTTGCGCTTTTCCTTCTGGGCCTTCACTCCTTCCCGGGCGTCCTCGCTGCCGAAGACGGGCATGCCGATCTCCACCTCACGGGTGAAGGCGTCTTTCATCTGCATCATCCGCATCTCGCGTGAGAGCCTGATGATTCCCTGGGTGGCAAGCGGGCCGTTGTCAGCGATCTTCTGCGCGAGGTCCAGGGTGGCCTTCATGAGGTTCTCCCTGGGTACGACCCGGTTCAGGAACCCCCACTCGTAGAGGGTCTGCGCATCGTAGTTGCCTGCAGTGAGCAGGATTTCGAGGGCCCTGCACGGAGACACGTGCCGGGAGAGAAAGACATTACCTCCGCCGGTGGGCATGATGCCCAGGCTCGCCTCGCGCATCTGAAACACCGCATCAGTGGATGCGACCCGCAGGTCCGCGCCCATGACCATCTCGAACCCGCCGGTGAGGCAATAGCCGTGGATGGCCGCGATGACCGGCTTGTTCACGATGTTTACCTTGAGCATGGCCTCGGCCACGCCGCCGGCGACATCCCAGCCCCCTGCGATCCACTGCTCGGCCTCGTTTTCCGGCTCGCGCGCCCTGGTGAGTATGGGGATGGCCGTCTTCAAGTCCATTCCGGAGCAGAAGATGCCGGGCAGTGCAGAGTAGAGCACGGCGACCCTGACAGAGCTGTCTTCGTTCACGTCCTTCCACGCCTTGTGCAGCTCCAGCAGTATTTCCGGATCAAGGGCGTTGAGCTGTTTCGGACGGTTGAGGCCCAGTCTGGCGATGTGGCCCTGCTTCTCATAAATCAGACTCATGGTTCCTCCTCATGGTATGATAATGTATGCAAGTTACTCACATGTACCCCATTGGAAAAAATATTGTCAATGAAACAAGGGAATAGATGACGATATCTGCATGTCTGTCCTGCCTGGATAAAATATTAAACAAAATAGAAGACCTGCAAAAAGAATCTGTGGTTTCGCGCAGCAAGACACCATGCATGCTTTATGATGGTGCCCGGTCTGTGGAGAAATTCAGTAGCTATAAAAAAATCTTATCCTGGAATAAAAATATTTGTTTTGCTTCCCGGAGGGATCTCCTTTACGCAAAGAATGGTACCGGTCTGGAAAAAGGCTTCAGGACTTGTGCTGCAGGACACATTACGAGGTCTCCGGGAGGGTCCGCGCAAGAAATGTTGTGTTTACAAAGGAGAACGCACCATGACCCAGGTTGATCCGGCACAGTTGAAAAAACAGGGATTCATCCAGCAGAGAGAGGAAGATTACTTTACCGTCCGTATCAAGATCCTTGCGGGGAACATCACTGCAGAGCAGATGCGCGGGCTGTCCGAGATCTCGAACGCGTATGCGCGGGGTTACGCGGGGCTCACGGCCCGTCTGGGTATCGAGATCCCCTGGGTGAAGCTCGAAGACCTCGAAAAGGTCAGGGTCGAGCTGGAGAAGATCGGTCTGAAGCCGGGCGGCACGGGACGTACCGTCAGGGCGATCGTCGCGTGCAAGGGCACTGTGTGCGCCCACGGTCTGATCGACACCCAGGGCCTGTGTGCCATGCTGGATCAGGGTTTCTTCGGGGAGGAGCTTCCGGCAAAGTTCAAGATGGGGGTGGCCGGGTGTCCCAACAATTGTGCAAAGGTGCAGCTGCACGATCTCGGCTTCATGGGGCAGTGCCTGCCGCAGATCGATGAGGACCTGTGTGACGGATGCGGGGAATGTATCGGCCTCTGTCCCACGGGCGCGCTGAAAAAATCAGGGGGCAGGGTTTTTCTCGACGAGTCCCGGTGCATCCTCTGCGGTAAATGCATCAAGCATTGCCCAGCCCATGCCGTTTCCATGAAAAAACACGGAGTGGCCCTCTTTCTTGGCGGAAAGTTCGGCAAGCGCTACACCATCGGGCAGGATGCGGGGGTGATCCTGTCCCCGGACGAAGCCCTGGCGGCGACGCGGGTCCTTGTGGATTTCTACCGGGACAATGCAAGGCCGGGTGAGAGATTCGGGATAATCGTGGGGAGGGTGGGTATCGAAGAGGTGAGGGCGGTACTGATGCGCAGACTCGGACGGCCGGCAGCGTAAGCCCGCCGGGTTTCCCTTATTGACCCCGGTCTATAAAAAACATTTATCTCTCATTAAAAATTATTATTTTGTCATTGCCCTTGATCAGGGCTACGCTTTTCACGAGTGGAAGTCTTCCAGCTTCAAAAATACGAATCGAGAAAGGGGTATATGCTATGATACAGGGAAAAGTGGTGCTTACCGGCGGGACCGGTCTCATTATGTCGAACGTGGCCGAGAGGTATGCGGAAAACGGCAACGAGGTTGTCATCTTCGACAACCAGCAGCAGCACGCCATGTACGAGGAAACCCAGAAGCTCATCAAAGAAAAGGAGAACGTCAGGTTCGTCGAAGGTGACATCCGCGACCCCAAGGCGATGGCCGAGGTCGCCAAGGGCGCCGAGGTGTTCTATCACTTCGCAGCCCTCATGGGGACGAGCTCCCGCTTCAAGCAGGAGGTCATCACCACGGAGGTGAATGTCATCGGTACGATCAATGCCTGTCAGGCTGCACTGGACGCGGGGGTGAAGTACTATGTCTATCCCCCCAGGCCGGCACTTTCGGTCTGGATGACTCCTTACATCATCACCAAGACAGCCGGGACCCAGTTCACCCGGATGTACAACCAGATCTACGGGCTCCCTACCATCGGCCTGAACATCCAGAACTGCTACGGGCCCAGAGAGCGGGCCGTGCTCGAGGCGAACTCGTACAAGCCGGGCGAAGGCAGGAAGATGATGGCCACGTTCATCGAGGCCGCCCTCCTGGGCGAACCTCTTCCCGTGATGGGTGACGGCGAACAGGCCTCTGACTTCGTCTTCATCGACGATATCGTGGATGCCTGCATGAAGGCCCCCTGCGACAAGGCCGTGGGCAAGATCATGGATGCCGGCACGGGCGTGGCGACCCAGGTGAAGAAGGTGGCGGAGCTCATCATCGAGCTCACGGGCAGCAAGTCAGAGATCAAGTATGTGCCTTTGAGGACCGGAGAGGTGAAGGTGGAGACCAAGGCGGATCTCGCCACGATAAAGGAGGCTCTGGACTGGGAGCCGAAGTACGACCTGGTCGAGGGGTTGAAGCGGACCATCCCCTACTATGCGAAACGTCTCGGTGTGCCGTCTCCCATCTGATGAGATGAATCCACGGCGGGTCATTTGTCATCCGGGGCAGTCCGTGAGGCTGCCCCACGGATCTACCCTTTCACAGGAGGATTCGGCAAGACCTTCTTGGTGAATCTCTCCTTTCTTAAAAGAAAGCAGAGGCGAGACAAATGAGTGTATATCCAAAGACAGAAGAAACGAGTCTAAACACGGAGATGGCGATAAAGTATCCCGAGTTTGTAGGGCTCGGGCTGTCGGACGCCCGGCAGCTCGAGTACGACAAGTTCAGGTTCTGGCGGGTCGTCATCATCGTGGCGGTCTGGTACAGCTTTTACTACCTCGGACGCCTGAACTGGGGCATGTGCATGCCCTGGATGATCCAAGACCTCGGCATCACGAAGCTGCAGGCAGGTCTCGGCGCGACGGTGCTGTTCTGGTCCTATGCGATCGGGACCCTGATGAGCGGACGGCTGGGCGATGTCTTCGGCGCCAGGATCATGAACACGATCGGCGGTGTCGGTACCACGATTCTGAATGTCATCGTTGCGAGCCTTTCCAATATCGGAGCCATGCTGTTTCCCTGGGGAGTCAACGGGTTCGTGCAGGGGCAGGCATACGCCCCCACGAACATGATGATCACCCAGTGGTACCCCAAGGCCAAGAGAGGGTTTGCGACAGGCATCTTCGCGACCTCCATGGGGATTGCCTCGGTGTTCGTGTGGCTGATAACCGGCACGGTGGTGGCCAAGTTCGGATGGAGAGCCGCCTTTATCTATCCGCTTCTTTTCTGCACGCTCCCCCTGACCATAGCCTTCTTCGTGATGGCGCGGCACAAACCCGAGGATGCCGGCTTCCCCCGGTACAACGAGACCATGGCGGATTCGATCTCGGGCCAGGCCGAGTGCATAGCCGATGCCGACATCGCGGGTTTGAAGGCATGGAGCATGCTTCTGAAAAACTGGAAATTCGTCTGCGTGGCCATTGCATCCTTCATGCTATACATGGGGAGATACGGGCTCCTGACGTGGATCCCCCTGTTCTATGCCGAGACCGCGGGCATCAACCTCAAGAAGATCCCCATCGCGACGATAGCGCTTCCGCTGGGCATGATGTTCGGTCCGATCCTGGCAGGCTGGATCTCGGACAAGTTCTTCAAGGCCAAACGCTACCAGGTGCTCACCATCTACATGATCGCCTTTACCTTGATCATGATCACCCTGGCCACCTTTGGTCTGAAGACGCTGGGCCTGCCGCTCGCGTTCGGTCTGCTCGTCCTGGGAGGCTTCTTCGTCCTCGGTGCCGTGGGTCTTGTCTTCACCACTGCCTGCGACTTCGGGGGCAGAAAGATGGCCGGAACCTGCGTTGGCACCGTGAACTTCTTCAACTACATGGGTGCGGGCGCCCAGGGCGTGATCATCGGCGGCATCCTCACCGCGACGCAGAGCTGGCCTCTGGTGTTCGGTATGCTGGCCGGCTGCACGGTTTTTGGTATGATACTGGTCAACATTGTACGGGAATAAGAGAAGGCCGGGGGGAACGGTTTTTGTGCGCCCAAGACCTGCCCACTGTTTTCTTCATGGAACAGCCGGCCTGAAAAAAAGAGGGCTCCATGTGAGTATCATGGAGCCCTCTTCCTCCTGTGCTCACGGTTCTTCCATTGACCGTGATAAAGACAGAGACCAATGACGCAAAAAAGGAGGCAGAATACTCATCACCCTGTTATCTTCCACACCGTGACTGTTTTATTCACCATGATACGATGAGGTAGGCGCCCCCCGGTTTTTATCGGACGTGTCGGCGAGACGGCGTCTGGACAGAATCGGCTTGATCGGTAGAGCTCATGGGTTGTACAAGGCTGGTAGCTATTTTGAACGAAAGAGAAAACCTGATACGAGGACGCGTGTTCCCATGAACATAACCCTGGTCAACCCGCCGTGGCAGTTCTACACCCCCAGCAAGCTCTATCCGCTCGGTGTTTCGTACCTCGCTGCGAGTCTGATGCAGCATGGTTTCCCGGATGTCCGGATCGTCGATCTCAACCTCGAGCTGACAGAACCAAGAGGTGTTTTCAGGCAGTCCATGGCTCTGGTGGAAAAAACCGAACCCCGGGTGCTGGGAATCACCTGCTGGACCGTGCACCTGCTTTTCTGCCTGGAGTTCGTGAGACTGTACAAGAAAAGGCATCCCGAGGTGACGATCGTGCTGGGCGGTGTCCATGCATCATTCCAGACAGAAGAGCTCATGCGGCTCTGCCCGGTGGACATTGTGGTCAGGGGCGAGGGAGAAGAGACCTTTGTCGAGCTTGCGGATGCGCTCGATACGAACCGGCCCCTGGATGATATCCAGGGCATCTCCTTCCGGAAGGACGGTGCCGTTCATCACACGCCGGACAGGCCGCTGATCAAAGACCTGGACGGGATACCCTTTCCCGCCTACCGCCTGCTGCAGCCGGTCGAGCGATATCAGCCGCTGAACCGGAAGTACGTGTTTTCGGTGGTCGCCAGCAGGGGTTGCCCTTACAAGTGCATTTTCTGCTCGGCCAACAGGATGTGGAAATACCAGCGGAGACGCTCGCCCGGGAATATTCTCGAAGAGATCAGGTGGATCGTAAAGACCTACAATGCCGGGTTCATCCGGTTCGAAGACGATGACCTGACCGCGAACCGTCAGTGGTCGCTGGAGCTGTTCGGCCTGTTGAAAGACGAGGCAGTCCCCTTCGACTGCCTGACCCGGATCGACCGGATCGATCCCGAGATCCTTCAGGCTATGAGGGATGCGGGATGCCAGGGTGTGTATCACGGCATCGAGAGCGCCTCTCCGCGCCTGCTCGAGGTTCTGCGCAAGGGTTTCCCCCCATGGGTCGACCGGGAATACATCAGAGATCTCATCAGCCGGGAGGTCGGCCTGGGCCTGGTTCCGACGGTATCTGCCATGATAGGCATCCCCACCGAGACCAGGGAAGAGGTCGAGGCGACCTTTGCTCTGATGTGCGAGCTCAGGAGGATGGGCGCAAAGACCCAGCTCTGGATCATGACCCCGTATCCGGACACGGATGCGGTGGTGCTCTATCGGGATTTTCTTGAGCGAAGGGACCGGTGGCGGGAGCTGAGACAGTTCGACATATTCTCCGCGGTGCAGCGCGAAGCCTATTCCCATCTCATGAAAAAATACGACGACCTTATTCCGGACAATTGGATTTTCAGAAACGAGACGCAGGGTTTCGAGGAGATGAAGGCGCTGTACCTGGAAGGGGCCGGCCGGATTCTGGGGGAGGGAGAGTTTGTCTAGCGTGCAGCACTACCGGGTATTCGGCACCGACGCAGAGTGCCTTGACCTGTTCGACCGGGCGTGCCGGAAAGACCCGTACTACCTGCCCTCGGAGCTTCCCCTTCCATCGAGCATCCAGGGTTTCTGTGTCTGTGATGCGAAAAGCAGGGTCCCTGCCGCGGGCTTCTACTGCTTCCCCTACCTCACGGCAGGCAGATGGCTGAGGAAAAAGCTGTTGAGGGTGACCAGGCTGATGCTGATGCCAGATCAGCAGCGGGACGACGAAGCACTCGTCTCCCACATGATCAGGGTGATGGAGGACCTCGGCCGCAGGGCAGGGGTGCACGCGGTCGAAGCCGAGGTGTATGCCCGGATCAACGCGCGGATATTCTTTCCGTCCACCTCATGTGTCGTCAACACCTATAATACCCCCCAGTGGCAGAACACCCTGGTAAAGAGAGGGTTTGCGCTTGAAGGCACCACCCGGTGCTTCGAGATGAGCCTGGACGACTTTGTTTGCGAACATCCCGAAGGGGGGGTTCAGGTGCGGCCCTACCGGTCCGAAGCGGGTCAGGACCGTGACCGCTATTACCGCCTGTGGTCCTTGAGCGGCGAGAGTCCGTACGATTTCGGACATTCCGGCCTGTGGTACCGGAATGTCTTCGGATGGCCCAGGCTGTGGTATACCGAGTATCCCGCCCTGCTCAACAGGGACGATTTCATTCTCTTTGCGGAAATGAACGGGGAGGCAGTGGGATTTGTCCACTGGTGGCCCAATGTCTATCCCCTGCTTCTGAGGGGAGGCAGAAAGGCACTCTACCTGAGCGGCAAAGATGCCCGGGAGCAGCTTGAACAGATCGACGAGGCAAAGATATTCAGGATCGCCGTAAGCCGCAGGGCGGGAAAAGAACGCGCAGCCATCGAGAAGGCCCTGATCGGCGGGGCAGTCGAGGTCATGAAGGAACGATACGGCATCAGGACGTGTCAGGCCGGGAATATCTCCCGTGAGAGAACGCAGCTCCAGTCTTATCTTTCCGGTCAGGGAGGGAAGGCCGTTCACGAGGTTTCGCTGATGCACAAGCGCCTTTCCCTGTGGGGCAGGTAGGTGGCTTTGCCGTGAGGGTCTCCGTTTGCAGCCGGTGCCCGTACACGTTCCCCCTCCAGCCGGGCAGCCTGAGACGACTGCCGGTGACGGCGACACAGCCCCGCTATTCGGCCGCCAACGGCCGGGGAGGGTGCACCCGGTTGATCGCACCTGCCGGCTTTTCTCCCCGCAGGGCCTGCAGAACGTTCAGTGCCTGTGTCTTCATGATCTCCCTTCTCACCTCGGGGATCGCGGTTCCCAGATGAGGGGTGAAGATGGTACGGTCCGAAAGCCTGATCAGGTCCTGATCGATGTATGCGGGCCGCTGAGGAAAGCGCAGATCCTCCATCTCATAGACATCGGCGGCATATCCGGCCAGCCGCCCGGAGGCGAGGGCCTCCGCAACGGCCTGCTCGTCAACCTCGGAGCCGCGTGAGGGATTGACGAGGTAGGCGGTGGGTTTCATGAGCGAGAGCTCGCGCCGGGAAATCTGGTGAAAGGTCTGCTCGGTGAGGGGCGAGGCAAGGCAGACGAAGTCGGACCTCTTGAGGACCTCGTCGCGCGGCAGGGCGGTCATGTTATATTTCACGTCCAGGGTCCCGTCGTAGCGGTAGCTGTCGTAGTACAGCACCGTCATGTCAAATCCCCGGGCGCGCCGTGCAATCGCGATACCCAGTTGTCCCATTCCGATGATGCCCAGGGTCCTGCCGGTCACGAGGCTTCCGTAGAACGGCGAGGGATGGACCCACCCACTGAATCTGCCCGACCGCACGAAGGAGTCGGCCGAGTTTACCCTCCGGGCGATACCCAGCAGAAGCGCCCATGTCAGATCGGCCGTCGGTTCGACCGATTCGACCGCGTTGGTGACCCAGACGTTCCGGGTCGTGGCTGCGTGTACGTCGATGTTGTCGAACCCTCTGCCTGCCAGCGAGATGATCTTCAACTCCGGGCACGATTCGATAATCTCCTCGTCTATGATGTCCGTTACAAAGCAGCACAGGGCGTCGGATGTGCGGGCGCCGTGAATCAGCTCCTTCTTTGAGAACTCACGATGCTCATCGGGCTCGATCAGCTCGCAGAAAGGCGCCAGCAGATCTTTTGCCGGGTCAGGCGCCTTGTGGGTATAATACACAACCGGTTTTCTGCCGCTCATACCATCTGCCCGCCTTTCTTTCGGGGAAAGGTTATTTTTCACTGATGAACCTGATCATCTCCTTATGAGCCGGGGTGAGGAGCTTCTCTTTCCGGAAGACGATGCTGAGCTCCTTGATGAGCTCGACCCCGGCGATATCGACCCGGGACAGGATGCCCATCTCGATCTCGCGGGAAACCGTGCTCTCTCCCACGATGGAGATACCGAGGTTCTCCGCGACCGCCCTTTTCACCGCCTCGGTACTGCCCAGGCGCAGGAACTCATTGAATTCGGCCGCAACCGACGGGAGCTTCTGGGAGACCACGTAGCCCGTGCCCGACCCGCTCTCTCCGACCACGAACTGACCTTCCTTCATCTGCGCCGGCGTAATTTTTCCCAGCGCCGCCCAGGGGTGCCTGGGCGAGGTTATCAGGACGAGGCGCTCTTTTTTCCAGGGCTCGCGGAATACCTCCGGACTCTTGATCTGGGCCTCCACCACCCCGACATCCACCTCGTAATTCAGGATCTTCTGCTCAATGACCCTGGTGACCCCGATGGTCACGTCGACATGGATCTTGGGGTATCTCGTCTTGAATTCGCCCAGAATCGAAGGGAGCATGTACACGCCGATATTGCTGCTGGCGCCCAGGTGGACGCTGCCACGCTCGAGCAGATTGAATTCCCTGATGGTCCGCTCTGTCTCGTTGATGAGCTTGAAGATCCTCTCGGCATACTGATAGAGGGTGTGCCCTGCTTCGGTGAGAACGAATTTTTTTGCAACCTTCTCAAACAGGACCACACCGAAGAACTCTTCAAGAGCCTTGATATGAACGCTTACCGCAGGCTGTGTAATGTAGAGTGTCTCAGCAGTCAGACTGTAGCTTCCCTTTTGCGCCAGTACGTAAAAGCTCTTGAGCTGATGGATATTCATATGGTGTCCATATTCCCGCCCTTTCTTAGGGCCATGTCATATCAGGCTGATGCGAAAACCAAAAGGGTTACATTGGTATGCCATTATAATTGAGCGATATCCCAAAGTCAACAAACCAGGATTCGGGAACTGATGAATGTGAAGTATCGCCTATGGGCCGGCGAGCGAGAAAAGAAGATGAAAAACAGGCTCGAGCGCAAGGAAGGTTGACGCTGTTCACCCGTCCCGGGAGCGGTATGCCTCAGGCAAGCCTTTTGCACAGCTTCTGCACCACCAGGTTCGCCGGTGAATCCTCGGGCATGCCCAGCAATGGCCTGCCCTGGAAGTCGAGCTCACGGATCGACTCGTCCTCGGGGATCCATGCGTACATTTCCAGGCTCACCTGTGCGACGATGGCGCGGGCCTCGTCTTCATTCCTGACCCGGTTGAGCACGAGGCCCATGGTCCGGTAGTCCACAGCGCGGTTTTCCCGGGCCACCCGGGCGATGGTACCGGCCACGTTCACCCCCTTTGCCGAGGTGTCGGATATGATGATCAGGTGGTCCACCCGTTTCATGACCCGCCGGTTGATCTGCTCGATTCCGGCCTCGCCGTCGATGAGCACGTAATCGAAGCCCGCCGCGAGGTCCTGTATGATGTCCTTGAGCAGCGAGTTCACCCGGCAGAAGCAGCCCTCGTCCTCGGGCCTGCCGATGGAGAGCAGGGCGAAGCCCTCTGCCTCGGACAGGGCGTCGAAGATCTCGTAGTCGAGCATGCGCAGGGTCTCGGGAGCGCCCGCGCTTCGTCCTTTTCCGATTGCGGCGACGAGGTCCCTGCGGATGTCGTCAACGCTCTTCTTCACCCGGATGCCAAGGGAGCCGGCCAGGCCCGCGCACGGGTCGGCATCTATGGCCAGAACCTTCTTCCCCTTTGCGAGGGCCAGATGCCTGAGCAGCAGGGAAGACACCGATGTCTTGCCCACTCCCCCCTTGCCGCACAGCGCTATGATTCGTGTTTCTCCCATGGTTCCTCTCCCGTTGCCTTTCTGCGATAGACCGTGCGCATCTTTTTCAGGTAGTCCGCGTCATTGCACACATCCCGGTAATCGCACTCGTCACAGTCAAAGCTCATTTCATCGGCCATCTTGTTCATGGCAGCGATGATCCTGGACGTGTCCCGGGTCATCTCCCTGACTTTCCGTATGGTATCCCTGTCTTCGGTGATGAAGACGATCTCCATGCCCTTGCAATAGTCGAGCTCACGGAATACCCGCATGAGGGACGACCCGAGGATCGAAAGGCAGAAGCCCTTCTCGAGCGCATCCCTGCTCACCCGGCACCACTCCCTCTGATACTGCGACGTGGCCCTGAGCATGTATCCCTTGAGGTCGAGGAGAAAGCGCATCTGCTCCATCTCGCGGTAGCGGTGGAAGGTGTTCTCTTCGGTGAAGCCCTCCACGTGCAGGAGCACGATTTTTCCGAAGGCCATGCTCTTCTGCCTCGCCTCCGCGAGGTCCGGGCCGATGAGGCTCACGACCCCGTCCCTGACGAGGGAGGCGTCTCCGGTCCACAGGAGAACCGAGCACGACTCGGTCTCCGGGCTTCCGAGCTCGACCCCTACGTCGCCCATGAGCACCACGTCTTTCCCGCCCCCTTCAGGCCACGAACGGGACAAGCGGGCCCGGAAGATTTTTCTGTCCGGTATGCTCTCCAGGAACTCCCGGATTCGCAGGATATGGGACGGAAAGAGCTCCATCTCAGGCACCACCGTTTCCCCCGGCCTTTTCCATGGCGATCACGGCCGCGCCCAGGGCGCCCACGATCTGCGGATCGATCGCCATGGGCCTGATCTTCACCTGAAGGGCCTCCTGGAGCGCGGCGAACATGCCCGGGTTCTTTGCCACGCCCCCGCTCATGGTCACGGCCCCGGCCAGCTCGATGCTCCGGGCCAGCGAGGCCACCCGGTGCGCCATGGCCGTGTGCAGGCCGCTGATGATGTCGCTGATGTCCCGGCCCTCGTTGATCAGCGAGATGATCTCGGTCTCGGCGAACACCACGCACTGGTTGGACAGCGTCACGGGATCCTGTGCCCGGGCCGCGATCGCGCCCATGTCCTCGAGCCTGACATCGAGCGCCTCTGCCATGATCTCGAGGAACCTGCCCGTGCCCGAGGCGCACTTGTCGTTGTACACGTAGCGGACCACGTCCCCCCGGTCGTCGAACCGCACGGCCTTGGCATCCTGGCCCCCGATGTCGATGACCATCCGGGCGTCCGGAACGATCTTCCAGGCCCCCTTGGCGTGGCAGGCGATCTCCGACTCCACCGAGTCGGCAAACTCGATGCTGTTCCTGCCGTATCCCGTGCCCACGCAGTAATCAAGGGAATCGGGAGAAATGCCGGCAGAGCGCATGAGATCCCCCATGACCTCCCGGGCTGAGTCCCGGGGAAGGGGCTTGGCCCTGATCACGTGAGAGGCAACGACCCGGCCGTCTTCGACCACGACCGCCTTGGCGCTTAAAGATCCGACGTCACAGCCTGCTACGATCATCCGGCGCACCTCCTTTGTTGTCATGGGCATAGAGGGCCGCGCCCAGCGCGCCCACGATCTGCGGATCGATGCGGAGCCGCCTGATCCTCACGTCCAGCAGCTTTTCCAGGTGGGTGAGCACGCCCGTGTTTTTCGCCACGCCGCCGGTCATGCAGACCTCGCGATTAAGCCCCGCGCTCCGGGCCAGAATGGCCACCCTTCCGGCCATGGCCTGGTTCACGGCCGCGGCAATGTCGGCAATGGGCGTGTTCTCGTTCAGGTGGTGGATCACCTCGGCCTGCGCCCAGACCGTGCAGGTGGAGGCCAGGGAAAGGGGGGCCTGGGCCTGCGCCGAGAGCTTGCCAAGCTCGTCCAGGTCCACGCCCAGCAGTCTTGCCATGACATCGAGGAACCGTCCCGTGCCTGCGGCGCACTTGTCGTTGGTGACGAACTTCACCACCGCGCCTGCGTCGTCGAGGCGGATGGCCTTGCAGTCCTGGCCCCCGATGTCGATCACGGTGTGAACCGAGGGCATGAGATGCCTCGCCCCACGTGCATGGCAGGCGATCTCCGAGTAGACCTTGTCCACGAACGGGATTTTCTCTCTCCCGTAGCCGGTGCCCACGCAACACCGGACCTGGTCCATCCCGATGCCGGCGACGCTGAGCGCCCGGTCCATGACCGTGCGCGCCGAGTCGTCGGGCCTGAACGTCGAGCGCGTCACCGCGTGGGAAAGCATGGTTCTGTCGTTGAGGATCACGGCCTTGCTGGTGAGCGATCCCACGTCGCATCCTGCCACGATCATATTCCTATCCTCCTGAGTTGCAGAAATTCATCCATCTTGTCGATGACGCTTTCCCATGACTGGACCCGGTCGTCGAAGGCGTCGGCAAAGAGGATGACCGTCGGCACGCCTTCGCGCTCCAGGTCCCGGGCGAGCAGCTTGTTCACCCCCCAGCTGTTCCGGCACCCCATGCTCCCGATATAGGCCACGAAATCGGGCTTCAGGAGCCTGACAGCGCCCAGGAGATCGTCGAGCCACATGCCCGGGGCGTCGTAGGGGCCCCTGATCTGTTTGATCATGGGCATCCGGGACATCTGTGCCGCAAGGGTGTCGACCATGGCGTCCATGCTCGAAGAGTCGATGTGATATGCCTCGCCGGGACGTTCCCCGGCATAGGGTGCGTCCGAGTGCCAGAAGGTGAAGAGGATGGAGCCCAAGTGGCTGATGTCCTGCTCGTCCATCCACTTCCAGAAGCGGGCGTCGGTGGTATAGTGGTCGATGTAGCAGAAGAGGCCCCGTGCGCGCTCGCGCTTCGAGGTGGTGCCGGATATCCCCGCCGCGGCGTTGGCCTGCGCGGTCTTCAGCATGGAGCGCAGGAGCTCGGTGTAGATCTTCTTGCCGTTCATCATGAACCTGCCGCCATAGAGCATGATGTCGAACAAACCGGGCACCGGGGACGGCCTGAGCCTCATGAGGTCGATGAGCTCCGAGGCGAGCTCGTCCTGGAGCCTCACCTCCTCCAGCACCTCTCCGAGCACGTTTTCGTCCAGGGTCGTGCCGGTGTGCGACTCCAGAAACGCGATCAGCTCCCGGAAGTCCTTTCTCTGGTAGCCGGTTGTCCGCTCACCTATAATGGTGGAGGGGTAGTCGAGCTGAAAAAAGGGGATGTCAAGGTACGCCGAGGTGAAGGAAAACGAGTTGGCGTTGGTGTCGCAGATGCCAGGCGAGTCGCAGACAATGAAGTCGGGGCGCACGGCCAGTCCGGCCAGAAAGGCGCCCAACGCCCCCCGCTGGGCCGAGCAGGAAGTCTCGGTGAAGCCGACCTCGCTGCAGTAGTCGAGGTATTCGGCCGTGCCCCGCTTGAGGACAATGGTGCCGAGCACGGTCCATGCCTCGAGCATGACCGGCACCACGTCGAAGGCAAAGAGCAGGGGGGTGGCCATGCAGAAGGTGGTGAGCGCCACCTTTTTCTTGCGCTCCCTGGCCGTGACGCACATGGTGGAATACTCGGCGATGAGCCTCAGGAACAGTCTGCCCGGCTCCCCGTGTCTGATGAACGAGTCCAGAACATCACGGAAGTGTGGCACGAAATCGAGGAGACGTTCGTATTCTTTTCTGGTTCCGCCCGTGCTCATGGCCGCATGGTGCAGGATGCTCCAGATCATCCAGTCGAACCGGTATTCGCGTGTTTCCCTCTTCATGATACTGTTTCCTACAAGGTCATGGTAACGACCGCGCCTTCCCTGATCCGGCCCAGATAGAGGCTCGAACGCTGCCTCAGCACGTCCATGTCGGTCTTGCGCTCGATGTGCTGGAGCGCAGGGATTGCCGACTCGCGGAACAGGGTCAGGGCGTCGATTGCCCGCTGCCGCTCGACCAGGACCCGGCCCGGGTCCATGGCGATGTTTTTCAGAACCTCCATGGCGATCTTTTCGTTCTCCATCTCCATACCATACCTCCCGGGGGCGTCAGGCTGGGCGCCCCGTGCCGATCTTTCTCAGACTCAGGAACTCCTGCATCTTGTCGATGACCGCGTCCCAGGACTGCACCCGGTCGTCGAAGGCGTCTGCATACAGGATGAGCGTGGGGATGCCTGCCCGTTCCAGGTCCCGGGTATAAGGCTTGACCATGCCCCAGGTGTTCCGGCACCCGATGGTTCCGAAGTAGGCCACAAAGTCCGCCCTGAGCAGCCTGGTCATGGTCACGGTGTCGTCGAGCCACATGTGCGGTGCGTCATACGGCCCCCGGATGGATTTGACCATGGGCATCCGGGATACCTGCATTGCCAGTGAATCGATCATGGTGTCCAGTTCGCCGTCCTCGATCCGGTAGACGGCATCGGGATGGCCCGTGCTATAGGGGGCATCCTCCTGCCAGAAGGTGCTCAGGATGCACCCCAAGTGCGAGATGTCATGGTTTTCAAGAAAGGCCCAGAACCGAAGATCCGTGGTGTAGTGATCGATGTATGAGAAGAACCCCCGCGCGTTCTCCCTGCCAGAGCGTGTGCCTGCAAGTCCTCTGGCGGCCCTTTCTCTGATGTCTTTCAGCATGGATTCGAGCAGGTCCGTGAAGCCTTGGGTGCCGCCCATGAGAAAGTTGCCCGAGTACAGAAAGAGGTTGAAGATACCGGGCACAGGAGACGGCACGATCCTCTGGAGCTCGTTGATTTCGGTTATGAGCTCGGACTGTTTTCGTATCTCTGCGGTGACCTGCCTCATCCTGTCCATGTCGAGCGTGTGCCCGGTCTGCTCTTCCAGGAAGGAGATAAGGCCACGGAAATCCTGGCGGTGATAGGCGCTTGCCCGCTCGCCGGTCAGCGAGGACGGATAGTTGAGCTGGTAGAAGGGGATATCCAGGTAGGCCGAGGCGAATGCATAGGAATTGGCATTGGTGTCGCAGATCCCGGGCGAGTCGCAGACGATGAAATCAGGCCGCACGCCCAGTCCGGCCAGATATGCGCCCAAGGCGCCCCGCTGGGACGAGCACGATGTCTCGGTGAAGCCGGCCTCGCAGCAGTAGTCGAGGTATTCACCCGTGCCCCTCTGCAGGATAAAGGTGCCGAGCACGGTCATGGGCTCCAGCACCAGGGGCACCACGTCAAAGGCATAGAGGATGGGGGGCGCGAAGCAGAAGGTCGTGAGCGCCACCTTTTTCCCCTGCTCACGGGCTGTCAGGGGGGCCTTGAGATACTGCGCCAGGAGCTTCAGGAGCAGGGCCCCGGGCTCGCCCCAGCGGATGACGGCGTCAAGGGAATCCCGGAAATGGGGTATGAGCCCGAGCAGGGCGTCGTATTCCTTCCGGGTGCCGTCACCGGTTCTGGACGCGTTTTCGATGATGCTCCATATGTTCCAGTCATAGTGGTATTCCCTTGTTTCCCGTTTCATGCCGTATCCCCGTATTCAGTCATCGTGGCGGTATGTGCCCGTGCCCCGATATCCCCCGGTCTTTCCTGAAATGTGAACCCGTCCCCGGTTTCATTTCCTGAAATGTGAACCCGTCCCCGGTTTCACGTCCCGTCCCCGGTTTCACGCCGGACTGTGAGCCAGTTCCCGGTTTTCCCACCGTATTCAGTCATCCCTGCGTCGTGGATTCGTTCCCGATGTTCCATTCGCGATGCTCCCCGCCCGCTTTGCCCCGGAAAATTTCTTGTCTTGAATGTGAATGTGAACCCGTCCCCGATATGTTTCACTGCGTCGTGGATTCGTTCCCGATGTTCCATTCGCGATGCTCCCCGCCCGCTTTGCCCCGGAAAATTTCTTGTCTTGAATGTGAATGTGAACCCGTCCCCGATATGTTCCGTCCCCGATATGTTTCATGCGATTCTCTCCAGGAATGCGTCGATCCGCATTCGGATCCTGCCGGTCTCCACCAGGGGGCCGTATTCGCGCTCCATCCGCATGCAGGGGATGCCCCGGGCCTCCAGGTCGCGCTCGAAGATGCCGTTTTCCGACCCGTGGAGGTCGCAGAACCTGATGTTCTGCAGGATCACGCCGTCCACCCGGGCCTTTTCCGCCTTGTCCAGGATGAGGGAAAGCCGGTCCCGGTAACAGCCGAACATGCGGGGGCAGCGGCACTGATTCAGGTACCTGCGCGAGAGCGCCGCAACCGGGTCTCCCTCTTCGCCGGTCAGGTCCTCGTATGACCGCGAGCCGAAGCACAGGGTGTCGGCTACCACAAGGGCGCCGGATTCCTCGATCAGGCGCACGAACCCGGGGTCGTCGTTGGCGCTGCCCACCAACATGAGGCGTTTTCTGCCTTTCTCGATGCGCGGGGACTTCTTCAGATCCTTCAGCAGTGCCTTGAGGATGGCCGTGTATTCCTCCCTGGGAATGGCAGAGCCTGCCAGGACCACGGTGAGCGCATCTTCTCCCGTCATGCGCGCCTCCGTACTCGACCTGAAGGCGTCGAGCTGCTGGAGAAGCATCCTGGACTCGTTATAGAGCCTGATGGATTCTCTCAGTGCCTTCTCCGTCACCTTCACGCCGAAGTGTTCCTCCAGGCTCCTGATGAGCTCGCGGGTCTCTTCCTCGAACCATTCGTGGCTGTAGTCCGCGGTCTTGTGGGGAACCCCGGAGTAGCGGAAATATCCGGGAAGGATTCCTGCAATGTCCTCTCCGGCCTTGCGCCAGCACTCGTCGAGCCTGCGCATGGAATCGCAGCCGTTGGTGATGATCACTCCGTCGAGAAACTCGTATGCAAGCTCGCCTGCGAGCTGGAGCATGCACTTGGGAAGGCTGCAGATCACGGGCCCGAAATAGGTGTCTCCGATGGAGAGCGAGGTGGTGCCGATGCCGCGCAGCCGGTAGGGCAGCATGCCTGCGGCGTGGATGATCTCCTCGGGAACGAAGGTGCAGGGATAGCCGATCACGGCCTTGCCCGCCTCCTTCCACTGCCGCAGGCGGGGATTGTACAGGGTGCGGGCCGCCTCTCTCATCTCTTCCATCATGATTCACCCCCCGAAGTTTCCAGGACCGATCTCAGGCGGTGGATCGCCTGTTCCTGCTCCGGGCTTGTGCATCCGCCATCAGGACCGATCATCTCACACAGGCCGCTGATGAGCACGGGCAGGGTCTCCGCTAGCAGGGGCCTGAAGGCATCGATCAATTCGGGCACGAGCCACTGGAGGGTCTGCCTGATCTCCTGCGGGTCGAGCGAGTCGGCCACGCTGTGTGCCAAAGAGACAAAGAGGTCGGGGTTCGTATCATGGAGCCGGTTGATGAGCAGAAAAAGGGTGTTCGCGACCTCCGCGGCCTCGAAGGTGTCGAAATCCGATCCAGCCCGGGCCAGGGCCTGGTTCAGTCGCTCCGGATCGAGGGAGGACAGGACTTTGAGTCTGTGCGCCCGGGACCTGATCGCAGAGTTTTTTGCCGCACCCAGGGCCGAGACCAGGGCGAGGGTGAGCTCCGGGTTCTCTTCCAGGGCATCGGCCAGCGCGCTGCTCACGGATTGACGGTCCTCGGCCAGGGCGATGCGGGCCTTGCCCAGGAGCTGGGGATCGATCTGGGGCCCAACCTCCTTGAGGAGCTCGGTGAGGTAGACCTGGAACAGGGGCCTGCCCGCCCTGCCGAGCAGGAGGCTCCCGGTATGGATCCTGCGCACGAGCTCGAGGGCCGAGTTGGAGAGCTCGCCCGCGCTCCGGGCATCGATCCCCTTCAGGAGCGAAAGGACGAGGTCGGCCAGCAGGTCCGGGGCCACATTTTTCTCCACCGGGCGCATGAGCTCGCGCACGGCCCGGATGAATGTGTTTATCGCCGCCAGGACGGCCCCGAGGATGCTCGCTACCTTGGCCGGATATTTCCAGAGCTGCTCGTTGAAGACCTCGACGGTCTTTACCACGCACTCCTGCGAGCCCTGCACCATCCCGCAGACCTCTCCGAAGTCGGTGTTTTCCACGAATGCACGGATGGAATGTTCGCGGGCGCGTGCGTGGCGTGTGGGGTCTTCCGCGTGATCTGCGCTCACCCGGGCCGACCAGGCGGTGATCAGCTTTCCCAGGTCTGCGGGAAACGTTCCTGGCGCCGCTTTTCCGTCCGATTTCATGCCCCTTGATATCAGCCGGCGAAGCGGGCGGACGAGTGCGAGCTTCAGGGGCCTGCCCCGCGACCACCCCTGTACCAGGGTGTCGGCCACGGAGAGGGTCAGGCGCCTGAGCCCGGCGCTGTGCAGCGAATCGCTCACGATCCGTGCAGCCAGTTCCTCTACCCGGTTGTGCTGAGTCATGGTTTCCCTGTCCATCAGTCCTCCTCTGTTTTCAGCTCAAAGATGGCGTTTTTCCCGGCCTCGGTCATGTGCGAGTCGAACACGGCCATACACATGGAGGTCAGGGTCCCAATCGCGTCTTCCCGGGTGATGGTCCGCTCCATGACATAGCTGTGGCCCAGGTGTGTGGCCATGCCCACCACGGCAAAGGACACGGCAAGCGGCTTCAGGCCCTCGATGATTCCGATGTCTATCCAGATGCGGAGATCTTCCGCAAGGTCCAGGGCGATGCCGCTGTGGTAGCTCCAGACAGTGCAGTCCAGCTCCTCGTCCACGCCGAAGCTGCCCCGCAGCAGGATGAGAAACTGCTGCCGGTGGCTGTCGATGTAGTTGAAGTATTCCGTGAACGTCTCCATGAGCTTTGCCCTGCGGTCGCGGTGGTCCCAGATGTTGAGCGGCTCCCTGAGCCTCTTGATCCTCAGCCGCAGGTCCTCGAAGCTCTCCCGGGTGATCTGGTCGAAGAGGTCGCGTTTGTCCTTGAAGTAATGATAGAATGTCCCGGCAGACATTCCCACGGCCCTGACAATGTCCATGACCTGGGTGTTGTGATAGCCGTGCCTGCTGAAGAGCTCTCCGGCCACCCCGACGATGGTTTCGCGGGTATACTGCCGTTTGATCTCCGAGAGCCTGGTCACGGACGCCTCCCGTTCTCCCGGGTTGAGCACGGGCATCCGCGGGCCGGAGCCTGCCCTGTTTCGCGGCGAGTAGCCCGGTACGGCCCCGATGCAGCCGGACAGGGAGAAAGACCGTGAATGAGAAAAGCCCGGGATTTCCTCATGTCCTCTCACCCCTGAATCGCTTGCGGACCCTGCCCTTGAGCAGCAGCCACGACCACGAGATCACACCCCACTTCTGGTCCAGGAGAGCCCCGGCCAGGCGCTGTGACGCCCGGGACCACTCGTCCCTGTCAATCTGCGCAAGGGTCTGTGACAGGAACGCGCTGATCGATCCGGGCCTGTCCCGCTCCAGGGCATTGATCGAGCGGGACAGGCCGTTGATGCCCTGTGCACCGATACCCGGCCCCCTTGAAAGGATTGCATCCAAGAGAGCCCTGCGAGAGTCGGGAGAGGCGGCCCACAAAGATGCCAGCAGATCCTTCCACACCGTTTTGCACTCCTCGAGCGAGTCGGCGTCGATCTCGCCGGCCAGGCTTTCCATGAACGCGGTGAGGATTTCCGGGGAATACCGGGTATTCATCTGTCTGCCGAGCTCGGCCATGGAACGGATGAGAAGGTTCACGGCTGAGGGGACCGCGGCCGCGAGGCCCAGGAACACCTCCGGGTCCTGGCCCATGACCGTCCTGACCGCTGACCTGCCGTCTGCGTGTCTGACCGAGGTGAGGCCGCTGCGGAGGATGTCCTTGACCACGGGTGTCCTCAGAAGCTCCTGCAGAATCCCTCCCTGGTCCCGGGTCTGTTGCGGCGCCTTCATGGCATCCCCTCCCGACCCCCTGGTTTTGTTTCCGGCCCGGGCGAACCGAGAATCTCGCTCACTGCGGGCGAAAGATCTTCACCGAGCTGTTTTGCCCTGGCCGCCACGCGGGCGAGCGATTCCCGGTCGACCTCCTGCAGCAGGGACCGGGCGAATTCCTGGAGGAGGGCAGGGGGGTACTGGCTCTGAATCCGGGTCAGGAGCTCCTCGGCCGCCTTGATGAAGCAGTTGGCGATGGCGGGCAGCGCGCACATGATTGCGAGCGGGACCTCAGGGTCTTTTTCAAGGAGCGTCCGGACGAGGCGCGGGCTGTTCTCCGGGTCGATGTTCCTGAGCAGGGCTCGGAGGTTATCCTTGAACGCGTTTTTCGAGAGAAGCCGGTCCAGGACTCTGCTCTCCATGTCCAGCAGTCCTCTGGAGATATGGCTGTTCATGCGTCGCCTCCTTACAGGGTCTCGCAGTTGAAGAAGTACCGGGCGGATTCCATCTGGCAGAGCTGCTTGCCGCCCATCCAGAGCTGGATGATCTTGATGTCGCGCCAGTGCTTCTCGATGTCCCAGTCGCGGTCAGGGCCGTAGCAGCCCAGGACATCCATGGCCTTTCCGAGATTTTCCACGGCCCTGTCCGAGACGAAGTCCTTGATGTTGCGGATCTTGCCCACCAGCTCCTCGGAGACGAGCGGAAGGCCATAGGGCTTGTTTCTCCGGTCGCCCATCATGGCGGCCTCGTGGCCGAGGATTCTGCAGATGTCGATGTCGCCGGCGATTCTGCCGATGACGCCTGCCACGGCTTCGTTTTCCTTCAGGGGCCTGTTGCGGTAGGTGCGCGTGGATACGAACTCATACAGGCGCTCGTACATGTTCATCATGGCGCCTGTCAGAAATGCCGTGCTCGCCACCTGGCCGAAGGAAATGAGCTGGTAGAAGGCCCCGGCGTCCCTTCCCGGGCCGTGGGCCCGGTACCAGGCAGGCACCCGCACGTCGTCGAACCAGATGTCGCCGTTCTTGTCGGCGGCCATGCCCGCCTTTTCATAGGGCCCTCCCTGGGTGACGCCCTTTGCGTCGGCCGGGACATAGATGAAGGCGAAGTCGTCGATGTCCGCAGACCCGGGCCGGGTGGTGCAGGGCACGCCGAACAGCCTGGCTGTGCCCCCTGAGTTGGTGGGCCAGAGCTTGTGCCCGTTGATGACCCACTGATCTCCCTCCTGCCGGGCCGTGGTACGGATGGTCCTGCCCTTGAGCAGGCCCATGTTCTCGATGTCGGAGCCGCCCTGCGGCTCGGTCATGGCATTGGCGGCGAACACCGCCTTGTTCGTGCTGCAGAACATGGGGGCGAACTCGGCGATGAGCCGTTCGTTCACATAGGGCTCCAGGTGAATGACCAGCAGGGGCCAGAACGTGACCGCCAGGGCCACGGCCATTCCGGTGTCCGCCCGGCCGAGCTCTTCGCAGAGCTGGTAGGCGAAGCGGAAGATATAGTCGGACCCCGCAAGCCCCCATCCCCCGTATTCCTGGGGAAAGAGGGCCTTCTGGAGGCCGAGCTCGCCCATGATCTTGTCAAAGGCGGGCTCGATCAGGGTATGTTCCTTCCAGTCTTCGTCATACCGCCTTCTCAGGGGCATGATCTCCTGTTCGATGTACGTTCTCAGGACTGTTCTGAGGTGCTTGTCCAGGGGGGAGAGGTATTCCAGGGGCCGGGAAAACTCGTCGAAATGATCCATGTCATCCCTCCTCTTCAGATCTCTTTACAGTCGTAGAAGAATCGGGCCGTGTCCATCTTCACCGGGGCCGCGGCACCCACACCGCACAGGAGCGACTGAATGGTCTTGACGTCGCGCCAGTGTTTTTCCGCGTGCCATTCCTTTGCGTAGCCTGCCGAGCCCATGAGCTCCATGCCCCGGTTGATTGCCCGCATGATGCCCTTCTGGATTCTTGCCCCGATCATTACCGCATAGGTGTACAGTCCTTCGGTATCGAGCGACCACGCACGTGGGGAGGGAGAGACGAGCCGGGCAAGGTCTTCGAGGAGAAGCCGCGAGCAGGCGATATCCTCGGCCACGCCGGCAAGAACGGATGCGCACAGCGGGTTTTCCTTGAGCGGGGTGGAGCCCCTGATGACCCGGCTGTCGCTCCAGTCGCCGAGGATCTCGAAAAAGTTCATCCCGGCGCCCAGACTCACCCCGCCCAGAAAGAGGTTGAGCAGGGTGAAGAGCATCGGGACAGCCTCGGGCTCTTGGATGAGACTCTCTCGCGTGATTTCCGTTTCAACGAAGGATATGTCGGCATTTGCAAGGGCGTTGAGGCCCGTTGTCAACACCTCCCTGCCGCGCTCGATCCCCGGTTTATCTCCCGGTACCAGCGCGATGCAGGGCCTGCCTTTCTCGTCGGCGCATACGGCGAGGAAAAGGTCGGCTCTGAGCCCGGCGGCAAAGGGCCGGATGTTCGCGCCGGATAGTGTCGACCCACTGTCCCGGGATTCGACCAGAGCAGGGATCGAGCGGCCTTTGTA
The DNA here is from genome assembly GCA_018436855.1 of Deltaproteobacteria bacterium. Lineage (GTDB taxonomy): Bacteria > Desulfobacterota > Desulfomonilia > UBA1062 > UBA1062 > Phosphitivorax. The sequence continues at coordinate 26,421 of JAHDKO010000071.1, read as the reverse complement.
CAGCGGTGTCTCCCGGCCTGCGGACCCGGGTCCGGGGAGAACGCAGGAGGTGATTTTCAGCCCGTCGTCCAGATACGAGGCCGTCATTGCCTCGACGAGCCCTTCTCTGCCCTCGGAAAAGCGGGTGAGAATCGAGAACAGGGCATAGTTCATGGTCAGGAGGACCCCGGTTGAGCTGTCGGCTCTGCCGACCTCGGAAAGCACGGCCGCCACGTCTGCGACATGGCCGGGATCGTGCCACCCGAACCCGCCCTGGTCCTCAGGGAGGGCAAGCCTCTGAAGACCCATGGACAGAGCGAGCACCCGTGCTTTTTCTTCGAAGAGGACGGCATAGTTGCGCTGATAATCGAGCCGGTTTCCGATCACCTCTTTCTCTGCCCACTGCCTGACCAGGGATATCACACCCTGCGCATCCTCACCCCTGTCTCCCACAGCTGTGCCGAAAAGATAGTCAAGACTCCTGTTCATGGAACCTCCCTGTCTTGAATCTCATGCCCCTTGGCAAACTCAAGGGGCCCTGGTCCATGACGCCGGGTGCTGCTCCCGTGCCGCAGACATGGTTGGCCGGGCGGCTGCTCGAAACGCGTACCCTCTGTCATGCGCCGGGAAGCGTTCCCTTCTCGAACAAGGCACAAAGATCCCGGCAGGGGCGGTGGTGTGGACAAGTCTCTCAAGATGTGGTGGAAATCTTCCCCATATCCCCGAAGTGGGGCACATTACCTGTAATGAAATCTCATTATCAACAAATAATAACTATTTCTCTTTTGATGTCAAGGTCCTTGAAAAATTTCCCGGCCGGCAGACCAACCCCGTGATGTATCCCTTGTATGACGATCCCCCGGCGTTTTCTAAGGGAAGGGAAAGAGGGTGGACCAGCCGCTAAAGGGTTGTCTGGATATTTCCTGCTTCCAGTGCCCTGCGGCCTTCTTCCGTGAGATAGGCCTCGAACATGGCCAGGACCATTTTTATGAGGTTGGCGATCACCTCTTCGCGGGTGTTGCGCTTTTCGATCAGGTAGCTGTGGATGGCCTGGATGCACATTCCCACACAGGCATGGCCGAAAAACATGGGGTCTATTCCCTCGATGACCCCTTCGCCCATCCACCGCTGGACGTCTTCTCCGGCGTCCTCTGCAAAGCCCAGGAAGTAGCTCCAGACGTTTCCGTCAAGCTCTTCATCCACGCCGAATCCGCCGCGCAGGAGCATGATGAACTGCTGGGGGTTGCTGTCGATGTAATCAAAGATGGCGTCGAACATCTCCTGAAGGGTCTGGCTCCTGGCACTGGGGTTCCAGATATCGACCGGCTCGCGCATCTTCTTCACATTGATCCTCAGGCTCTCCAGGCTCTCGAGGGTGAGCTGGCGATACAGGTCTTTTTTGTCGTGGAAGTGGTTATAGAACGTTCCCGCGGACATCCCCACAATCTTGACGATGTCCATGACCTGGGTGTTGTGATAACCGTATTTGCTGAAGAGCTCACATGCAGCCGAGATGATTCTCTCTCTCGTCTCTTCTTTTCTTCTCTCGGAACCTCTTGCCATTCACTTTCCTAGTTCGTTGTTATTAATACGTAAAAAAACATTATACCCTGATGGAGAACATAAGCTCCCGGCCCTTTCTTGTCAAGGGAATACTGGCTTGATGCATGGCGGAAACGCTCAAGGATTCGCTGCTCTGACCCTGCGGCGAACCTGTCACGGTTCAGGATGCCCGGGGCTGCTGCGGGACTCGTGCGGCAACTATTCTCAGCACTGGACTTCCCCGGTGAAAAGTGCTAGCTTTCGACAGCACCAGAACAGATAATCAAAGTTATCCAAAGCATAAGGGGAGGATTCTATGAAGACCGTGAAATATTTTTTGGCTTTCATCGTGGTCATCGGGTTGGCAGCAGGCATGACTTCGTGCCAGCAGAAGCAGGAGGAGCCCCAGCAGGCCGCCCAGGAGCAGGCGACTCAGGAGCAGGCTGCCCCGGTGAAGACTCTCATCGTGGCAACGGATGCGACCTGGCCGCCCATGGAAATGGTCGACAAGGACAAGAACATCGTCGGGTTCGATATCGACTTCATGAGCGCGGTGGCGCAGGAGGCCGGGTTTAAGGTCGAGTTCAAGAACACCGCATGGGACGGCATCTTCGGCGGCCTGGATCTGGGCAATTATGACGCGGTCATTTCATCGGTGACCATCACCGACGAGCGCAAGAAGACTTTTGATTTTTCCCTGCCGTATATCAATGCCGGCCAGGTGCTCACCGTTCCCAAAACCCTGGAAGGTGTGGCCGTGCTCGCCGACATGACGGGCAAGCAGGTGGGCGCACAGATCGGAACCACCGGCGCAATGGAGGCCAAGAAGGTCGAAGGCGTCAAGGCGAAGAACTACGACGAGATCGGCCTCGCCTTCGAGGACATGGCGTCGGGCAGGATCCAGGGCGTGGTGTGCGACACCCCGGTGGCGGCCGACTATGCCCTCCAGAGGGATGAGTACAAGGACAAGTTCAAGATCGTGGGCGAGCCGTTCACCCAGGAGAGCTACGGCATCGTGGTGAAAAAGGGCAACCAGGAAGTTCTCGATCTCATCAACAAGGGGATCCAGGCGGTCCAGGCAAAAGGAATCGATAAAGATCTCGAAGTCAAGTGGCTGCGCTAGCTGACGAGAAAAAATCACAACAGGAAGAAGCACGGCACGTCACCATAGACGTCGGCGATGGGGCCGCCATCCCCTCCAAGAAGGATGCGGGGCTCTTCACTGCGTGGAGGGTGGCCTTTTTCGGCGCCATCGCTACAATCGTCTATCTGGCGGTCTCCAAGCCCGATCCGTATCTGGACATCATCAAGTTCGTGCCGGACGGCATCCTGGTGACCTTTGAGGTGACCGTGCTTTCCATTCTTCTCGCGCTGGTCATCGGGCTCTTCACGGGCCTGGGAAGGATCTCCAAGAACCCTCTGATCAACGGCATCGCGTCTCTGTACGTGGAGGTGATCAGGGGGATTCCTCTTCTTGTCCAGCTTTTCTACATCTACTTTGCCCTGGGCCGCATCGTGCAGATGCCTCCGCTGCCCTCGGCGGTGTTCGCCATGGGGATCTGCTACGGTGCCTACATGGGGGAGATCTTCCGGGCCGGAATCCAGTCCATACCCATGGGCCAGACCGAGGCGGCGCGATCTCTGGGCATGTCGAACTCCCAGTCCATGTACCATGTGATTCTGCCCCAGGCGTTCAAAACCATCCTGCCGCCGGTGGGCAACGAGTTTGTGGCCCTGCTCAAGGACTCGTCGCTGGTATCGATTCTGGCCGTGGCGGACCTGCTGAGGCGGGGACGGGAGTTTGCGGCCGAGAGCTTCACCTATTTCGAGACCTACACCATCGTGGCCCTGGTGTATCTCATCATCACCCTGTTTCTGTCCAAGCTCATCAGCATCATGGAGGAGAGAATCGGTGCAGAATGACCCCCGCCGCAAGATGGTCGAGATGAAGGGCGTGGTCAAGTTCTTCGGAACCTTAAAGGCATTGGACAATGTCTCGCTGGATGTCTATGACGGAGAGAAGGTGGTGATCATCGGACCCTCGGGCTCGGGCAAGAGCACCCTGTTGCGTTCGGTCAACCGGCTCGAGGAGATCAACGCGGGGACCATCATGGTGGATGGTTTCGAGATCAGCGACCCCAAAACCAACATCAACAAGGTCCGTGAAGAGGTTGGCATGGTCTTTCAGCAATTCAACGTCTTCCCGCACAAGACCGTGCTCGAAAATCTCACCCTGGCGCAGAAGGTGGTGCGGAAGCGCTCGAAGAGCGATGCCGAGAAGATCGCGAAAGACCTCTTGGCAAAGGTGGGGATCCTGGAGAAGGCGCGCGAGTATCCCACCAGGCTCTCGGGCGGACAGCAGCAGCGGGTCGCCATAGCCCGGGCCCTTGCCATGCAGCCCAAGCTCATGCTCTTCGACGAGCCCACCTCGGCGCTGGACCCCGAGATGATCGGCGAGGTGCTCGACGTCATGGTCAAGCTCGCAAAGGAAGGCATGACCATGATCGTGGTGACCCACGAGATGGGCTTCGCCCGCGAGGTGTCCGACCGGGTCATCTTCATGGACGAGGGGAAAATCCTGGAAGAGGGCTCCCCGGAGCATTTCTTCAAGAACCCGGCCCACGATCGCACAAAACAGTTCATGCGGCAGATCCTCTAGGCTGCCCGTTCAGATCTCGTGCATGCCGGCAACATTATCGGCTTCGGGAAAAAGACCGGGGGCAATGGACCTCTCCTGCGGTAAGCCATTGACAATGGATACGCTCTATGTAAAAAAGCTTGCGTTGCCAGCGTAGCTCAGTGGTAGAGCAGCTGATTCGTAATCAGCAGGTCCAGGGTTCAAGTCCCTGCGCTGGCTTCACTTTACAGGCACTCAAGATTCTCCAAAATGACTACAAATGACTACACCCATGACTACTCCATCTCCAGGCTGTTGATAGCATCCTGTTTTCTCGTCATCGCCACATGAGTGTATATCTGCGTAGTGCTGATTTGCTCGTGACCAAGGAGTTCCTGGATCGTCCGGAGATCCGTGCCAGCTTCCAATAAGTGCGTGGCGAACGAATGACGGAACATATGAGGGGTGATCCTACGGGTGATTCCCGCCTTTTTCATGGCCGTCTTGATAGGCTTACGGATGTCCGTGAGAGCATCTCCGGTTTTCCGTGAGGGGAACAGCAGCTCTCCCTTGTAGCCCTTTTTCCCCAGCCGCTTGATTTGTTCACGAACGACTTCCTGAGCGGTCCTGGTAAGCGATACCTTACCCTGCTTGTTGCCTTTGCCGTTCACAATTATAGTTATCTGTATTACTTCAACCTCGGTTTTGTCTGCCTCTTTCATTAGGAAGATGTATCATTGTTTTCCGTCTATGTATGTCCTGTTTGGTTCACCTGAAAAAGATGCAAGGTGCCCTGGAAGCTGCATCAGAGCAGAACGGATGTATGTTCGAAGCCTCTGTCATTTTTCGCTCATGATGTAGATTGACAATCTCGCCGATAGTTAATACAAATAGTACAAAAGGTACAAATAGGGGGATTGATACAAATGATACGCGTATCCACAAGCGATCTGAGAAAAGACACGGCCGATGTTCTGAACAAGGTGACCTACGGCGGCAACCGGGTTGCCCTGCAGCGCAGGGGCAAGGACGTTGCCGTGATCGTTTCGATCGAAGATTATGAGCTGCTGAAAGCCATCGAGGACAAGGCCGATCTGGAGACAATCCGGAAGATCAAGGAAGAGGGGGGGGATGATGTTCTCTGGGATGATCTCAAGAAAGAACTCAAGCTGTAATGAGCTATACGATCAAGTTCAGCGCCCATGCCGCCAGGTCTTTTCGCAAGCTCCCCCGCCGGATCCAGGTACGCCTGTACGCGGCGATAGAACCACTCAGGGATAATCCGAGAATGACGGGGTCTGAAAAGCTGAAAGGCTCGGACAACACCTACCGCATCAGGGTGGGGGATTACCGGGTCCTGTATGAGATTATGGATAAAGTGCTTGTGGTCTATGTCATTGAAACCGGATACAGGCGCGAGGTGTATCGACTAAAGTGAGTCTGTTTTCCTCTCTGAGATACAGATGATCACAGGTTCAAATCCAACACTTCCTAAATCAATTTACCACTCCTGGCTTTCCTCAGGGGTATCATGTGCGATAAAAGCGCCGAAGAACACCCGCAAAATAGCATAAAACCAAGATGGGCGACGTGTTCAAGTCCCTGCGCTGGCTCTTGATTTCAATACGTTATGCGCTTCTGAATCTCCCTGATTTTCGATTCAACGACTAGGTACGACTACATCCCGAAGGTGCAAGAATCAAATCCCTGCGCCCGCTTTTGCCCGTTTGAATTTCTGTATGGCCCTGGCATCGGACAGAGAGGGCAGGGGGCTCAGGTTTCCCGTGCGCTCCTGGTAACGCATGATGGCGTGCAGCGCGCGTTCCGCGGCTTCCGCCGCCCGCAGGGCTTCCCAGTGGTTGATGAACGAACCGATGACGTCTCCGGTGGGCCTGAGCCGGAGCTGGTGTTTCCCCTCCGCCTCCACGAACTCGATATACTCGAAATCCGTCTCCCCCTCGCCCGTGCGAGCGTTTCTGTATTCTGCCGGATTATCCGGGAATGCCGGTTTTCCCCTGATCGTCGTGCTCATGTTCTGCAACCCGGCGGGATGTCCTGTCGACGGATATCCTTTTTCCAGTTGCTCCGCGCCCATCTCAACGCACGATCCACCACAGAGGCCGTCCGGAGAGCTTCCTTCTGATTCAGGAAGATGGCGAGGCAGTCACCGGTTTCCTTCAGATACAGCCGGTGGTTCCCGCAGAACGATCTGATCTCGATATGGGACAGCACCCTGGTTCCCGAGGCAGGGTTCCCTTTTTCTGACAAGGAAATATGATTATATTCCATAGAAACAATATATAGTGCCCACTGGATAAAAAACGAGAGGGTCATGGTTCCGTTCACTCCTGGTATCCGGCCGATGCGATAAGCACAGATCTCCAAGCGTCGGTGAATACCTAAAAACTCAGCGATCAATGAATAAACCGGCAACAGGGGGAACCGACCTGGAACGGACCGGCGCCCTTCAGACACAGGGAAAAGGGTGTTCCGGCATCCGCATTGACACCCCTTGGGGGGATGCCCCGCCCGCGGACATTTGAAGCTGCTGTGGTGATGCCTATAATAGATCATCATACAAAAAAACGGAGTTCAATCGTGCTGCCCTGGATTCACAGAGGCGTCCGGAGGAAAGGATGACCTCTGATCATGCCTGGATGTATCTTCGGATCTCTTCCCCTGGCCATTGTGATTACAGCATGATTCTGCGGCAGTCATCAGCAAGGGGGTATGAAAATGATCGAGCTTCCCTTCGATGTCAACGAATATGACCCCGCTGTTTCCGAAAAACTGGCGGACTGGAGTCCGGGAGAAAGCCCGGGCGGTTTTCTCCATGAGGTCGAGACCCTGTACAGGACAGAAGACGGGAACTATTTTATTCTCCTGGAAGGGGGGCTTTTTTCCCGGTTTCATGCCTTCCCGGGTTCGGAGATCTGGTACGGCGGTTCCAATATCCAGCCTGTCTCAAAAGACGAGGCATATGGATGGTGCGAACAGACCGGTAACTACGAGGTGGTGGACGAGCAGCGGTAATCCGCCTGCCGGCACGGATCGGACCCGCCGGAGAACCGCTCTTTGACTGTCTCGGAATGAAAGCCGGTGGAGTGGCGGGCCTTTTTTGCGCAGGCGGGCATACGACCGTTCTTCCCGGAAGGTGCAAAACGGGCGGATGAATGATGTGCCTCCGGGTTCACCTGCGCATGTGCAATGCGCCGCGCGACCGCCTCCGGCGAAGCCCCGCTCGAAAGGGCGGAAGGCCCATCCGGCAATGCCCCGGATCAAAGGCGCGCATGTATAGTTCAGCGGCTGCATCGCCCGGGCCGATACCCGGTGGATTGATGCATCCTCCTGCGCAGGCATTCACCCTGTTCGCACCCGGCAAAGAGACCGATAGCAGCGTATTATCCCATCAGCTCATCTCGGGGCTCAGGAGCTTTCTTCTTCCCGGGATGGGCTGATATCGTATTTTCTCAGCAGATCATTAAGGGCTTCTTCAATGACGTTGTTGGTCTTCTTCCCTTCCTCGATTGCCAAGATTTTGACTTTTTTCATCAGGTCACTATCGAGTCTCATTGTGTACTGAGAGCGTTCATATTTCTTCATAGTATTACTATTAGATTAATCACGTTTTTAATCAATGATTCCGACCGTTCTATCGACATGGGAATGATGTTTTATCCAATACTTAACAATAATTCAGTAGCTCCGGCCATCTGGTGTGCCGCTCAAGTCCGCAGGTATTCCCGTGGCGCCGTACCTGGGGTTGGGAGAGGTTTTCTCTTGAATATGAATGCCCTGCAGTTTTTCAATGCCTGTCATTGATGATTTCAGCGAAATCCAGGGGGTTTCCCCATGAAGGAATAGAGCGGTTCTAATATTTAATCATTTATAACCTTAATAATTTATTCATTAAATAAATAAATTAGTGATCAAGGTATTGAGATGTTCAATACACCCCGTAATATATTATTTAAACAATAACTTTATACATTTTTAATCGAATTACCGAAAGAGGGAATACATGGAAACACTCTATATAACGGAGGAAACAGAACTGTGAGTGACCAAATGAAAGATTTTTCATGGTGGAAAGATCAGGAAATCGTTCACCTGATGTCCAGGGTGGCAAAGGCCGGAAGGCTCGATCACCTCAAGAGAAAAATCGACAGAATCAATGCGGCGGTAGATAACGGTGCCGATATCAACAAGATCAATGAGTTTGTCAGGAAGGGCAAGTTCGACGGGCACAATATCGATGAACTGATAGATCAGGCCAAATGACGGGAGTGATGAACACTATGAGAAAGACGGTCGGTAAGATGAATCAGGGTATGCGCTTCAGGGACACATCTGATAAATCTTTGATCGATCTCCAGGAAGAGCTCTACTGGGTTATTTTCCGGGCACGCGAAAACGCCAAGAACATTTGTGAGCAGGCAGGGTTCACGCCCGAAGAGGCAGGGCTGCAGTTTCTTCACCCCACGATAGGACCCCGGAAGAACTACACCATGATCTGCCTGCGGGTGGAATAAAGGGCTGACTGCTCGCAACCGGGGACTCGCTCCCGGTCTCTGTCAGCCCGCTGACTGCGTGCTCACCCGGCAGTCCGGATGCCCCCGCCTGCATGAGGGCGGCGGGAAATCACCGCCTGCCCAAGGCGGCGGATAATTCCCCGGCCCTTACCGCACGCCGGCACGACCGAGTTGGATGTTTTCCCGACGCCTCCACCGCCGGTATGCTGTCGAGAATACCATTGTTTCCCGGGTCCGGGTATGGCAGAACCAATAATTGATGAAAGAGACCTTTCTCCCGGAATATGACGAGCATGAGTACAGTCCACGCACCTCCGAGATGCTGGCGCAATGGATACCGGGCGAAGAGCCGGCAATGTTCGTGCGCGAGGTCGAAACCCTCTACAAGACCGCAAAGGGCAATTACTTCATCCTTTCCGAAGGGGGCCTGTTCTCCCGGTATCACTCATCTCCCGATGCTGAAACATGGTACGGCGGCTCCGCGATACGGCCCCTCACCGAGCAGGAGGCCCTGAGCTGGTGCGAAGAGACCGGAAATTTCGAGACCATCGATAAACACTTCTTCTTCCTGAAGAGAAACCCCTGATAATATCGTGCCCTGCCTTGACTGAGCAGCCCCGGGTATTACTATTGTACGTAAAACAGATGATGATCGTCCAACCGAACCCGACACGGCTGCAATGATCCGGACTGCAGGTCTGGTTGCCCCCGGCACGGCATGTCTGCTGCCGGGAGAACGGGAGTCCTGTTGCCGGGTTCACCATTGATGACAGGAGGCGGTAGATGAGAAGAAAGAGAAAGATCGCTTTGTTCGACCACCAGGGCTGCCAGACGAAATTTTTTGCCCGGTTCGATGGTTCCTCCACTCCCTTCAAGTACCGTGGACGGTGTCCCAATCCGCATTGTAACCGTACCGTGTCTCTGTTTCCCGAGACTCTGTTCACCTCCATGGACAAGGCGCGTCGGGAGTATATCAAGCTCACCAACAACGAGATCGGAAGGATCTTCTGGCAGACGTGAAGCGGGTCCGCCGCATGCCGGGAGAACCGGCCTGGGCGGCGTGAAGGAACGTGCTTTTATCGCCCTGCCCCTTAGGGCCTGCTGCAGAGGGCCGGATAGACTCGAGCTGGCCCGGATAACACCCGGTAATGTCTATTGACCTCGAACCGATCTTTCTTTACGGTGTGTTTCGAACACAAGAGTGATCCTGAGAAAGGGGTATGCTTCAATGGAACATGAAAAGGAAACACAAGGCACCGGTGTTGTTTACTTCTTTGAGTGCGAAGGGTGCAAGAGTGAAATCTTCTGGTCCGACATCAAACCCGTGGTGGAACGGGCCGCACGGGTTTTCAAGTGGGTGCGGGCAGGATGCCCCAATCCGGAGTGCGGCTGCTACCTGATTTTGAGCTCTCCGGACAAGATCCTCAGCAGGCAGGAAGCCGAGAAGATGTACGAAGAAAAGAAAAACCGGGGCGAAAAGAACATATTCTGGGTCTGATCACATCTCCCTTAAAGGGGCACGGCAGTGCCCGTCGCGCCGCGGATCTTGTGTGCGGCCCCGGCAGAAGACTTGTTCACCTCATGCGCCGTTCCATTATTACCTCTTAAAGCGCCTCAACGACAAACCGCAAAAGGGAGGAAGACCATGCCAGTGCAAGAGTTCCTCCGTATCCCCGCTGGTGGAGGGGTTTTGCTGGGGGGGCAGCTGTCCATACCCGAGGGCGCCCTGGGGCTCGTCATATTCGCTCACGGGGCCGGAAGCAGCAGGTTGAGCCCGAGAAACACCTATGTCGCGAAACTCCTTCAGCACAATGGACTGGGAACGCTCCTCTTCGACCTCCTCACAGAAGAGGAGGACATGATCTACAGCAACCGGTTCGATATCGACCTCATTTCGGCGCGCATGGCGGAGGCGACCGTCTGGGTCAGCGGCAATACGGCCGCACAGGGGATGCCGATCGGGTTTTTCGGGGCGAGCACCGGATCTGCAGCGGCTTTGAAGGCCGGTGTTTCCATCGATGAGGATATCAGGGCAGTGGTTTCCCGGGGCGGGAGACCGGATATGGTCATGGACATTCTGCCCGAGGTGCGCTCGCCCACGCTGCTCATCGTGGGGGGCGACGACACCATGGTGATCGACCTCAACAGGCAGGCCTTCAACGCGCTGACCGCAGAGAAAGATCTGCAGATCGTACCGGGAGCCGGACATCTCTTCGAGGAACCGGGCAAGCTGGACATCGTGGCCGATCTCGCCGGGAGGTGGTTCGCCGGACACATGGCGTGAACCAAAGGCCGCGGAAGCCGGCATGGCTGGAGAGATATACGGCCCGCCCGTTTACGACCTTTAAGGGAAAATCCCTTTGACAACCCATTGACGTTGCATCATGTTTCATCTGTACTATAATGGGGTGAAAGGGAGGTTTCCCATGGCGCGCTATGTGAAGAAAGTATCAGGGAAGGCCGGCCTGCCGCCCGGCACCGTTGTTCATATCGGCGAGCGGAAGCCGGGGAGGGTTCGGGTCAGGGTGCTGGATTACGACAGAGATCAGGCCTCCGAATACGAGATCCACGACATCCGGGAGGCCTTCCGCTTTCGTGATACACCGACCGTGAGCTGGATCAACATCGACGGGCTGCACGACATCCGGCTCATCGAGCAGCTCGGCGCATACTTCGGGTTCCATCCCCTTTTTCTCGAAGACATCGTGAATACCGCGAGCAGATCAAAGATCGAGGGCTTCGGATCCTATGTCTTCATAGTGCTCAAGATGCTCTATCAGGACCGTGACGATGACCGGAAGATCGTCTCCGAGCATGTGAGCCTGATTTTCTCCGAGAAGTATATCATCTCGTTCCAGGAGAGGGAAGGCGATGTGTTCGACTCCATCCGGCAGAGGATCGTCTCCGCTGCCGGCAGATTGAGAACACAGGGTGCGGATTACCTGGCCTACCGGCTCATGGATGCGATCGTGGACAATTATTTCACGCTCGTCGAGTTTCTCGGAGAGCAGGTGGACGATATCGAAGAGACGCTCCTGAACAGGCCCGAAAAAGAGACGATCAATGTCATACACCGCCTGAAGAACGAGGATCTCTTCCTGCGGAAATCCATCTTCCCCCTGCGGGACATTCTCAGCTACCTGGATCGGGGCGTGTCGGGCCTGGTGAAGCCGGAAACCGGCGTCTACTTCCGCGATGTCTACGATCACACTATCCAGATTATGGATTCCCTCGAGACCCTTCGGGATGTGCTTTCCGGGATGACGGACATCTATCTCTCGAGCATGAGCAACAGGATGAACGAGGTCATGAAGGTGCTCACCGTGTTCGCTTCCCTGTTCATCCCGCTCACCTTCCTGGTGGGGGTGTACGGGATGAATTTCGACTACATGCCCGAGCTCCACTGGCGGTGGTCGTATCCTGTGTTGTGGATGGTCATGATCGGCATGGGGGTGTCGCTGCTCGTGTTTTTCAGAAAAAAGAAGTGGCTGTGAAACACTCGGATCGATCCCGCAGATCAGGTGAACGGGCACGGCGGCTCGGGATACCTGGATATCGGAATAGGATGGTTCTTTATGATTGATGCGGTACTGCTGGTTATCGGCATCGCGCTCCTGATAGCCGGAGGAGATCTCCTGGTGAGGGGGGCGTCGTCGCTGGCCGGCATCCTCGGGATATCACCCCTGATCATCGGGCTCACAATCGTCGCCTTCGGCACCAGCGCCCCGGAGCTGGCGGTCAATGTGGCTGCCGCACTGAAGGGCAGCACAGATCTGTGCTTCGGGAACATAATCGGCTCCAACATCGCCAACATTGGGCTCATTCTGGGCATTGCCGCTGTTCTGAAACCGATCCAGGTGAACAGTGCGGTGATCGTGCGCGAGATCCCCATGATGCTGTTGGCCACCGCGGCCGCGCTCGTCATGGGGTTCGACTTCGTGCTGCGCGCGGGACCCGGGGTGTTCGACCGTTCGGATGCCCTCCTGCTGCTGCTCTTCTTCTGCGTGTTCATTTTTTACAATGTCGCCGATGCCCTCAGATACAAGAAACCCGACCCCTATCTCGAGGAGTCGTCGGAGACCGCCGGGGTGAAACGAGACCGCAGTGCATGGGTCCCCATCGCCATGACGATAGCCGGGCTCGTGCTGCTCGTCCTCGCGGGAAGGCTCACCGTGAACTCGGCCGCCGGAGTCGCCCGGGCCCTGCATTTCTCCGAGGCTTTTATCGGGCTCTTCCTCGTGGCCTTGGGCACCAGCCTGCCCGAGCTCGTGGCCACCTTCATAGCAGCGGCGAGGTCCCAGAGCGACCTCGCGATCGGCAATGTGGTGGGGTCCAACATCTTCAACCTGCTCTTCATTATGGGGATAACCGCCTGGATCAGGCCCGTCCCCATTCCTCCCCAGGGGCTTCTGGATCTCCTGGCCGCGGCCGTCCTCTCGCTCATGCTCCTGCCCATTGCAGCCAGCGGGCGGCGCACCATAACCCGTCCAGAAGGGATCCTGCTCCTGGCGCTGTACGCCGCGTTCATTGTCGGGAGAGGCTGGATGTCTGTACCGGCGTGAGGTGCATGACCGCAGATAGCCGGCCCACCGCGCATATGACCGGAAAAGCTCTCGTTGTTATTTATCCACTGACGTCTGAGCACCCCGTGAATGGGGGGAGATGGGAACGTGCCCCGGAAAGACATCCGGGCCGGGAAAACGGGCACACCGTGTGGGATGGAATGATATGCCTATTATTTATGATAGATAGCAGGTAAACTCAAGGGGAAGAAACCCGGCCATGAAAGCTGCCTTGCGGATCTTTGCCGCCCTGATTCTTCTGATCCTGCTGCTTGTCGTCCTTTCGGCAGCGGGCCTGCATCTCTACCTCAAGACCGACCGGGGTGGCGAACTGGCCCTGGCCAGGGTGAACTCCCTCATCCCGGGCCGGATACAGGCGGAAGACGTTTCCGTCTCTCTCCTTGGACAATCGGTGGACCTCGCGGATGCAGCGCTTTTGGGACCCAGCGGCGATGTCATTCTCGCGAGCGATCGTCTGCGGATTGAGCTCGATTTTTTTCCATTGCTGGATAACCGACTCGTGTTCCGGGTGATCTCGCTGGAAGGCCCGGATATCAGACTCGTCGCTACGGGCGACGGATCGCAGCTCAATCTGGTGCAGGCCTTCGTGGAGGAAGCACCTGCGCAGGAGCCCGAGCCGCAGGACGAACCCGGAGAAGGTCTCGCCGTGATCATCGAGAAGCTCGCCATCAAAGACGGCCTCCTCCAGTACACCGATGAAGCAACCAATACTTCCGTGCGCCTGGAAGACGTGGACGCACAGGCCTCGCTCGATCTGGAGGGCATTTCCGTAGGCATAACCGGTTCCATGGCACGGGCATCCGTGCGGATGGACAGTCGATCTCTCGAGCTTGCCCGGGTGAGGATCGAGGGCGATTACGAACAGGGCAGCCTCGATGCCCTGTTCGCCGAGGCCTCTCACAACGGCTTCCGGGCGTCCGTCCAGGGGGAGGCCATGGAAGTTCTCACCGAACCCAAGGTGGATGTGGTGATGGAGTACGGCGGAGAGCTTTCCGGCCTCATGTCTCTGCTGGACCCTAAGAGGCGGTATTCCGGGAGGATATCCGGCAGGGCCGCGGCACGGGGCGCCCTGGGGAATCCTCAGGCTACTGCGTCCCTGGAGTACGAAGGGGGGGATGTCGCGGGCATACGGATCGATGGTCTCCGGCTGGAGATGGCCCTGAATGACCGGATCGTAGAGATCGGGGAGTCCGTGCTCAGGATCGCTTCCGGTACGGCCGCGGCCAGCGGGAAAATCGATCTCCGGGAGGCCTTTCCCCGGGGATTCATCGAGAGCGAGCCGGGCCTCGACGCCGTTTCCTACGACCTCGTCTCCACGCTCACGAACATCGATCCCGGCCGGTTTCTCACCGATGCCGAGGCATATCCAGACAGCGTATCCGGCCGGGTGGAGATTGCCGGAAGGGGGGTTCTGCCCCCGGATATCACCGCGAGCTCAGACTATGCGCTCCATCTGGAAGGCGCCTTGCCCGAGTTTCCGGTGCCCATGGGCGAGATCGACATCAAGGGGGAGGCCGGGCTCGATTATCCGGTGCTCACCTATGCCGCCGCCGGCGATATCACCGGGACCATCGATGCGGACATCCGGGGCTGGCTGAACCTGGTCACGGACGGAATCCAGGCCGCGGTGCGTCTGGATGCCCGACAGGTGGAGGGACTCGCCTCGGCCCTGGATCTGCAGGCAAAGGGGTCGCTCTCGGCCCGGGCCGAGATCTCGGGCACCCTGAACAAGCCTGCGGCATCCGGCACGCTGACGGGAGAGGGCCTTCAGTGGCAGGATTACCGGGTGGGAGACGTATCGGCCGGTCTCAGGCTCGACGAAACCGGCATGCTCACTATCACCGAGCTGTCCATGAACAGAGCGGGCAGGTCACTCTCCGTGCAGGGTGGAGTCAGGCTTTTCCAGGAGGGGTTGACCCCAGATCCGGACCTGCCCGTCAACCTGGACATCCGTCTGGAGTCGGCCAGGATCGAACGGATGATCGCTCAGGAGGGAATGGGAGGCACCCTCAACGGCAAGGTGCACGTGGGCGGAAGGCTGGCAGGGCCCTCGGTGCGCGTCGATCTTGCCGGAGAGGGGGTGACCTTCCAGGGCGTCAACCTGGGGAACATACGCATACAGGGCGATCTCACCGGCGAAGACATCAAGGCGCGGCCGTCCTCTCCCGCGGGTGAGAATCTCACCAATGCGCAGCAGAACGTCCCGGCCGTGCTCCATTCCCCGGCAGGCGGAACCGGAACGCCAGGCATCCGCCCAGAACCGGATGAAGATCCCCCCAAGCACCTGTCGGCCGGTGACGGGAAGAAGGTACAGGCGGCCCCGGGGTACGGGGCAGGAGGGCCTCTACCGGTCCGGAGGGTGCAGTTCAATCCCAGGCTCGAGTTCGAGATCACCGGGGAGCAGATCGACCTGCAGGAGTTCACCCCCCTGGCCGAAGGCACGCTCCGGTACGATGCCCGGCTCCGCGGCAGCCTCAGGGAGCCCCGGGGGACCTTCCGGGTGAGCGGAACCGGGATCACCCTGGCGGGACAGGAGGTTCAAGAGCTGAGGGCCTCGGGAGATCTCCGGGGCAGACAGGTGCTGATCAGGTCTCTGACCGCCGCGGTGGCCGAGGGCGAGACCGTCACCGGCTCCGGCAGCCTGGACCTGAGCGAGCCAATGGAATACGAGATTTCCCTGTCCACCCGGGGCATCATGCTCGGCTCCCTCGCGGCCTTTCAGAAGAGCCAGGTCACCGGCGGGAGGCTGGTGTTCGACATCTCAGGCAGCGGAACCCTGGAAAATCCGGGGCTCGAAGGCACCCTGCGGATCGTGAGCCCGGCCGTCAGGGGGCAGGCGCTACAAGATATCGCGATCAGCCTCACATTGGCGGAGCAGGTGGCGTATATCAGGGGACAGAACGATTTTTCCTTTGACGGCACCTATGATCTTCAGACCCGGGTCATCGATCTGGAGGCCCTGTTCGAGGATGCCGAACTGGCGCCCTATCTCGCGATCGCAGGCAGACCCGAGCTCAGGGGGGTCATGAGCGGGAGCGTGGAGATCGCCGGCGATGTCTCGGACATGGCCGGCCTGGAGGTGTCACTGCACATCGCCCGGGCATACATCGGTTTCAGGGAGCGGGACCTCATGAGCGCCCGATCCCTGACCGCCGAGTACCGGCAGGGGAGCCTCGTCATTCCGGAGACATTCATCGACCTCCCGGGCGAGGGCAGCATGATGATCATGGCCGATGCCGCTCCGCAGGGAGATATGGATTTCCACGCTGAGGGCATGATCCCACTTGAGATCATGGGGCTGTTCGACCCGGAGCTGGCGGACATTACCGGCACGGCCCGTTTCGAGGTGGATGCCGCGGGACGTCTCCCGTCTCCCCGGGTGAAGGGGGAGGTCTTTCTCGAAGATATCCGGTATCCCGTCCCCTTCAACAACCAGCTCATCCACGGGGTGCGCGGTCATGTGCTGATCAGCCAGGAGAGAATTCTCATAGAAAATCTGGCGGGCAGGCTCGACGACGGCTTTTTCGAGGTCCGGGGCCGGATGGACCTGGAAGATCTCCAGCCCGGCCGGGTGAACATGACCGCCCGGATGAGATCGCTGCCCGTCGTGGTACCCGATACCATGGATCTCCTGCTCGAGGGCGAGGCAACCCTCACCGGCATGCCCGACAACAGCCTGCTGCAGGCGAATGTGGTAATTCTGGAGGCACTCTATTATCAGGATCTGCAATTGAACCTCGTGGCCGAGGTAGGCCAGAGGATTCTCGGCGGAGGCCGGGAGGCGCAGATCGGCCGTGAGCCCGTCGATCTGCCCTATCTGCGCAACGCGGAGCTCGATGTCTCCATTGTCAGGCGGGGTCCTGTCCTGATTGAAAACAATCTGGCCGAGCTCACCTTGAGCCCTGACCTGCACGTGACAGGAACCCTGAACACCCCGGTCGTCACGGGCAGGGTCTCGGTGATCGAGGGCACCGTCACCTACCAGAGGCGGACCTTCGAGGTCACCGAAGGGGTAGTGGAGTTCATCGATCCCTACCGGACCAGGGCTGTGGTAGATCTCGAGGCCGAGGGCGAGATACGTGACTGGATGGTCTTTCTCTCCGTCTCGGGGCCAATGGACAACCTGAACATCGATCTGGCGTCCGATCCGCCGGCAGAGGACGCCGTTATCCTCACCCTGCTGGCCACGGGCAGAACCCCTGATGAGCTCACCGGCGTGGGAGCGGTTTCCAGGAGCCCTTCCAGCATGCTGGCGGAGCTCCTGGCCGGCACCTATGGAGAAGAGCTCCGGGAGACTACGGGCCTCGACATCCTCGAGCTGGAGACGGTCTCCCCTGAAGGGGGGGCTGCGGACGACATCAGGATCATTGTGGGCGAAGAGCTCACGCGCCGGCTCACCGTGAAGTATTCGCTGGAGACCACCGGGAGTGAGATGACCAGGACCGCCATTGCGGAGTATAAGCTGCTGGAGAGCCTCATGATCGACGGTTTTCAGGACAGCAGAGGGGTGTTCGGTGCCGATTTCCGGTTCAGAGTCGAGTTCCGGTAGGGGGCGGGTGCTGTCATGCGGATGAAATGCTTCTGGTCACTGCTTTTCGCGATACTGGCCGCCGTCTTCCCGGTGTCGTCTGCGGCCCAGGAATCCGAACCCGAAGATGCCGTGCTCGGGAGGATCGCCGAGGTGCGCGTCGATATCTACGAATATCCGGGTGAGCGTGGGGAACTCGTCGCTCTGGCGCGCGATCTTGCCGACCTCCAGGTGGGGCAGGAGCTTACGGAAACTCTCCTGACGCGGTCAGAATCGGTTCTGAACATGAGCGGAAGGTTCCAGGAGATATCGTCGGAAACCATTGAGGGCCCGGAGGGGGTGGCCGTGGTCTTCCGGCTCAGACCCTATCTCCTCATACGGGAAATCGATATCAAGGGGGAATACCCCCTGTTCCGGCAGGAAATCATCAATGTCATGACCGTGTATGTGGGCGACCCCCTGCAGGAAGGCCTGCCCGCGGAGCAGGAACAGCTCATCCGCCAGTATGTTCTCACCCAGGGGTTCATCGACCCGCAGGTGAGGGTGAGAGTCCGGGGCGAGGCCCCGGACGGATCGGTAAGGCTCGAGGTGGTGATCGACAATGGGCCCTACTACACCCTCGATTCGCTGAGGATCCGGGGCAACCGCAACTTCACCGACGCATGGCTCAAGACCCGGCTCGGGTTCTGGTGGGACTCGCTTTATCCCGGCACCGCCGGCCGGCTCCTGGAAGACACGGTGGCGGAAAGCGTCCGGAACCTCGCCTCATACTACTGGAGGAAAGGGTACGCCGATGCGGAGACCGCCTATGCCATGGAGAAGGATCCTGAGACCGGGAACGTGGATGTGGCGGTCGTCGTGGAAGAAGGCCCCAGGTACGAGATCCGCATCGCCGGAAACCGCGAATTCTGGGACCGCACCCTGAGAAACAGGCTCTCGCTCTTCGAAGAAGGCAACATACGGGGCAGCGGGATCCGAAAGAGCATCAGGAACATCCGGGAGCTCTATCGCAGCAACGGATATCCCGACACCCGGATCACGGTGGAGGAACAGGATGAAGGCGCAGGACAAGACGCGAGGAAGATCGTCACCCTCGTCATTGAGGAGGGCCGGCAGATGGTGGTGGGCTCGGTCCGGTTCACCGGGAACACGGCCTTTGACGAAGACAGGCTCCTCCAGCAGATGGAGATCGATGATCCGAGGATCCCGCTCATCGGCAGGGCACTGTATGTGCCGGACGTGCTCGAGCAGGACATCCGGGCCGTCAGGACCCTCTATCTGCAGGAGGGCTTCGGACAGGTGGATGTGAGGAGCGAGGTTGTGCCGCGGGAGGCCGATGGCACGGTGGACATCATCGTCGCCGTCACCGAAGGCCCGCAGACCCTTGTCTCGTCGGTGGGCTTCGAGGGGTTGAGCGTCATTTCCGAGTCGCACGCCCGGTCCATTGTCATGACCGCGCCGGAGGAACCGCTCAGGCCCTATGCCGTCCAGCGGGACGAGACCGCCTTGGCCGCGGAGATCTCCGAGCAGGGCTACCCGCATGTGAGGGTCAAAGGCGTGGTCGCCCGCAGCAGCGGCGGGAAGCGTGCCTCGGTGACCTTTACCGTGAACGAGGGGCCTCTTGTGCGCATGGGCAGGACCTATTTCTTCGGCAACTTCAAGACCAGGAAAGATATCCTGGACAGGGAGCTCGACATGGAGCCGGGCGACCCGTTTTCCTTAACGAATATGATCGAAGGCCAGAACGAGATCCGGCGTATGGGTATCTTTCAGTCCGTGCAGTATAAGACCTTTGGCCTGCGCGAAATGCGCGACGAGGTGATCCTGATGACCAGCGTGGAGGAGAGGAGGCCCTACTATGTCCAGACATCACTGGGGTACGAAAGCAATCTGGGCTTTTACGGCAGCGCCCGTGCCGGCGACCGCAATCTATTCGGCCTGAACAAGGAGCTGTGGACCCAGGCCGAGGTGAGCCAGACCGGAGAGCGCTACGAGCTGGGCCTGCGGGCGCCCAGGATATTCGGCACCCGGATAACGAGCGTATTCAACCTGTTCTACGAGCAGCTGGAGCCCTTCAACCAGGAGTTCGAGGTGGAAACCTTCGGATCCACGCTGGGCTTCATCGCGCCCCTGAGCGAGAAGCTCTTTGCCTCACTCAACTTCAGGTATGAGCTCAGGGAGCTCTCCGACGGGGACCTGACCCTGGAGGAGATCGAAGAGGATATTCCGGAGGGCGACGAGGAGCTCTTCGATCCCAGAAACGTGTTCGTCGTCACCCCCGCTCTTACCTACGACTCGCGGGATTCGTTCACGCGTCCCACCAGGGGGAGGTTCTCCACCTTTTCCGTTGATATCTCCAACGGCCTGCAGGAGGATCTGGACGATTTTTTCCGGTATTCTCTCGATGTGAGGACATATGTGAGCCCCTTCGAAAACATTACCCTGGCCTGGCTGGGCAGGGCCGGGTATATTGCGTCGTACGGGGGAAGCGATGTGGTGTCAGAGGATCAGCTCTTTTTTCTCGGGGGCACGCTGGACGTCAGAGGCTACGACGAGAACCGGCTTCTCATCGACGCCAACGGCGATCCGGTGGGCGGACGGCTCTCGCTGGCAGGCTCCCTGGAGGCGCGGTTCTATCTGCAGTACAACCTGGAGCTTGCTGTGTTCTTCGATGCCGGCTCGGTGCGCAGAACCTTTGTCGAGCCGGTCACGGACAACACCCGGTTTTCCTATGGCGCAGGGCTCCGCTACATCACCCCCATCGGCCCCGTGGGCCTTCTCTACGGCCGCAAGATCGATCCGGAGCCTGGAGAAGACCCCTACCGGTGGCATTTTTCCATCGGGTATACCTTCTGACGCCCTGCCGCACGACTCCTGCCGGAGAGGATTCAAGGAGAACCGCCCCACGGCCGATATCGGCGGATATATTCACCGAGGAGACTTGTACATGAAGAACTATCCGCTCCTGTTCGCTGTTGCTCTGTTTCTGCTCCTGGGTTCTCCTGCCCATGCCCGGGTGGAATTCGAAGTCAGCCCCGGCATCGGGTATCTCACGGGAGACAACACCTATGAGATCGGCGATGTGCCGGCCGAGCTCGATCCGTGGGGCCGGGAGCCGTATTTCCCCATCAGCCGGCTCGAGTTTCTCCTGGGCGTGCCCATTGCAACGCTCGATGCCCGGGTCACGGTGGACAGATGGACACTCTCCGGTGGAGCCAGGATCAATATCTGCGATCGCGCCGGGAACATGCGGGATTACGATTGGGGCATGCCGTTCTGGGACGATGACGGTGATGAAGGGCCGGGCTGGTATGTTTGGGAGATAACCGACGGTACCCACTCGTGGTACGCCCTCGACGTCGAGTCCAAGAGCGAATCAACGGTCGATGTCCTGTTCTGGGAGGCAGAGGTCGCCTATGAGCTTTTCTCCCGCGCGTACCGGGATGCCTTCGATGGTTCCTCTCAGGGGACCGTCAGGGGATATTTCGGGGCGGGATACGAGCACCGGGCGTTCGAGTACGAGTGTGAGCTGATCCGTCAGTGGTCGCCCTCGGGAATACCCGGGTATGACGTGACCGGTGACGGAACCGTGGGGCTCACCTATGACGTGAGCTACTCCATCCCCTATGTCGAGATCGCCCTTGAAGGTGTCTCCAGAAATGCCGGCATGTCGCTCAGTGCCGGGTTTTCTCCCCACGTGACCGCCCGCGACGAGGACGTGCATCTGGCCAGGCGGCCGGGGCCCATCTATGCGGAAGGAGAATGCACCGGCAATGCGCTGAAGGCCAGGGCGAACATCCGCTACGACATCACCCCGCACTGGAGTGTGGGCCTTCTCATGGACTACCTCTACCTGCGCACCTCGGGCGAGCAGGACAATGCCATATACGCCGGAACCGGCGACGGGACGACCTGGGACGACGAGTTCTGGACCACGGACGAGAAGATCGTCAGCAGGCAGGCGTATTTTACCCTTGATGTGAGGTACCGCTTCGGCATTCACCGGTAATCTTCTTGCCGCATGCCATATCCGCCTGCTCCGGCAGGCGGCCTGCATCCCCGTTGCCAGTGCTTTTTGCCAGCGGGACGGGGTCGTGATGTATTCAAATAATTAAATGATAACTTGATTCATCTTAAGCAAAATTATATAGTATATTGTTCAGTCTGTCTCCCGTGACTGTCCTGCCGCCCCGCCGGGGCCTTAAAAGGACAGAACGGCGGACGGGAAGACCCGGATACGATCCCCTTATACTGCGCGACCGGGATGAAGAAGGGTCTTCACCCTCCGGCCGGCGGGGTCCGTGCTGCAGATCTTTTTTCGACAAGAGAAATGAGTGGAACAGGAGGAGTTTTATGGAAGAAATCTTGCTGAAGATCGACGAACTCGCGAAATACCATGATCAGGTCTCACCGGAGCTGATACGGGCAAAGGACATAAAACTCGGGCTGCGCAATACCGACGGAACCGGGGTGGTGGTTGGTATTACCTCCAAGGGACTGGTGGTCGGTTACGAGAAGATCCCGACCCCGGACAAGAAAGGCCACGAGGTAAAACCGGTCGAGGGAAGGTTGCTCTATTGCGGTTACGACGTATGCGACCTCATCAGGGGCATTTATCGTGAGGGGCGCTTCGGATTCGATGAGGTATCGTACCTGCTCCTGACCGGCGAGCTCCCGGCCGCGGACGATCTGGCCCGATTCAGCTCCACCCTTGCCAAGAGGAGGACGCTCACCAAGCTCGAGCGCGGCATCCTCATGCAGGAGGGCGAGAACGACAATCAGATGTATGCCCTGCACTCGGTGGTCTCCCACCTGAGCCGGTGCGACGGCAACCCTGAGTCCACCGACCTGAAGGACGAGACCAACCGGTGCATCAATCTCATCGCCAAGTTCCCGACCATCGTGGCCTACAATTACCATGTCATGCGGTACCGCACCGGCTCCAGCCTGAGCATCATCAAGCCCGAGCCCGCCCTCTCGGCGGCGGAGAACTTTCTGTACATGCTCAAAGGAAAACGGCCCACCCGGTTCGAGGCCGAGCTCTTCGACCTGTGTCTCATCCTTCACGCCGAGCACGGAGGCGGGAACAACTCCACCTTCACGGTCCGGGCCGTCTCATCGAGCGGTGCGAACACCTACATGGCCATCTGTTCGGGCATTGCATCGCTGAGCGGGTATCTCCACGGGGGGGCGAACGAGTCGGTCATGAAAATGATGAAGACCATCAAGAAACAGGTGCGGGACTGGGAAGACAGGGACGAGGTGAAGGCCTGCCTGGCGCGCATTCTCGACGGAAAGGCCCATGACCGGTCGGGTAAGATCTACGGGATGGGGCATGCGGTGTACACGGTTTCCGATCCCCGCGCAGTGCTTCTCAAGCACAAGGCGCAGGAGTTTGCCCGGATGAAGAACATGAATCACGAGTACGCGCTCTACAACCTGGTGGAGGAGACCGCACGGGAGCTCTTCCGCGAGCGCAGAAAGACGGAACTCTGCGTCAACGTGGACTTCTACTCCGGCTTCATCTACAAGCTCCTGGGCATTCCCACGGAGCTCTACACCCCGATATTCGCCATGTCCCGGGTAGTGGGGTGGTCGGCCCACCGGATCGAGCAGATCATCCAGAACAAGATCATGCGGCCCGCCTATGCATCGTCTATCGCAGCGCAGAGCTCGTATGTCCCGCTGTCGGAACGGGGGAAAGAGGCCGCATAAGAGCAGAGAAGGCCAATTTCCTGTTGACTCGCTCGTGCCGCAGTATATGTTCTGGAAAATGCCCCGGTGGAAAAAGTTCGGGGCAGGAAGAGAGAAAAGGAGAGGGCGCGGATGGTCAATTACAATACGGCTCTTCGGGGCTATACGGCAAAAAGGATCGAGGAGATCGAGTCGGCGGACATCCTGGTCGGTATTCCCTGCTATAACAACGAAGCCACCATCGCACATGTCATCCAGATGGTGTCCCACGGTCTCGACAAGCACTACCGCAACAGGCGCAGCGTGATCTTCATCGCGGACGGCGGCTCGACCGATGATTCGCGGGAGGTCGCAAAGGATTTTCAGATCAAACCCTGGCAGGAGAAGCTCATCTCCATCTACCGGGGCCCGGGAGGCAAAGGCACGGCGCTGCGTTCCGTGTTCGAGGCGGCCGACCGGCTGAACGTCAAGGTGTGCGCCGTGGTGGACTCCGATATCCGGAGCATTACCTCGGACTGGATACAGTATCTCCTGGAGCCGGTGCTGGAGCGGGATTACCAGTTCGTGGCCCCGGTCTACATGCGGCACAAGTATGACGGCACCATCACCAACAACATTGTCTACAACCTCACTCGCACCCTCTATGGCAAACGGATCCGCCAGCCCATCGGGGGGGATTTCGCCTTTTCCCGCGAGGTGGCCGGGTTCTATGCGGACCAGGCGGTCTGGAGCACGGATGTGGCCCGCTTCGGGATCGACATCTGGATGACCACCTCGGCCATCACCAACAACTTCCGGATCTGCCAGTCGAACCTGGGCGTGAAGATACACGACGCCAAGGACCCGTCCATGCACCTGGGCCCCATGTTCCGGCAGGTGACCTGGACCCTGTTCAACCTCATGGAGGTCTACGAGGACTTCTGGAAGGATGTCCGGGGCAGCGCCCCGGTAGAGACCTTCGGCATGAAGGAATACGCCGAACCGGAGGTCGTGGACGTCAACCTGGATGCCCTGGTCGAGAAATTCCGGGAAGGGTTCCGGCATTTCGGGGTGCTGTGGAAGCAGATCTTCTGCCCCCGGTGTTATCAGGAGATCGAAAACGCCTCAAGGCTGAGCACGGACGGGTTCACCCTGCCCATCGAGACCTGGGTGCAGATCCTCTATGAGCTCGCCGCGACCTTCCACGCCTGGAAGACCAACCGCTACAAGCTCGTGGAGCTGGTGGAGCCCCTGTACTACGGGCGGGTGGCATCCTTCGTGAACCAGTCGAAGGACATGGACTCCCGGCAGGCCGAGGAACTTGTGGAGGAACAGGCAAGAAGCTTCGAGGTTCAGAAAGACTACCTCGTGGAGATGTGGGAGGAGAAGACCCGCGAGGAGGAGGCGAACGGCACGCAGGACGAGAAGATCCCGCTGTATCTCTAGCGGGGTATGGCATTCCGGAGCTGCCGCCCCGGAGCTGTCGCACCGTTCATGATCTCCATGACCGTTCTTGAGAACACAGGCAGCAGGCAAGAGAATAATACTTGAAGAGAACAGGTGATGGAGGTGAGAACCATGATCAAGGCGGGAAAGCCTGCCCCGGACTTTGCGGCGCCGGCATACTACCAGGGGAGGTTTACGCACGTCGAGCTCTCCCGGTACCGGGAGCAGTGGGTGGTGCTGTACTTCTACGGGGGCGACTATACCTTTGTCTGAGCCACCGAGATATCGGCAGTTGCCGATAGATATGACGAGTTCCGCGGACTCGGAGCCGAGGTGCTCTCGCTGAGCGTCGACAGCGTGTATGTCCACAAGGTCTGGAACGAGAGCGAGCTCTCGAAGATGGTGCCCGGAGGCGTTCCCTTTCCCATGCTCTCCGACCCCGGCGGGACGATCGGGCGGGAATACGGCGTGTACAACGAAGATACGGCCGTTGACCTGAGGGGGACGTTCATCATCGATCCCGACGGCGTGATCCAGGGATACCAGGTGCTCACCTCGGTCGTGGGACGGAGCACCGATGAGATCATCCGGCAGATCCATGCCTTTCAGATCGTGAGGGAGAGCAAGGAAAAGGAGTTCACCCCCGCCGACTGGAAGCCGGGCATGACGGTTCTCAAGCCCGCCGTTGATCTCGTGGGCAGGGTGTGGGAGATGTGGAAGCCGGTCAGGACCCGGGAGTAAGCATCCCAATACGCAAGGAAAAAGGAGGTTGCCCGTTTCTTTTTTTACGGCCGCGAAACAGGCTGCACTCCGTACTCGGCCCGGCCGATAAGCTCGAGCTGCTGCCTGCGGTTCAGAGCCACGAAGTAGGCGTTGTAGCCCGAGATCCTCACGATCAGGTCTCGATAGCGATCCGGGTTTGCCATAGCATCTCTGAGCACGCGGGAGTCCACCACGTTGAACTGCATCTGCATGCCGCCCAGGCGGCAGTAGGCCTTCACATAGCCCGCCATGTTGGCCACGATCCTCTCGCGGCTGTCTGCCGGGGAGGGTGAGAGCTTGACATTGAAGGCCATGTTGTTGTCCATGTATTCCGGCTTCAGCTTGGCCACGTCCGAGATGAAATCCAGGTAATTCTTGCTGGCGTGCGGCTCGGGGGTGAGCCCCGGGGTGAAGGGCATGCCCGAGAGCCTGCCCGAGGGCAAGGCCCCTGAGAGGTTGCCGTAGGCCGTGTGTTGCGACATGGACCAGAAGCCGGTGGTGTATCCGCCCCCGCGGGTGTTGCGGTGCGGGGAGAAGAGATCGTGGACAAGGCATGCCACGCGGTTGGCCATGCGCAGTGCTTCAGGATTGCCCGAGCCGAACAGAGGCACCCTGTTCCGCACCAGGGCGTGCAGGGCAGGGGCGTCGCGGAAGTCGGAGTCAAGGGCCTCTTTCAACTCCCGGAAACCGACCCGGCCCTCGTCGAAGACCAGCCTTCTGATCGCCGTGAGGCTGTCGGTGACGTCTGCCAGACCGATG
>JAHDKO010000087.1 GCA_018436855.1 Deltaproteobacteria bacterium | reverse complement strand
GCATGACCTCAACACGGGACTGATCTACTTTGGTGCGAGGTACTACGATCCGGACACCGGCCGGTTCATCACGCAGGACCCGTATCTGGGAGAGGGCGGCACGCCTCCCAGTCTGCACCGGTACCTGTACGCCTACTCCAACCCTGCGGTGTATGTGGATCTGTTCGGGTATTATTCTGTTACCACAGAGTTGGATACGGCGGCATTGAAGGCTGCGCAGGAAGAAAAGCACTTGAAGCTTGCATGTCTGGTGACATTGCAAGCCGGTTATAAGATTTCTGATTATATAACCTTTGGCTGGATCAGCGAGCACGACAGAGCCCGGGACGCTTACGACCGGGGCGAGATAGACCTTAGTGAGTATATCGGTGACTCGGCTGTAGCCGGGGTAAAGAGCGGAACCTTGCTGGCAGCGACGGTAGCAACCGGTGGTGGTGCGGCGATTGCGACAAGAGGGGCGGGAATAACGACCCAATTGATTGCAGCGGGTGCTTCATCAGGAATTGCCTACCAGGCCACAGAAGACGCATGGCGTGGTGAGCTCAGCAGCGGCAGGGATTATCTCATGGCTGCAGGAATGGGGGCTGCCGGTGGAGTGTTGGCCAGAGGTGCTGTAGGCCTCAGGGCAACGGTTGGTAATGCTTCGGTTGGTGAAGGTGTACAGATACTCAGGGAAGCAAGCGCTGCAAGGGTTTCTATTCTCAAACAGAAGGCAGCGCAGCTTCCCAGGATAACCGGAGAGGTCAGGAGTGGCTTACAGTCTGTAGGTCAGAAGATTCAGCAGGCACCCAACCCTCTTAAGAATAATATTGGCGCAGTCGGTGATGTAAGGAGAGCGGCTCTCAACCAAAAATACAGGGGTGGAGCCAATATTAGTCTTGATGATGCTATTAGTGCTGGGGGAAGATATTCAAGAGGAGTAAAAAAAGGGAAAGGTGTTTATCCAGTTCAGATAAATCAACGAATATATTGGAAGGAAGCCAGAACAGGGCGTTTTACTAAGGCACCTGAGTCCGGAAAAATAGTATTAGGGCACCATCGCCCAAAGGTTGGTGATGGATATGATATTATAGCTAAAAAGATTGGAGCAGATTGGTATGAGGTTCCTCCTACAGTATGGAAGAACATGACAATAAAACAGAGATGGGAAATTAATAAAATTTTCTTAGATGAAGCATTGAATCGTGGTGATGACCTTATTTTTGGGACAAACTGGGAGAGGATGAAGACATATTATGGGAGAGAGCTGAATTACTTGAGAAATAAAGGGGTGAATATATCTAGTGTAAAAAAGACGTGGTGAGGGCTATGGATAGATCAAAAAAAATTATATCAGATTATGTTGATAAACAATATCAAGGAGACTATTCAAAAGTCATAATTGTAAAATTAGACTATGCTAATATCCAGACACCTAATGATCTTCTTAAGTGGGCAGAAAACACATTTGACTTAAAGATATTAGGCAAGGATGCATGTAATGCTAAACAAGTTGTAAATTGTGTCTATGATGCTTTAGCTAAGCAACGTACCAATAATTATGCTATTGTTGAGTTGAATAAAAGGAAGATATCATCTGAAATGAAAGATATAGTTGGTAATTTCCGAACAGCAATCTCTTTTCACCTTTTCCGGGACTACGGGAAAAGAATAGATTTCTTATGAATAAAATGTAATATAGTCAAATCAATATGTAAAAGAGCTCATTGAAAATAGAATAAAGAACTCTACAACGCCCTGTACCTGCCGACGGTGGTAACCGATGCTGCGGGGAACGTCCCATAGGCCACCACACGGTGGTGAACCGGGTGATCGCGACCGGGGCCGTGATATCGAGTTACACGTACGCCTATGACCACAACGGCAACCGCACATCCCAGGTGGAGGTGCAGGCAGGGCAGACAGAGACGAGCGTATACGGCTACGACGAGCTTGACCGGCTTGTTTTGTACACGGTTACGGGCAGCACCACCACCGAGACGGTCTATACCTATGAGGGCTATAACCGCGCCAGCGAGACCGTGACGACGGACGGAGCGCTCACCGGGAGCCGGTCCTACGGCTATGACGATGTCAACCGGCTGAGGGGCATCACCGATGATACGGACCCGCAAAATCCCTCGACCATC
>JAHDKO010000143.1 GCA_018436855.1 Deltaproteobacteria bacterium | reverse complement strand
GCCTACCAGGGCCTTCAGGCATCCTGCCCGGGCCTGGGGCTCCCCTTGAGCCGGCAGGACTACCTTGCAAGCGATTTCTTCACCGCGGGCGGCGAGCCCATCGTCAAACCATCCCTTCGCGCCTCGACCAACTTCGTGGTGGTGCTGCCGCAGGACATGCGGCTGCTTGCCGATCCTGACCAGCTCATCTTAAGTGAGTACCCTGTCGACCCAACGGCCGTGGTGCCGCCCACCGCCTGCTCGCTGCTGATAGGCCAACAAGGAGACATCCTGGTGTGGTCGAACAACCGGATCGGGTTCAAGGCAGGGTTTTTGAGCAGCGAGCAGGGAGGCGTCTACGACCCCTACCAGTACCGGCTCAGGAAGTCCACGGACACGATCCACGGCCCCATAGGGGGCGTGTGGGTGGAGCGGCCGGGGTACAGCGGCACCTACACCGACGATCAGGGGCGCTACACCCTGCGGTGGTACTCGGTCCCGTGCCCGTATAGCGGCTACACCATCAGCAGCTATGCCACGGCGCGGCTGTATTCCCGGCGGTTCAACCCCAAGGCGGGCTCCGGCCCCAGGCCCTACTATGTCTTCAGGACGTTTACGGAGGCCTGCTCGCCCGATCCGCTGAACTTCGAGCACCTGCACACCTTTGGCTTCATGACGGGCAGCCTGGCGTCTCCCTCCTCCATGGGCAACCATGTGACCTATCCCGACGCGCTGGATTTCCTGGTGGACACCACGGTGCTTGCGGGCCGCGCCTACCTGAGCCAGGGCGAGGGCCGGGCCCCGGAGGTGATCCCGGTGGGCCAGGGCACGGCGTACGGCCTGAGCGGGTTTGCCCCGCAGCGGTCGTCATCTGCGTACTACGACTTTGACGGGGACGGCACAAACGACACGGTGGTGGCCGGCTCGCTTCAGGCAGACCCAGAAGACCCGACGAGCACGATCTTCGTACCCGGCCAGGAGGACACCGCGCCGGAAGACCTGGTACAGGGGGTTTACCTAAGCGCTTCGGGCAAGGACCCGGCAGAAGGGCAGCCGGACTTCACCCGAATGATGGACTGGACGCCCAACGTGGGCCACGAGGGGCTGCTCTCCTGCATCAGCACCGGCGACCTGATGAACACGGATATGTACGTGTTCAGGGTATCGGACGGCAAGCTCATAACCGAGCGGGTGGGCTTAAGGCAGGAGGACATAGGCGGGCTGGACTGGGGGGTGGACGGAGCGCAGGCTAGGTACTTCTACCGGATGGAGATGCGGGGGAGCTTTGGCGACCGTGCTCACAACCTCTCCCAGTCCATGGCGAACTATGCCGACTGGCAGGCGGAAAGCGGCATGAACCCCGAGCTCTTTGAGCAAAGGTCCGATCACCTAAAGCCCGGCGACAGGATCCGGATCGTGGCGATCAACCGCACGAGCGGGTACACGGGCTCGGTGTATACGGACATGCAGTCGCCGGGATCATCGGGTGGGGCGGACCTGTCGTTCGAGATCGACGAGATCGTGATGACGCCCGCGAATCTCAAGGTATGGGTGGAGCGCGACTACAACATCACCAAGGCCTTGAGCAGGGGAGAAATCCGCAAGGAGCAGATCATCGGGTTCGAGGGAGCGGGGTTGAGCAGCGACACGTTCATTGCTGTTCACACCGAGTGGCTGGACGCCGACGGCTCGCCGCTGCCCGAGGAGCTTACCGATGCGGGCTTTACGGGCAGGCTCGTGTGTTTGAGCGGAGACAGGCAGTTTCCCGGCAACGAGGGGGGAGGGCTGTACCATTTTGCGATCGACCCGGGCCGGCACATCCAGGTGCTGCAGATTCCGCAGGACAAGCTGAGCTCGCAGCACTTCTACATCCAGGTCTCCGGCGAGCCCATCAGCGGCACGCCCGTGTTCTACAACAACGTAAGCAGGGGCTCGCCCGACTTCACCTCCACGGGTGCCAACCCGGGCAGGCTCTCCAGCCGTCCTGACCGCTACGTGCCTTTTTTAGTGCCGGTCTTT
>JAHDKO010000137.1 GCA_018436855.1 Deltaproteobacteria bacterium | reverse complement strand
TCCACCGGCCTGCCGGGATTGAAATAATTGTACGGCCACGCAGGATGCGTCCTCTTGCTCAACTCCTCCGCCGTAATCGCCCGACCAAACGGCATCTTCCCCCAATCTTCCATCGCCTTGCTCATGCTCTCACTCCTTTCGCTTCATCCGTGCCGGCGGCAGGAAACCTGCCTCGGTCCATCCGTTCACGGTCTGACGGATAAAGCAGGCCTCCCTCTCATCATCTGGGCTCAAACACGCGCCTTTTCCATGCCGTCGGGTGCATCCAGAGCACTGAAGCCCAGGACCTGCCCGATCTTCCGGTATTGCCAGGGGAACACCGAGTCCAGTTCTCCTATCTTGCGCCAGTTTTTCTTGAACTCATTCATGTCGACGCCGCGCCACATGAAGCCCATGAACAGTCCCGCATGGTCGGCGAACGCACCGATGGCCTGCCCGCCGGCGATCTTTCCGTCCTTGAGCAGCAGCCGGAGATAGCCCTGTTCCGTATCACGCTCGATCACTCCCACCTGTTCCGGCCGGCAGATTTTCTCGAGCCCTTTGAGGGTCTTGCCGAAGGTGACCGCGTGGGTGTCGAAGTAGTGCGCCCGGGCAAAGGGATAGGCTCCCCGGTACCGTGCGTCCTCTCCGAGTATGTTCCGGGCTGCGATCCGCGCCTGTTCGATGGCGTTGTGCTTGAGCTGATACATGCAGTCCTCGCCGCTCACGGCATCGAACGTCTGCACGCAGTCCCCGCAGGCATAGATATCCGCCGCGCTGGTGAGCATCCGGTCGTTCACCAGGATGCCCCGCTCGCAGGCAATGCCTGCTGTCTCGGCCAGCGGCCTTCCCGGGACCACGCCCGTGGCAACCACCACGGTGTCGCACGGGATCTCGCGTTTGTCGGTCTTCACGGATTTCACCGAGCTTTTGCCCTCGATGGCGAGCACCTTTTCCGACGTGTACACCTCGATGCCGTACCTGCGCATCTCGTCCGCGAGGAAGCACGAGGCTCCTTCGCAGAACAGGGTGGGCATGATCCAGTCGAGCAGTTCGATGATGGCGACCTGATATCCTTTGAGCTTGAGCGCCTCGGCGGCTTCGATACCGATCGCGCCCGAACCGATGACCACGGCCCTGCTTCCCCGGTGTCCGGCGAGCCTGTCCGCCTCGGCGAGGACCTTGCAGCTGAAGACCCCGTCGAGATCGATCCCCGGAATCGGGGGGATGAACAGCGAACCGCCGTGCGCCAGGACCAGACTGTCATATCCGAAGACATCGCCCTTTTCGGTCTTCACCTCCCGGGCCTCCGGATCGATGGATACCGCCTTGTTGTCAAGCACCAGGTTTATCCGGCTGTTCCGGTAATAATCCGGGGATTTTCTGAAGACCGCATCCCTGTCCACCTCTCCCCCGACAAAGTAGGGGAGCGAGCAGGGGTCATATTCCGGAAAGCGCTCGGCGGACAGAATGGTGATGTCGATATCGTCCGCCCGCGGACCGTGCTCTCTCAGGTGCAAGGCGACCTCGTTTCCCGCTATGCCGTTTCCAACTATCACTACCTTCACAGAAAGGTTACTCCTTTGTCTTCTCTGTTTCGCGGGCGGTCATGCGCGAACATGACCGCCCTCCTTCATTGCCGCCTTGGTTATTTTTTCAGTCCCGTGGGGACAAACATGGGAGTAACCGCTTTCTTGTCGCTGTCCAGCCACTGTCTGATGATCTTTTTGCCGCATTCCATATCCGGCAGAACATCTTCGATCTTCAGCTCCCGCGCCTTGTCTTCCGTGATGAAGCCCAGCTCGTCCCATCCGTGGGTCTTGTAATACTCCTGCTGGGCCCAGGCCCATTTCTCGCGGTCGATCACCATTCCCTTGAACGGGCCGTCGTGCACGCCCTCGTCGAAGTAGCGGTCGATATGCGTGTCGTCCTGGATCCCGCTGCCGTCTCTGAGCCAGTGCGCGCGCTCGATGTTGACGACCCGCTCCGCGCTCTGGAAGACCTCTTCAGGCGAGAGGTCGATCCCGGTGGCGGCGATGAGGAGCGGATAGTAGGCCTCCTGCCAGGTGCCGGCGCCGCCCCAGGACCCGATCGCCTGACAGCAGCAGCTCACCAGGTCGGCAACGCACTTGTTCTTCTCGGACCAGGCGCACAGAACCGGCTTGGTATCGAGCTCGTTGAGCTCCTTGGGGAAATCTTCCCAGAACTTCTTCGCGCCTTCCGGGCCGAAGATTTCCTCGACCTGGTAGCTTCTGCTCTTGGCGCAACCCGGGAACTCGACGCAGGAGTAGTTCTTCAGATGGTCGGAGCCGCGGGTGGACATGGCGTAGCCGAGGCTGAAGCCCATGGTGATCCGGGGGTCGACGCTGATGTGCTCGAGGCCCCGGCAGTGAGGCACGATGTCCTGGCCGATCCCGAGCTTCTCGGCGACGCGGATGTTCCCCTCGGCGAGAAGGTCGCCGAAGCCCTGCCTGCGGGCGATCATCTCGATCACCTTCATGGAGGTTTCGGTATCACCCCACTCAAGCCTGATGCCGCCGGTATCCTGCTCGGTGATGTAGCCTTTTTCGAACGCCTCCATGGTCCACGAAAGCGCCGCTCCGGCCGAGACACTGTCCATGCCGAGGTCGTTCACCATGCCGCAGAGCACATTGACCGCAGCGATATCATAGGTGTCGATCCGGCAGCCGAGGTTGCAGAGGCTCTCCATCTCCGGTCCGCCGCAGCTGAAGCCCGCGTATTTGCCTTCCTTGATCAGGGTGTAGCGTCCGCATGCCACAGGGCACGACCAGCATGCCTTTCTCCTGAAGAGGAACTGCTCGGCCCACTGCATTCCGCCGTAGGCCTCCTCGATCCCGGGCATGAAGCCGGTGGAGACGTTCCGGTGGGCATTGATGCCGATGGCGTTGCCCACGTCGAAGAGGTCCATGCTCCCTTCCGCCCGCCGTCTGATGGCCGAGGGAGAGTTGTGGATCTTTTCCCTGAGCGCCCAGGCGAGTTTGGCAAACTCTTCGGGACGTGCGATGGTGATGGGCTTCGTGCCCCTGACCGCGATGGCCTTGAGGTTTTTCGAGCCCATGACGCAGCCCATGCCCGTCCTTCCGCCCGACGAGCTGAAGTTGTTGAGCACACAGGCGTAGCGGACCAGGTTCTCGCCCGCGGGTCCGATCATCGACACCTTGACATCGGGATCTCCCAGCTCCTCCTGGATCTTTATGGTGGCCTTCTTCGCGCCGAGGCCCCAGAGATGGGAGGCATCCCTGAAGCTGATCTTGCCGTCGTCGATGAACACCCAGACAGGCTTGTCCGCCTTGCCCTTGACGATGATCTGGTCGTAACCCGCATATTTCATGAACGGCCCGAACGCGCCGCCCATGTTGGTGTCGCCGTGCCCGTGGATCGCGGTGTCCATGTTGGAGCAGGTCATGGGGGAACGGCAGCTCACGGTCGTTCTTCCGGAAAGCGGGGCAAAGGTGCCCGAGAGCGGGCCGGATCCAAAGCACAAAGGATTGTCCGGATCCAGGGGATCCATGCCCTGCCGGGTCTCGTGGTAGACCACGTCGGAGTTGAATCCGCGTCCCCCGATCCATTTCTTGAAATAATCAACAGAAAGCTGTTCGATTTCATATGTTCTATTCGTCAAGTCGAGTCTGAGCCTGCGACCTTTCCATCCGTGCATGTTTTCCTCCTTGGGTATGTATTTCGCGCACACTTACTAGGCGAATCTGCGGGCGGCCTTATTCAACGCTGAAGCTGAAGCTGAATTCCGTCTCCTCCTGATGCGGGGGCTCGTGCTGCTCCTTGAGCATGGCGGCGAAATCCCGTCCCTTCGCCCTCGCGGCGTCCCTCACATCGACGAACTTCAGGGCCTGCTGCATCGTACACGCCTTCACGCACCAGGGGCCGAGCTCGTCGTCCATGCACAGGTCGCAGCTCATGGTCTTGCCGGTGTCCGGATGAATCACGGGAGCGCCGAAGGGACACGCATACACACAGGCCCTGCAGCCGATGCACTTGTCCTCGTCGGTCACGACCGCGCCGCTTCCGAGCCTGATGCGGGCGTTCATGGGGCACACCTTGATGCATGCCGCATCCTCGCACGCCTGGCAGGTGATGGGAACAAAGGTGTTCACGTTTCTGAACTCCTGAATCCGTATGCGCGAATAGTACGGATGGCAGACGCCGAAGTGTTTCATGGCGCACGCCATCTCGCAGCTATGGCATCCCGCGCACTTGCCCGGGTCGATAACGATTACTCTTTCTTCTTTTAAAGCCATACTGTCTTCTCCCCCATTTTTAATGGTAGTTGCGAAACGTTCTCCTTCTTCTGGAGCCCTGTCGGAACGAAAGGAGGGCTGTTTCAGGCCCCGGGCATCCTTTCCAAGGCTCCCGCATGTGTTCACTCTCTTTCATACAGGCATGGAGGGTTGCTTTGTACCTCCATGCCATACCGTGGATGACCGAGGGAATCGGCCTCATGCCGTGCGGCACAAGCTGGAGATCGGTCTTCGGAACAAAAGACCGATATTGCCGCGCCGGCCTTCCCGGCAGCGGACGAAACGGCGTGAGCCACCGCACCACATGAAATTGCGGAGGCCGGAATCCTGGAACAGCGCCCGATTTCGCAGGCATCCGTGCATTTTCCCGCCAGTGATCCCGCCATAGAGTTCTCCTCCCTTATTACATTAGCCGTCAATACATGATGACCACGGAAAGGTGCTGACGATCTATCGGTGCACCCCTGAATCTTGGTTCGGAGCCGGGCCTCTTGCCGTGTAGGCCTTGTCCTTCAAAGGATCGGAATATATCCTATGCCCTGTCAGCTTATTGCAGCCCTTTGACGGGTCATTTTCCTGGGGAATTCCCCGGAGACCGCCTGCTGCTGCCGGAACGATTCCGGGCCCGAAGTCGCGGATTCCGTTCAGCACAGAGAGAGCGGGGCCTTAAGAAGTCCCCGCTCCATTTGTGAGTTTCTGAGCGCCGGCATATCTGTAGGAGCGCTCGTCTTTTTAAAGGATGCGCATCTCTTTAATGCTGGGCGACCAGCTTCTCTTCCTGGGGTGCGCTTGGCTTCCTCACACAGAGTGCCGCCTCGACATCGCCCGCGGAGGCCTTTTTATAGAATCCCACCACGATGCACGCCAGGGCGCTGAAAAGGAGCCCTGCATAGACGTGATCCACGAAATAGTGGGTGCCCAGCGTCTTGTTCACCGCATAGGTGATGACACAGGCCAGAAAGCCCACGATCATGGACCAGAAGGCCGCGGATCCGCTCATCTTCGGGAATATGAACCCCAGCACATAGGGAACGAAGAACGTCGAGGCGATCATGGCCGCGGACAGCACCACGAACCAGTAGATGCCCATGGGATTCCACAGGGCAAGGCCTGCGGTGACGGCTACGACCACCACGGTGAGGACCCTTGTCATCTTCAGAACCGTATCGTTGTCCACGTTCGGGTTGAAGACCTTCTGATAGAAGTCACGGGTGATGGATGTCGTGCTGTTGAGCGCCTGAACGGACACGGTGGTGATGGCTGCAGCGGCAACACCCGCCAGCGACAGTCCGGCGATAACCGAGCTGATCTGCTTGACGAGGTTGATGTAGTAGTATTTTTCACCGCTCGGGTTCGGCAGCAGCGATCCGACCACGCCTATCGGGACGATGGCGGCATAGAGCAGGATACCCACCAGGAGCAGGAGCGGAAGCGCCTTCAGGATGTCCTTTTCACTGCGGGCGGTGAGCACCTTGGTCAGCAGATGTGGCTCAGTGGCGTTCGAGAACAGCCAGGTGAACTGAGCAACGGCTATCCACCAGGGCCAGGTTTCGGAAAATCCCTTGAAAATCGCTTCGTTCTTCCCCGACAGAATCATCTGCCAGCCCTTGATACCGTCTCCTCCGCCCAGGAACGAGACGCCCATGAAGGAGGGGATGACCAGGCCGATGATTACGAGCAGGATCATGACCGCGTCGATCTTCACGATGGACGACATACCACCGGTGGTCAGGAAGCTGATCAGAACCAGGGACATCACGATCACGGCGATGTGGTAGTTCAGCCCGAACACGGAGTTCGCAATCCCCCCGATGGCGACCAGCTGCGCAGTCATGTAAGGTATGTAGGCGATCGGGATGATGAGAGCGGACACTGCCCGGACTCCGGTCGACTTGCTGGGGAATCTCTCGGCAAAGAAGTCCGGTATGGTGAATATCTCTTTTTTCTGGGCGAACCGGTACATCAGGATGCCGGTGAACCCGAATATGATGAGCCACCCTGCGCAGGTGGGCCAGGCACAGCACCATACGGCATACCCGATGTTTCCCGCCAGGTTCGATGCGCCCAGATACATGCCTGCGCTGACATTGGCGGCGGTGAAGGTCGCCAGCAGCATCCACCAGGTGGACGATTTGCTCGCCACCGTGAACGCGCTCAGGCTTTTCACGCCTCTGGACGTAAAGTATCCCAGGCCGATGATGACCGCGAACGTGGCAATGAAGATAAAGGTCATCATTCCGGGCCTCCCGGGGTCTCAGGGTCGGCATGGTTCTCTTTGCTCACCATGAACGGCTTGTCCAGCACCACGGCCCATGCCCAGATGCCGGCGCCGATAACGAACTGGGCAAACCATACCACCAGTTGGATCTTGTTGACTGAATCCAGATAACTCCACGGAAAGAACGAGGTTAAGGTTATCATGTTGCGCCTCCACGGTTGTTATTTCTCCTGCATCACTGTTCGTGATGAAGCAGTCTCACCCGGTTTCTCTCGTGCCAATCCAGATGTGTCTGTCCTCCATG
Organism: Deltaproteobacteria bacterium; assembly: GCA_018436855.1. Lineage (GTDB taxonomy): Bacteria > Desulfobacterota > Desulfomonilia > UBA1062 > UBA1062 > Phosphitivorax. Next base: position 2,681 of record JAHDKO010000137.1, on the reverse strand, counting down.
AGACGTGTATTCCATATTGGAGCCCTGTTCATTTAAGGGACCGGGCCGTTCTCGTCGTTCCATGCTGGTTTTCAAAAAAAAGGTCTTTTCCGGTTGAAATGATTCCACATGGGCCCGGTCATTCAAGGCAAATCGTGCATATTCCGCCCTGTCAGGTTATGAGTGCACTGCCGGTCCACGCCGGCAGCGCACTCGATGACATGAATCAGTAGCCTTCTTCGTCGCTTACCCAGTCCGCGATGGTGCCGCGGCCGTCCCACACCTCTTCGCCGGTGTCGGCCTTGACCATCCTGATCGCCCACTTCGGGCAGTGCCCGACGCACCAGCCGCAACCGTAGCAGATGTCCCGGTCAAAGGTCGGCTTCTCGCCCGAGGCCTTGTCCACCTTGATGGCGCCGTACGGGCACAGGTCTTCGCAGATTCCGCACATGTTGCACTTGTCCGCGTCGAACTCGGGCACGACCGGGGTGGTCTCCTGCATGTAGGGTCCTTCACGCTTCCAGTCGCGGAGATACATGAACTTGTCCGTGAGGACCGGGATGTCCTTGATGGTCTTGTAGCCCTTCCTCTCGCAGAACTCGTCGAGCTCCTTGACGATCTTCGGAATCACTGCGATGCCGCGGGAGTACACTGAAGAGCACAGGCCCACGAGATCGCATCCCGCCATAAGGTGGCGTGCCACATCGTCATAGGTGAAAATTCCGCCGCCGCCCAAAAAAGGCATCTCCGGGATCGTCGCGGTGGTCTCCAGGATCTTGGCAAGGGAAAAGAGCTGCCAGGGCCGTCCGATGAGCCCGCCCATGGAACCGGGCACCCCGTAGAACTCGGCCTTTTCGTGATCGATCCATGCGCCGTAGAATGCATTGTTGCCGGAGATGGCATGCCCGCCGCCCCGCTGGATGGCCAGGGCCAGCGCCGCTGCGTTGACGCACTGCGGGGTGGTCTTGAAGATGATCGGCACCTTGGCAACCTCGACACACGCCTTGGTCACCTGATAAGCTGTCTCCGGGTCCAGCGCCAGCGGCGCGCCGCAGTCCTTGTGCGCGTCGACCGCGCCGAAGGTCGCGTGGGGGCCGCCCGTGTCCAGCTCTATGATCTCAACGCCCCGCTCCTGGAGATCGATGATAAAGGGCACCCAGGTCTCGGGAACCGGACCGATGCCCGATACCGAGCCGATATAGAGCACGTCGTGCTCCTTGGCCACCTTCAGACTCTTGGGAAGCTCGTCGTCCAGCCACTGCTCGTAGGGCATGTTATGGAACATCTGCGAGCAGATCCAGGCGTCCTTCATGTCGTTGCCGAAATGCCTGAGCGAATAAAAAAACGGCCTGGGCCAGCGGTGCACTCCGTCGATCTTGTGGACTGTCTTGCCGATGATCCATCCTATCCCTGTCTTGCTGTAGCGCTCGATAAGCTTCGCCGTCCCTCCGAAATCGCAGGATGTGATCCCCACCGGATGCTTGACAGGTAAGCCGCAAAAGGTTGTACTCAAATCAGCCATGTTTCCTCCTAACTGTTATGTTTGATCGTTTGTTCAACCGCTACATCATCCGCCCGATGGTTACCTCAAGGCCGTGGCCCTGAATGATGTCCCTGGCGTTCAGCACGTCCTGTTTCTCCATGGTCCCGAGAGTCTCGTAGGGAGACTCCATTCCCAGAAACCAGTACTTGTCGGCACCAAGGCGGTGCAGCGGATTGATATCGATGTGGTTTGCCCCCAGGGAGAGCGCGAACTGTGCCGTCTCCGAGAGGTTCTTTACGTGGTCGTTATAGCCGGGGATCAGCGGCAGCGAGATCCTCACCCTGGCCATGGATGCCATGATCCTGGCATTCTTCAGGATCAGGGTGTTATCCACCCCTGTGCCCCGGCGGTGCATCTCGGGGTCCATGTGCTTGATGTCCAGCAGAACCAGGTCCGTATAGGCCATCACCTCGCGCACCACATCGTGGGGCGCGCACCCCGACGTGTCCAGCACGGTGGATATCCCCGCCTCCCGGCATTCCCGCAGGATGGGCAGGGCGAACTCCGGCTGGTACAGCGGTTCGCCTCCGCTCAGGGTAAGCCCCCCGTCCCTGCCGTAAAAGGGAATGTCCTTCTTGATCTCACGCACGACATCGGGCACGCTCATGAGCTCGCCTACCTGCCTGAAGGCCCCGTTGGGGCATTCCCGGGCGCATTCCATGCACAGGGTGCACCTTGCGCGGTCGACCTTTGCATCTTTGTCCATGCCGACCGCCTTTTCCGGGCAGATGTCGATGCATCCCCCGTAGTCCTTGCACCTCCGGGGGAGAAAATAGAGCTGGGCATGAGGTGAAATGGTCTCGGGGTTCGAGCACCAGGTGCAGCGAAGCGGGCAGCCCTTGAAAAACACCGTGGTCCTGATCCCGGGCCCGTCGTGGGTGGCAAATTTCTTGATTTCTGTGATCATTCCCGCATCCGCCGGCACTATCCCCATAGCTGAAAATTCCTCTCCGCACATATGCAGCGCTTCTTGCCCGAAGGCTTCTCTTTTCCCTTAAAAAACTTTACTCTTCCCGGTAATGAAGCCCGCCCGGGGTGCATCATGAAGGATGCATTTCTTTAGGGAGACAGTCTGCACCCTGGGCAGGCGGGAGGTTATTCAGCGTAGATGAGTTTCGCGGGCACTTCCTTGGCCATGACGTTGATCATCTCCTCGCTG
>JAHDKO010000128.1 GCA_018436855.1 Deltaproteobacteria bacterium | reverse complement strand
GTGATGAAGGATTACTACGAGAAAGACCTTCTCAAGAAGGAAGACGTGCAGGATAACCTGGACGATTACTACGAGTGCAGGGAGTGGGACAAAAAGACCGGCATACCCACAAAAGATAAACTGGCCGAACTGGGACTGGACACTGCCGGTTAGCAGGGCCATCAGGAGAAACAGACAGAGGAGCCTACTGTGAAAAGAAAATATGTAAAAGTAGAAAACCGGGACAAGGTCTGGATAGTGTCGATGAACAGGCCGGACGCAATGAACGCCCTGGATATGGAGATCCTCGAGGAGATGATCGAGGTTTTCACCTCGCTTGAGAAAGAGGAACAGTGCAGGGTGGTGGTGCTGACCGGAGAAGGGAAGTCGTTTTGCGCTGGCGGTGATTTCGGCCTCCAGTTGTTCAACAGCAGCAACAGCAATCAAGTGTATGTGGACATGGAGCGCTTCGGCGATCTGATCCTTGCGATGAGGAATCTGTCGAAGCCGATCATTGCGGCCGTCAACGGCGCCGCAGTGGGGGCCGGAATGAATGTGGCCCTTGCCTGCGATATCATCATCAGCAGCGACAAGGCGAAGTTCGGCGAGGTGTTCAGCCGTATCGGCGTGCATCCCGACTGCGGCGGCACCTATTTTCTTCCGCGGCTGGTCGGCACTTACAAGGCGTGCGAGCTGATGTTCACCGGTGACGTTTTCTCCGCGCAGACGGCATGTGAGCTCGGGATCGTCAACAGGGTGGTGGAAAACGACGAGCTCATGGCCGAGGTCAACAAGCTGGCCGACAGGCTTGCCCAGGGGCCGCCCGTATCCTTCTCCCTCATCAAAAAATCGATATACAAGGGAACGGAGAACGATCTGGCCTCTCAGTTGCGGCTCGAATCCCTGAACCAGACGATCTGCATGCTGAGCGAGGATAAAGCCGAAGGCGTGGCCGCCTTCAAGGAAAAGCGCGCGCCGAAATTCAAGGGACGGTAAAGAATAGAGACTTACACCTCCAGAAGGAAAGCTGGAGAGAGACACTGCATGAAGAGAAACAAGGCAACATGGACTCTCTCCAGCTTTCGCAACCAGTAGTGATTGGATCATTGGTTCTTTTCTCAAGAGGTTGGCCGTCGAGATCAACAGCCTGCAGGAGTATATGCATACAGATACCAGGAAAGAAAAGTCCACAGTTCTTCTGCGGTCAGAGCCGGCCGGCCTTCTGAGAAAAGAAGCAAGTCAGAAAATAATTTTCGTTCCAGGAGCGTCAAAGATAAGAAGGAGGAACAAATAAATGGCAAAGAGAGAAGCGGTAATAGTCAGCGCAGTGAGAACACCCGTATGCGATTTCGGGGGAGCGTTCAAGGACATGAAGGCAGGCGATCTGTCCGCCGTCGTGATGAAAGAGGCGATAAAGAGGGCAGGGATAGACAGCAAGGTTATCGACGACATCATCTGGGGCTGCTGCCTGCAGGACTTCGACGAGCCCAACGTGGGACGGTGCGGCGCTTTGAAGGCCGGTATTCCGATCGAAGTTCCCGCATACACGGTCCAGAGACAATGCTCCTCCGGAATGCAGGCCGTGAACAACGCCGCCCAGCAGGTGAAATGGGGGGAAGCCGACATCATTCTCTGCGGCGGCGTGGAGAGCTACAGCACCGCGCCCTACGTTCTGAGGGATACCCGGTGGGGAGCACGGCTCGCGCACAAGAGCATGTACGACTCCATCTGGGATCTGCTGTATTCCGGTGGTGAGATCATCATGGGCATGACGGCCGAGCTGATCGCCAAGAAATGGGGGATCACCCGGGAAGAGAGCGATGAAGTTGCGGTACGGAGCCATAACAACGCGGAAAACGCGATAAAGAACGGGAAGTTCAAAGAGGAGATCATACCGGTCCCGGTTCCGCAGAAGAAGGGCGATCCGAAGATGGTGGACCAGGATGAGCACGTTCGCTTCGGCCTGACCATGGAAGAAGTGAGCAAGCTCAAGCCGGTGTTCGACAAGGACGGCATCGTAACGGCGGCAAGCGCGTCGGGAATCAACGATGGGGCCGCAGCGCTCGTAATCATGTCTGCGGAAAAGGCCAATGAGATGGGAATCAAGCCCCTGGCCGCAGTCGGTGATTTCGGCGTAGGCGGAGTCGACCCGAACTATATGGGGGAAGGCCCGATCCCGGCAACGAAGAAGCTGTTCGAACGGTCGAAGTACACGCTCGCCGATATCGGCCTGATCGAGCTGAACGAGGCGTTTGCCGCCCAGTACATCGCCTGTGAGCGAGGGATAGGAATCAACAGGGAAATCACAAATGTCAACGGCAGCGGGTGCGGGCTCGGTCATCCCGTGGGATGCACCGGGGCGAGAATCATCACCTCCCTTCTGTACGAGATGAAGCGGAGAGGGGTCGAAAACGGCCTGGCATCGCTGTGCGCAGGCGGCGGCATGGGTACCTCCATCCTCATCCACAACAGGTAGAGAAGCCGTCAAGCGCGGAGAATCGGATTTTTTAATGAAAAACAAGAAGCCCACATGGAGAATCGGGCTGATACATTTCACGGAAAGGACGCAACGATGGAAATGAAAAATGTCTGTGTCATAGGGGCCGGTCTCATGGGCAGCGGCATCGCCCAGATCAGTGCCCAGGCGGGATACACGGTTACTTTGCGGGATATCGAGCAGAGGTTCATCGACAACGGGATGAACATTATCAAAAACAACCTGGAGAAGGACGTCAAGAAGGGAAAGCTCTCTTTGGAAGAGAAGGACGCAGTGCTGGGCAGGATCATGCCCGTGGTGGATCTGAAAAAGGCGGCCCGGAATGCGGACATCGTGGTCGAGGTGATCATCGAGGTCATGGAGCCCAAGAAGAAGCTGTTCGCCGAGCTGGAAGAGATCGTGTCCAAGGACTGTCTGTTTTTCTCGAACACCTCGGGCCTGAGCCTGACCGAGATGGCCGCAGCCACGAAAAGGCCGGACCGGTTCATCGGCACCCACTTTTTCAACCCCGTCCCCGTGATGAAGCTCCTGGAGATCATCAAGGGTTACGAGACTTCCGAGGCGACATTGAAGGCGGCAAAGGAATGGGGTGAAAAGATCGGGAAGGAGATCATCGTGGTGGAGGAGGCCCCCGCATTCGCGGTGAACAGGATTCTCTGCACCATGCTCAACGAGGCGTTCTACGCGCTCGGCGAAGGAATCGCCACGCCTGAGGATATCGACAAGGGAATGGTGCTGGGCTGCAATCACCCGATCGGGCCCCTGGCGCTCGCCGATCTCATCGGCCTGGAAACCCTCCTGCACGTGATAGAAGGCCTCCACGCCGAGCTGGGAGACAAGTACAAGCCCGCTCCCCTGCTGAAAAAACTGGTGAGAGCGAAACGGTTCGGCAGGAAGACCGGCAAGGGGGTTTATATTTACGAGGGAAAGTAAGACGGGTGAGCGAGAGCTCTTACCTTAAGGAGCATGACGCGGGAGATCGTCTCGGACGGGGTGATCTCCCGGCTCATCAGCAATGGCCCGTGAAACGTTCACAACACAAGTTCCAGCAAGGGGGTTGCGTGTGTATTTTACAAAAGACCTGTTAAAACAGTCGAAGGCGCTCACGAAGAAATGGGAAGATCAGGTTAAGAGACTCACGCAGAAAAATGCCGATCAGAAGGAGCGGTGGTCTACGGTTTCCGATCTCGAGATCAAGAGGCTGTACACGCCCGAGGACATCGAGCACATGGATTTCGAGCGGGATATCAGCGTGCCCGGCGAATTTCCTTTTCTGCGCGGAAATCAGCCTACCGGATATCGCGGGAGATACTGGACCTTCCGGATGTTCTCCGGAATGGGAACCGCGAAGGAGACGAACAAGCGGTGGCATCTGCTCCTGAAAGAGGGACAGACCGGCCTCAGCACGGCTTTCGATTTTCCCACGCTCATGGGGTACGATACGGACAGCCCCATAGCCCGCGGCGAATGCGGCAAGTGCGGGGTGGCGATCGATACCCTGGAAGATTTCCTGCAACTCGTCGACGGCATCCCGCTCGATCAGATTACCACCTCCATGACCATTAATCCGCCTGCGACGGTATTGTGGGCGATGTACTGCGCCGCCGCAGAGCTCAAGGGCGTCCCGCTTAAGAAGATAGGCGGTACGATCCAGAACGACATGCTCAAGGAATTCATCGCCCAGAAGACCTTTATGTGCCCGCCGGAACCGTCGGTGAAGCTCATCTGCGACACCATCGAGTTCGGCACGAAGTTTGTGCCCCGGTGGAACACGGTGAGCATCAGCGGGTATCACATCAGAGAAGCCGGGTCGACCGCGGTGCAGGAGCTGGCCTTCACGCTGCGTGACGGGATCGAGTACGTCGAGTCCACCATGAAGCAGAAGAAGCTCGACGTGGACGATTTCGCCCCGAGACTCTCGTTCTTCTTCAACTCGCACATCGATTTCTTCGAGGAAATCTGCAAGATGCGCGCCGCGAGAAGGATGTGGGCGCGGATCATGAGAGACCGGTTCAAGGCAAAGAACCCGAGGTCCTGGTGGATGCGTTTCCATACGCAGACCGCCGGCTGCTCCCTGACGGCACAGCAGCCCTACAACAACGTCGTCAGGACCGCGGTCGAGGCCCTTGCCGCAGTACTCGGGGGCACCCAGTCGCTCCACACGAACTCTCTCGACGAGGTGCTGTGCCTTCCCTCCGAGCACGCCGTGGAGATCGCGCTTCGCACCCAGCAGATCATAGCCGAGGAGACGGGCGCGGCAAACACGATCGACCCGTTGGCCGGTTCGTATTTCATCGAGTCCCTGACGAACACCATGGAAGAAAAGGCGTGGGAGTATATCGAAAAGATAGACGACATGGGCGGCATGGTCAGCGCCATTGAAAAGGGCTTTCCGCAGATGGAGATCGCGGATGCCGCGTATAATTACCAGCGGCAGATCGACAAGGGCGAAAAGGTCATGATAGGCATCAACAAGTACGTGGGGGACGACAAGGCCCCTATACCGCTGGTCGAGATCGATGAAAAGGTCGAAGAGGAGCAGACGAAGAGTCTGCAGGCCGTAAAAAGAAAGAGGAACGGCAAGCTGGTCGTGGAGAGCCTGAACAGCCTGAAAAAGGCATGCAGGGAAGGGGAAAACGTCATGCCCTACTGCATCGAGGCGGTGAAGAACCTCGCGACGGTACAGGAAATCTGCGACGTGTATCGCGAGGTCTACGGCGAGTATCACGATCCGGGCCTGTTCTAGGGCATGCTCATCGTCAGGAGGACAATAGAGTGATGGAAAGAAAGATTCGTATTATGGTGGCCAAACCGGGACTCGATGGGCATGACCGGGGAGCGAGAATCCTCGCGCGCTGCTTCCGGGATGCGGGCTTCGAGGTGATCTATACGGGATGTCATCAGACGCCCGAGCAGATCGCGTCCGCGGCGATTCAGGAAGATGTCGACCTGGTGGGGCTCAGCTGCCTCTCGGGTGCGCACAAGTATCTGTTTCCGAAGGTGGTGGAGTTGCTGAAGGAGCAGGGCGCCCAAGACATCGCCGTCATAGGCGGAGGGATCATTCCCGAGCAGGATTTCGAGCAGCTCTACAAAGCGGGGGTGAAGGAGATCTTCACTCCGGGCAAGTCGCTGGAATCCATCGTTGAATGGATCAGAAACAATATCGCGGTGCACTGACGGGGACGGTGGCGCGACGTTCATGGAAAAGACATGATGGAAAACAGGAACCAATCGGCCAGGGAGCGCCCCGAGAAGGAAGGATTAGATCACGTGGAACTCGCCAGGAAAATCAGAGACGGCAATATACGGGCTGCCTCACGTCTCATCAGGGACCTTGAAGATAACGTGCCGCAGGCCAAAGGCACGCTCAAGCACATCTATCCCCATACGGGAAAAGCCCATGTAATCGGCATAACCGGTTCGCCGGGTGCCGGCAAGAGCACCATCACCGACGAGCTCGTTTCCGCTTTCAGGGAAAAGGAAAACAAGGTCGCCGTGCTGGCCGTGGATCCGTCCAGCCCGTTTTCCGGAGGAGCGATCCTGGGAGACAGGATAAGGATGCAGAGGCATGCAGGCGATCCGGATGTATTTATCAGAAGCCTGGCGACAAGAGGGGCATTGGGCGGCCTTTCCGGTGCGGTGGGAAGCTCGGTCCATATCCTCGATGCCATGGGAAAGGACAAGATCCTGATAGAGACCGTCGGCGTCGGTCAGCAGGAAGTCGATGTCATCAATCACGCACACACGGTGATCGTGGTGCTGGTGCCGGGCATGGGAGACGATATCCAGGCCATCAAGGCGGGCATCATGGAGGTTGCGGACATCTTCGTGATCAACAAGTCGCATCGGGAAGGCACGCGAAGGCTCCAGAAGGAGCTGCTGTCGCTGCTCGACCTGAAGGAGAATCGTTCAGGCGAATGGACACCGCCCGTTATCCTGGTGGATGACGTGCTGAACAAAGAAACGTTCAATGGAAACATCGCGACCCTGTGTCAGACGATCGACGCCCATCACCAGCACCTGATAAGCACGCGGCTCCTGGAGAAGAAGCTGGAGAAAAAGGCGATCGTTGAGATCCACGAGGTGCTCAAGTCAAGTATCCTGGGGCCGATAATCAAGGAGCTGCAGGCATCGGGAGAGTTCGACAACATGGTTTCCAAGGTGATGAAACGGCAGAGCGACCCCTATACCCTGGTAGAGGATGTGAGGAGCGCTTTCATACGCAGTCAAAAAGGCGGCGAATAGCGGCAGTGCATACGAATTGATCGAATGTGCCCTCTGCCTGCCGTTCACGAGCCTGCCTCGATTCGCGTCGAATGGACGTGTTCCTGCGAACGGGGCGCCCGCACCCGGAGGTGATTGGCAGCCGGGTGTGCGTATCGAGGACGGGCTGCAGGGTAGAAGGGTCAAGAAGTCAAATATCTAAAGAAGACATCGGAGGTAACGAAATGGATTTCTCTTTCAGTGACGAGCACAAGATGGTTCAGGACATGGCCAGGAAGTTTGCCGACCAGGAGCTCAAGCCCATAGCGGCCCGGATCGACCAGGAGCACCGTCATGACGACGAGGTGCTGCGGAAGATGGCCGAGAACGGCTTCATGGGGGTG
>JAHDKO010000136.1 GCA_018436855.1 Deltaproteobacteria bacterium | reverse complement strand
CCCATTCCAGGTCTTGGACAGCAGGTGTGTAAGATACAAAAAAGGGGAACCAGGTCATGAAATATCGCTTATCTCAAGCCTAACTCATTGATTTGTCGCGTCCCAAATCATTAATTGAATTTATTTTGGACAGTAGTGATGGTTAATATTGAATGCTAGAACTTAAGCATAGTTTGTGCATGATGTCTCTTTATAAAATACGTTTTGCAATTATGTGTGTTTGGTAACGAATAGAATCTAATCCATTGATATTACATTCCAACATATATCTCTAGTTATATCTATCTGGGGGATCAGGATGACCAAAAATACAGAAAAATGAATGCTGGCATTCCGGCTTATCCCAGATACGTCTTGGTGATGCTGACACGGCTATGGCCGAGATCTTCCGATACAGCCAAACGGACCTGTTTTTCGAGCGCCAGGAGATCCTTTTGGCCCAGGCCGGTTTCCAGCTTCATGTGTTCAAGCCAATCTTCTCGCTCCATGCCCATTTCGGCCGGGCATTTAACATCATGCCCCTTCTCCTGCCAAAGCTCTTTATATCGCTCATGGGCATAGTGATGACGCTCACCATGATTGTTCAGACCGTAGCCGGTTTCCCTGTTGAACCGCCTCAATGTGTTGTTTGCGAAGTCCATCCACTGTTTGAGGGTGTAACCTTCTGGTATCAACGACCGCTGCCCCTGGGAGATACCCCATGCCTTCGCACTGGCCAGAGCTTGCCCTTGAGACTCCTTGGTAATCTCGACTTCCCTGGGCCGTGAATTCTTCGTGCAATCGGGCCGTCCAAGGATTAATTTGCCCCCTGTTGTATCCTTCGATGCGATCTTGATCGCATAGCTTTCTCTCGCTCGGAGGCCGAATGCGGCCTGAAGCACCCGAGAGTGATACAGGTTCATGTACCGGGGATCATCCTTGCCTTTGTCCTGGAGCCAGGAAAGGTACTCTGCCGCTTGCGTCCTGTCGTTAGCCTTGTTTATAGCGTCGGTCTGTTCCCTGCTGAGCCCGTATTCTTTTGCCGATACCCTGAGATCGTTTCGCTCAGCGTAGGCCAGGATACTATTGAGGGCCGAGATCCGGTTGGTCGCCGTGCCGGGGTCAAGCTCTTCGTTGTCAACCCGGTTCACCAGGAAGTTCACGTACTCTCTGACGTGCTCTTTCTCCTCGATTTTACACAGGTTCGTTAATCCTGTCGATCTGTGCATTTCATTCAGGGTCGTGACAATAATCTTCGGTTTCTCGGTGCCTCTACGGGACTCCGACGAGATCCTTCTTGCCACGCATTTTACCTTGTTGCGATTTGTGAGCTTTGCCGGTTTGTTCAGCTTAATCATCTGTTCTCTCTCCTGAAAAACTTGTTATACAGCTAAGGGGGGGGAAGGCTGCCAACTATCCCGTTCATTGGCGGCCTTCCCAGTGGATCTACAACCTAATCAAATCCTGACTCATGCCTTCCAGCCGGTCACCCTCGATGCCGTAATCCATCAGGATTTTCCTGATTCGCTCAAGGCGAGTGTTCACCTTTCGCCTTTTGGCAGACTCAGGATTGATTCTGATGGGCAACCGTGACGTGCGAACGAACTTTTTTGAGGCCAGGGCATACTTGCGGATTGTCTCGGGAGACAGGCCACTGTCTGCCAGCGACGAGACAAAGGCATCATAGTGCTTTTGCCTTAGCTGCCTGATCTCCTTAAGCCGGTACTCCGCTTCGACATAGCCCAGCCATCTCTCGACATAGCGCAGATTCTGCCGATTCCACTCGTTCGTATTCTGTCGGTTGCGAGGGAGCAGCCGTTTCCTATGAAATTCGTCAATCAATATTCCCATAAGTAGCCTCCTTTCCGTGCTTTTTTTAAATGCGACCTGGGGCCTACGCAGTGGGATTTCTGCCGGCCTAACGCGTCCAGGAACACGTGGATATGTTGTCAGCCATAAGGCTGTTGGGGCGGGGGTGGTCAGACTCGCCGGGACACCGCAATAGCGTCTGGGCAAGTAAGGAGAGCTTAAAAAAGCATAGGCAATCAGACTTTTTTCGCAAAAAGTCCGATTTAGTCCGAGAGCAAAGAATCGCTCTCAGAGCCGTTCCGTTCGATATTGGGATACCCTCATTCACTTTGTATGTAACTTCGACTAAAGCCGAAGTTCTGCCAAAGTGAATGAGGGTTGTCTGAGGTATGCTCAATCGGGAAGATCTGCGAGGTTGTACCGATAGATACACCCGAGCAAGGTCTATTGAGCAGATATAGGTATGTTTTCTACTGGGCGTTTTCCTGATATGGATAAGGAAAACTCATCACTTTAATGATTTTTAGAAGCCTATTGGCTACGTTTACCACTCTTCGGTGGCTCAATGACTGATAATATCAGCCAAGGATATGTTATGATCAGAATATAAGCACATTTTGATGAAAAAGTCAAGGACTTTCTTGGACTTATTGACACAATCTTATGATTACTGGGGCATCCCACCAGACATTGCTTGGCCAATATTCCACCTCACGACTATTCCAATAAGGTTAATTATTTTCTAAGCGTTGAATATATAGTATACAATTTGCATAGGATGTATCTAATATGTCATCAGAAGCAATAGATATCATAGGAGAAATACTGTTCAGTAGATAAGTTATTATATGAAGGGGAAAGAACGATGAACAATTTAGGAGGTTATAACCTTGTTGAAAACTTTATCAAATCCTTAAATGAACAGCCCGGTATTAAAGTAATCAGGACTTCTATTTCACGAAATGTTTTTGAGTATACAGGCCGCACTAATCTCTTGCTATATATAAAAGGCAGAGCTAAACAACCATTGAGGTGGGGAGTAACCGCTAATGTTGTTCAACGGCTTCAGTCTCAATCGAAACCTTGGTTTGTAATCCTTCTTTTTGAATCTTATGACAAGGGCTATTTTCTGACCCAGTATGATGTAGAAAACTATATGCATAACACATGGCCGTTTGCAAAAGACGGGGACTACAAGCCAGCTCCTGGTTCATATCTATCAGGCATGCAGCCTTTATATTCATTGCATTGTTTTATAGATTCTTTTGAGAAGATCAAGGTTACATAGTTAGGAAAAGAATCGGATGGCTTAAACCGGACGCATCAAGATACAATTTGGTTATGCTGGGATTTTTGAAATAGAATGTCTGGATGGAAATGGGCATGTTTGTGCATGACTAAAACATTTCAATGAATGAATGGAGGAAGCAATGACAGACATCAGAAATCATATTGAATCAATCATAGATAATGAGACAGCCCACACAGATGGTGTTTCAGATGGTGTTGTTTCGAAGATGCTGAAGTCTTATGACATCTATGATCGGTCATCTCTTCTCGGGTTTCTCCTTAAAATGGATTATGATGAACTCACCCTTGTTACTTGTGACGCGTGGAAGCGTAATTGTGGAGGCGTTCCAAAAAACTCGTTCATAATTGTACGTCTTAATGATAAAGCAACCACATATAGACAAACAAACTCGCGACCTTTCCTAATCCTAGCTCGTATCCGTGAAACAGCTATGACACCCGTCGCAGCTGATATTCAAAGCACGATCTTCCAGATTCACAAGGTCCAAGCAGATATCGACCCATTGACGAACTCGGAACTTCAATGGGGTGCTCTAAGAGCTAATATACTCGGTACATACTACGATGCTCCTGATCAGAAGATCGCCTTTGGCAATGACATCGATAGCTTTGTTTCGCCTCACTTTTACGAAATATATGTGCCAAAGCGCGAGCATCTAGAAATATTGATCAATTCCTTCGTCGCTGAAAAAAACCCTATTCAGATTGGCCGCTTAAGGTATACCGAGACGGAGACGACAGACATTAGTGATATCGTACCTGTTTCTGTATCACCTAATGACTTCCTGTGTAACCGCACAGCACTATTTGGAAAAACACGCATGGGAAAGTCCAATACAATTAAAGTCATACTTGATACCATGCTAAAAAAAGAATCAAAGCTTGGGCAGATAGTCTTCGACCTTTCAGGTGAATATACATACCCAGATCCACAGACAGGAGGGAGTCTCTATCTTGCTTATAGTAACAAATGCACTCGTTACAGCCTCAATCCTAGAACGCCTGAACGTGAGGTCTTGGTTGGTGCACAGCCCCCAAAAATGCTGAGAATCAACTTTTACCAACAAATCGCACTTGGTCATTACATCATCTGTGCTCTTTTTGACAGCAAACATCCACGAAGACCAGATTATATGAACGCCTTCTTCGCTTGGGAACCTATTGACGAAGATAATGTGTCAGAATATTACCCCGGCGAAGGTGATCGAACTCGTTATAGCCGAGCTTTATCAATGTATAAAGCTTTTTTACTTGAAGCTGGCTTTAAGGGTGGAGATAAGTTGCATGTACGCCTTCACCTTAGTGGGCCGATCAAGAAGCGTTTAGCGGAGCTACCTGGTGTGGCAGACTTTGCGGCTATAGAGAATGATCGGGATGGTAAACCGCAACTAGCCGAACGACAATCCCTTCCTGTTGCAGCCAGAATCTACGAACGACTGTGGAACCTGTATAATACGAACCGTGAAGATGCTACCTTGTTTCCGATCAGCCGACGCTCGGGTAAACCATACTTTGATGGTATCCACGAATGTTTTCTAAGAATGATTGGCTCTAGATCCATCTCAGGACCAAAGAAGATCACTCCGTTCACGGATTACCATGACCCAGGAGGAGGCAACTTGGCCAAATCTATTGTGAATGAAGTTGAAGAGGGGAAGACTGTACTCATAGACCTTGCCCAGGCTGACCAACAGGTTTCACAGTTTTACACTGAAATGCTAGCCAAGGCCGTTTTGGCAAAGCAGATGGAGAAGTTTGCTACTCTTAGCGCCGAGGAATTCGAGAAGCACTCTGTTCTTTTCTATTTTGAAGAAGCCCATAACCTTTTCAGATCCGACGATAAGGACCTCAAGAGCACATACAACAAGCTTGCAAAGGAGGGTGCCAAGTTCAGAATAGGTATGGTCTATGCTACCCAATCGATGACAACTCTTAGTCCTGATCTACTCAAGAATACGGAGAATTTCTTTATCGCCCATTTAAACGATGACCGGGAAGTAAAAGAGATTGAGCGGCGCTACGAATTTGCGGGCCTCGGGCTTGACATTCAACGAGCACGTTCAAAAGGATACGTCCGTATGATCACGTTATCACACAGATATGTTCTGCCAGTACAGATCCGTCTTTTTGGTTCTATGGAAAATGAGACAAAAGAAGAAGGTGAAAACCCATGAGTTATGGCAAGGAAGGCAGTTATCCAATTGAACGTGCTTCAAAACTCGGTCACATGAAAGTTATTGAGCATGAAAATGTCAGAAGACTTCTTCGC
This sequence comes from Deltaproteobacteria bacterium, assembly GCA_018436855.1. Taxonomy (GTDB): domain Bacteria; phylum Desulfobacterota; class Desulfomonilia; order UBA1062; family UBA1062; genus Phosphitivorax. The sequence goes on along the minus strand of JAHDKO010000136.1, from coordinate 3,260 downwards.
CAATTTGAAATGGTGTCACCAGACTCTATTGAAGTGCCATTAGGATCCTGTGATGGCAATGTAGATCTTGATGCTGGATCTCCTATCAAGTACATCATCACGATTGACGGTGGTCAAGCAGTCATTCCAAATGAGATCAGACGTGACAAACGTATTGCCTTCATTTCTGTCTGTGCAATGCTTATACGCTTGGAAGATATCGCGAGCCTTCGAAATGATCCAATCATTGACCCACGAGATTTGACTAAAATGTTTGAGGATCGTATATGGTATCAACCTGCGGCACTCCCTTTGGCAGGAATCAGAATTCCTGGAGAGTCAGTCAAGGATACAGTTCGACATACAATTGATGCTGTACTTGAGTATTCAAAACTATACGACGATCTTCATTTTCTCGTCTATCGAAAATGGAACCCTGCTTACGATATGAATCCTGCTTCTAATCCTGATGCTCCACATATGAATTGTCTCATGTGCGAGGAAAGAGTCTATCTGCCGAAGTATGCATATTCCTTCCAATGCCCCAATTGTGGATTTCATCATCGTCTGTCTGACTATCTTGGTATAGCGCAGCAGATGCCGGACAACTGGTCCCGAGAAGAGGCTGCTAGTTCGTTGCGAAATGCAATGGAGACTCTCACCCTCTTTCACTTCGTCTTTCGATACTGGAATGAACCTAAGATTTTATCGCAGATTTTATTTCTAAAGGATGGTCCTCTATTATTACGCGCACAACTATCCCGGCTTATAGAACCCATTCGAGATTTGGTAGAAACAATTAAAGCAGCTGGAACAAAACTGAACTTGGTTGGTGTTGAGAAGAATGGTGAACTTGTTGACCACATAGAGGATATAAAAAAACATCTCCAAAAACCAGGAGACTACTTTTTGCCATCCATCAAATATATGTTTGAAGAGGTCGCTGGAATCACCTTCGATCCTACTCGATACCGAAACCGTGTTCAATACGGCTCAAAAATTGTTGTCCGTCTTGGTCCTGATCATGTGATCCCGCTCGATATTACCACCGGAAACTTTTGTTTGAACCCAACCATTGCAGATTTGATTGGATTTCAAGATATCGCTGCCGTGCTATCAAAAATGGTCAGTTACAGCCATGAGAATGCTCTTATCCCAGTAAAACTGGCGAACAGTTTCAGTTCTATTTCTCAACAACCTTCAGGAGATATCCTTCAGGCATTCACGGACAAGTTGATTTCGTGAGATCAGATAAGATGCAACCATTCCTTAAGTGGCCAGGAGGTAAGAGATGGGCAGCTGACATTATAGCAAAACTCATTCGCAAACATCTCACCGAAACGTATTTCGAACCTTTTCTCGGAGGAGGTGCGGTATTTTTTCATCTACTTCCCAAAGCAGCCGTTCTTTCAGACATAAACAAAGATCTTATCATTACGTACCAGACGGTACAATCCGAATACGAGGCAGTTATTGAAAAGCTGCGAACAATGAATGTTTCGAAAGAAGACTACTACCGCATCAGAGCAATGTCTCCACGCACGAATATTACCAAGGCCGCTCGCTTTCTTTACTTGAACCGCACGGCATTTGCAGGAATGTATCGGTTGAATGGAAATGGACAGTTCAATGTACCCTTTGGTGGTGGTCAGAGAACTCCCGCTCCATTATGGGAAAGGAATTTGCTGAGGAATGCAAGCAATGCCCTAAAGGGCATCAAAATTATGACAGCGCACTTCGAGGAAACAATCAATATGGCCGGACCTGGTGATGTTGTCTACTGCGATCCAACCTACACGGTAGCACACGACCGCAACGCATTCATTCGCTACAACGAAAAAAACTTTTCGTGGATTGATCAGAAGCGTTTGGCAAAGATAGCAATGTCAGCCGTTTTACGGGGAGCGACAGTCTTGGTAAGCAATGCTCATCATAGTTCCATTCGAGATCTTTATCCTGATGCTCGTGTGAGACATCTCAAAAGACGTAGCTTAATCAGTCGTGATCCTTCGAAAAGGTGTGAAGTTAAAGAATACCTGTTCATTTTGACGCCGGATAGAAATGATGACTCAATCGGCAACAAATAAAATAAAACTATTTATCTTTTCATAGCATCATTTCGGACATATCAAACCGTAGTCAATCTACGCTTAAGTGTACACCCATCAGTATTTGACAAGATCTTGTGGTGCCCCACCGGCAGAAAACTAGGCTGGGACAGGATGGTCGGAGGTTCAAATCCTCCGTTCTTCTTATCTCATGAGTGGGTTGACAATCATGCCGATAAATAATACAAATAGTACATAAAGTACTATAAGGGAGATCGGTACAAATGATACGTGTATCCACGAGCGATTTGAGAAAAGATACGGCTGATGTGCTGAACAAGGTGGCCTATGGCGGTGACCGAGTAGCTTTGCAGCGAAGGGGCAAGGACGTTGCCGTGATCGTCTCGGTCGAGGATTACGAGCTGCTGAAAGTCATCGAGGACAAGGCCGATCTGGAGATGATCCGGAAGATCAAGGAAGAGGGCGGGGATGACGTTTTCTGGGATGATCTCAAGAAAGAGCTTAAGCTGTAATGGGCTATACGATCAAGTTCAGCGCTCACGCCGCCAGATCTTTCCGCAAGCTTCCCCGCCAGATCCAGGTGCGCCTGTACGCGGCGATAGAACCACTCAAGGATGACCCCAGGTTGCCGGGGTCTGAAAAGCTGAAAGGCTCGAACAATGCTTATCGCATCAGGGTAGGAGATTATCGGGTCCTGTACGAGATCATGGATGACGAGCTTGTCGTGTACATCATAGAAACCGGACACAGGCGTGAGGTGTATAGATCAAAATGATTCAGCGTTGTTTTCCATGGCCCGATTAATCACATCATTTATTGATTTGGTTATGACATAGAATCACATCGCTGGATTTAAAAAACCATCCTTGAAAACCGTATCGCCCAGATCAATGAGCCACGGATTTGCCAAAAGGTATAATAGCTATTATATCAATTAGTTAACTTTCTAAAAAGGCCTAATTCGTAGGTTCCAATCCTCCGGCTAGAGCCAGCTCAAATCCTTTGCGGATTCTTGACTGTCCCGTAACTGTCCCGTGATGCCTGTAGAACGAGGCCACAACAGGCCGGAAGCGGGGTTCAAATCCCCGCTTCCCGACCATCCTTGTTTCTGTCGCACCCTGCCGAAATCTTCCCTGCGCTACTGCTCCACGAGGTCCTTGAGCTTCTTCAACGCCTTCGGCCAGACGTTCTGGAACATCTCTCTATTTTCGT
>JAHDKO010000149.1 GCA_018436855.1 Deltaproteobacteria bacterium | reverse complement strand
GGACAAATCGTCTTCGATTTTCAAGAGCGCGAAGATGCACTTGAGTGAATGCTTGAACAGGCCTTTGAAGAACTCCCATAACCGGTGGGCATAGGTAACCATGCCCGATTGTTCTGCAAGGTGCTCAAAGAGCTCTCCCATTGTGGGATATTTCTCGATCTCATTGAGGAAGCCGAGCAGATTATATCTCAGAAAGCTCAGGGTGGTTGCGCATACCTGGGCATTAAAGGAATTGCTCTGGTCCTTGCCGAGTTCAAGAAGCTGTTTGCACTCCTTGAAGCATACCTCGATAGCCCACCTATTTGTATATTTCCGGATTATGGTGGATGCATGAAGATGCGTGTCAGTAGAGAGAAAGGCCACCCACTTGGGACCCTTGTTTTTGCGGACCCCTTTGATATCACTGTCCTGTGGCTCGCTATAATCCTTGGAAAAGATTATGGTGGCTTCCTGTCCGCTCTCAGGCAAGGTAACGGTTGCCCGTGCAATCCGAAGCCCTGTCCTGGTGTCCTTCCTGAACAAAGGTTTTACCTTCTGGTACAGTTCAGAAAGGCGATATTGCCTGCCGTTATATCCATATCGAACCTTCGTATCCTTGAGCCGGCAGATGACATGAAGATCCTGGCTGATTTCCCTGATAGCACTGATGAACCCCGGCCAGGAATACCAGCTGTCAAAAAGCACATACCCTGCGGTGATCCCATGGGATACAGCCCTTCCCAACATCATAAGGGCAAGATCAAGCTTGGAATACATCGAGGCTTCCCTGCTCATCTGACCGCTGATACTTCGGGCATCTCCCACACGTTCTTCAGTGCTCTTTGGATGACGCTTTTTCCCATACTTATAGGAAAAGTCCAGAGCATACATCCCCTTGCCGGTGAAGAGGCCGAGTGCCACTACCGTATACCCAAGCACCGACCGGCCCACGGTATGATCATATACGAAAGAAACATTCTCAATATCTCTGCCCCTCTTCGGGAGGATGCTGTCATCAAGTATGAAGCATCTCTCCTCTCCAGGAGTCTCCTCAATCTTCAAAACCTTCCAGATCTCCTTCATGATATAGTACAGAAACGACCGCCATCGGTATCCCCTGGCCTTGAACCGGTAAAAGGTGTCCTTCCGGCTGCTTGTATACTGCTCAAGGTGCTTCCTGCAGAAGCTCCGGACAGTACGTATCTTCAGCAATGGCAAAAGTACCAGCACAAACAGGATCTGGGAGGCATGATACCCATCCTTCTTGATAATCTTCGCCTTGTTCATCTGCGTCCTGAATCCAAGCCGCTTAAGCCCTTCGTCGATCTTGGTCTCAAATATCCGCCCCTCTTTATCCAGATATGCCTCGATTTCCCCTTTGAAGACTTTGCCCGGCGTGGTATGCATAATAAGGGACTCCTTTGTGGTGTTTTGTTTGTCTTATCAACAACTTATATACCACAAATGCGAGTCCCCTTCACCATCTTCTTTGCCATTCTTATTGACTT
>JAHDKO010000094.1 GCA_018436855.1 Deltaproteobacteria bacterium | reverse complement strand
TTCCGGATGGATCTTCCTGCCCTTGAGCACGGCAGCCACCATCATGAGGTCTTTGAGCGAGGAGTTCGTGCAGGATCCGATGAGCACCTGATCGACCTTTTTCCCGGCCAGCTCTCTCACCGGCACCACCTTGTCAGGGCTGTGGGGACACGCGGCCAGAGGCTCGATGCCGGAGAGATCGATCTCGATGGTCTCGTCGTACACCGCACCCTCATCCGCGGCAAGGGGCCTCCATGCATCCCCTCTGCCCTGGGCCGCGAGGAAGGCCCTGGTGACCTCGTCGCTCGGGAAGATCGAGGTGGTGGCGCCCAGCTCGGCGCCCATGTTCGTGATTGTGGCCCGCTCGGGCACGCTCAGAGTGGAGACGCCGCTGCCCGTATACTCGAATATCCGGCCCACGCCGCCCTTGACCGTTACCCGCCTGAGCACCTCAAGGATGACGTCCTTGGCGCTCACCCAGGGGTTCAATCGTCCGGTGAGGACGACTCCCACCACTTTCGGCTTGGGGATCGAGAAGGGCATGCCCGCCATGGCGGAGGCCACGTCGAGCCCGCCCGCGCCGATAGCCAGCATGCCGATGCCTCCTGCGGTCGGGGTGTGGCTGTCGGAGCCCAGCAGGGTCTTGCCCGGGACCCCGAACCGCTCCAGGTGCACCTGGTGGCAGATGCCGTTGCCCGGACGGGAAAAGTAGATGCCGTATTTCCGTGCGATGTCCTGCAGAAAGCGATGGTCGTCGGCATTCTCGAACCCGGACTGCAGGGTGTTGTGATCCACATAGCTCACCGAGAGCTCGGTCTTGACCCTGTCCAGCCCGATGGCCTCGAACTCAAGATAAGCCATGGTGCCCGTGGCGTCCTGGGTCAGGGTCTGGTCGATCTTCAATGCATATTCCTTTTCATTCTCTCCTATGATGTGCTCATCGATGATCTTTCGAGCAAGGGTCTTCTTCTCCATGCATGCTCCCCGAATGTATTCTGTCCTTCTTATGCCCTATGCTCTCTAATCCATGACTCCCTAAGAGTCAATAGTTCCTCGGATTTCAAGATTTCGAGGACGGGTTCACATTTTCCAGGCCATTTCTCCCCCATCTTGCTGTTCTTGGGGAAACGTCCCAGTGAAGAGGTTCGGGCTGGGGAAAGACTTTGACAATGAAATCCGGCATGCGGTTGTACCGTCATAAGAAGCGGTAATGGTATCGTCAGAGAACCATCCTGCATGATGGGGACGCTTAAGTCCGCAGAGGCCGTAATGCCTGGCATCAATGAGAAATAGACAGCTTGCCGGAAGCTGCTTTCATGAGAAAAAGTGAATAGGATCGGCTGTTTCTCTCAGCCCTGTAGCGACACGAGGCAAATGTGAGCCAAACTTTAAGAAAATTTTGGACACACCTCCCGATGAGGTGTGTCCATTGAAGGAGGGTTACATCGTTACTTTGCTATGTGAGCGGAGGCAGCATGCGTGGGGGAACATCTCCGCATATCTGTTCCCGGAACGTGAGCTTTGTACAGGTCGAAACATGCTGCCTCCGTTTGGGTGAGGGACTGAATGATTCGTTGTGTGTGCAAGCGATGATTGGAGCATAGCGGATTGCCTTCTCAGTCCTCTCTCTTTTTGGCATCACCCTTCCGGTGTCTGCTGTCCGTCTGAAAACCCGGCCAGCCGGGAACATTTTCCCTGCCGCCGATATCTTCCAGCGGCCACGGCATGAGCCGTGAAGCTTTTTCCGAAAACGCTTAATCCATTTCTCCTGAAAGCTATTCATAATACAAAGACCGGGGCGGAACATATCGGTGATGCGCTGAAAGAGGTTAGAGAGAAAGCCCCTGATCCTATAGGTCTCTATCCGATGGGCAGGGGGCAAAGGACTACATCGGCTTCGTCATCGCGAAGACGGTTTTTCAGGGCGGCCCCAGTGATGATATGCCTCACGAGGGGCCGATCGGAACGCGCTCGGTGAAAAGGCAGGACATGCCCACTGCAAGGATTACTCCCGCAAGCTGAGGGTTTCCCCCCAGGCTGTCGAGAATCTCCTGGGCCATGAAACTCCCCACGGCAAAGACGATCGGCGGGACGACCGGCACGACTTTTCCGGTATTGTCCGGCCTGGTGAAGAGGTCTCTGAGCCGCGCGGTCCGTCCGGGGAGGATCGTGGTCAGCTGACCGTAATCGCCGAGAAGACCTCCGGAGATCATGAATGTCCCGCCGGGAAGGACATCCTCAAGGGCGAACCGGCTCGGGAAGTTGTCGAGGCAGTCGGCGACGCCGTCACACCGGGCAAGCAGCCCGGCGATATCGTCATCCCCGATCGACACCTTCGCCGGAACGACCCTGGTCTGCCCGGTCAGGGTCCTGAGCCGGCCGGCGGCGCAATCAACCTTTGACCTGCCCAGATCATTCAGGGTGTAGAGCGACTGCCTGTTCAGGTCAGGCGGGTCCACGATGCCCCTGTCGGCGATAACGATCTCACCTATCCCGCAACGCACGAGTATCTCCGAGACCACGCATCCCAATGCCCCCATCCCGGCGACAAAGAGCGACTTCCCGGCGAGAAGCTCCTGCCGTTCATTTCCCCAGAACGCCCTGTTCCGGGCAAAGACATCGATTTCACTCATCATCGTTTCCTGGCTCCTCGGTGCGGCAAAGACGGCTAGGCCGCCGACACCGGAGGCATGACCACGAAGAGATCCCCTTCTGAGAGCACGCTCTTTTCGTTCGACGGACGGCCGTTGATGAGAATGATCGCGCCGTCGCTGAAGTCGACCTTCATTATCTTCATGGCCTCTTCAGCCGTAGTGCCTTCCTGAAGATCGAGGGTTCTGACTACGGGCTTGCCCCCGGAGAGCACGGAGAAGAAAGACTTTGCCTGAACTTTCATCGCTGGAATCCTCCTGTGTTCGTATTCGTCTCGCAGGCAGTGGAATACCGAGAGAGTGTTTTTAACACGACCGGGCCGGGAAAGTAAACGGGGCAGGCTCCGATTTTTCTGACGGGATATTGCGGATGCGTCCCTGGTCGGGCCCGAGCCGGGAGGCACAAGGCGGGGCATCCTCTCCCTTTGTGCCGGGTTCCGGCCGCACGCCTCGTGAATTCTCCTTGTCTCCGGTTCTGGAGGATGGGCATATGCACATTCCCATTGAATTCTCCTTCTAAAGTCCGTTTCCTGAAGGACTTTGAAGGCGGGGTGAGTTATCTCCAGTGTTCGTCGTCCTTGAGAAAGCAGATGACCCGTGACGCGATGGATTTCTGCTCGGCGCGGAAGGTCTCGAACATCAGGTCGTTGACGCTCTTGCGCGTCGATATCTCCTGGATATCACGCAGAAACACGTTTACGGAGAGTGTCCTCTTCCGGTGGCTGCCGAACCAGTGCGCCCACCGGAGCACCTCTTCGTTCCTGCGGAATCCGTACAGGGGAAGCTTCTCGTAAATATCGTCCGGTGTCTCCCAGGGTTTTTCGGCCACTGCCAGGGCCGCATCAAAGACGAATCTCGTCACGTAGCGGTCTCCTATCAGTTCCCGGTCGCCATCCACCGCAAACTCGATCACCCTGTTCACGGTATCATAATAATGTGGAGCACTGCCGTCCCGTTCTCTTCCGGGCCCGGGAATATCGGCTCCGGTCAGGGAGGGGCCGTGTCGCTCCTCCATGAGCCGGGTGAACTCGGACACGATTTTCCGCGCGCGTTCTCTCACCTTGTATTTCTCCTCCGTCATGGGGTTTTTCTCCTGCCGCGTTCCTGGGTCATTTGTGATGCCAAGTAATATGTTTCCACCCGCCTTTCAAGCCCCTCTCTCATCCGGCTATCCTGTTCGCTGGGGAACGGATGGACCAAGCGCCTGATATCAATATGACTATCCGGCCATGATCTCATCCTGCTTGACAATGCACGGCCCATTTTCTACCCTTAGGCAAATTGCCGTACAATTCGGCCCGCACAAAAACGGACACAGCCAGGTTCGTTTCCGCCTGGCAGCGGTCAACCAAGAGATGACGGGAAAAACGCGCACCCTAGGAAAACCCATCAAAGGCAGGCCAGACATGAAAGATCAAACCCCCGATCAGACCAGTCTCTACCAATACCTTTTCCAGAAGTTTCCCGATGCGGTCTTTCTCGAAGATCTTCAGGGACGGATCCTCGAATGCAATGAAAAGGCACTGAAGATGTATGGATACACAAAGGAAGAGATGCTCGGGCTCAAGGCCAGGGATCTCCTCCAGGAGCAGGTTGCCGAGGTCTTTCCCGAGGTGTTTCGCGAGGAGAACATGACCGGGGGAGCGTTCGTCTGGATCAGCAGCAGGAAGAAGAACGGCGATGTGTTCCCGGTCCAGTACAGCAACCAGATCGTCACCATAGGCGGCGAAAAAAGGGTCCTGGCATTCGTCCGCACCGTATCCGAACACTACTGGCGCAAGCACTATCTCCACCGCAACTGGAAGACCAGGAGCCCGATGTCCACCCAGGGGGTTCCCATCCTGACGCTCACGTGGGAGCGGCGGGGCGGCACCTTTATCCTCATCGGTTTCGACGAGCGGGCGATCGACACCACGAAAGACCGGATTCAGAAGTTCATCGGCAGGTCGATTCACGATATGTACGCAAACAGGCCGGACATCATCAAGGACTTCGAACGCTGCTATAAAACCCGGTCTATCCTGCGGCGCAAAACGATCTATACCCTGTTCACCACCGGCCAGGAATTCATCGCCGAGCTCACCTACATGTTCGTGCCAGCCAATCTCGTGGTCGTGCAGCTGGAGGATTTTACTGAGCGGGACTCTGCAGAGGCCCTGAACCAGAGCCTGGTGAAGAGCTCTCCCGTGGGCTTGTGCCTTGTGCAGGACGGGAGGTTTCAGTTCACGAATCCCAAGCTCCAGGAGTATACCGGCTACGGACCCTCCGAGCTCTCGAAGCTCGATCCCTCTTCCCTGATACACGAAGACGACAGGCCCCAGTTCCATCGTTTCCTGGAGAGCATCCACAGCATCAGCACGAAGGGCAAGCCGCTGGAGATGCGCCTGCTGAGAAAGGGCGGCGGAATCACCTGGGTCATGATCACCGCGACCTCGATCTTCTACCAGCACAAACAGGCCGCCCTTCTCAACCTCATGGACGTCACCGAGCTCAAGGAGACCAGGAGAAAGATCGACGAGATCCTGTCCATGCAGAACTCGATCCTCGAAGCCATTCCCCATGCCGTCATCGGCCTGGACGACCGGAAGATCATGTTCGCCAACCACGCGGTTCATTCCGTGTTCGGGTGGAATCCCGAGGAGCTCATCGGGAAGAGCATGCGCGTTCTCTTTCACTCGCAAAGGGAATACCAGAACGAGGGAGACAAATTCTATACCGCCCTGAAGAACAAACGCACTCATTCACTGGAGTTCACCTACCGGCACCGGGACGGGCACGATGTGGAGTGCCTCACCAGTGTTTCCCGGATCGACGGCGACAAGGACGACACCCGCATCGTGGCCACGCATACGGATATAACCGAAAAGAAGCATGCGGAAGAGATTATCCGGGAGAGCCAGCGGGCCATGTCCACCCTGATGGGGAATCTTCCCGGGATGGCGTACCGGTGCCGGTGCGACAGGGACTGGTCCATGGGATTCGTCAGCGAGGGAAGCCTTGCCCTCACCGGATACCGTCCTTCGGAGATCATGGGAGACAGCCTCGTGTCCTATGGCAAGCTGATTCATCCGCGTGACCGGGAAATGGTCTGGCAGACCGTGATGAAATCCGTGAAAAAGAAAGAGCATTATCAGCTGGCCTATCGCATCATCCGGGCGGACAAGAAGGTTCGCTGGGTCTGGGAGCGGGGCCTGGGCATCTACGCTCCCACCGGAGAGCTCCTGGCCCTGGAAGGGTTCATCGCCGACATGACCGAGCAGAAGCAGGCGGAGGAACAGCTGAAGCATTCCAGGAAACAGCTCAGCATTCATGCAGACCACCTGCACTCACTGCTCGAAGGCGAGCGCGCCGAGATCGCACGGGAAATCCACGATGAGCTCGGCCAGATCCTGTCAGCCCTGAAAATGGATCTCTTCTGGCTGGGCAGGAAGCTCTCCGACAGGGAGAATGCCGTAACGGACAAGATCGGATCCATGACACGGCTCATCGATTCGACCATTAAGGCGGTCGAGCGGATCCTGGCGACGCTCAGGCCGGCAATTCTGGATGACATGGGCCTGACATCCGCCATAGAATGGCTGGTCGAGGAATTCCAGGGCAGGACCGGGATCGCCTGCGAGGAGATCCTGGAGCCTACGCCGGAGTGTCTCATCACGGACGAGAAGATATCCACGGCGCTCTTCAGGATCTGCCAGGAGGCGCTTACGAACGTCACCCGGCACGCTCAGGCGACCCGCGTCGAGATCGTGCTGAGAACCCGGAGCAATATGGTGGAGCTCAGGGTGACCGACAACGGCGTGGGCATCTCGAAGACGGATATCGAGAAGTCCAATTCCTTCGGCATACTGGGTATCAGAGAGCGGGTCAATCTCCTGGGCGGCAAGGTGAACATCGCGGGAAGAAAGGGAAAGGGCACGGTACTCAGGGTGCGCATTCCCGTAAGGGATGTCTGCGCAGATTGACGAAGGAACGGGCCCGCGGCCGGGTCTTCCCCGGGTCCGAGGAGGCAGGGGGCGCATCCGTTCACCTGGACACACACCCATCCGGAGGAATCCCCCCGAACCGGCGGCACCGGCCGGGGATGCACTTATCCGGCCGGTAAATCAGGATATATCCCGATTTACCGGGAGAGGTTCCTGCCGCGGATAGGTGATCGCACTTACACTGCCTAGGCAATAGTCCTAGACTACCAGGGAATGCTCCTACAGATCGTCGGGGTGAGTTCTGCAAGAAGATTCAGGAGTGCACCGATGGATCACACACGTGTTTCCATGGATAGTGTTTTTCAAAAGAACGTTATCCGGGAGAGAGCGTATGTCGAGATCATCGGTCATAGAACAGCGGGAAATAACCGGCGCACCTTCCACCCCCCGCGTCGAGAAACGGTATCAGGAACTCCTCGATCATGAACCGCACATCGACTCAGAAAGGGCGGTGCTTTTCACCGAATACATGCGGCAGCACTGGTGCGAGCCGAGGTATCTGCGGGCCGGAGGGGCGCTCAAGCACGTCCTGTCCAACCTCACTGCAAGGATCTGGGATGGCGAGCTGATCGTGGGCAACTGCTCGCGGTATTTCAAGGGCACCCAGGTGTATCCCGAGTACGAGTGCTGGATGATGGAGGGCTTCAAGAAGATCAGGCGCGAAGAAGAGCGCTACATGGAAGGCACCCTTCAGGAGAAAAAGGGCGACCGTCTGGGTATTTACCTGATCAATCCCGAAGACAAGGAGCAGATCCTGGAGGTTGCAAGGTTCTGGGAGGGCAAGGACTGGAGATCGCTGGCCGAGAAGTACCTGCGCGAGACCAAGGATGATTTCGATCTGGTAGAGAAGTGGATGCAGCAGCTCGTGTTCCTGCGGTTCATGTTCGACGTTCCCGAGGGGCGGCTGATCGTGGACTATCAGAAGGTCATCGACGAAGGCGTCGAGGGCATCATCAAGCGGATCGACGGCAAGATCGCCGGGCTGGGGGACCTGAACACCAGGGAATCGTTCGACAATTACAACTTCTACCAGGGGGTGAAGCTGGCGCTCCAAGGCCTGGTGGCCTATGCGGAGCACCACGCCGACGAGGCGGATCGGCTTGCGGCTCAGTGCAAGGACCAATCCCGCAAGGCAGAGCTGCTCGAGATCGCCCGGATCTGCCGCAAGGTCCCGGCAAAGCCTGCGGATACCTTCCGCGAGGCCATGCAGTCGTTCTGGTTCACGCACGTGGTCCTGTTCATCGAGCTCAACGGCCGCGGCATATCGCCGGGGCGTTTCGATCAATATATGTACCGCACCTTCAAGGCCGATCTCGAGGCAGGCAGGCTGAACAAACAGGAGGCGCTCGAGCTGCTGGAGCTCATGCGCATCAAGTGCGGCGAGATCAGCCGGGCGCACGCCACCTTCACCGAGTCCTACCTGGGGGGCAGCGTGTATCAGAACGTGACCTTAGGCGGCGTGGACCGCTACGGCAACCCCTGCGACAACGATCTCTCCAAGCTGGTCCTCGAGGCCGGCATCAACGTGAAGACCTGGCAGCCCACGCTCTCGGTGCGCTGGCGCGAGGACATGGACGAAGAGTTCAAGCACAAGGCGGTGGAGTGCATCAAGGCCGGCTCCGGCTATCCCGCCCTCTTCAACGACACGCTCGCCACCGAGCGGTTCGTCAAGGTGACCGGGGCCAACATCGAGGACGCACGCGACTGGGCCCCATGCGGATGCGTGGATATGCAGATCTGCGGCAAGCGCATGCCCATGTACGCGGTGCCCCATACCAACAACCTCAAGATCTTCGAGCTGGTCCTCAACCACGGCGTCAACCCGGTCACCGGCGACAAGCTCCTGGACGTCAGGATCGACATGAACACGGCCTCGTTCCAGGACATCGTTGACGAGTACAACCGGGTGCAGGACATCATCGTCAAGCGCGAGGAGGAGTACTGGAACACCATCATGCTCGTGCACAACGACCTGGGGCTGGTGCATCCCATCATGACCGCGCTCCTTGACGACTGTATAGACAAGGGCATGGACGCCTACGAGGGCGGCTGCCGCTATAATGACCCGGCCTACGTGATCTCCTGCGGCGTGGTGAGTGTCGCCAACTCGCTGGCGGCTATCAAGAAGGTGGTGTTCGAAGACAAGAAGGCCACCATGGCCGAGCTGCTCGACGCCCTGAAGGACAACTTCGAGGGCCGGGAGAAGCTCAGGAAGATGCTGCTCGATGCGCCGAAGTACGGCAACGACGACGACTCCGTGGATCTCGTCCTGGCGGGTCTCTACGAAGCGTGGTCCGCTTCGGCACAGAGCGTGAAGAACTGGACGGGCGAGCCTTGGAGGCCCAGCACCCTGTCGGTCACCACCCAGGTGCTGCACGGCAAGGCCTGCGGCGCGACCCCGGACGGCAGGCTCGCCGGCGACTTCGTGGCCGACGGCGCGCTGTCCGCCTTCCCGGGAACGGATATCAACGGGCCCACGAGCCTGATCAAATCCGCCACCAAGGTGGACGCCGGCAATCTCCAGTCCACCCTGTTCAACATGAAGTTCAATCCCTCGGCCATCGAGGGCAGGGCGGGGGCCGAGAAGTTCATCCGGCTCAACGATGCCTACTTCACCCTGGGCGGGTACCAGGTTCAGTACAACATCGTAGACCGCAACATGCTCATCGATGCCCAGAAGCATCCTGAGAAGTATTCCGACCTGATGGTCAGGGTCGCGGGTTTCACAGCCCGCTTCATCGACCTCGGGCCCGAAGTGCAGCGGCAGGTTATCGAAAGAACCCAGTTCGCTGAGGTGTGAAGGACGCATGAGAACGATGATGGCGGAATATACGACGAAAGGAGTGAGAGCATGAGCAAGGCGATGGAAGATTGGGGGAAGATGCCGTTTGGTCGGGCGATTACGGCGGAGGAGTTGAGCAAGAGGACGCATCCTGCGTGGCCGTACAATTATTTCAATCCCGGCAGGCCGGTGGA
>JAHDKO010000169.1 GCA_018436855.1 Deltaproteobacteria bacterium | reverse complement strand
GTGATGAAGGATTACTACGAGAAAGACCTTCTCAAGAAGGAAGACGTGCAGGATAACCTGGACGATTACTACGAGTGCAGGGAGTGGGACAAAAAGACCGGCATACCCACAAAAGATAAACTGGCCGAACTGGGACTGGACGATATCCGTCCGTAGGCTCACGAGAACAGGCTCGGCCTCAGGAGAGAGGAGAGAAGACGACTCGTGCCCGGGAATAGCCGGAGAGGAGATTCATGGGCATGGCACCTCCATGAAGGTGCCATGCGTGAAGAACGAGTGAATCTCCAGAGGAAAATCTCGAAGCCTCCCGAGGTCTGATGCGTGCTGCGCGCTTGACAGGACCCGGGAGGCATGAAAGCGACTATGGATAAAGCATGAAAGGAATGATCATGAACTATGATTTCAAACGGGTCCTTTATGTGACCGACTTGTCCGAGAATGCGGAATATGCATTCGGGTATGCGCTCAGCATTGCCAGACGATTCCAGGCAAAGATTACCGCGCTGCACGTCATTGAAAAAATGTCTCAGAGCACGTCTTCCCTGGTGAGCTCTGTCGTGGGAGAGAAGAAGTGGGAAGAGCTGTTGAAGAAGAACCAGCAGGAGGCCCTGGAAGTCATTCAGAGGCGGCTTCAGGATGCCTGCGCACGCATGTGCGAAGGCGCCGAATTCAATGAGTATGTCGAACGGGTGGCTGTAGTCCTCGGGAATGCAGAGACAACCATCCTCGCCATGGTCGAAGAGCAGGGGTTTGACCTGGTCATCGTGGGCGCACATTCCGTGACCTCTGTGGGGAAGGCCCTGCTGGACTCTACCGCCAGACACATTGTCCGCAAGTGTACGAAGCCGGTTCTCATCGTACATCTTGACGAGTAACCGGATAAGGGGTGCAGCCGCGGCGCAGGTAGGCGCCAGGTTGCACCGCGTCTTTGTATATCCACTGCGCGTGGCCGGACGTGCCGGCCCCGTTCGAAGCGACGAGAACACCTTGGGAAAAAAGTCGGAATCTCCATATTATCCAGGCACACGACCCCGCACGCCCCTGAAAGCTTCCCATGGATCGGCACAGCCGGAAATCAAGCGTCATGCCGCCTTTTACCTTCCACCCCGTCATGAAGAGCCCGGCCTGCGACATGTGGCATAATGGAGCATGGTTTGTTAAATATTGTTACAGCATCCCGAGGGAGAAAATTTTCCGGACATGATGCACCGATCCGAAAAACTATCTGTAACCTTACGATTAACCTGATTAATTCACCCGGGACATTGTCTTGCCCGGTAAGTGGTACTGTTCTTGCCTTACACCTGTAATGTCGACTCACAACGATAAGGCCTTTTTCATCATCATGACAGGTGGACAAACGTATGCAATTGATTCTGGACAAGCTCAAGCTTCGTTACTCTCGGCGGAACACAGAAATAGTCAAATGGAAAGATGATACCGGGGGGAAGGTAATCGGCTGCCTCCCCATGTATTTTCCTGAGGAGTTCGTCCATGCCGCAGGCCTGTTGCCGGTTACACTTTTCGGCGACGACGGGCCGATCGCCCATGCGAACAGACACCTCATGACCAATGCATGCGGGGCGGTCCGGGGCACCTTCGAAGATCTGCTTTTAGGGAAATACGATGACCTTGACGGGGTTGCCGCGGTGCTGATCTGTGACCAGGTCAGGTTCTTTTTTCAAGTCTGGAGCCTGGATCATGAATTCGACTTTTTTCATCAGATGTGGCGTCCTTTCAATATTGATCAGTCATCGCGCCCGTTTCTGTTGAACGAACTCAAGAGGCTGAAATCAGCACTCGAGGAGTTCACCGGCAATGCCATAACACCGGATAAGCTCTGCGAGAGCATTCGTCTGTTCAATGAAACACGTTCCCTGATGAGAGCATTGAACGACATCAGGAAGACCAGACCCGGGTTGTTGAAGGCCTCTGATCTGGTAAAGGCGATCGCCGCCGGGATGATCATGCCCAAGGAAGAGTACAATTCAATCCTGAAGGAGCTTATCACTCAGACTCGCGATTCCGATTACGAGTCCGGTGAAAAACCCAAGGTAATGGTCTGCGGTCACCCCTGCGGCATGCCTGAAGAAGAGATCCTGGACCTGATTGAAGAAATGGGCGCAGTGATCGTAGGTGACGATTTTTTCACCGGGTCACGCTATTTCTCGGTCGACGTGCCTTGTTCCGGAGATCCGGTCGAGGCCTATGCCGACTTCCTCCTGAACCTCATTCCCTGTACGACGTATCACTATCCTCAAAACTGGATCGGACAGGACAGATCCATTTCCACCTACGGCGACTATGTTGCGGATCATGTGCGGGAGAACGGAATCCAGGGGGTCATCCTGTTGAGAGAGATGTATTGCGACCCCTTTGATCTGGAGTTCGTCATGCTGAAAAAAAAGCTGGAAGAGCGGAATATTGTCCATATCACGCTCAACACCGGGCATGAAGCCGGATCTTTGGAGACGCAGAGGACGAGGATACAGGGATATTTGGAAATGCTCAATTGCTGAAAATATCAAATGAGGGTGAAGCCATGATTGTAGCTGGTGTCGATATTGGATCGCAGACGTCGAAAGCCGTTGTTCTCAAGGGAGATAATATCTACCGGTCAGCATTGTTCCCGACCGGTACGGATCTGTATGCGGTGGCCCGGAAGGTTGTCGAAAATGCGGCACAGGAGCTCGGCCATACCTTTGATGACATTCAGCGCATCGTTGCGACAGGGTACGGACGGGTCAGTGTGCCTTTTGCAGCGGACACGATGTCGGAAATCACCTGCAACGCCGTAGGCGCCTATCACTTCTATCCCGACGCAAGAGTGATCGTGGATATCGGCGGGCAGGACAGCAAGGCGATCAAGCTGAACGACGAGGGCAAGGTGGTCAATTTCGCCATGAACGATAAATGTGCAGCCGGGACGGGGAGGTTTCTGGAAGTAGCTGCAGAAACCCTCGGCGTAAGCGTTGCCGAGCTGGCCGCATTATCGCGGAGATCCGGAAACCGGATCAGAATAAGCAGCACGTGCACCGTGTTCGCCCAGACCGAGATCGTATCTCTCATCGCACGCCGGACACCGCAGGAGGACATTGCCGCAGGGCTGCACGAATCGATCGTCAGCCGGGTTTACGGGCTGGTCAACTCGATCGGTCCCGGGGACACAGGACGGGTGGTGATGACCGGCGGTGTCGCGAGGAACGATGCGATCGTCTCGCTCCTGGCAAATGCAATGAAGCGAGAAATAACCGTGCCTGAAGATCCGCAGATAGTCACTGCCTTCGGCGCTGCCCTTGTCGCGAGATCCAGGGTTGGATCAGAATAAAAAGGAGTTGTGAATGGGAACACAGGCGAAAATCGGCAACAGGTTGGAATCCCAGAATCGGCTTGGCAAGTTGATTGCCGATCATTACCAGGAAGCCCGCGAGATCAAGGAGTCAGGGCGAAAGCCGATCGTGTGGACCACTACAGCCGCTCCCAATGAGATACTGTGGGCAATGGACTTTTGCGTGCTGTTCCCGGAGGCGTATGCAGCCACGTGCGGTGCGCGGCACGCGGCTTACCGGCACTGCAAGATCACCGAAGATAAGGGGTACGAGCATCATCTGTGCACCTATTGCCGCAACGGCCTCGGTTCGACCCTGGCTGACATTGAAGGACTGGACCCGTTCGACCCGCTGCCTGCGCCCGACCTCCTGCTGGTCGCCAACAACAGCTGCAGCCTCATCACCAAGTGGTGGGAGCATCTCAGTCACTACTGGAACGTCCCCCTGATCCACATTGATACGCCCTATATCATTCCGGGAGTACCGGAGAAGGATGTCATCGGGCACATCAAGAACCAGATAGGGGATCTCATTCGCTTCCTCGAGGAGTTTACCGGAAAGAAATTCGATCACGACAGGCTCAGGGAGGTAGTGAAGAACGGCAGCGAGAGTGCGAAGGGGTATACGGACATGATAAAGATGAACAAGCACAACCCCGCGCCTTCAACCTACTTCGATCTGATGCCTCATAATTTCCCCAACCTCGTGCTCAGATACAAACCCGAGGTGGCTGACCATTACCGGCTGATGAAACAGGAAATGAACGAGAGGATCAGGGAAGGAATCGTCCCCTTCGAGAACATGAAGTACAGGGTGTACTGGGACGGCATACCCTACTGGTTTGCCATGAGATTTCTGTCGAAAAAGCTGCAGAGCCTGGGAATCTGTCTTGTCACGAGTGCGTACTCCCAGCTGTTCGCCTTTGACCGGAGCGACCCGGCGCGGCCTCTGGACAGCGTTGCCGAGAACACCGCCTACTTCTATCTCAACAGAGACGTCAGGTACAAGGCGGAGTACACGGAGCAGCTCTACAGGGATTATGATCTGGAAGCCGGGATATTCGCATATGCAATGACCTGCAAGCCGTTCTCCATCACCATGCACTACATCGCGGACTATGTTCAGAAGAAGCTCGGTGTCCTGTCCACCATCATCGAAGGTGATCTCGTGGACGACACCTTTTTCGACGAGGAAAAAACAGGGATCAGACTGGAAACCTTTGCCGAAGCCCTCGAATCAAACAAGCCGTCCGTGGGGAAGAGTGTTTTCTAGGAAGGATATGCAGACACCATGGAATTTACAGAAAACGAAGAATCTTCAAGGCGGGAGAACATTCTCGAATGGAGAGATGCCGAGAATTTGGCTGGTTACAAAAATCATGAGGAAAACCTGGCCGGATGAATAAATGCTAAATGAGAAATATAACGAACCAGAGCAGGCGCCTCCCGGGCCAATCGATAAGGATGAGTTGATATTTGTGGATTGTTGTGAGAAGCTGGGAGGGCGTGTGCCAGCTGTTGCAGCCGGCAGTCACGTTCATGAAAACAGCACAGTGGGGCAGCTACGAAATCGGACGAAATCCAAAAGACCTTTTCGGGACTTAACCGTAAAGACGACCATCGGTCAGTCCTGGCTTCAGGATTGCCGGGTACTGCCGGGCCATCGGCCACAATTTGCATCATCGGCCGCATCCGTCTGGTGAGCGGGGATAAATTCTCCTCTGTCAAGGGGGGGATCGTTTATCGGGGAATACCCTAATAGGAGGGTATTTCGGTGGATTTGGAAATGAATCATATAAGAGCGGAAGGGGGAAACGATGAGTAAGGCTGCAACAACGATCTGTATGGTGATTCTTTCGGCAATTTTCCTGGTGGCATCAGCGATTCCGGCAACAGCCGCCGACGTGCGCATGCGCGTCCAGAGCTGCTTCGGGATGCAGACCCCGGGCCTGGGCACCACCATCTCGTGGACAGCGGAGAATCTCAAGGCGGTGAGCGACGGCTCGATTCAGATGATGGTCTATGATCCCGGAAAGCTTGTACCGCCGTTCGAGGTCCTGGACGCCGTCTCCAACGGGAAGATCCAGGCCGGCTATTCCTGCGCCAACTACTGGCAGGGCAAGATGCCGGCTGCCCCGCTGTTCGGCAGCGTGCCGTTCGGGCCCGAGATAAACGGCTATCTCGCGTGGCTCTATCACGGCAACGGCATGAAGCTCTATCAGGAGCTCTACGATCAGAACGGCTACAACGTGAAGGTCCTGGTCTGCGGGATCCTGGGTCCGGACAGCGGCGGCTGGTTTGCAAAACCCGTCGAGAAGCCGGAAGACTTCAAGGGGCTCAAGATGAGGATCGCCGGCCACGGTGGTCGCGCCCTGGAGAAACTCGGGGTCAACGTTTCGCTGGTACCGGTCGGCGAGGTGTTCTCGGCCCTCGAGAAAAAGGCCATCGATGCCGTGGAAAACGGATCGCCCGCCATTGACGAGCCGTCTGGCCTGTACAAGGTCGTGAAGTACAACTACTTCCCCGGGTGGCACCAGCCTTCGACCATCATCGAGCTGCTGATCAACAAGGATGTATGGAACAAGATGAGTGAAACCCAGAAAACCATGATCGAGCTGACCTGCCGGGCCGCGACTCTTGAGGGTATTTCCTATGTGGAAAGCATCCAGGGCCCGATCATCAAGAAAAATGCCAAGGAGCGAGGGGTTATCAACAAGAGGTGGTCGGAGGACATGCTCGATTCCATTCATGCCGCATGGATGGACGTGGTGAAGGATCTGAGAGAGCAGGATCCCAGCTTCAAGAAGGTATGGGACGACATGCAGGAATTCTTCCCGGATTACAATTACTGGCTGGCGTACGGGACTCTCCCCAGGCCGGAACCGGAAAAGTAATCGGCTGCGGCAAGCTCCAAGACGGCCGTAAGAGGCTTAAAGAAAACCATAAATTCATGATCCGGACGAGGCCGGGGGTTCTCCCCCGGCACCCTCCGGATCACCATCATCAAACGTGGACGGATAGTATGATGAATGACATTTCCTCGTCTCTCCTCACCATCAGTGACTTCGCCGACAGGGGCATCGTCCGAATAGGCAACACGCTTGCCTGGCTGAACGGGGTGCTGCTGGTGCTGATCATTACCCAGGTGATTCTGCGCTATTTCTTCTCCAAAGGTCTCGTCACTCTGGATGAAATGGAATGGTACCTCTATTCGGTGAACGTCATGTTCGGCCTTGCATATGCGGTGGCCAAAGACACCCATATCCGGCTTGACGTCATGAGCAGCAGGTTCCGGTCCCGCACCAGGAACAAGATCGAGCTCTTCGGATCCCTTTTCCTCGTTTTTCCCTGGGCGATCATCATCATGATTCATGGATGGGCCTTCTTCCATAATTCCTGGGTGATCAACGAGTGTTCGGCAGCCCCGATGGGTCTGCCTTACCGATGGCTGATCAAACTGTTCATTCCGCTGGGATTCGGGTTGCTGGGAGTCGCCATTCTAAGCCGCATGGTGCGATCCTTTGCATTGCTTATCAAAAAGGAGCAGTAAGGTGGAAATAAATACCATATTGATAATTCTGATGTTCATAAGCTTTATCGCACTCCTTTTTACCGGTTATCCCATTGCGTTCATTCTTGGCGGCATCTCGGTGGTGTTCACCCTGATCGGGTATCTGGCCGACCAGTATCTGGGAACCATGACCTTTCTGGATTTTAATTCCTTCGGGATGGTGGTAAACCGCATATACAGCGTTCTCGAGAACTGGGTGATGGTCGCCCTGCCCATGTTCGTGTACATGGGGCTGATGCTCGACCGCTCGGGCATTGCCGAGAATATGCTGCATTCCATGCAGAATCTGTTCGGCAAGGTGCGCGGCGGTCTCGCGGTTTCGGTGGCTATTATCGGTATCCTCCTGGCGGCGTCTACGGGGATCATCGGGGCTTCGGTCGTCCTGCTCGGGCTCTTATCGCTGCCGGCCATGATCCATCAGGGGTATTCACGTTCCCTCGCCACCGGCACCGTGTGCGCGGCCGGCACCCTGGGGATCCTGATCCCTCCGAGCGTCATGCTCGTCATGATGGGGGAGCAGCTCCAGCTCGCGGTCGGCGATCTCTTCATGGCGGCCTTTATCCCCGGCATTCTCCTGGGCGTGATGTATTTGATCTTTATTCTGATCTATGCCTTTATGAGGCCCCGGGAAGCCCCGCTGAGCGATGACCGGCAGCCCTTCCATCCGAGAATGGTCTGGGATGTGCTCAAGAACATCCTGCCGACCATCGGTCTGATGGTCGCGGTGCTCGGCTCCATCTTCACCGGTATGGCCACAATCACGGAGGCGAGCGGCGTCGGCGCGTTCGGGGCCACACTGATCGCCCTCATCAACCGGAAACTGAACCTCCAGATATTCAAGGAGGTGCTTCACCAGACCTTCGGCACGATAGCCTACATCTTCGCCATTCTCATAGCGGCGAGCTGCTTTGCTTTGGTGCTGCGCATGCTCGGAGGCGACGAGGTGATCGAATCGTTCCTGTTGGGCCTGCCCTTCGGTCCGTACGGTATCCTGACCGTGATACTGCTCGGGGTGTTCCTGCTCGGGTTTTTCCTTGATTGGATCGAGATTACCTTCATCGTTCTCCCCCTCGTGGGGCCGGTCATCGGCAAGCTGGCTCTGGGTATAGAGGGCTTCGGCGTGCTGGACAATCCGGACCTGATCTGGTTCACGATCCTTATCGCCATCTGTCTCCAGACATCCTTTCTCACGCCTCCGGTCGGTTTCGCCATATTCTATCTGAAAGGTGCGTGCCCTCCCGAGGTGCAGCTGGTGGATATCTACAAGGGGATCATTCCCTTTGTCATCATTCAGGTCCTGGGCCTGCTCGTCGTTTTGTTCTGGCCCGAGCTGGCCACGTGGTTGCCTTCGATAGCGTATGACTAACGGATATGTCTCTTAGATGAGAGCATCATAAGAGAGCACATAAAACGAACCACGAGAGGGGAGGAAACATGGATTACCAGAATATCATATACGAGCAGAAGGACGGGATAACCCGAATTTCTCTGAACCGTCCGGAAAGCCTCAACGGGATGAATATGGACATGTGCCGTGAGCTCATCGACGCTACCAGGCACGCGGCAGAAGATCCGGACACGCGGGTGGTCATCATCACAGGCATGGGCAAGGCGTTCTGCGTGGGAGGAGATCTCAACTCCCCCATGTACCATATCAAAGATCCCGGCGAGCTGGAAAAGGTCATCCAGACGTTCGGACAGATCGCGATCAACCTCAGGAACATGCCCAAACCGGTGATCGCGATGATCAACGGTGCGGCTGCCGGAGGCGGGTTCGGCCTGGCCCTGGCTGCCGACATCCTGATCGCCTCCGACAAGGCCAAGCTGGGCCATGTGTACCTGAACATCGGGGTACAGAGCGATACGGGAGCGATATTCTTCCTCCCGCGCCTCATCGGCGTGGCCAGGGCGGCGGAGCTGGTATTTACCGGCCGGGTCGTCGATGCCTTCGAGGCGCGGGATATCGGTCTGGTCAACCGGGTGGTGCCGCCGGATCAACTCGAAGACGAAACCATGAAACTGGCCCGCCGGTTGGCGAAAGGGCCCGCGTTCGCGATGGGAATGGCCAAGAGGGCACTGTATCAGTGCCTCACCATGGATCTGGCAACAGCGGTTGAGTATGAGGCCAGGGGACACGTCATGACGATGCTCTCGGATGATATGCAGGAAGGTATTGCGGCATTCAAGGAAAAACGGGAGCCCAGATTCCCTTCGACGTTTCCCGGAGACAAGGAATAGCCGGTAATCGATGATACTGTTCCACACTCATAAACGGAAGAAAGTTTACCAAGGAGGAAAACACCAATGACGGCCATGGAACACATCAATCAAATCGCCGGGGACATGAGGGCATATCTTTCAGAAGCCTCCAGCAAGTCTGAGAAGAAATTCATTGGCGTCATGCACCCGATCGTTCCGCAAGAGGTCCTTTTCGCGGCATGTCTGCATCCCGTCAGACTCTTTCCCTTTCCCGGGGAGCAGACCAACATGGCGCACGCGCATCTGCATGTCTATACCTCATCGATCTTCCGGGCCATATGGGACCAGGTGCTCAAAGGC
Organism: Deltaproteobacteria bacterium; assembly: GCA_018436855.1. Lineage (GTDB taxonomy): Bacteria > Desulfobacterota > Desulfomonilia > UBA1062 > UBA1062 > Phosphitivorax. The sequence goes on along the minus strand of JAHDKO010000169.1, from coordinate 14,471 downwards.
CAATTTTCTTTTCTCGATGGGGTTGTCCTGCCCGAGTCCTGTGAGACCGTCACGTATTTCTCCCGCGGATGGCGGTACCACCGGAAGAATGACTTCGTGGCGACCATGGCGGGCGTTCGGTTCAACAAGACGAAGAATGCCCTGATTTTCTTCAGGGACGATCTGGAAAATCTCAAGAAGGAGCTGGAAGAGTTCACCGGCCGGGAGATTTTTGAAGAGGCGCTTACCTACGCGATCGATGTGTACAACAGGAACAGGGAGCTGCTGGGGAACATCTGCGGTTTGATGAAGCAGGAGCGGCCTCCCTTGACCGGCGTGGATCTCTTCAACATTTTCATGGTGTCCCATGTGATGGATAAGGAGGAGAACAACCGCCTTCTGGAAAAGTTGCTTTCCGAGTTGAGGGATTTTCCTGCAGGAGAAAGGCCGAAAGCGCGTCTTCTGGTGTCGGGGCCCTGCCTTGTCGATGGGAGGATTTACGAGACCATCCAGGCCGCAGGAGCGACGGCTGTCTGTGCCGACACCAACATGGGGCTGCGGTCCCTGGCCGGCCAGAGCGACAGTGACAACGATCCGCTGCTGGCCCTTGCCAGGATCTATGCGAATCTCCCCTGTCCCTTCTCGATATCCGCCGAGCATCGGCTGAGCTATCTGCACGACCTGATCCAGGAATACGCCGTCGACGGGGTGGTCTTTGCCATAGAGAGGGCATGTGAGGCGGAAATAATGGACTTTCCGTATCTTGAGAGAGAGCTGCGCAAAAAGGGCGTGCCGGTCGGCTTTGTCGAGACAGAGTATATGTGCGATATGGCCCCTGTCCAGACTCGCATCGAAGGATTTATCGAATCCGTCATGAAATAACATCTGCAAGGAGAGATACTATGTCTGAGAATAAACCAAAACGCTTGGAATCGGCAAAGGCCGTCAGTGCTGCGCTTCGTCAATATTATGAAGATATCTGGGCCGGTCATCCTCTGGCATGGTCGGTAGTGAGCTCGAACCCGCTGAACGATATCTGCCGGATGCTCGGAATCCGTGTGGCATATCCCGAGAACTATGCGTGCGTCTGCGCAGCGCAGCATTTTTCGGAAAAGTACTGCACAATCGCCGAGGCGAACAACTACAAGCCCGAGCTCTGTTCTTATATCAGAAACAACTTCGGATATCTGCTGGCACAGGATAACGACCATCCGCTCGGAGGAATACCGAAGCCGGACCTTTTGATGGTGGTTTCGAATGCATGCCTGAACTACCTGAAGTGGTTCGATGCACTGCGCCTCTTTTTCGACAAGCCCTATGTGGTCCTGAACACCCCCCACCGCATGTTCGATCACGAGGTGCCCGACTACTATATCCGGTACGTGGCGCGGGAGATAGAAGAATGCATCGGGCAGCTCGAAAAGATCAGCGGGAACAAGGTGACGGAGCAGAAACTGAAGGAGACCGCACACCTCTCCCGTGAGCAGGGTAAGTACTGGCGTGAGCTGCTCGATCTGAACAAGGCGGTGCCGGCCCCGATGAATCTGTCCGATCTGGCGAATCTGATCTTCGTCCCCAGCTCGCTCTCGGGCACCCAGCACGGGGTCGATCTCCTGAAGCTGGCGACTGCGGAAATCAAAGAGCGGATCAAGAAGCGGGAAGGTGCGATCCAGGATGAGCGGCACAGGCTCGTGATGTTCAATATCCCGCCGTGGTACCGCCTCGGGTTCGTGAACTATTTCGCACAGAGGGGATGTGTTTTCCCCTTCGGCGACTATAACCGTTACCTCTGGTACACCCAGGACTTCGAAGACACCGAGCCGATCGAGTACTTTGCGAAGAAAGGGCTCAGCTTCGGCCTTGACGGCGGATGCGGCTCCACGATCGCCGAGACGCTATACGGCTGCATCGGCGACAGACTGGCCCGGGATATCAAAGAGTTCAAGATCGACGGCGCCGTGGTCGCCATCAACAAGAGCTGCAAGATCATGTCAACAGGCGCCCTGGATGTCGCCAACCTCATCCACGAGAGATTCCATCTGCCGGTGGTCCTCATCGATGTCGACCAGGCCGATGAAAGGACCTATGCAGACGGGCAGGTCCAGCAGCGTCTGGAAGCCTTCTTCGAGATGCTGGAAAACAAATAGGGGAGAGCAACGGATAGACAGGGACGCACCAATATCCGGGATCGGTTCGATCCTTGAAGGCAAATAAAATACTTATACAGGAGAAAGGAGCATAGAGATGGAGCACGTTGACCTTCTGCACGGCGAGAGGGCAAAAATGGATCACGTTGACCTGCTGCATGGCGAAATGCCATTGGCGGAATACGTAAAGATTCACACCAGGGAAAATCCCGATAAGGCAGTCGTGAACTACTACGGGAAGGAGCTGACGTGGAGACAGCTTGAAGACTGGAGCAACAGGCTGGCAAACGCCTTCTCGGCGATGGGTTACAAGAAGGGTGATCGGGTCGCGGTCTTCATCCAGAGCTGTCCTCAATGCTATGTCATCTATCTCGCGGCGTTCAAGCTGGGCCTGGTGAGCGTGCCGATCGATCCGATGCACAAGGAACTGGAGCTCGAATACGCCCTGAACGACTCTCAGGCGAATTTCATGATCGTTCTCGACCAGCTGTACCCGGTCGTCAAAAACGTGAAGGATAAATGCGGCATCAAGGATATCATCGTAACGAGCTTCCATGATTTCATGCCCGAAGAGCCGGCCTTCCCGCTGCATCCCATGATGCTGGCGGAAAAGCAGACCTTCCCCGGCACCTATGAATACCTCGATCTCCTTGCCAAGTATCCGGCCACGGCGCCTGACGTCAAGGTCGATCTGCACGACGATGCCTGGATCCTCTATACCGGAGGCACGAGCGGGTTCCCGAAGGGATGCCTTCATACGCATTTCACCACCCTTCTCGGCGGCGCGGGCATCACCCACCTCCTGCTGGATACAAAAGAGGACGATGTCCTGCTGACCCCGGTGCCGCACACCCATATGTACGGGCTGTCAACCGGGATCGCCGGGGCCTTCTACTGCGGATACACCGTCCTCATCATGGCGAGGTGGGATGCCACCGCCGCTCTGGAAGCCATCCAGAAATACCGGGTGACCAAATTCTCGTGGCCCATGCCCTGCGTCGCCAGCATCATCAACCATCCGGACAGGGACAAATTCGATCTCACGAGCTTCACCACCTGCAACACGGTGCCCTTCGCCATCCCCTTTACCCGGGAAGTCGCCGACAAGTGGCGCGAGATCACCGGCTGCAGGCTGGACAACTTTGGATACGCCCTTGGAACCGAGAGCTTCAACTACTGCGCGTGCGGTGGCCTGGGCATCGAAGATCCCTTTGAAGACCCCGGTGCCGTAGGTGTGGGCACCCTGGCCCCGGGCACCAAGATCAAGATCGTGGACTTCGAGACGAGGAAAGAGTTGCCTCTCGGGCAGCGGGGAGAGATCGTGGTCAAGTGCCCGTCCCAGGTGAAGTGTTATTGGAACAAGCCCGAGATCAACGCAAAGGAGATCGTGGACGGATGGATGTACTCCGGCGACATCGGGGCGCTCAAGGAAGACGGCATGGTGTATTACTATGGCCGTCACCGGGATATCATCAAGGTCACCGGATACATCATGGCCCCGAGGGAGCTTGAGGTTCTCGGCCTGGCCAACCCCGCCATCGACAAGATCGTGGCCATCGGGATACCGCATCCGAAGAAGATGGAGGAGCCGAAGGTGTTCATCACCCTGAAGCCCGGATACAACCTGACGGCAGAGGAGCTGAGGCAGTGGTTCAAGGACAATGTCGCCGCGTACAAGGTTCCGGTCGTGGAAATTCGCGACTCGCTCCCCATCAGCAACAAGGGCGAGGTGTTGAGACGGGTTCTCAAGGAAGAAGAGCTCGCGAAGATAAAGAAGGCATAAAGGAGTCGATGCCTCCGGCTGAACCGGCCTCCGGTCCAGCCGGAGGCTCACCATGTTCAGGCGGGGACGGGCTGGCTCCGCCGCCCCCTCAAGAATCGAGTATGAGAAAAGGGAGGATATTCCATGATCTGCAGTCTTACCAGGGGATGTGTCGACCCCAAGAATCTGCCGAAGTACGAAAGCTGGATCAAAGGCCCATGGATCAAGCTGATATCCGAGCAGCGCGGTCATCGCGGCACCTATTACCTGTCCAAGCCGAACGGGGAGTGGATGGTGCTCAAGTTCTGGGAAAGCACGCAAGACGATGAGGCATGGGCAGCCAACGAGGAGCATAAGAAACTGGCCGAAGACATTATCCCGCTCTTTATCGGAGATCTTGAGAGAAGTATCTTCGAGGTGAACGAGTTCGTCATTCCCGATAACCGGTGAACGGAGAGACCGCCGGCCGCCCTGCATTTCACCGGTCTGCAGCATACTGCTCCATCCATATGCGGGGGAGGATAAACCCTCAGGGCGGCGGTGGATCACATCGAGATTCGAGAGCGGCCTGGAATCGAGAATTCCCGGCCGCCGCTCAAGTCGGGACCGTATATATTCCAGTGAAAAATATCGACGGTGACAGGAACATGCTTTGCACGGCGTGCTTTTCTATCCTTCCTTAAAAAAAGCGCACCAATCGTTCCAGGGACACAATGAGATGAAAAAACTATTTCTTCAGAAGCATACGCGCCGCTTGCCTATGATCGATCCGGTTCGAGAGCCTGCGGGTATAGGTACAGTACGTTGTTCCAATATGGAACAACCGTCTTGTTCAATATTGGAGAACCCTTTTTGAATGAACAGGGGAAAAGGACAGGCAACAGATGTAACTAAATGATATTATAAGATAAAACAGAAACATGCCTTATTGGTACGCTTGTTGCTCTATCCGGTGAAACCGTAAAAAGAAATTTTCGGGATAAGATTTTTCAACAGGGATTGCCCAAGGTCTGACGGGAACCGGAAGGATCTATCAGGCAAGCCCTTTTAGCGGCCGGAACGCATTGCACGCAAGCACGAGGACAAGAACTTTTGAGAAGAAGGGGATCGAGAATATGAGCAGGCCATCAAAGGATATGCTGACTGGCTTTTATACCATGATGGTTCGGATTCGCAAGGTCGAGGAGAATCTCATGGAGGTTTTTTCCCGGGGCGAGATTCCGGGTTTTTTGCACGTGAGCATCGGGCAGGAGGCGGCGCCGGCCGCGGTATGTGCCCACCTGAATGCGAATGATTGCATCAGCACGACTCACCGGGGCCATGGATGGGCTGTAGCCAAGGGGATCGAGATCAGGCGGGCGATGGCGGAGCTGTTCGGGAAAAGGGAAGGTTTCTGCCTGGGTCGCTCGGGTTCCATGCATCTGGCGGACGCCGGCATCGGTATCATGGGTGCCAACGGGATCGTAGGAGGCGGGATACCCATCGCAGCGGGTGCCGCGTTTGCCGCGCAGTACAAGAAGACGGACCATGTGGCTGTTGCAACCTTTGGAGAGGGCGCCACGGGTGAGGGGGCGTTTCACGAAGCCATGAATTTTGCCGCCATCAGGAGGCTGCCCATGGTGTTTGTATGCGAGAACAACGGCTGGGCTGAGTTTTCGCCCAAGTCGGTCCATATGCCTGTGGAGTCGGTAACCTCCCGTGCCCTTGCCTATGATATCCCGGCGGTATCGGTGTCCAATAAGGTGGTGGAGATCTATGAAGCGGCGGGTGAGGCGGTCAGGCGGGCCAGGAAAGGGAAAGGCCCGAGCCTTTTGGAGATCAGGTGCGACCGCTGGTACGGCCATTATGTCGGTGATGCACAGAAGTATCGCGGCAAGGAGAAGGTGGAAGAGGCAATGGCAAAGGACTGCATAGCCGACTTCGAGGCTGAGCTCATAAAGGGCAAGGTGCTCAGGCGAAAGGACCTCGATCGGATTCGGGCAGAAGTGAGCGCAGAGGTGGAAGATGCCGTGAACTTCGCCCGCCAGTGCACCTATCCTGATGTCTCGGAGATGCTGGAAGGACTCTACGTGTAGGAGAGGATCGAGGGATGAAAGAGACGCGATACATATTTGCAATAAAAGAGGCCATGGAAGAAGAGATGGACCGCGATGAGAACGTGTTTCTCATCGGTGAGGACGTAGGGCTGGCCGGAGGCTCTTTTGGCGCCAGCAAGGGGCTCTATGAGAAGTTCGGTCCGGAGCGGGTGGTCGACACGCCCATCAGTGAGCTTGGCTTCACGTCTTTGGCTGCGGGTGCTGCGAGCTGCGGGTTGAGGCCCATCGTGGAGATCATGTTCATGGACTTCGTGACCTGCGCCATGGACAGCATCGTGAACCAGATCGCCAAGATGCGCTACATGTTCGGCAATCAGTACACGGTGCCGGTCGTGGTGCGGATGCCCGAAGGCGGAGGTCTCAACGCCGGTCCGCAGCACTCCCAGTGCCTGGAGGCCTGGTTCGCCCATGTGCCCGGGCTCAAGGTGGTGATGGCGGCGACCCCGCACGATGTGAAAGGCCTTCTCAAGGCATCCATCCGGGATGATAATCCGGTGATCTTCATCGAGAACAAGACGCTTCACGCCATGAAGGGCATGGCCGCCGAGGCTGACGAGGATGTGGTGCTGCCGTTGGGGAAGGCAGACGTGAAGCTTCAGGGCAGCGATGTCACGATCGTGACCGCGTCGAGGATGGTGCACGAGTCATTGAAGGCGGCCAGGATCCTCGAGCAGGAAGGGATCAGCGCAGAGGTGGTGGATCTCATGACCATCCAGCCCTGGGACCGTAAGACCGTGTTTGATTCCGTGGCGAAAACTCACCGGCTGGTGGTCGCCCATGAGGCGGTCAAACAGTTCGGGTTCGGTGCGGAGATCGCGGCCGCGGCGGCCGAGGAGATTCTGGACGAGCTCGATGCGCCTGTCATGCGGGTCGGCGCGCCGTTTGCGCCGGCATCCTACAGCCTGGAAAAGTATTATGTTCCCAGTGCAGACGATGTTGTTTCCGCAGTGAAGAGCACCTTGGAGAGGACACTGTAGAAAGGAGAAGCCTCTGATGAAGGCAGCGGTGTGGTACGGGAAAGAGGATGTCCGGATAGAAGACGTGCCGGTACCCGGGGTTGGTGCAGGGCAGGTCAAGGTGAAGATTGCGGCGTGCGGGGTTTGCGGATCGGATCTGCACGAGTATTACAGCGGCCCCTTTGTCATTCCGTCGAGACCCCATCCCCTGACGGGCAGATCAGGCGGCCCGCTCATACTGGGGCATGAATTTTCCGGTGAGGTGACGGAGGTGGGCGAGGGTGTGCAGGGGGTGGCAGTGGGAGAGCGGGTAACGGTCAATCCGCTGATATACTGCGGCCGATGTCATTACTGCCTCAAGGGTGAGCACATCATGTGCACGAAGCTGGGCACGGTGGGATTTGCATGGGACGGGGCCTTTGCAGAGCATGTGGTGGTTCCCTCCTACGGTGTTTTGAAGCTTCCGGATACAGTGACGGATGAGATGGGTGCGACGATCGAGCCGCTGGCGGTTGCGATCCATGCGGTGAACCGGAGCGGGATGAAGACCGGTGACAACGTGGCGATCATCGGGGCAGGCCCTATCGGGCTCTTTGTTCTGCAGGCGTGCAAGGCCGCGGGAGCCGGGCACGTGTATGTGGTCGAGCCCATGAAGGCCAGGCTTGATACCGCGGCCCGGACGGGTGCCCATGCCGTGTTCGATCCCACGGCCGTGGATGCTGGAAGGGAGATAGCAGGCCTTACCGGTGGACTGCGAGCCGATATCGCATTTGATTGTGTGGGGAACCAGGCGTCGTTCGACACTGCGGTGAAGGTAACGGGCCGCCGGGCGAAGATCTGTGTGGTGGGCCTGGCCCCCAAGCCCATCCAAGTGCCCTTTATCCGTCTGTGGGGCCATGAAAAGCAGATCAGATTCTCCAGCGGGTACCAGGATGAGTTCTCCACGGCCATTGCCTATCTGGAGGACGGCCGGGTCCGGGTGGACGATCTGATAACCGGGCATATTTCCCTGGACGATCTGGTCGAGGACGGGATCAAGGAGCTGAAGGAGCATCCTGACAGGCATGTGAAGATACTCGTGTATCCCTGATGAGGGCAATCAACCAGAGCTTGCGCCCGCCGACGGGCCAGGCTGCCTGATGTGTGACAGGCAGATATGCTGGTGAAGAAGGGCATTCTACAATGGAGGAAAAGGCCATGCATCGTTACGAAACCATCATTCTCGAGAAGAAGAATAACATAGGGTACCTGGTTCTCAACCGCCCGGAGGTGCTCAACGCAATCAGCCGGAAGCTGATCCAAGAGATGGCAGACGCCCTGGCAAGGGTGAACTCTGATGAAGAGATCAAGGTGCTGATCATCACGGGTGCCGGCAAAGGATTCCAGGCAGGTGCAGACATCAGAGAGCTGAATGCGCTCAAGCCCATGGATTTTCTGCGGTGGAATGAAAGTCTCGTCAGGATGAACGCGGCAATCGAAAAGCTCCGTCAGCCGGTCATCGCCGCCATCAACGGGGTGGCTATGGGAGGTGGTCTGGAGCTTGCCATATCCTGCCAGATCCGCGTCGCCGTCGAGGGCGCCAAGCTCGGGCTTCCCGAAGTGAAGCTGGGTATCATCCCGGGGGCAGGCGGGATCCAGCGGCTCCCCCTGCTTATCGGCAAGGCCAGGGCATATGAGATGATGCTTTCCGGAGACCCCATCAATGCCGAGGAGGCTTACCGGATCGGTCTGGTGAACCGGGTGGTTCCCCAAGGGCAGGCAGTGGCTGCGGCCGAGGAGATTGCAGGCAGAATCATAGCGAATGCGCCCGTTGCAGTGGAGCTCTGCAAGGATGCCGTGGAGATAGGAATGGACCTGCCCATGGAGCACGGGGTCCAATATGCCCAGAAGAACTGCATGGCCTGTTTCAGCACGGACGACATGAAAGAAGGCACTACTGCCTTTGTCGAGAAACGAAAGGCGAACTTCAAGGGAAAATAACATTCGTAAGATAGAGAGGATAAGAAGATGCCGGTTGATGTGGTAATGCCGAAGCTCGGTCTGACCATGACCGAAGGACTCATAGTCGAATGGAAAAAGAAGGAAGGAGACGCGGTCACCAAGGGCGAAGTGCTCTTCGTTCTGGAGACCGAAAAGGTCACGTATGACGTGGAAGCCCCGGAAGACGGCGTGCTGGGGAAGATTCTGGTACAGGAACAGGAGAGCGTTTCTGTCGGAGCCGTTGTCGCGTATCTCCTCAAGGCAGGGGAGAGCGCGTCTGACATAACAGGAGCTGCGGTGCATGATTCCGCATCCCAAATATCTACGGAAGCTACTGATACCCCGAAGACACAATCCATATCTCCTCAGAACGACAATTCTGAACAGCGGGTGAGGGCGACCCCCCTGGCAAAGAAGTATGCCCGGGAAAACAACGTCGACATCTCCGCAGTGAAGGGCACCGGACCCGGTGGCAGAATTGTCAAAGAAGACGTAGAAAAGGCACAGGCATCACAGGCAGACAAGCCCGCCGCAGCTCCTGCTCAGGCTTCTTTGCCTGCGTCTTCGGGGGCTCCCGCCGCAGCTGCTCCGGCAGGATTGCCGGAGGGTGCGCGACTGGAGAAGTTCACCGGGATGAGAAGGGCGATTGCTTCGAACATGCTCGCCAGCAAGGTCCAGGCGGCGCAGGCCTATATGGACAACACCTGTGACGCGAGCAGAATCCAGGAGTACCGGGAAACACTGCTGCCGTACGTCGAGAAAAAGGCCGGGGTGAGGGTTACCATCACGGACATTCTCATGAAGATCACGGCGGCGGCCATCCGCGAGCATCCGGTGATCAACACCCGGTGGACGGACGATGGCGTGCTGTTCCTGCCCGAGGTTCACATGGGGATGGCCATGGCGCTGGACAAAGGCCTGATCGTCCCGGTCATCAGAAACATCAACTCCAAGAGCATTGCCCAGGTCGCCAAAGAGCGCGTGGCCCTGATCAAGAAGGGCAAGGAGGGGACATTTCTGCCGGATGACATCAGGGGCGGTACCTTCACCTTCTCGGCCTTGGGGATGTTCGGGATCGAGCATTTCACGGCCGTGATCAACCAGCCTGAGAATGCCATTCTGGCCGCGGCGGCGATCATCGACAAGCCCGTGGTGGTAGGCGGAGAGATCGTGATCAGGCCGATGATGAACGTGAGCCTGACCTATGATCACCGGACCATTGACGGCGCAGAGGCCGGAAAATTCATGATGACGCTCAAGTCGTACATCGAGAATCCGCTGTTCGCGCTCTGACGTGTACCGGCAGTGGTGGAGTAAGAGAGCAACGAGCTGAAAGAAATCGAGAGGACGAGAAGATGCCAGCTGAAGTCGTAATGCCGAAGCTCGGTCTGACCATGACCGAAGGACTCATAGTCGAATGGAAGAAGAAGGAAGGAGACGCGGTCACCAAGGGCGAGGTACTCTTCGTTCTGGAGACCGAAAAGGTCACCTACGATGTGGAGGCCCCCGAGGACGGGACACTGGGCAAGGTTCTGGTGCAGGAGCAGCAGACGGTCCCGGTGGGGGCGGTGGTGGCGTACATTCTCCGGCCGGGCGAGAATGCGGTGGACCTTCCCGGGGATTCAGGGGAGGCGTCCAAGGCCGAGCCTCCGGCAGCGGGTGCGGTGAAGGCCCCGGCCGCAGGCACGACCAGGAAGCCGGCGGGCAAGATCAGGCTCACCATTATCGGCGGCGGTACGGGAGGCTATCCTGCTGCTATCAGGGCGGCACGGTTGGGCGCCGAGGTAACACTCATCGAGAAGGAGCACCTCGGGGGCGTCTGTCTGAACCGCGGCTGCATACCAACCAAGACTCTGCTTCAGTCCGCCCGGGTGATCGACACCATGAAGACCTCGGCTGCCTTCGGGGTGAAGTGCGAGGGTTTCAGTATCGACTTTGCGGCAATCATGGCGAGGAAGGCGGCGGTGAGCGAGCAGCTCAGGAACGGGGTGAAGGGTCTTCTGGGAGCGAAGAAGGTAAAGATGATCCAGGGCACGGCGCGGCTGGTGGATGCCCGGACGGTCCAGGTGGAGGAGACCGGTGAGAAGATCGCGTCGGACGCCGTTCTCATCGCCGCAGGGTCGAAGCCGGTGGTGCTTCCCATCGAAGGGATCGACGGCCCTGATGTCCTGGACAGCAACGGAGCGCTCTCCCTTCAGGCGATTCCCAAATCGGTGGTGATCATCGGGGGCGGGGTCATCAGCTGCGAGTTTGCACAGATACTCTCGACCATGGGAACGGATGTCACCATACTTGAGCTGATGCCCACGATCATCCCGGAGATGGACAAGGCCATGAGCTCGATTCTCCATAAATCCCTTGAGTCTTCGGGCGTCAAGATCCTCACCAGTGCGCAGGTGAAGAAAATCGAGCACAAGAAGAAGGGAAACAACATCGTCACCTACGCGGTTGAAGGCGTGGAGCGGAGCGCAAAGGCCGAGAAGGTGCTTGCCACGGTGGGGAGGAAGCCGGCGCTCGATGCATTGAATCTCGATGCCCTGGGGATTGCCTGTGAGAAGGGAGCCGTGGTGGTGAACGAGCACATGGAGACCAGTGTGCCCGGGGTATATGCGGCAGGAGATATTGTGGGAGGCATCATGCTGGCGCACCTGGCGACAGCGGAGGCGGAATGCGCGGCCAGAAACATCATGGGCGATGTGTGCAGCATGAACTATCGTGTTGTTCCGGCCTGCATCTATACCAGTCCGGAAATCGCATCGGTAGGGCTCTCCGAGGAGCAGGCAAAGAAGATCGCCGATGTGCAGGTGGGACAGTTCCCGTTCAAGGGAAACGGCAAGGCCATGGTGCTGGGAGAAACCGAGGGCATGGTTAAGATCATCGCTGAGAAAAAATACGGCGAGGTCCTGGGCGTGCATATCATCGGGCCCCATGCAACGGACATGATATCCGAGGCCGTGCTGGGGATGATGCTGGAGATGACGACCGAGGAGCTGGCCCACGCCATCCACCCGCATCCCACCCTGGCCGAGGCGATCATGGAGGCGGGCCAGACCCTGGCCGGAGGCTGCATCCATATGCCGTGAACCCTTTCGTAGGCGAGACCCCTTTAAGGCGGCACGAGGATTTCGCCGGGCACCGATGAGACGAAATGCGGGCACACTGCAGGAATACAGCAGGGCGGAAACCCGATGGTTTTTTTACGATCAGAAGTCAGAGGATGCGATCATCCAGTAATAAGCCCCCTTGCTCCGGGGAGGCCGATGTCGAGTCGGCCTCCCTTTTCGGCTCTGGATGTTACCAGGACCGTGCCGATCCGGGGGGCGCAGATACCGGTGACGACAGCGGGTAGTGAAGGAAACCATCTTCTTGAAAGAACGAGCCTATTTCCCTGCCATTGGGGGTGAATGCTTTATGAAAGCCGTGGATCTGGGAATCATCGATTACGGGACAGCCCTGAATATCCAGACACATGTCCACGATCTCAGGGCCGGGTCATGGGATGAGGACATTCTCTTCGTCCTGGAGCATGAGCCGGTTCTCACTATGGGCAGGAGGGGCGGGCATGATGATCTGCTCGTGACCGAGGCCGAGCTGGCCCAGAAAGAGGTGCCGCTCTATTGTTTGAACCGGGGGGGGAAGATCACCTGTCACTATCCCGGGCAGTTCGTGGCGTATCCGGTGATGGGGATGGAAAGGTTTCAGGGTGACGTACCGCGATTCGTTACCACCCTTGAAGAGGTGATCATCCAGACCCTCGCTGATTTCGGGGTTGAAGGCGGGAGAATCCCCGAGCACCGCGGTGTCTTTGTGGGCGAGGACAAGATTGCCTCTATCGGGATCGAAATCAGAGACCGCGTGACCTTGCATGGAGTATCACTCAATGTCCGCGAGGATTTGCGGCTGTACCGCCTGTTCGTTCCTTGCGGAATCCGCGACAAGGGGGTGACTTTTCTGGAAAAGGTCTGTCGGTCAGGGTTTGCCGTATCCATGGAATCAGTCAAGAAATCGTTTCTTACCCACTTTGCCCGGGCCTTCAACGAGGAGGTTCCGGATCTCATGGACAGGGACGCCTTCGAACGGCAATACCTGGCATCCGGAGTCCAGACAGATGCTTCAGCCAATCCGCGGTCTGCCGGGAAGGTGTTGTACAGGGTTTGGATATGATAGAGAAACCGCAGTGGTTGAAGAAGCGTCTCCCTCTCGGGAGCGTCCACACGCAGATGGAATCGAGCCTGCTTGCAAGAAAGCTCCATACGATCTGTCAGGAAGGGTGCTGCCCCAACCAGGGGGAATGCTTCGCGAAAAGAGAGGCCTCCTTTCTGATCATGGGCCGGGTGTGCACGCGGAACTGCAGGTTCTGCGCCGTGGAGTCCGGAGAGCCCGGTCCTCTGGATCCCGACGAACCCGAGAGACTCGCTGCCGAAGTGCGGGAGCTGGGCCTGCACCACGTGGTGATCACCTCCGTCACCCGCGATGATCTCTCTGACGGCGGTGCAAGCCATTACGCCCGGGTGATCGAGAGCCTGAGGCGTGTGTGCCCGGGTGTGGGCGTCGAGGTGCTTATTCCCGACTTTCAGGGAGCAGGCGCATCACTGGGCACGGTCCTCTCCGCCCGGCCCGACGTGCTGAACCATAATGTCGAGACCATACCACGGCTCTACCGGCACGTGAGGCCCCAGGCAGGCTACCGCCGCTCTCTCGATCTTCTCGCGCGGATGAAAACCATCAGGAGCGATATGATCACGAAATCAGGCATTATGGTAGGCTTGGGCGAAACAAAAGACGAGGTTTTCTCGGTCATGGACGATCTGATCAGTGCCGGATGCGATATTTTGACCATCGGGCAGTATCTCAGCCCCAGCTCGAACCATTATCCCGTCAGGGAATACATCCACCCCGATGTCTTCTCCACCTATGAGGACGAGGCGCGAAGGAGGGGGTTCAAGGCGGTGGCAGCCTCACCTTTTGTACGCAGCTCTTACCGGGCCGGCGAGCTCTATCGGGCAGCCGGCACCCGGTCTTCACGATCCTGATTCCTGCTGACCGTGCACCTGGGCCGGCTGATAAGACCAGCCCGGTAACAAGGCCGGGGTGAGCGAGCTTGCAGCGGTAATGAACCTGTTGCCGGCCCAACGCCGGTATGAGTACATCGGTATCATTCCAGTCCGATACGTGCTGATGCAGTATCTCCGGCCCATCTTTACTTCACGGAAACCATCTTTGTACGTATGCGGATTTTTCTACATAATGAACGCAGGTGTTCAGGGACAGGAGCATAAAAAGGGGGACCGGGACATGCTCCCGGCCCCCAGAGGCATAGTGTATCCGGACTTCCTTTTAGAAGTTAATCTGCCATTTGGCGCCGAAGTAGGTGGTATCCTTGTCTTCGTCTTCGCCGTCAGCGCCGTCTGCATAGTCGAACACGCCGATCTCGGGCACGACGATGAAGGAGCCGTAGACAGGGATCGTGGCGTTGAGGTAGTACGACATGGCGGTATCCTTGTCCGAACCGCTCTCATCATACTCGGAGGAGACATAACCGAAGCCTGCC
>JAHDKO010000091.1 GCA_018436855.1 Deltaproteobacteria bacterium | reverse complement strand
GGTGTATGGAAATGCCGCCGGACACGAGGAGAATGGGGATGGTTTCGGCAGAAAAATGAGCCTCTTTACTTGATATTTTGATGAAGAATACCAGTCAACTCCAGATAAACGCTTTTTGCCGAATTACGCAAAGGTCTCGTACCTTCCGTAAATTGACGAGACACTTACCGGCCTAGAAAAAAGGATTTTTTCAGAACGATAATTTTATGAGATGCATTGTTAACAAAGTAACTAAATTATTAAAAAGAAACGATCAATTTCTTTTTGTAAGTTTTTCAGAGACCTTATGGGATGGCCCATGGTATGTGAGACAGAAGTTAATGAACGAGTTGGCTAAGGATTATAAAGTTATTTATGTAAATCCCCGCAAGGATCTTAGGGTAATATTGCACAATATGAAAGAAGGAAAGTTTATAACAGGAATAAGGAAATATGGTAACAACATAATATTAATCGAATCTCCTTGGTTATTTCCCAAAATATATCGATTTCCGTTAATTGATAGTATAGTAGATAAAATATATCACATGTGTATAAAAATACTCATGCTTTATTATGGTTTTAATAAGATTAAAATCCTATACATATGGGAATCAACCTTTTCAAATATGATTAAATATTATGGTAACATCCCCTATGTATATCATGTATATGATTTGCTTAGTGCATATACTTATGCAAAAAAACACCCGAGTATGGAAATCCCGGAATGTGATGATAATACCAGACAAGCAAAGATACAAAAGGCCGAGAAACAACTTGTCGAAAATGCTCTGCTGCTCTATGCGGTTAGTGATAATCTATGTGATTATTACCTTGAAAAATACAAAAGAAGACCCATATTGTTTCCGAATGGTGTTTCGGAAGAATATTTCATTAAGAATGTTAGTTACACAAAAAAAAATATAATTAACAAACTGGAGCTTTTAGGAAATAAAAAGATTGCATACGTTGGTAGTGTTATTGGATCTCTTGATTTAGATATTGTCATTGAATCTACACAATACCTCAAGGATTACTCTTTTGCATTCATTGGTCCAATAAGATATACAGGGTATAGTGAATATGATAGAAAGATTAAGGAACTACTAAATATTGACAACGTCTATTATTTGGGAATGCTACCAGTTGAGGAACTCCCGTATATACTTCGGGAAATGGATATTCTCCTCCTTCTTTATAGCCAAGATAAGAGTATCTGGACCTATTATTCTTTCCCCGCAAAACTCTATGAGTACTTTGCTTTAGGGTTACCAATCATTTCCACTCCTCATCCAGTTATTAAAAATTATTCAAAATATATCTCTATAGTTGATAGTCCTGAAAAGTTCGTATCTGCAGTTCTTTCATCTAGTAAAAAATACTTTTATAGTTATGAAGTGGAAAAGATAGCAAGAGAAAATTTATGGACGAATAGAAAGATAAGTCTTATACATGACATAAAAGCTTCCTTGGCGAGAAAAGAAGTATAGAGACCTTTGCACAATTCCGATGCTGAAAGCGTCTGTAAGCGTGCCGAATTCCGGTGATATTATCATTTAGTATATTGATATTATTATCTAAAAAAAGTATACTCCTTCCAAGATGGAATGAATGGGGAGGGGTGATATGGAGTTCAAGGAGTATGAGCGGAACATGAGTTTTCTGGATCTTGAGTTGAGCAAGACATTGGGACCTTCATGAACGCAGAAGTTATTGAAGGAGTGTAGTGACCCCCGATAATCAATACCAATTATGCGGCTAATTTTTGTTTGTACTCGACTGGTGAGAGGTAGCCGAGTTCCTGGTGGGGTCGCTCGGTGTTGTACTCTTCGATCCAGTCTTCGATAATCCTCTTTGCCTCAGTGAAGGAGGCGAACATATGCAGCCAGATGCATTCTTCCTTCAAGGTCCGCATGAAGCGTTCCACAACCCCGTTTTGTTCAGGAGTGTATGGCGTGATGTACTCGGTATCCAAGCCATAGGCTGCTACCAGCTTCAAGAATTCTTTTGAGGAAAAGATCAATCCGTTATCGCTCCTTAAGCAAGTGCCATGAGCAAGGCTTTTATGATCAGAGAACCGGTGGATCAGGGCGTCTTCGAGAGCCCCTGCAGCAATAGAGGCATTCTGCCTTTTGCTGATGCGATAGCCGATGTTCTCCCGGTTCCAGCAGTCGATGACGACGATAGCGTGGCACCAGCCGGAATCCTTGCAGAAGAAGTGGGTCATATCGGTGGCCCAGCGTTCGTTGATGGCAGAGCTCACGGATCTCGATGCACCGGCCCTGGGACGGAAGCCTTTGGAACGCAAATTCACTCCCCAGCCGTTTCTCTGCATGATCCTCTGGACCTTCTTCCTGAGAAGTGGTCTAGTGGGACCGTTTGGTCAGGTATGTTGATTCTCCATATCTCACGCCTGATAACAACTTGGCGGAGAATGCCATCCGCCCGTTTGTGGTGGGGAGGAAGAACTGGCTCTTCTCCGGTAATGCCCAAGGTGCCCGGGCGAGC
>JAHDKO010000155.1 GCA_018436855.1 Deltaproteobacteria bacterium | reverse complement strand
CGCCCATAGGCCAGGGTTTCCGGCGGGAAAGAGAAAAGGCCATGGGGAAACGCCATGGCCTTTTTTATATCCGAGTCGAGTCAAGGGGAATACGTGATGAAAAAGATATTGAGCGGAAACGAGGCGATCGCCCGGGGGGCGTTCGAGGCGGGGGTGAGCTTTGTCTCGGCGTATCCCGGCACACCGTCCACCGAGATACTGCAAACCGTGGCGAACGAGTACCCCGCGATCCATGCAGAGTGGACGCCGAATGAGAAGGTCGCCCTTGAGGTGGCCGCCGGGGCATCCTATGCCGGGGCCCGCTGCATGGCGGTCATGAAGCACGTGGGGGTGAACGTGGCCGCGGACCCTCTCATGACCCTGCCCTACACCCTGATCCGGGGCGGGCTCGTCCTGGTGAGCGCCGACGACCCCGAGCTGTTCTCCTCGCAGAACGAGCAGGACAACCGGCACTATGCCCGGTTCGCCAAGATGCCGATGCTGGAGCCCTCAACCTCTCAGGAGGCCAAGGACTTCATGATCGAGGCCGTGCGGATCAGCGAGGAGTTCGAGACCCCGGTGATGCTGCGCACCACCACGCGGATTTCCCATTCCATGGGTGTGGTGGAGCTTGGCGGCGAGAAAGGCAGCCGCACGCCCTCCCTCGAGCGCCATCCGGCGGAGTGGGTGATGCTGCCCGCCAATGCGCGGGCGCGCCATCCCGTGATCGAGGAGCGCATCCTGTCGCTGAAGGCCTGTTCAGACGCTTCGCCCCTGAATGTCATGGAAATGGAGAGTTCGAAGCTCGGCATCATCTCGTCCGGTGTGGCCTACCAGTATGCGAAAGAGGCCTTTCCGGACGCCTCGTTCCTGAAGGTGGGGCTGTCCTATCCCCTGCCCGAGGAGCTCATCAGAAAGTTTGCCGAGCAGGTGGACGAGCTCTGGGTCGTCGAGGAGCTCGACCCGTTCATGGAGGAGCAGGTGAAGGCCCTGGGCATCGACTGTCACGGCAAGGACCGGCTGCCCCTGTGCGGCGAGCTGAACCCGGACATCATCCGGAGCGCTGTCACGGGGAGCGCTCTGCTAGACGAGGACCAGCCCGATCTTCCTCCGCGGCCTCCCAGCATGTGCCCCGGCTGCCCGCACCGGAGCATGCTCTGGGCCTTGAAGCGCAACAAGTGCTTCATCGCGGGCGACATCGGCTGCTACACCCTGGGGTTTCTCCCGCCGCTCTCGGCCATCGACACCTGCCTGTGCATGGGGGCTGGCATCAACCACGCCCACGGCATGGCCACGGTCTTCGGGCCGGGAAAAGAAAAGATCGTCGCGGTTATCGGCGACTCGACCTTCTATCACTCGGGCATCACCGGGCTGCTCAACCTCGCCTACAACAAGGGCGCGGCGCTCATCGTGATCCTCGACAACTCCACCACGGCCATGACGGGCTCGCAGGACCATCCGGGCACCGGGGTCACGGTGCGGGGAGAGCGGACCGTGAACCTGGACCTGGAAAACCTCGTCAGGGCGCTGGGGATCGAGTGGATCAGGACCGTTGACCCCTACGACGTCAAGCAGACCAGAAAGGACGTGAAGGAGGCCCTGGCGTTCGAAGGCCCGTCCGTGATCATCTCGAAGGCGCCCTGCGTTCTGCTGAAGTCGCGGAATGTCCCGGGCAGGGCGCTCACGGTGGACACGGATGCCTGTACGGGCTGCAAGGTGTGTATCGGACTGGGGTGTCCCGCCATCGAGTTCAGGGACGAAAAGGCCCACATCAGCGACATGTGCGTGGGATGCGGCGTGTGCGCCGATCTCTGCGCGCCCGGGGCCATCGGAGGTGAGAAATGAATGTGCTGATGACCGGAGTCGGGGGGCAGGGGATCATCCTGGCTTCCGACATGCTTTCCGAGGTGATGATGCGCTCGGGTTGCGATGTGAAGAAGTCGGAGATCCACGGCATGGCCCAGCGGGGCGGGAGCGTCATGTCCCACGTGCGGTTTGCGGAGCGCGTGGATTCCCCCCTCATCCCCTTTGGCGGCTGCGACATCCTGCTGTCGTTCGAGGAGCTGGAGGCGGCCAGGTACCTGAAATATCTCAAGAAGGACGCCACGGTGATCATCAACCAATATCGTCTCGCGCCGCCCGCGGTCGTGTCCGGCAGCCGGGCGTACCCGGACGTGGTCCCTTTTCTCAGGGAGAAGACCCCGAATATCCACCTGGTCCCGGGCTCGGCCATTGCCGAGGAAATGGGCAATGCCAGGGGCGTGAATATCATCCTGCTCGGCGCGCTCTCCACCCTGCTGGACCCGCCCGAGTCGGCGTGGTATGATGCCATCAATTCGATGCTCAAGGAGAAAATCCGAGCCGCGAACATCGAAGGGTTCAGGAGAGGCAGACAGATTCAGATCCAATGATGCTGATCATCAAGGAGGTATCAGATGATTTATAACGAAGAGTTCGAAACACTCCCCCGCGAGGCGATCGAGGCCCTGCAGCTCAAACGGCTGCAGCAGGTGGTGGGCAGGGTCTATCACACGGTGGGCTTCTACCGGAAGGCCTTCGACAGCGCCGGGGTGACCCCGGACGACATCCGGAGCCTCGATGATCTCAGGCGGCTCCCCTTCACCTGCAAGCAGGACCTGCGCGACAACTACCCCTTCGGCCTGTTCTCGGTGCCCATGAGCAGCATCGTGCGCCTGCACGCCTCGTCCGGCACCACGGGCAAGCCCACGGTGGTGGGCTACACCCAGCGCGACGTCGAGACCTGGGCCACGCTCATGGCCCGGTCGTTCGTGTCGGCCGGCCTCAACAAGAACGACATCATCCACAACGCCTACGGCTACGGCCTGTTCACCGGGGGCCTGGGCGCGCACTACGGCGCCGAAAAGCTGGGCGCGAGCGTGATCCCCATGTCGGGAGGCAGCACCAAGAAGCAGATCATGCTCCTGCAGGACTTCGGGCCCACCGCCATCTGCTGCACGCCCTCGTACCTGCTTTTCCTGGCCGAGGCCGGAAAGGAGATGGGCGTGGACATGAAGTCCTTGAGGCTCAGGGTCGGCATCCTCGGCGCCGAGCCCTGGAGCGGGCGCATGCGCGAGCAGATCGAGCGCGAGCTGGACATCACCGCGCTCGACATCTACGGCCTCTCCGAGATCATGGGCCCCGGAGTGGCCATGGAGTGCATCGAGGGCCGCAACGGCCTGCACATCCAGGAGGACCACTTCATCGTGGAGACCATCGACCCCGCCACCGGCGAGGTGCTCCCCTGGGGCACGCCCGGCGAGCTGGTGTTCACCACGCTGACCAAGGAGGCCTTCCCGCTCGTCCGCTACCGCACCAAGGACATCTCGCGGCTCCTGCCGCAGGTCTGCAAGTGCGGGAGGACCTTCGTGCGCATGGAGCGGGTCTCGGGCAGGAGCGACGACATGCTCATCATCAGGGGCGTCAATGTGTTCCCCACCCAGATCGAGAGCGTGCTCCTGGGCATCGACGGCCTGGAGCCGCACTACCTGCTCATCGTCGACCGGGACGGCTCCCTGGACACCCTGGAGGTTCAGGTCGAGGTGAGCGAAAAGATCTTCTCCGATGAAATTCGCGAGTTGCAGAATATGGAGAAACGCATTACAAAGGATATCAAGGACTATCTTGGCGTGACCGCCAAGGTGAAGCTGGTGGAGCCGAATTCCCTCCAGAGGATCGAGGGCAAGGCTCAGCGGGTGCTCGACAAGCGGACTATCTAGGAGGTCTTTGATGAAGGTAGAACAGATATCGATTTTTCTCGAGAACAAGCCGGGTGGGCTTTCCAGCGTCACCAAGGCCCTGAGCGATGCAAAGATCAACATCCGGGCCCTTTCTCTTGCCGATACGTCGGATTTCGGCATTCTGAGGCTCATCGTGGACGATGTGGCAAAGGCCAAGGAGGTGCTGAACGACCAGGGCTTCGCCGTGGGCAAGACCCACGTGGTGGCCGTCGAGGTTCCCGACAGGCCGGGCGGGCTCAACAGCATCCTCGAGCTGCTCACCGGCAAGGGGATCAATGTCGAGTACATGTACGCCTTTGTGGAGCGCAGCGGCGAGAACGCGGTGATCATCTTCCGGTTCGACGCCACGGACGAGGCCATCGAGGCCCTGCAGCAAAACGGTTTTCATGTGCTCAAGGGCGAGCAGGTCTATGGCCTCTGAAGGGAGTTGGGTCCCTTTCCCTGCAACGTCGAAGATACTTTGGTGAATCCTCCTTCTGAAGTCCGCTTCCTGAAGGACTTTGAAGGTGGGGTCACACTCCCGTTGAAAGCTTTTCGGCTTGAAGCAGGGTCCAGGGCTTGCCGTTATAAGGTTCATACCATGATCATGTTTCGTCGAGGGTGTGTCGTTCAAGACGCGATCATGGATGCGGCCCCTTTCGGGCATCGCTTCACATCGGCTTGCTCGGTCTCCTCTCCTGAAAAAGGGCGCCCGCACGAGCGGACCGGGGGGAGGAACGGGGGGTTCAGGAGTCCGGAAGCCTGTCCCTGCCCGGGATTCATAAGAACCCCATCGTCTGGCAGAGCCCGGGAGCAAGGCCCGGGAAACGGTCGGGGCGGAAAGATCAGGCTAAAGACAGGATGAAAAAGGCCAAAGGCCGGGTAAAGAATACGTGAAGGCGCAGATCGTCCAGAAGCATTACCGGGATACCCAAGGTAAAGAGCGCGGGCTGCTGGTGGCATCACGGTCGTTCCTCGCGGCCGGGATCATCGCCTGCCTGATCGGCGTCGCGGCGGCCATTACGGCAGGGTCCTTTCTGTGGCTCGCCGCCGGGGTCATGTGCGCCCTGGCGGGTGGCGTGCTCTTTCTGCTCTTCGGGGCGCTCTCCGAGATCATCATCCTGCTCAAGAAGCTCCTCGGCCTGCCCGTAGAGGGCGCGGTCTCGGGCACGCAGGCCGGCACGGTGCATCTCTGCTCCGCATGCGGCAGCCTGGTCTGGCCTGACAGCGAAAAGTGCGACTCGTGCGGCGCTGATCTCGAGGCATGAGAGCCGCAGCGGACCTTTCCGGGGAAACAGACGCCCGTGCCTGCGCGTCCCGGACCCGTCAACTCCTCGCGTATCCGCCACACGCGGCATGCAGACCGGATGCCCGCGTCTCACCCGCGCTGCAAGATGCACGCAGTCTCCCTGCGATGCCCACCCTTGCCCCTCACTACACAGCACCGGTGTACCTCCCGCACCGGGAGGTGCCTGCACGGGCGCGCACGGAACGACTGCTGACAGTGCCCTGCGCGGCGGGGAATAATTTTCTTGATTTTCACCCTGATCCTACTAAAATATGTGCTCTTCCCTTAAGAAGGGCAACATATGCGGATTTTCGTTGTCCGGGGTACTGAGGTGGTGTCGTATCATGGTTTGCGAGTGGCGTTTCTTATCAAGAGAACACGAAGGGGGAGGTTTCATGAAAAGATTCATCTGTAGTCTGGTTTGTGGTCTTCTCGTGCTGATGCTCTGCATCTCGTGCACCAGGAAGGCTGAGGAGGAGGCCGCGTCCGCAGAGGGGGCAGCGGTTTCCGATGGTGGCGCCGCACCCAGGGGCGAGGTGGTTGAGCTGTCCTACAGCATTTTCTTTCCGCCCACCCATGCCCAGTGCAAGGCCGGTGAGTCATGGGCGCGCGAGATCGAAAAGCGGACCGAGGGGCAGGTGAAGATCAACGTGTTCCCGGGCGGCACGCTCACCAGTGCGGGTGAATGCTATGACGGCGTGGTGAGAGGTATCTCGGACATCGGGATGTCCTGCTTTGCCTATACCCGGGGCCGTTTCCCGGTCATGGAGGCGGTGGACCTGCCCATGGGCTACCCCAGCGGCATGGCTGCGACCCGGGCGGCGAACGACTATTATGCCCAGGTCAAACCCAAGGAGCTCGACGACGTCCACGTGCTCTACATCCACGCCCACGGGCCGGGCCTGCTGCACACCAAGAAGCCGGTGGCCATGCTCGAAGACCTCAAGGGGATGAAAATCCGCTCCACTGGCCTGAGCGCCAAGCTGGTGGAGGCCCTGGGCGGAGTGCCGGTGGCCATGCCTCAGCCAGGCACCTATGAGGCCCTTCAGAAGGGCGTGGTGCAGGGGACCTTCGCGCCCATGGAGACGCTCAAGGGCTGGAAGCAGGGCGAGGTCATCGACTACACCACCGACTGCCAGGGCATTGGCTACACCACGGCAATGTTCGTGGTCATGAACACCGACAAGTGGAACAGGATGCCGGCTGACATCCGGCAGGTCTTCACGGATGTGAGCACTGAATACATCACGGTGCACGGACAGGCCTGGGACGAGGCCGATGCAGAGGGCAAAACCTTCAACGAGGAGCAGCAGAACACCCTCATCGCATTGTCCGAAGACGAGGGCCCGCGGTGGAAGGCCGCCGTGAAGCCCGTGATCGACGATTATATCGCGGCGGCGCAGGCACAGGGTGTCGATGCCGCGAAGAACATCGCGATCCTGCAGTCGAGCATCGAGAAAAACATCGAATAGAGGACGTTCTATCGGCTATGCCCGGGGCGGCCCGTCCGAGGGGGTGCCGCTCCGGATTTTCACGGGGAGACTTTGATGATATCCTTTCTGCGCATCGAGAGGTTCGTGGCAAACCTTGCAGACAAGGTGAACTGGTTGTCCGCCGCAGGGGTTGCCTTCATGATGCTCCTCACCACCGCGGATGTCATCCTGCGTTTTTTCAAGAGTCCCATCCCCGGGACCTATGAGATCGTCAGCTTCACGGGCGCGGTGATCATCTCGTTCGCGCTTCCCTATACCTCGGTCCAGAAGGGCCATATTGCCGTGGACTTCCTCGTGATGCGGCTTCCCTGGACCGCCCGGATCATTGTAAACGCCGTCAATGCCTTTATCGCCATGATCTTTTTCGCCGTGGTTTCATGGCAGAGCGTCGAGTATGCCCAGAGCCTCCAGCGCTCGGGCGAGGTATCGGCAACGCTGCAGATGCCCACCTATCCGTTTGTCTACGGGGTGGCGTTCGGCACCGCCATGCTGGTGGTGGTGCTGTTCGTCGAGTTCCTCAGACAGCTGAAAGGGGCGGAGATCGAATGAGCCCCACCGTGATCGGCATCATCGGCATCATCGCCCTGTTCGTGCTCATCTTTTCCCGGATGCCCGTGGGTTTCCTCATGGCCATTATCGGGTTCCTGGGCTTTGCCTCCATCGTTTCGGTGGACGCGTCGCTGAACCTGCTGGCCAAGGACATGTTCTCCGTGTTCGGATCCTACAACCTCACGGTCATCCCCCTGTTCGTGCTCATGGGGCAGATCGCCTTTCACTCCGGGATCTCCAAGCGCCTGTTCGACGCGGCCTATACCTTTATCGGCCATCTTCCCGGAGGGCTTGCCATAGCCACTGTGGGGGCCTGCGCCGCCTTTTCCGCCATCTGCGGCTCCACCAACGCCACCGCCGCCACCATGGCCGCGGCCACCCTGCCCGAGATGAAGCGGTACAACTACAAGCCCGAGCTGGCCACCGGTGTGGTGGCCGCGGGAGGGAGCCTCGGCATCCTCATCCCTCCGAGCGTGATCTTCATCGTGTACGGGATCCTCACCGAGCAGTCCATCGGCGAGCTCTTTCTCGCGGGCATTCTTCCGGGCGTTCTGCTCACCCTGTTTTTCGTGGCCACCATCGCCATCTGGGCAACGATCAGGCCCGAGCTCGGCCCCAAGGGCCCGAAGAGCACCTGGAAAGAGCGGGCCGCGTCTCTTCCGGGCACTATCGAGACGCTGATCATCTTCGTCGTTGTGATGGGCGGGCTGTTCATGGGCATCTTCACCCCCACCGAGGCCGGGGCCACCGGGGCCTTCGCCACGCTTGTGGTCGCCATCATCCAGCGCAACATCACCTGGGAGGGATTCGTCCAGGCACTGTTCGAGACCACGCGGATCAGCGCCATGATCCTGATCATCGTGGCCGGAGCCACGGTGTTCGGCCACTTCCTGGCCGTCTCGCGCATCCCCTACGACATCGCGAGCTGGATCTCGTCGTTTCAGCTCCATCCGGCGATCATCATGAGCTTCATCATACTGATCTACCTGCTGGGCGGGTGCTTCATCGACTCGCTGGCGCTGATCATGCTCACCATCCCGATCTTCTACCCCGTGGTGCTCGACTACGGGTTCGACCCCATCTGGTTCGGCGTGGTGATCGTGCTCGTCACCCAGATCGGGGTTATCACCCCGCCGGTGGGCGTGAACGTCTACGTGGTGAGCGGGGTGGCCAGGGACGTGCCGCTGGGTGTGATCTTCAGAGGGGTCGTGCCCTTGCTGCTCGCGCTGATCCTCCTCACCTTCCTCCTGATCCCCTTCCCCCAGATCGCGACCTTCCTGCCGGGCCTGCTCAGGTAGGCCGGAGGACTCATCTCCTAATCTCTCCCGGGGATAAGGCTCGCCCCGGGCCTGCGGGGAATGGATTGTTCATGCCGGAAATGCCCCGGGTATCCCGCCAGCCGCAGCGAGGCAGCTCATGGGGAGACAGGGAAGGAAGAGGGCGAGAGGAAAAGATGCAGGTGGAGGACTTTTTCTGCCCGGCGCGGCCGGCATGGAGGGCTCGGCCGCTACGAGCCGGGAAAGGGCCGGTACCGGTGTTTGCCCGGTAACGGGGTTCGCGCGGTTTCAGTACTTCATGTAGTGAAACGGCTCGATGGTGGCCAGGGCCTCGGGGGTCAGGGTCTTGAACTTGTGCTCCTTGAGCACCTTCTGCGCTTTATCCGGATCGGACACGTCCACCACGAACACGGCGGTCTTGTTGCTCTCCAGCACGAACCCGTAGGCGTTCTCGATATTGATGCCTTCTCCGGCCAGGATCTGGACGAGCTTATCCATCCCGCCCGGCCTGTCGTCGATGACCACGGCGATCACCTCCTTGAGACGGGCGTCGATGCCCTCCCGGGTCAGGGCCTTCTGGGCCGGTTTGGGGTCGTCCACCAGGATGTTGAAAAAGCCCCGGTCTCCATACGACGATATGGTGACGGCCCTGATGTTGATCTTTTCCCTGGCGAGGATGCCGGACACCATGGCGAGCTTGCCCGGGGTGTTCTCCGTCGGTACGGTAAGCTGATATGCGATCATCGTTCACCTGCCTTGCCCGTAGTATTCTCACGTGATGGAACAATTCATTTCAGGATGGCACCCTCGAGACCGGCTCAAGGGGTGTCTCGTCACAGAAGGTTCATCGCTATCATTTCATAAGGAATCCATGAAGAAAGTCAAGGGGTTTATCGGATTCCCGCCGGGGTGGTCTCCCTGCAGCCCATTGCCCTTGGACGGCCGCCTTGTTAAAAAGGAATGCGCGGTTTTCGCGACAGCCATGCAGCAACGGATTCCACCGCCCTGACCAGGTCCATGCACGGCCGGGTATGCCGGGGCGAGCACGCGGAGATGAAGCAGTGGTCGTCCCACCACTCCTTCCATGCGCTGTCTTCCTCTTCCGCGAACTCGGGGGCGCCTGCGTCTTCGGAAAAGCCGTTGATGCCGCCTCCCCAGTTGAACGAGCTCGCAAGGATGCCGGAGCCGGGCACCAGGTATTCGGTGACACTCTCCGAGGGAGCGTGGGGCAGGGAGTCGAACACGATGGTGGTGCACCCGCGGATGTCTCCGACCGATACGCCTGTGGCCGCGACCGTGCCGAACACCACCTCCTGGCCCGGACTGGGATCGGCGGGGTACTTCACGGTCGTGGCGCCCTCGGGCAGCGCTCCATAGCTCCAGGACGCCCCTTGTCCCTTATCGGGGATGAAGTAATACTCGAGGAGATGGATATTGTCCTCTGTATCCTTTGCATAGTAGTGGTAGGCCGTGTAGTAGATCATCTCGGCATAGCCCAGGGAAAACTCGGGGAAATATCCCCGCTCGAGGATCACGTTGCAGGATATGCCCTCCAGCTCGTAATACTGGTGATGGGTCTGGACGACCTCGTGCCCGGCAAAGTCCCCGTACCCGTACAGGGTAGTAATGAAATCCCCGGGCCGGCTGTGGTCGCTGAAATAAGGGTTCAGATACAGGTCGATGCTGTCGTCGGCAAAGGTATACCCGCCCAGCTCGGCAGAGCTGCACGGAAAGGCCGCCCCCAGAATGACCGCCAGCACAACGCATGACAGAAAAGCACGTATCCCCTTCACAACGCACGTCCACAGATGCATTTGATCTCTTCTTTATACACGAATCCTCCCGCCCTGGCAATTACATCCTGTTTCAAGCCTATTCGGAGCCTATTCGGGGACGGGTTCACATTACATCCGCCCGATTTCCTCAATTCAGCATTCATTCGGATATGGAGCAACCTTTCTCCTTCCGATTCCGTTCCGGTTTACCCTGAAGGTGAATCACCTTCAAAGCATAAGATTCAAGCATGTATGAGATGAAATGATCAATCATCCAGGCAGGTTCTTATGACTGACCCCCTCGAAAGTTTTTCATATGCCGGCAGGTGATAGCGACAATATGCGGCTTTTTTGCCCGTAACCCACATTCCAAACAGGGACGTAAAAGAAGAATAAGCAACTGTCGGATTCTTGCTTGATATTATCAGACAAGCCAGGTAAAATTCGCGTAAAGCAAATTTATTATAGTGGTTGAATATTTTGTGAGAGGCCTTGTGATGGTGTTTTTGTGGGTCAGGGCAATAACAGCCCGTACAATTCTTGTGCCGATTGCCTGCGTCGTGAGTTTCCTCTTTCTCTCAGAAGGGGGGGTGCAGGCGGAGTCGTACGATATTCACAGGCATATTTCCTATTCCTTCACCATCCAGAACCGGACCGGCAGGATTATTCATGATGCGCAGTTTCGAACCTATGCACCGGTAAAGGCCACCGCCACCCATCGTTGCACCGAGATCGCTGCGTCACATCCGTTTGAGAGGTTTGACGATGAGTTGGGAAATCAGGTCCTCCAGTTCACGTTTCAACAGTTTCCACCTTTTGCGGTAAAAATCATTACCATCAGTGCCGATCTTCTGATCTCTCCAGAGCCTCTCAGGGAGAAGGTATCTGATGTCGAACGATATCTTCGGGCCGAACAGTATGTCGAAGCCGACGACCCTCGGATTATAAACAGGGCAAAAAGCCTCTCTAGGGGAGGTTTGCTTCCGACGGCCGAAGGCATTGCGAGATGGGTTTCCGAGAATATCCGG
>JAHDKO010000124.1 GCA_018436855.1 Deltaproteobacteria bacterium | reverse complement strand
ATGCAAAGCTTGCAAACCATGAAGAGCTCTGATATTGAAAAATCACTGCCGGAGTGGTGGAAGTGGTAGACGCGTCGGACTCAAAATCCGATGAGCGCAAGCTCGTG
Source organism: Deltaproteobacteria bacterium (assembly GCA_018436855.1). GTDB lineage: Bacteria > Desulfobacterota > Desulfomonilia > UBA1062 > UBA1062 > Phosphitivorax. The sequence goes on along the minus strand of JAHDKO010000124.1, from coordinate 8,316 downwards.
GGGGTTCAAGTCCCTTCTCCGGCACCAACCTTTCAAGCCAATCTACAGATAGCCAGCTTCCCTCAATGAATAAACGTTATGTAACGCTATAATAACCTCTCCCCACTCTCTCCCCACATTAAAAAAATCATTATGAAGCCGTGTCCCCTGTGACATAAAGAGTCGTAACAAAATGATAATAAAGGATAAAGTAACAAGTTACTTGCATTTTCGAGGGCTCAAACACATGTGAAAACATGCCCGGAACATAGGAGGGAGAGATGGAACACCGAGCGGAAACGAGCAACAGAACCTTGGTAAAGCGACTTCTTGAGGGTATTCAGCAGCAGGAAGCCTTGGTGCGGAGATTGTTGGAGAAAGGTGATGTTGCGCAAGCTTTAGAAATTGCAGGGTTATTGCTTCGGAAGCGTGAACTGCTGAGAATTGCCCTGGCCGAGAACGACCATCCCGGGCCGATTTCCAGACACGCAGAGTTGTGCATAAATGCGTAGGGTTGTGCAAAATAATCAATGAAAAAAAGGACTTGCAAATGAGTCTTTTTTCGGCAAGGGTGGTTGGAAAGAAATTGAAACGGGAGGATGTTTCATGAAGAAACGTGACCTTGGGCAGATCGCAATGAGCGGCATTGATTTTGTCCCGCGCAAGGCGGTAGGGCGATTTACGAATGGTTTGTTGAGCCCTCGAACGCTGGCAAATCTGGATTGCGTGGGCAAGGGACCAAGGGGCCGTGTAAGGATCGGAAATCAAATAGCTTACCCGGTCACTGAGCTCATGGAATGGCTTGAGGCGCGGACGCAGCGGATCGACTAGGTGAAGGACCAAGAGAACACATGAGTGTCCTTCTGAGCCAAGCTTTGCGGTACCTCGAACGGGGTCTCTCCATCATCCCGATCCGGCCAAGGGACAAGAAGCCATTGATCGCATGGGAGAGATACCAGAAAGAGCGAGCCAATGAAGAGCAGGTTGAACGATGGCTTGCCCAGTGGCCGGATGCAAATGTGGGCATCGTGACCGGGGCGGTCTCCGGCGTCGACGTGATAGACGTCGACTCTTCGAAGGGAGCCCAGGCCCTCACCGAATACTTGCCGGAGACCTTCGAGACACCCACATGCCAGACTCCCCGTGGGGGAAGCCATATCTATGTGGCCCACCGTGACGTCCTCGGGAATGCTGTTCGATTCATCGAGGATTGCGATTACAGAGGCCAGGGTGGATTTGTGGTTGCACCGCCATCGATCGGCAAGAACGGCAGGCCTTACTCGTGGGCACCCTACCTGAGCATTTTTGATGCAACTCCCGCCGCACTGCCCGAGCCTATATATTATTTACTAAAAAATGCATTTGGGGGGAGCATGAGGGGGGTGCACCCCAACCGCAACAAAGCGCAACAATCCGCAACAAACGCAACATTGAACTTCGAGCAGGGGCACCGGGACGATACCCTCTTCCACATTGCCCATTCTCTTATCAAAGGGGGAATGACCCCTGATAATGCATTGATATGCTTGAAGGTTATTGCATTACAATGCAATCCTCCATTTCCAGAGAAAGAGGTTCAAGCAAAAATCGAGTCCGTTTTAAAGCGAATTTCTACCAAGGAAAGAAACCTCACTGCAGAGATTCGAGAGATCATAAGCGCAACATGGGGCAACATAAGCGCAACATTTATATACGAAAGCGCAACAATCGCAACATCGGAGGATAAGCACAAGGCCCGGACCATACTAGGTAGACTCGTTCAAGAAGGGCTCCTTGAGCGGGTTCCCGGGAAAAATGGATGGTATCGGCGGGTAGAGACAGAGTGCGAGGAAATAAACTTCCTCGATGCCGAGACGGAATCCGTCAACATCGTGCTGCCCTTTGGAATCCATAACATGATCGAGGTCATGCCCGGGAACATTATCTTGATTGCCGGAGAGCCAAACAGCGGGAAGACCGCATTGTTCCTGAACATCATATACAACAACATGCATTCACAGGAGGTCCATTATTTCAACTCAGAAATGGGTTCCGGTGAGCTTAAAAAACGACTCTCAAAGTTTGAGAACCTCAGCTTGAAGGACTGGAAATTTAAGGCATATGAGCGCTCGGGAAACTTTGGGGATGTAATCAAGCCCGGCAATGGCAAGGTCAATATAATCGACTACCTGGAGATCCACGAGAATTTCTATGAGATCGGCGGGAAGTTGGCCGAGATCCATCAGAAGCTGAACGGGGCCATTGCCATTGTTGCCCTGCAAAAAAACCGAGGCACGGATATGGGGCTTGGGGGTTTCCGAACCCTGGAAAAACCCAGGCTTGCCCTGGCGATGGAACCGGGAACTCTCAAAATCGTAAAAGCCAAAAACTGGAAGACCTCGGATAACCCAAACGGGAAGCAGATTGATTTCAAGATCATAAATGGTTGTACGTTCATCCCCACTGGAGGGTGGAAGCGTTAAGTATGACCAGTGTTAAGCATCTTAAAGGACCCGGTATAAGTGGCACGTAGAAATATATAGGTGACACCCCGGCCCCTCGTTGTCTAGCGGCGGGACTCCGGGCAGCAATAAAGGGCAATATATGCTCAAAACAGCAGAAAAAAAGGTGAATTGATGAGTAATTCCAAAATCATAGGCAAGCAGCGGCGTGTTGACCCGGTTGAGGTCGCTCGAATGTTGAAGGCGGGTCAGTCTCAGGCAGACGCGGCCCGTCATTTCGGGGTCACGAGGGCAGCGATAAACCAAGTCGTGAAAAAGCTCAGTCATGCAAAAACCTCGGAAGTAGCTCTCCGGGCCGCTCCACAGGTGATAGCGATGGATTTGAAGGCAATAGAGCAGTTTACGACAATCAACAAGGAGACACAGACTCTGTTGTATGATCTCAGGAACCACCTGGACGGCAATAGAAAGTTGAAGATCTCCGATGGAGTAGCTTTGAGTCTTCTTCTGCGGACAATTGGTGAGCTCCGCAATCAGCTCACTACACAGCAAAAAATGCTTGAAGTTCTCGTGAACTTCGATGAGATCCAGTCCTTCCAAAAGACAGTCATTTCAGTGCTTTACGATGTTTGCAGTGTACAACAGCGGAAAGAAATCGTATCCAGACTTCAGCAGAACCGGTTGGTGCGCAAGTCTCTGAAATTCGAACGATCCTAGGAGATATGCAATGAATAATCCTGAAAATATAAGATCACTGAGCGGAAACCTCCTCGATGACCTCTTGCGGGATCTGGCAGAAGAAGAGACTCAGGAAAACAGTTTTGAGAGCCGGTTCAGCGCCGCCCTGCAGGAGATCCTTATGCGAATGAGCCCACGAGGTCGGGAGATCATGCAAGAGTTGATTGTGCAGACTGCCGAAGACACTCAAGGGCGATTGCCGGGGCTTTATCGCCATATCTGCACCATGGCCCTGCTCTCTGCAAGCGGTCAGAGCAGTGCTCCTCTTCGGTTGCCGAATTCTGTTGTTGACTTCTACTTGGAACACGGAGACCGGCCAGGGAGCCTCATTCACACCGATACATGCAGGAGATGCGGGGCCATGGTTCCGTTTTTCAATTTCTTTCGAGAAAACAGGCTAGTAAGACCTTTTGATGTATGCCCGGTCTGCAGAAATAAAATGAGATGAACACCCGACAAGCACCTGAGATATGCCCGGAGAACCTCATGAATACAGGGTTAGCGGGCATAAAAAAGAAAAATAGCACTGAGAAATCGCCCGGAAACTGGCGTCAGGCCACGCTTTGCCAGGGGCTCGATTCGTCAAATGCTGGGTTTTATGATAAGTTTTTCTCTGAAAAACTTAATGAAAATAAGGAGGTTGCAATGAAAAAGGCGGTCGGTTACGTCCGGGTTTCTTCGCAAGAACAAGCACTCCAAGGGCTTTCCCTGGAGGCTCAGCGGCAGAAGATTGAAGACTACGCGAGATTTAAGGGAGTAGAGCTGGTTGGAATCGTTGCGGATGAGGGTCTGTCCGGTAAAAATCTCAGGAGGCCAGGGGCTCAAAAAGTCCTAGGGTTAGCCAAAAACAGGACGATTGATGCGGTTATTGTTGTACGGCTAGATCGAATGTTCCGATCCACAATTGATGCCCTGGAGACAACTCAACGTTTTGACAAGTGGGGTATCGAACTTCACTCCCTCAACGAAACCCTGGACACCGGCAGCGCAATGGGTCGATTTTTTATAACCATGGTGGCAGCCCTGGCAGCCCTGGAGAGAGAGACGGCAGGGGAACGTACCGCTATGGCCCTTGCATTAAAAAAGGCGAATGGCGAGAAGTGCGGCGGCGACACGGCCCCTTTCGGCTGGGATGCAGACCAAGAAGGCTTGCTCATCCCCAATGAAAAAGAACAGCTCGTTCTTTCCCTAATCAAAGATCTGCGAGCAGAGGGGCTCTCTCTTCGATCCATTTGCCGGTATCTGATGGAGAACGGCTTCAAGACGAAGCGGGGCAATGATGCATGGCACCCTGAAGTTATCAGACAGATTTTAAAGGCGGCGTAGTTGACATGGTTAGACCTAAGCATGACAGAGACATGACAAGGAACCCTAAAATCAGGGAGATATTGAACCTGCTCGAATCGGGCGAGGTGGATCCGGGACGGCTTGCGCGATATCTCCAAGAGCTAGGGGAGGATGATTGCCAGATGAACGAGCTCGATCCGGCTCAACAGGACGGTAGCTACGGGCAGGGGAGCGGGGAGATGGACAAACCCTTTCCGGACGGCCCGAAAACGAATGGTGAGGCTCCTGAGGGCACGGCGGGGGTCTTGAGCCATCTATCCCTCGTAAATTCGAGGGGCACCCCGATGGGTTGACCCCGTCACAAATCTGTAGAGTAATCGGCATGTTAAGCTGATTTATAAATTATGTAAAATTCGGAAGGCATAAGCCCCTCTTCGTGAGGGGGTCTCGGAAATAAGGCGCCGGGCGACCGGCAAAAACAAAGAGCCTCCAGAAGGCCAGACACCATTAAAAACAGCTTATTAGGAGGCTCTTTATGCATCACAGGACGAACGCTTTTCAGGTGTTGTTTGTCACGTTCATCGGTTCAGCGAAGGACAATATCCATGATTCGGCATATCTGCCAGGTCTGGAAAAGACCAGAGATACTCTCATCTCGATCGTGGATGATTTCGAGACTCGCCGGGAAGAGATCCAGGGTAATTTGGATCTAACCCCGCAGGCAAAGGCACGGATGATCGAGGAGGCCCGGGAGGATGCTCTTCGGAAGGTCGATGGTGTCCGAGATATTTCCGGCCAGGAGGCCCGGCTTCACCAGAAGCTCTTCCTTCCAAGTGATCCTGAGAAGTCGGAGATTGGGCAGGTTCTTGATTTTCTGAAGGGGCAGGAGGTCCGGCAGTCCATCGTTCACCTCGATAGTTTGCAACTCGCTGCGCGGCTGGAGAAAGCACTTGCTGAGGGCGAGGATTTCATAATCGATGCTGTTGCCGCGTCTCCGGTTCAGATGGTGGACCAAAAAACCTTAGACGGCATCCTTGAGCGGCGGGCATTCTCCCGGCTTGAGAAGGAGAATCCTTCTCTTCTCAAGGAATACGAGGACTTGAAGCTCATCAATGGGCTTGTAAAGGGCATGAAGAACGTCACAAAAACTCATTTGAAGCCCTAAATGAGGGCAAAAAGCCCCTCCATTCTGGAGGGGCCTGATTCTCAATCCGGACGGACAGGTCATTAGGCAAAAGGCGGCTTTGCTATCTATACATATGCCGGGAGCCGAAAATGCCAAGTAAATATTTTCTAGAAGAAATAGATATATTTTATCGGGTTGTTGAAGGCTATGCCAACGTCATGCAATCACGCTGCAAGGGGTTGTCATGTGAACGTGGGGACCTCCTTGCATGGGGTATGGTCGGGCTTTTGTCCGCTCTCAGGGAATTCGATCCGGACAATGCCAAAGGCGCATCACTCCGGACATACGTTTCAAGGCGGGTTTCATGGTCGATGATGGACGGGGTAAATCAGTGGCGCCGATCATCGGCTGAACCTGGGTCCGGAACTGGCTTTATCGAGGATGAAAGTATTCCCGAACCTGCCGAGGAGCCTGGACAGGAGAGAGAGTTCCTGAGGTCGAGAATTGCCGAGGCTGTGGAGACCTTGCCGGGTGATTTGAGAGAGCTCGTGAATCTTCATTTTTATGAAGGGTATACAATATCCGAGATCGCACGCAGCCGCGGGCTTTCTCACCAGAGGATTGCCGATCGCGTTCAATCCGCGATTTTCGAGCTGCAGACTGAGCTATTGTGTAAAGGAGAGCACATGAAGTGTGGAAGTGACGTTCATGCGATAAAATCAGGGGTTAGTAAGACAACAGCTAGACCGCCGATTTGCCCGGGGTGCGGTCAGGAGATCGGCCGAGGAGAGCCTTGTATATTGGTGGGCGGGCTCGGATACACACCGAAGAAGTACCACACTGTTTGTCTGCGCAAGGTTGCCGAGGCCCTGCAGGAGTTTGCCGATATGCGTCAGAGAGAACAGTACGGAAATGAAGGCCGTATCCTCCTGCAGACTGAATGATTATTCAGACATTTATCGTTTAATCATAAATAAATACAACATGATACGATGTATGTTAAAGACCCCTATTGATTCAACCGATGAATGATTATATATGAAACGAAGTGGGTGTAATCTCCATGCCGTTTGACTGAACCATTGTAAATGGAGAGATAAGAAGTGATACCTTACCAGCAAGAGAAAATCGATAATGCGATAAGCTTTATTGCCAAAGAGCATATCCAGAAGACAAGGAGACCTTTATATCAAACATCCTTGTACAAATACCTTGCTTTTCTTGATTTCAAAAGCCTGGAGGAAACCGGGCAGCCGGTGCTTGGATTAACATACATAGCCATGCAGCGTGGACCAGTTCCAAAAGAAATATACGAAAAGAGGGACCACCTTCAAAGCCCACTCTTCGAGCTTAGAAAATTGTGTGGGGGGCAGATCATAGTAAGGCCGAAGAGGAGAAGCCCTGACCTCGACTATTTTTCCCGTTACGAAATCAGTCTAATGAAAAAGCTCATTGAGATATTCGCAGACCGTTTTATCGATACGAAGATCATGAGCGACGCCAGCCATGAAGAAATAAAGGCGTGGAGAGATACGTACGCCAACAAACCTAACTCGATTATAGATTACGCTTCGACCTATAGTAACAATCTATTTTCAAAATCCGAGGAAGAATTGACTTACCCCGAAGAGATATACCTAACATATCGTGCTTTCGGGGGTAAGTAATATTGGATGTAGGGACCGTATTTCGTTGGGATAATTTCCCGTACCCCCAATATGGGGGTGAAATCAAAGCAAGATGGTTTATATATTTAGGTGATACAGGTCCCTTTTCCGTGCCAGTCATTGCGTATCTTCCTACAACAACCACACAGTTAAGGCATTTCGAGTCTGGTGGACAGTTTTGTAATCACTCCCATCATAAATTCTGTGCCGGTGCGTCTTGTTTCGATGAAGATTGCATAATTGACTTCGATACGGGGCCTTATATGCTAAATAAATCTGAACTGATTGGAAACCCAAACATTGTGATAAAGGGAAAGCTGGCCACAGGTGAATTACAGTTGATTTATGCGCGTATGTTAAGATCTATGGGGTATTCTCGTAGGATCATGTCAGATATTTACCAAAGTTTTAATAATGCCGGTATTACCCAATTGAAAAGGCCCTGAAAGAAGCCAAGGCTGTCCTTCCTGCTTGTAGATTCATGCTCAAAGCCCCACAAAATTGTGACACATTGCGCAAATAAATAATATAATCAATCACATAAAAATTTATTTATCTTGCATCCCTTAACACTTTCAGATACCCTCAACAACAAGGTCCGGACCTCCATCAAAAGGAGGTACTGTATGATAAGAGAATACGGGAAAGGTTCGCGGCTTATCGGGGGTTTCTGGTCGGGGGTTTTCCATGAGCAGTATGAATCTGCACCAGGCGTCTTCGATCTCCGGCAGGAGCTGTATCAGAGGCAGGACGGCAGCTTTTATCTCGTTCAAAAATGGCCTTACGACTTTACAGAAGGCCGGGAGACCATCGCGGAAGTGTCCGTGTGGGAGCTTCCCATGGTCCTGTCTGTCCTTGAAGGGCCGATAGGAGGCAGAACGCGTGCGCTGTCATTAGAAGATATCTCGGTGTATCACTTCGGGGCAGGGCTTACCATTGTCATTGCCGGTGCTAAAAGTCCCAAAAGTATCGGAATAAAAAGTCCCCCAAATTGAGCGAAGCGTTGTACCTTCAGAGGGACGAAAGAAGAAACTCTGGAGGGGGCGCCGATGCTCAACAAGGAGGACTGGATGGAGAT
>JAHDKO010000105.1 GCA_018436855.1 Deltaproteobacteria bacterium | reverse complement strand
CACCACGAAGTTGGTCGAGGCGCGAAGGGATGGTTTGACGATGGGCTCGCCGCCCGCGGTGAAGAAATCGCTTGCAAGGTAGTCCTGCCGGCTCAAGGGGAGCCCCAGGCCCGGGCAGGATGCCTGAAGGCCCTGGTAGGCTAGGCAGCAGGAATTGTACTCCTGGCCCGAGAGCACGAAACACCCCAAAGCAGGGTCATACTCGCCGGTGGCCTCCGCCAGGTCGCGGACGATCGTGCCGTCTTGGCCATACTCGCACCAGATCCTGTTGCCCGACTCGGTCAGAATCGGCGAGCGCGTGTACACATACCCAGCGATCTGCGCCGCCTGTGAGACGGAGCACGTGACGGGAGCAGTGGATGCCAGGAGAAAGAGAACCGCCACTACGGGCAGGAGCCCTGCACGGATTATCCGGGAGGTATTCCTCGACCGGGTCGTATTCCCCGAAGATGAGGGTGGGGAGAGCTTCGGGAAAACCCTGCCCGCCTCACTTCTTCCGTACAGGCAACCTGCAGGATGGAGGATCCCCCCTCCATGCCTGTACGACGCATAAACCTCCTGATCCAACCCCTCAACATATGCGCCATTACATATCATATCAATTTTCATGCATAGCAGGAGTTGCCACTGCTTGCAATGGCTTATCAGGGCTCTCCACGAAGAGAATTAGCCCCTCCAGGAATCTGCCAAGACATGCGGAGAAATATTTTGACCCTATCAAGCACCTTGTTTTCCCTTTCATCAGCTGATACTATTTTTGTGTCACCTCGCTGCTGGCGAGAACTATGGAAAAAGGATATACGTATGAACAAGACAGCCCTAAAAAAACATGAAATCTACCGGAAGCTGAGCGGGTTTTCCGAACAGGACTTAACCACTGTCTCGAAATACATCGATACCATCCGGCAGAAGAAGAAGCTTGGGGAAGACAGCATCCTCCGGCTGCAGGGAGTGCTCAAGGGGCATGACATCGATCTTGCCGACCTGAAGGCCTTCAAGCGGGAAACCTGGAAGCACGTGGAAGAGGAGCATGAGTAACTACGTCACCGATACGCAGGCCCTGGTCAAGTTCATGCTGGGCGCCAGGGTGATCAACGAGAGATGTCACAAGGCCTTTCTCGATGCGGACCAGGGCAGAAACAGGATCATCATCCCCGCCGTCGTCCTGATGGAGATCCTCTACCTCTTCGAGAAGAACCGGATCAGCGTCGATCTCCTCAAGACAGAAGAGCTCATGAAGAGCAGCAACTACCAGTTCGAGCCCTTGAGCCTGGAGATCATCAAGACCGCCTCCGAGATAGACGATATCCCGGAACTGCATGACAGGCTCATTGCCGCTACCGCCCGTTATCTCGATGTCCCGCTCATCACCAATGACCCCGTGATCATCGCTTCGAAGCATGTTGCTGTCTTGAAATAACCGGAATCCCAGCACCAGGCCGGACGCGCTGCCCGTCGCACCAGGCCCGTCGGCTGGCACCAGGCCGGGCAACCCTGCACCTGCCGTCCGAGCAGCACCAGGGGTTCGTGCAACTAGGCACCGCACCCGGCTGGCGCTGTGCCTGCCCGCCCGTGCCCCCAAGCACCCAACGTGCAACTAGGCAAAAGCCCGCTGGCGATGAGCCCACGCTGCATCATTTTTTCTGCACTTTCCGCATCTGTCGGGATCTCAGCGACGAACCAGGATTTTGTAAACAGCAGTCGCCCTTCGGAATCAGTCGAAATAATAGCCTCTGATGTGTCTCCGGAGACTGTCTAGAAATTTTTCTCCCGATAGTTCCGGATACAAGACTCGATAATTGGGGATCAACTGTGCGATATCCTCATGCGTTACAAGAAAACAGGCCCCGTCATAGAGCTTTTTCGCGATCATCCTCTCAAGAAAAACCCTGTATCTTTCAGCATATGAAATGCCTTTAAACCTGGTTCTTGACAAACGGGCATCTCGATGAGGACCTTCAAACGCCGGATCTGTTGGAATATGGGGCTGTTTGATTTCAACGCACTTTGTTTCGTCACCCTCAGCATAACGACCAACAAACAAATAGCCAAGCCAAGGCCTTGGGGTCAAATGGATGAAATTCTTATTTTCATAGGACGCCCAGAAGTCATGGGCATTTCCGATGCTCTCCTCGATCCTGTTATTCTGGTTGTTTCCTATCGATCCGGTTTGCGACTTGAACTCGATTGCCGCAATAAGCACCGGCTCTTTCAGGCTCGGATTCTTCAATCTCTTGTAGTGGCTATTCCTGCAAACAACAATGTCCCAGTTTTTTGATGCCCTGTAATAAGACGGGAGGTTCGAAGCGAGCCTCTCAAGCTGTCTGCCGCAGAAAATGTCTTCTTCTCTTACACCTCCTGCCATCAAATGCTCGATGATGACATCCCGGAAACCATCCATTGTATCGCCCCGGAGGTTCTGATCTCGCGAACCTCCTTGCGGAGTGCCAATGCCTGCGGCATTTACGTTCTTGCTCTTCCACCATGACTGTACCGCGTTCTGGAAAACACTTTCGTCACGATTGTCCACAGTCTCCATTCTTTCCCGCTCCTATGGCTTGGCATTCTATTTTCGACAGCCCATATAACAGTGCAACAACCTCGTCCAACCCGCTTTTGTCTTCTTCATCAGAAAACGTGGCTAATGTTGCCTTGATCTCCGAAGGGACATCCTTCCATTGTGGGAGCCTTATCCTCCTGAGATACTGCGCCTGAAAACGAAGGTAACCCCCGCGCATCTGTACTGAATATATCGAAACAAAGAGCTTGGCGATACCTGATCGGAGAACGGCCTGGAGTGCCTTTAAGTCCCACTCTCCGGATGTGATATAGTACAGGTTGTGGTGTGGATAGAAGTGCCCGTCCTCATACACGATATTGGCTTCGCCTTTGATGTCAGGGATGAGAAGTTTGTGCTCACGGGTAAGGCTCGGATAGATGCGGTCGATGGTTCGATACCAGCCTCTGGATTTGTCTTTGGCGCAATGCCGTTTTCGAATTATGTCTGCATGTTTTTCAAAGTAGCCGGCAAGCTTCGGGAAATCGTTGAGATCGACCAGTGAACCATCGTCATTGAAAGGATTGATGAGGCCATAACCTCTCCATTGAACAGTGCCGCTATCTATGTCTTTTGTTCGCACCAGTGGCAATTTGCGGCTCTCTTCAACGTCGAGAGCTCCATACGGGCCGATAAAAACTCTATCCGCGCCTGTGGCAACTCCGATGCCGACTCTGCACCCTGTCTCTTCAAGCAAAGGAAATTCCGCTTCAAGACGACGCACCACCTCCAGCTGGTCAAATGAATGGAGGACCCATGGATCACGCCCTGTAGCGACTCGGGAGACCTCGATGATTTCTTTTCCATCAGGAACAGCCTCAGAACTCATAGCATGTGAGAGATCTTCAAGCGCCTTGGCAGCAATCTGCGGACGCCTTGCTATTCTTGTAGGTCCGGGTTTTTCTCGTCTGATGATGGTAATTGCCGGATATGCAATTACATCTGAATGAAACGCCGGCGTATCCACCATATCGATATAGTAAACAAGATGATACTGCTTTGAAACCATTGCCCTTAAAGGCCCGCCGTATCTGTTTTTCATCCAACGGTCTGAACATATGAAGCCCAGGGTGCCTCCTGCAGCAAGTGCGATCAGGCATCTCTCAATAAAAGGAATGTATAAATCAGCGCGGTCATAAATCGTGTGGTATCTTGCCCGGTATTCATTTAAGAGCGTATCAGGGATGAGCTCCTGACGGACATAAGGGGGGTTGCCGACCACGTGGGTAAAGGTGTGCGGCAGATCCACAAGCAAGAAATCCCCTTTCACAATCCAGGAATCAACAATCAGGCCTGTGTCATGAACAGATAAACCATAAGAGAGGAGCATTTCTTGTACCTTGTTTCTTGTGTTCCTTACGCTCTCCTCGTTCAATTCAACCGCAGTGATCGATTCTGACAAGTCTTCAAGGGCGTGGGATGAACTTGGGCTACATGCCTTATACGACTTCAGCAACCGTTCGATAACGGGCAGAAGGAAATCACCGTCTCCGAACGAGGGCTCAAGAATTCGAAAGCGATGTAACGGCTTGTCTGCTGTATATCCTACGAGGTCAAGAATGAACCCCACGACTTCAGCCCGTGTAAAGACAGCACCTCTTTCTTCGCTGCTGCCTTGAGCGAAGTTTTCTGTCGCATCTGAGAAATCAAAGAAAGGGAAGGTGCTCTGATGAACCATTTTTATCGATACCTGGCCCCATGTTCAGGCCTGCCGGCTTAGATACAAGACATCAGCCATTGTCTTAAAAAGTTGAATCCGGGCTCTCACAAAAACGTATGCAACGGGCATCCCGCTTATCCACCAAACCTATTGCGTTATAATTATGTTAGCCTATTTTGTAGAAGAAGGAAATGAAAACATCCAGAAGTGGCTCTGGTTGTTGAGACAGGGGATGGTGTATAAAACCGCTTTTGCTCCAAAATTGCCGGTTTCCGGATGGACACTCGTTAGCTTTCAATCCCCAAATAGCCTTCTACTTTTTTTAGATATCTTACCACCTCAACAATCCCCCCATCTTGATTAAATACTTTAATTATTGAACGATTGTTTAATGCCGGAATTGCTTTATACACCCATATTTCATAATCATCAGGATGTATAGCTTTTATGCGTTGTTTAATTCCTTCTGGTAATTCTTTAAAATCTTTAACTTCCATAACATTCACCTATTGGGGAAACAAAACCAAGTGCGAAGAGCCTGTCGCTCTGGCAGAAGGAACAAGCATACCCGAATACTTTGTACGGGAAAAGTCTCCAATAGAATGAGTAATAAAATAGTTGTCACTTGTAATATCTTCCAATCTAATCCCGAGTTGTTTTCTGACACGTGGGTTTGTTAGATCGAGAATATTCCCAACCTCTACCTGTCGACTAACAAAAGCAACATCTTTTGGGTTAATATCGTAATATTTTAATTCACCTAAAACAGCTTTCTTAGACGTACCTGAATATAGTGCTCCCCTACCTACGTCTGAATATCGATGGCTTGCTTCAATATTTCCAGCACGAATATCCCAAGCGCTATCTACATATTTTGGATTTATGGCTCTGTGAACTGTACCTACATACGTTATGCCCTCTGGAAGGCTGTTATTTGAGCCGGTCAGGTCATCAGCCTTACCAACTATCCCTGGAACATTAGGCTTGCCCTTTGGCACCGCACCGCGAAGGGTCAACAGTGCGATGCTCGCCCTCCATGCCCTTATCGACCTCTCCTGGAAAGACGCACTCTCGTCTGCAAAATTGAAGCTCTGGTTTGCCCAATCCTTTAATGCCGCTCGCCCTTCTTCTGTTTCAAGGACACCCATGATCCCCTT
>JAHDKO010000014.1 GCA_018436855.1 Deltaproteobacteria bacterium | reverse complement strand
GGGGTTCGATTCCCCCCGCCTCCATCCTGTTTCAGCAGCGAGTGACAAGCGTTGCTGGAAGCGAGCAAGCGTAGGATGTCCTCCGTAGCCTTGGCGAAGGATGACTTCTCATAACGCCGGCAAATGCCGGCATATCTCGAAGTACTTATCCTGGAAACTGAAGTTGTACGTAGCTTTCGAAGACTTGAAATATGCACAACATTTTGAAAGATGTCTGAAATCAGGTTCAGGCCATTCATTTGCAAAACGTCACTTAGGATGTGAATATGCTGAAATTTGGAGCGATCACCGCCGGAGGCGGAGAAGCATACTGTCATCCGTTTTCCAAGACCTCTTCCTCTTTGTGCCTCGTCCGGCTTTCGGCATCCACTGTTCGACTATTTCGTCGGTGGAGCTGTAAATCATTCATGAATTTCATCTTGCACGCCGCATAGCAGATGTTATATTGTCGAGATGTTTTGAATAGACCTCTTGGGCCCTGCGGCTTCGGGTGTGCAAAGGCCCAGAAGATGAACTGTCCTTGGAGGTTGAGAAATGAACAGACCGCATGCTCTAGAACTGCTGAGCCGCAGCAAGCCGGAGCTGCAGGCCCGGTTCGGTGTGATCCTGCTGGCCCTGTTCGGCTCCACCGCCCGCGATACGGCGACCAGCGGCAGCGATGTCGATTTGCTGGTGGCTTTCAATAGCCCGGCCACTTCCAAGCGCTATTTCGGCGTGCAGTTCTATCTGGAGGACCTGCTCGGTTGTCCGGTCGATCTGATCACCGAAAAGGCCCTTAGACCGGAACTGCGTCCCTACATCGAACAGGAGCGGGTCAATGTCTGATGCCGGCAAGCGCGAATGGCGCTTCTACCTCATCGACGACACCCTCTGGAGCATCATCCGGGATGTTGTGCCCGAACTGCTGCCGAAACTCAAGACCCTGAAGAAAGAGGTGCAATCATGAAACCCGGCAGCGTCAAGATCGTCGACCGCGTCTCCGCCGTCGAGGCGATCAAGCGATTGAATGAAGAGGATCTGCTCTTTCTCAACCGGCTGATCGTCGAGCGGCTCAAGCTCATCTCCCAGGCCCGCGCCACCACGCTGATGGCCGGCTTCTCCAGGGGCGACCGGGTCGGGTTTCAGGCCCCGGACGGCCGGATGTTGGAAGGCAGGGTGCTGCGCCTCAACAAGAAGACCGTCAGCGTAGCCACGGACGACGGCCACCAATGGAACGTCGCTCCCGGCCTGCTGCGCCTCGTCAAGTCAGCGGGAGATGTCCATTGGCCATGATGCTCCAGCCCGAGAACTTTCCGGAAACAATCAAGGAGGTCCGGCGGCAGCTGGCGCTCACCCAGGAGGAACTGGCCCATGCAATCGGGGTGAGCTTCGCCACGGTCAACCGCTGGGAGAACGGCAGGACCGTGCCGTCGAAGCTGGCGCAAGCGACGTTCGAGAGTTTTTGCGCCAGGATGTCAAAACAGGGGAAGTTGAAGCGTGACCAGGACTGAAGCCCAAACCCGCTCAGAGTTGATTGATATTCAACTGGCGCAATCGGGCTGGAACGTCAAAGACCCCACCCAGGTCATCGAGGAGTTCGACATCATGACCCCGCTTCCTCTGGGTGTTGCCGAACCGCGCACACCTTATGAAGGGCACCAATTCAGCGACTATGTGTTGCTCGGCAAGGACCGCAAGCCCCTGGCAGTAGTCGAGGCTAAAAAAACGACCAAGGATGCGGCCATCAGCCGAGAGCAGGCCAAGCAATATTGCTGCAACATCCAGACACAACTGGGGGGGGAACTGCCGTTCTGCTTCTACACCAACGGGCACGACATCTATTTCTGGGATCTGGGCAACTACCCGCCGCGCAAGGTGGTTGGCTTTCCCTCCCGCGATGACCTTGAACGCTTTCAATATATACGGAGCAACCGCAAGCCTCTGACTCAGGAGCTAATAAACACGAACATAGCGGGCCGTGACTATCAAATCCGCGCCATTCGCGCCGTGCTGGAAGGCATCGAACAGAAAAAGCGCGACTTCCTGTTGGTGATGGCCACCGGCACCGGTAAGACCCGCACCTGCATCGCCATGGTCGATGCCCTGATGCGTGCCGGTCATACAGAAAAGGTGCTGTTTCTTGTCGATCGGATTGCGCTACGCGAACAAGCACTGGCCGCCTTCAAGGAGCATCTGCCCCACGAACCGCGCTGGCCCAATGTCGGTGAGAAGCTCATCGCCAAGGACCGCCGCATCATGGAGGGAGCCGCGCCATGACCTTTGCACCCACATTCACCATCACCAACCGGATGACCCAGGCCATCACCCGCATCGAGCGGGCGCGGGGCTTCCTGGAGGCTGCTCAGCTCTCCGCCGACTGGGTGCGCGAGGTGGGCGAACAGGCGCTGATCCGGGAGGCGCACCACACCACCCATATCGAGGGCACCCGGCTGACGCTGGATCAAGCCGAGCGGCTCTGGAAGGGGGAAGCCGTACCGGAGGCCGACCCGGACGATGCGCGGGAGCTGCTCAACTACCGCACCGCCTTCGAGTTCGTCTCCGAATGTCTGGACAGCGGCGACCCGATCACCGAGGGAAAGATCCGCGAGATTCACCGCAAACTGGTGGAAGGAGTGCGGGGCGGCAGCGCCGCGCCGGGTGAATACCGGCGCTTACAAAACTACGTGGTCAACTCGGGCACCGGTCAGGTGATCTACACCCCGCCCACGGCGGTGGAGGTGCCGGTGATGATGTCGGAGCTGGTCAAGTGGCTGAATGCCGATCTCGATATCCACCCGGTGCTGGTGAGCGGTATCGCCCAGTTCCAGCTGGTGCACATCCACCCGTTTCTGGACGGCAACGGCCGCACTTCGCGCCTGCTCTCCACGCTCTGCCTCTATAAGGCCGGGTACGACTTCAAGCGGCTGTTCACCATCAGCGGATACTACGACCGCGACCGGCCGACCTTCTACAAATCGATCCAGAGCGTGCGGGACAACGACATGGACATGACCGGCTGGCTCGACTATTTCGTCACCGGCCTGGAAACCCAGATGATCGAGGTGAGAGAACGCAGCGAACAGGTCATCCGCCGCGACGTGCTGGTCAAACAGCACGGCCTGAACGAGCGCCAGGCCAAGGCGCTGGGATTGTTGATGCGAAAAGATTCGGTGCATATCTCCGAGATTGAACAACTCTGCTCCGGTGTTTCCCGACGCACGTTGCAACGGGACATGACCAGGCTGATCGAACTCGATCTCGTCCGAATTACAGGATCTGCCCGCCAATCCAACTATGAACTCGTCAAATAGAATCGCGACATATTGCGCCAGAGTTTGCGACAAATCATGACAAGTATCGCGACCACATGGACGATCTGATGGTGGAGTATGGATTTGCCGAAGAATGACTTTAGACTGAACACACAAGATGAATTGAGGCGATTGCGCGAGGAGAACGCCCGCCTTAAGACCCTGCTCACCCAGCATGGAATCGCATGGGAAGAGTCGACCACCCCCAAACCCTTTCTCATGCCACCGGAATCCGCTCCAGCTCCAACCCGCTTTACTACCGGCGACAAGATCGCCTGTTCCGCCGACTGTTCCGAGGAGCGGGGGAGGATTCAGCTTCCATGGTGCTCATCAGCCCAATCGCGGTCCTTTCGCAGGCGTTTCTCAAGGAATTTTCATCCTTACAGTCGTGGTTGTTTCCCGAAAGGGCTATTCAATAATGGGTATTGATAACCCGTAGCTTGCCGCAGGGTAGTTCATTCCGAGACTTGATGGCCTGGACCATCTGGCAAGGCCTCCAGAAAAAGCAGATGCCCTTGGGTAATTGTGTGCGTTCGGAATTATGGCCCTTTAAGGGGCATCATCACTGGGGTCACGATCCCCTCTCGGTTGGAAGGGAATCTCCCCCAGCACTTCTTCCGCGTGTTTCATCTCGCGTACCAGGAAAATGTTGAGAAAGGTGCGGATGAAGGCGATGACGCCCAGTTTGCCGATCTGGCTCCAGGTCGGAGACACGGCGGTCCCGAGGATGTCGGCAGCGAGCTGAAACTCCAGGGCGAGAACCAGATAGCGTGAAAAAAGCAGGCGTATCTTCAGGAACTTCTGCAGATCCTTGATTCCCCTGAGGCGGATCAGCCTTGCAAAGGTCGTTGCTACCCCCACTGCAACGATCAGGGCGGCTATAGCCTCGATGGGCACTACCAGCAATTCGGCAAAGGCCCTCAGGGTGGGCTCCAGTCTTTCCATGGAAAATTCTCACCTCCGGACCCGGGTGAAGCAGGTCCCCCGTGAGGGAGCCAAACCTGAACCGCCCGGGACTCTCAACCTGCCGGAATGGCATCATCGGCCCTGTTGCCGGGGTAGGTCGAATGCTCACTCGTTGATGATTGCCGCCGGGGAATCGGCATGCTGCTCCGCCAGTACCGACATGATACCGTGAGCCGGCTCGCCCCGGTCGTGGAGATCGGCTATGAGCTTCATGGCAGGCCCGATATGCCGGAAAAACGTGCGGTATCCCGCACACAGATAGTTCAGGCCATCTTCTCCATGAGGGCTCGCCATAAAACGGTTTCTCGGACATTCTCCGTTGCAGATGGGAAGAAAGGAACACTCCCGGCAAGACCGGGGAAGCGTGTCCCGCTTGTCTGAAAGGAACTTGAGCCGCCGCTCGGAAGACACGAGGTCCATGAGAGGGCATCTGAGGATGTTCCCCAGAGAATGACCAGGCTCGACGAAACGATCACACGGATACACGTCTCCGTTGTGATCCAGGACGATTCCCCCGTCGCAGTCAGGTGCCAGGACACAGGTCCGGTCCGGCCGTCCGAGCAGACCGGCCAGGATCTCTTCGAAGTTCAGGACCGTGACCGTCCCCATGTCCCGGGCGGCCCATTCATCGAAGATCTCCGAGAGAAAACGGCCCCACTGGTGCGGGCGCACCGAGAAGTCCGTTACAGAGTCACCCTGATGATGAACGCCCTCCCGGGTTCTGTGAACCAGGGGAATGAACCGGATCTGCCCGGCCTCGAGCTCGTCCCGAAAGAATCGGTAGACCGGGAGGGGATACTGGCCGTTCCTGCGGCTCACCCTGCACTGGACCCCGAATTTTATCCGGTGCTTCTGGAGCATCCGTACCGCCTTCAGGGCACGCTCAAAGGTTCCACGTCCGTTTCTGTCTCTGCGATGATTGTCGTGCAGCTCTTGCTGGCCGTCCATATCCAGATCGATGAGGAAATCGTGCTCATGGAGCATTCTGCACCACTGATCGTCGAGCAGAAGCCCATTGGTCTTAAGTGTGTTCTCGACGCGGGTGCCCGGTCTCCTGTATTTCTTTTGAAGCTCGATGGTTCGACTGAAGAACTCGAGACCGCTGAGCATCGGCTCCCCGCCCTGCCAGACGATATGCACGAGAGGTCCCCGGTGTGCACCGAGCACCTGTTGTATGAACGATTCATGCACGATTTCCGTCATCCTGAAGCCGCTCTGAGACTCCGGGTGTGCCGTTTCAGGACAGGCGCAGTAATCACAGCAGAGGTTGCAGGAGGCGCCCGAGGGTCTGCATATGATACGAAATGTCTGGGGAACTGGAGTATCTGCCATTCTTATCCTCCGGAATGTATTCAGATGACCTGAAAGAGGTCTGCCTATCTTTCGAGGCGAATGATCCAATGATCACCCTGGATTCCTCCCTGGCCGTTTCTTTCCGCGGCAAGCGGGAAGACCCCTGTGTGTTGCAGGCGAGTGACTGCACCGGCAAGCGAGTCTTCCGGACACCGGGTTCATTGTCTCCTTGAACCTTTCGTTCACGGATGATTCACCTTTCTCAGCTTTGCAGTAAGGAAAGCGGGCGAGCTGTACGCCTACGCTCAGAAAAGGATGTTCGCGGCCTTGATGGCTCGATGTTCATAAGACTTTATGTATTCTCAAGCACGATCTTATCAAGGCCGCTCCAGAAGCGGGAGACAGGGCTCAGTACCGGGGGGCCGGACGAAGCGACCCCCATAGGCCTACCGATTTGTGCATTGGCGCGCATTACGAAATAGTAGAGGTCCTTTCATACAAAAAGGTTCCTGGAGGCTTTTCATGAAGCACATAGATGTCGCGGTGATCGGAAGCGGGCAGGGCGGGGTCCCGTTTGCCGTTGAGATGGCCTCTCGGGGCAGGAAGGTGGTGCTTTTCGAGAGGAGCCGCTTCGGCGGAAGCTGTATAAACTGGGGATGTACGCCCTCCAAGGTGTTTTTGGCATCGGCCCATGCAGCGGGCAGGGCGCGCGCTGCAGCCAGGCTCGGCGTGCAGGCACGGGTGGAAGTGGATTTTCCGGGAGTGATGGAGCGTGTGCGCAGCATACGCGACAGATTCGCCCGATCGACACAGGACAGACTCGACAAGGGCGGCGTGCAGATTGTCCGCGCCGAGGCATCCTTCACCGGCAGCGGCCGTGTGATGGCGGGAAACAGCGAATACGAGGCACCCCTGGTTGTGATCGATACCGGGAGCATGCCCGTGATCCCCCCGATACCCGGGCTCAGGGAGGGGCCGTTCCTCACCTACCGGAGCTTCTGGGATCTGGAGGCCCTCCCGGGTCGCATGCTGATCCTCGGCGGTGGCTATACCGGTCTCGAGTTGGGCCAGGGACTCGCCCGGCTGGGGAGCTCGGTGCATATTGTCGACACGAACGAGAGGATCCTCGGGAGAGAGAGTCCGGATGTCAGCAGACTATTGTCCGAGGCTCTGGAAGAAGAAGGCATACAATTCTCTCTGGGAAAGACCGTGGAGAAGGTGAAGTACGATCAGAACACCGTACGCCTGTACCTGGAAGGCGGCGATGTGATTGCCGGGAACGCGCTGCTGGTAGTCGCGGGCATAGAACCCTGCACAATCGCCCTGAATGCCCCTGAGGCAGGGATTGCACTCGATGAGAGGGGCTATGTCGTGGTCGACGAGCACCTGAAGACCAGCCGTGACGGGGTGTATGCCATGGGCGAAGTCGCGGGGCAGCCGGCCTTTACGCACGTCTCCTGGGAAGACCACCGGAGGTTGCTGGCGATCCTGTCAGGAGAGGAGCGGACCCGGGACGACCGGGTTCTGGCATATGCGGTGTTCACCGAGCCTCAGGTGGCAAGGGCGGGGCACAACCTGGAGCAGGCACAGCAGAAGGGCCTGCGAGCGAGGAAAGCCTCCGTACAGTTAAGGGATATCGCGCGGGGCATTGAATGGGGCCAAGAGCGGGGCTTTTATGAAATGGTGGTGGAGGAGGAAACCGATAAAATCATCGGCGCGACCATGGTGGGGTACGAGGTGAGCGAGCTGATCCATATATTTGTGGATCTGATAGAGGCCGGTGCAGACACACGGTTGCTGGGAAAGGCGCAGCACATCCACCCGACCTATGCGGAAAGCCTCCCTGCGCTCGCACGTATCTAGCCCCCTGATGCAAAGCCGGGATACAGGGCCATCCCGCCGTCGATGAAAATGGTGGCCCCGTGCACATAGTCGGATTCATCCGATGCGAGCCATACCGCTGCACTGCCGATATCGCGTGGCTCGCCGATCCGGTTTGAGGGGATGAGCTTGAGCAATTCCTCAAGGGCAGCAGGATCTTCCCATGATTCCCGGTTGATATCGGTCCGTACGGCCCCGGGCGCGATACCGTTGACCCTGATCCGGTCCCGGGCCACCTCCTGGGCCAGGCTTTTCATGAACTGCATGAGCCCTCCCTTGGATGCGGCGTAGTTGCAGTGGCCCGACCAGGGGATGACCTGGTGGACCGAGCTGATAAAGATGATCTTTCCCGCCGCGATGGACCGCTGCGGTGCCAGCCCGCGACGCCGGAACTCTCGTACTGCCTCCCGCGAGCAGAGGAAAGCGCCCGTCAGGTTCACGTCGATCACCTCTCGCCACTCCTGAAGGGTCATCTCGTGCACCGGGGCGTCCCGCTGAATGCCGGCGTTGTTGACCAGGATATCCACGGTGCCGAATTCCCGGACGGCACTGGCGAACATGACCTCGACATGGTCTTCCCGGCTCACATCCGCCTCCAGAACGAGCGCATCGGTGCCCTTGGACCGTATTTCCCGTGCCACTTCCTCCGCCCCCGTCCGGTCACGGATATAATTCACCACAACCTGTGCGCCTTCGTCCGCCATGGCAAGCGCGATCCCTCTACCGATTCCGGAAGATGCCCCTGTCACCAGGACCACCTGGTTCCTCAGGCGGTCCACGCAGGCCAGTCGACTGACAGAACTCATCACGCCTCCTCCAGCATGTGTTGGTACGGTTGCTCGTTGGCGGAAGGACTGCGGAGAAACGCGAGAGACGGCATGCGCTTCCCGAGTGCCTTCAGAAATGATGATAACGCGGGTCAGGTTCTTGACAAGGATACGCGGAAAACCTGCCGACCTCCTTGGCAGAGAGGAGATGACCTGTGATCAATCGATCCGGCTCTTCACCCGCACATATGCCGGCAGAATGGAGTCGTCGCACCGGAAGATCAGGATGGAGGGCCCGGTGAGCAGGACGTTGCATGCCTGGGCGCTCAGGGGGAACACCCGGGGCACGCCCAGAGTGAAGGCGGGTTCGTAGCCGAACCGCTGGGTAAGGAACTGCCCGCACACCACATTGAGCAATTCTTTCACCGCGTCGAGGACCATGTCCTGGAGCAGATCCCCGCTGTCGTCCACTCCCAGAATCCGTGAGGCGAGCTCAGCGGCAAAACCGGGGTCCATGAGCAGGCCGAGCTCTCCCGAGGACGGGCCTTCAAAGGTGATGTGGGCGTGTATGAGTGCGTGGTCGAAGCGGGGAAGATTCTCGGGCTTTATCACCGATGCCCGGGTCGACGCCATGTCGTTCAGGACCGAGATGACGGCGTTTTCCATCGCCCGGCTGGAAAGGAGACTGTCAACGGCCAAGCATCACCTCACGCACTACGGCCCTGATCTGCTCCGGGGTGAAGGGCTTTCGGACATAGGCCCGCACGCCCTTGCTCTGCAGGTATTCCTTGCGGCTCACGCTGCCGTCGGTGGAAACCATGATAATGGGGATACTCTTGAGCGCCGGATCGTCCGCCATGCACTCCACGAGCTCCACCCCGTTCATCACCGGCATGTTGATATCCGCGAACACCAGGTCGATGGACTCTGTTCTGAGGGTGTCGAGGGCCTCTTTGCCGTTCGATGCGTCGAACACGCTCTGAATCGGGGCACCGCTTTCTCCCAGGGCCTTCATGAGGACCGCCTTCACCACAGTGGAGTCATCTACGATAAGAATTTTCCACTTCATATCCGTCTCTTATACATCTTCGCTCACTTCGCAAGACGCCTTTCCTATTCTATTTCGGTAAATGAATAATATTCTTGAGAACCTCTCACGGAGGATTCTGACGGAAAACCGCTCCCCGCGGCCTTGCGACCCCTGTTTGCGAGTTTGGACGATGGACGGTGCAGACAGAGATCTTTCCAAGACACTATTCTCATCAGGTGTCTCATGTGAAGCTCATCTCCCTGATTTTGGCTGCCTCTTGTGAAATCTTACCACACCGTTATCATCACTCTTACGAGCCATCTGTGCCTCTGATAAGGATAGTTTCCTCCCTTACCCAAACGGAGATGCTTATGGCTCGTAACATCCTTGCTCAAGAGATGCCGGGACAAGGAGGCCATGAGCCTCTTCCTGTGATCGTCTCTGCTGCTCACCCGATGTCCCGGCTCCCGGTGTGTCACCTCGAAGAGGCCCGATTCTGGGAAAGCCGCCGGGTACGGATGGGCACAGATCCTCTGATATGAAAGGGAGAATAATCATGGACGAACATCATACCACGTCCACGGAGCCGGTGCAGGATCTTCCGGGAAAGCCCACCACGCTCTGGCTGGACACCACGCCGGACACGGATTTCCCCTCTCTCGACAGAGAGCTCAGGGTGGACACCCTTGTCGTGGGCGGAGGCATCGCCGGACTGACGACCGCCATGCTGTTGCAGGAGGCAGGGGCGAGCACGGCTGTGATCGATTTCCGGCGTATTGTTACCGGCGTAACGGCCCATACCACTGCAAAGATCACCTCCCTGCACGGCGATATCTACCGTACCCTGATCATGCACTTCGGCCGTGAGGGGGCGGGCATATATGCCGAGGCGAATCAGGCAGCCATCGAAAAGATCGCGGCTCTCATCGAGAAAGAGGGCATAGATTGCGAGTTCAGCAGGTCGTCGGCTTATACCTATGCCGTGGACGACAGTCAGGAGCGGAGAATCGAAGAAGAGGTAAGGGCGGCCGAAAGCATCGGCCTGCCGGCATTCTATGTCCAGGATACCTCGCTTCCCTTTCCCACGCGGGCAGCGGTCTGTCTCAGGGAACAGGCGCGTTTTCATCCCAGGAAATACCTGCTTGCCCTGGCCGTGAAGTATACCGGCGCCGGAGGGCTGATCTTCGAGAACACCCGGGCACTGGGCGTCCGGAAGGACGGGGGGAATACGACGGTCATGACCGACCGGGGTCCGGTCAGTGCCCGCAATGTCGTGATCGCTACGAACTTCCCGGTCTACGATCCCACCTTCATGTTTGCCCGGATGTATCAGAAGCGCTCATATGTTCTGGGTGTGCGCGTGAACTATCCGACCCCTGACGGCATGTTCATCAGCATGGAAGAACCCTTCCATTCCATCCGCTCCCACCCCGGGGCAGAGGGTGATATCCTCCTGGTGGGCGGGGAGATGCACCGGACCGGGCACGCGAGCGATACTGCCGGCCTCTATAAAAGGCTCGAAGACTTC
Organism: Deltaproteobacteria bacterium; assembly: GCA_018436855.1. Lineage (GTDB taxonomy): Bacteria > Desulfobacterota > Desulfomonilia > UBA1062 > UBA1062 > Phosphitivorax. The sequence continues at coordinate 4,012 of JAHDKO010000014.1, read as the reverse complement.
GCGCGCAGGCACTTCGACATAGGATCCATAGAATATCGCTGGTCTACCCAGGACAACGTGACCACGGATAAGGTGCCCTATATCGGCGCTGCCTCGCCCATGCACAAAAACATATTTATCATCACCGGCTTCGCCGGGTGGGGAATGACCCACAGCATGGTGGCGGCCACGATCGTCACCGATGCCGTGCTCGGGCGCAAAAATGACTGGAGCGAGCTGTACAACCCGTTCCGCTTCAAGCCGAGTAGCGCGTACACCTTTTTCGAGCAGAATTTCCACGTGGCAAAGACCTTTGTGAAGGACCGTTTCACCTCCACACCGGAAAAGCTTGAAGGAAGGAGAATCTCGAAGGGCCAGGGCGGGGTCTTTGCCGTGGACCGTGACAAGGTGGGTGTGGCCAGAGACCATGACGGCAGTATCCATGCAGTTTCTCCGATCTGCACCCATTTGGGCTGCGTGTTGAGCTGGAACAATGCCGAGCAGTCCTGGGATTGCCCCTGTCATGGGTCGCGTTTCGATGCGGAAGGACAGGTAGTCCATTCACCCGCGAAAACCGATCTGGGAAAAAAGTCCCTGAAAGACATCCTTCCCGAAGAGAGCTGAAGGAAGGATCTTTTTTAAGGGTCGATGAATTCTCCTTCGCGCCCGCTGCCTTAAAAAGACGGGACGATAGGGTCCGATTCGTCACCGTGTGCAGCGGAAACGCGGTCCGGGGCAAGCCTTAAGGTTGTGCCACCGGGCATCCTCTTTCCCGCAACGGAGCCTCTGACAGCGGGGAGTCCCGTCCTCCGCCGCCGTGGAGTTGCACAACATCCCGCCGGTGCGCTCCGGCCGTATATCCGGCATGCCCGGGCTGCACAGCCTCGAAAGAAATAATGGGATTGTTTGCCCTTTTTCATCTCCGGCTATTGATCCAGATCAATGCAACCATAAGTAAAGAGTGAGAGGCTGTCCCCTAATACTACAGTGCCGGAGTTTGGTACAAGATTGAGGTCAGGATCGGGGTCACACAAGGATCGGGGTCAGCACAAGGATCGGGGTCAGGTCTCAACATATGACATAATGTCATATGTTGAGACCTGACCCCATGATGTGATGACCCCATGATGAGAGAATATGGAAAAAGGAGAGGCAGGTATGAAACGGAAAAGGCGGATCTTGGTTGTGGGAGGCTCTGCCGCGGGGCCCAAGGCAGCGGCGAAGGCCAGGCGGATGGACAGCGAGGCCGAGGTGATTCTGATTCAGAAAGACCCGGAGCTCTCCATGGCATCTTGTGGATACCCCTACTATGTAGGGGGGGTTTTCGACGACCGGAACATGCTGCTGAGCACACCCACCGGGGTTACCCGTGACCCGGTGTTCTATCTCAACGCAAAGGCGATCGATGCGCGGACCAATACCGAGGTGACTAGGATCGATTCCGCCGCGCATACAGTCGACTACCGGAACCTCCTCACCCAGGAGGAGGGCACTCTGGAGTATGACAAGCTCATCATCGCTACGGGCGCGGTCCCCAGGATGCCGCCGGTACCGGGCACGGATCTCAAGGGGATAACCACCCTGCAGTCCATGCGGGACGCGGATTTTCTGCGCAAGGTGCGCGACGAGGGGATCATCAAAAAGGCTGTGGTGGTGGGTGGGGGCCTCATCGGGATAGAAACCTGCGAAGCCCTGCACCTGGCCGGGATTCAGATCACGGTGGTGGAGCTTCTGCCCCAGCTCCTGACCTTCCTGGACTGGCAGCTTGCCAAGCTGGTGGAGAATCACGTGAAGAGCAAAGGCGCGGATGTGATCACGGGCAGCCGCGTGGCTGCGTTCCTGGGCGAAGACGGCAGGCTCGCCGGCGTCAAGCTCGACAGCGGGACAGAGCTACCCTGCGAGCTGGCGGTGATCGCCGTGGGCGTGATCCCTAATGTCAGGCTGGCCAGGGATGCAGGCGTCACCATCGGGGAGACCGGTGGCATCGCGGTCAACGAGTATCTCCAGACCTCTGACCCGGACATCTATGCCGTGGGCGACTGCATCGAGACAGTCAACCGGATCACGGGCAGGAAGGTGCTCGCCCCCTACGGCGACTTGGCCAATCTTCAGGGGCGGGTGGCAGGTGAAAACGCAGCCTCGGACAACATCATCACCTTCCCGGGCACCATCCAGACCGGCATCTGCAAGGTGTTCGACTTCTCGGCGGGCTCTACGGGCCTCTCCGAGCACGCGGCCCGGAATCTCGGGTATGAGGACATTGTTTCGGTGGTCAACGCGAGCCCGGACAAGCCGGGATTCATGAACGGTCAGCTGCTCGTCACCAAGATGGTGGCCGGCAGGAAGAGCGGGAAGGTCCTTGGCGCCCAGTGCGTGGGCCCCGGGAACGTGGGCAAGCAGGTCGCCCAGTGGGCCATGGCCATCCAGGGAGGTCTGACCGTCGAGGACCTGGTCAACTCCGATCTCCCCTATGCCCCGCCTTTTTCCCTGGCCATCGACCATTTCATCGCCACGGCCCATATCATGCAGAACAAGCTGAAAGGGCGGCTCAAGGGCATATCCGCGGTCGACGTTAAGGCAAAGCTGGATAACCATGAGACCCCGTTCTTCCTCGACGTGAGGGGCCCGGACGAGTTCGAGGAGACGCGCCTGGGCATCGGTGAGACGCTCATGCCCCTTGGAGCTCTGAGAAAGAGGCTGGGAGAGCTTCCCCAGGACAAGAACCGGGAGATCATATGCTACTGCAAGGTGTCGCTGAGGGGGTACGAAGCCGCCCTGGTTCTGGAGGCCAACGGGTGGCGGAACGTGAAGGTCATGGAAGGCGGGATCATGGCCTGGCCTTATCCGAAAGAGAAGTAGGGGAAAGATGCTCCGGGGCGCCCGTCTCCCTGCTCAGGGAGAGAGGCTTTCCGGGATCGAGATCGCGGGGGCTCGCCATCAATTGTATGCACCTGAAGGGCAAGCCCCGCCCCCTATTGAAGCCGGAAAGCTTGAACGGGAACGCGGCCCCGCCTTCATAGTCCTTCGGGAAGCGGACTTTTAAGATGGAGGATTCATAGGATTTGAACGCAAACCCCGTGTTCCCTTCATCGCAGTCAGACCTCTTCACGGGTGAACCCCATCCCTCTCTCTGCTCACGATCTGTTGGCAGCTCCTTGCATTTTTGCAAGGTGAAAACTATAATAGACCACTACATCTGTCATGGAACGGTTTCTTTTTAAAGCTTTATATCGAGAGGAGGGGTTCTTGCTATGTTTGAGAAATCCTGGCACCAGCACTATGATTACAACGTTCCCACCACCATCAGGTATCCCAGGCTGCCCGCGCATGACCTGTACTTGCTTGCGGCCAATACTTTTCCGGACAAACCGGCGCTCAATTTCTACGGCACCGAGACGACCTTCTGGGAGCTCCGTTCCCAGGTGAGGCGCATGACGAGCGCACTGGGCGCGCTGGGGGTGAAAAAGGGAGAGCGTGTGGGCATCCACCTGCCCAATTGCCCGCAGTTCGTGATCTCCTACCTCGCATCTTTGTCCCTGGGCGCCGTCGTGGTGAACCTGAATCCCATGTACACCGCGGACGAGCTGGGCTTCATCGTGCAGAACACCGGGATGGAGACCCTGATCACCTTCGACCTGGTCCTTGCCAACGTCCGCCCTGTGCTGGCCGGCTCCGGGGTCAGGAGGGTGGTCGTCACCCGCGTGACCGACTTCATCAAGGGCTTCGGGGTGAGCACGCCCGAGGACCTGGACCTCGACGAAGGATGGCACCATTTCTCCCTGCTCATGGAAGGGGGTTCGTCCACGCGGGTGCCGAGGGTGGACGTGGGGCCTCAAGACCCCGCCCTCATCCAGTTCACCGGCGGTACCACCGGTGTTCCCAAGGGAGCGGTCTATAATGGACCCCGTTTTTCAGACAGCTCCGTAAGGATGATGACGGAGAGGGAGCGAGGCGTTTTGGTCGAAAGGCTGAAACGGATATGATAACGGGGAGAGCATGAACAAAAGAAACAGCTACAGCAACGAATTCAAGG